>NZ_JBEZXF010000007.1:0-2999 GCF_040637855.1 Microbacterium sp. NPDC028030 | reverse complement strand
CGGAAATCGAACGGAACGGACCCCTCCGGCCCGAATACACCCACCCTACGAGACCCCACACACCACCGTCGATGGGCACAACTCCCCATCCACCCACCCGCGGGCGGGATCAGCGGCGGACGAACACGGACCGGATCCGCACCCACACCGGATCCGCCTCCGACAAGCCGGAGACGAGATGCATGACTCCCCCGACCTGCCCGAGGCCTGCCACCAGTGCGATCACTCCGATGGCAGCCGAGGCCGCCGTCATCGAGGTGACTCCGGCTCCCAGATCACGGACGAACAGGGCGATGCCGCCGACGGCGACCAGCAGGGCGAGGGTCGCCGAGACGAGCCGCACGAAGACGCGAGGTTCGAAGTTCGCGGTGCGCGCCCGGAGCCAGCCACCCGCGCGGCGCTGACGTCCGCCTGTCGTGTACGGCAGGCGGAGCCACCAGGAGGCGGCCGACAGGATCCGCCGGCCGCTCCACCACAGCGCGACCAGGACGGCGAGTCCGGCCAGTGCGACGATCACCGCGATCACGATCACTGCCAGGTCGACCGGAGCGAGCGACCCGCCCAGCATCCGCACGGCTTCGATCATCCCCGCCGTGACGAACGCGCCGCCGATCGCCAGCGTGAAACCCAGGAGGCCCAGAGCCCAGCGCGACCAGCGCTCGAAGTCCGTCCGCAGCACGGCGGCTGCGCGATCCGCATCCACCGGACGGGCGTCCTGCGTGCGCGCCGCATCGATGAGGGGTCGCGACTCGGGTCGGATCAGCGCAAAAGCCATGGGACCCAGGTTATTCGCCGTCCAGCGGCGCCTCGAACCGCGCCCCCTCGGGGAGCTGCGGCTCGACGCCATCGGGAAGGTACTGCGTCATCGACAGCGCGAACGCCGTCAGCACCGTGAGCTCCTGACGCTGCGCCGGATCCGAGCACATGCCCATGATGAGGACAGTGCCGGCATCGTCGGGCAACCGGATCTCGCCGACCGTCATCACCGCGTCGACGCCGCCCCGCGACACCAGGCCGCTGGACACCGTGCCCACGCGATCGTCCGGCGAGGTGAAGGTCTCGGCCGTGCTGTCGCTCCCGAACCGGCCCAGTGGGAGCAGCCGGTGCAGAGCAGCGGAATCCGCCACCTCGTCGGCCGTCGTGGCCACGACGTTCGTGCACAGGAACGACACGGCCGGCCGTTCGCCCAGCACGATCGACACACCGGCGAAGTCGAACGGCACATCGGAGAACATGCGGACCCCCGCATGGAACCCCTCCGTGATCGATGCGCGCGCCTCGTCCGGGAGCCATCCCTCGCCGCTCTCCAGGTACCGGTCGATCCACTCCTGCGGCGAACGGTCACCGAGGGCTCGGAACTCGATCCACCCCTGCGGCATCCGCTGCCACACCCGATGCCGAGACTGCTGCGCGGCGGTCACAGCTCGTCGTCCGTCTTCGGACCGTCACCGCGGATCGTGTTCGCCGCCCGCTCGGCGAGGTTCTGCCACGGGCCCCCCAGGCTCTCGACGAAGCTCTGGCCGTTGTCATGCGCATCCTTGGCGGACGACATCATCCAGTAGGTGTTCGCGACCATGTTGCTCATGTTGATGTTGAGCGTCACCGCCAGGGTTCCCGCGGCCGTGCCACCACCCGCCAGGGCCGGTGTCATCCGCTGGATCGACGGGACCAGCACCGCACCACCCGGGCCGATCAGCGACTTCGCGGCCGCGCCGAGCGCACCGCCCGCGAGCAGCCCGAGGGCTCCCACCGCGAAGTCCGTCCACGAGCCGCGGCCGGTGAGGGCCTGGAGCCCGTCGATGGCCACGAGGGCGATCGACATGATCAGTGCCACGGTGCCGAGCACCGGGATGAAGATCGAGAGGATCGCGATGATCGGCAGCGCCGCCCGGAGGATGTCCTCCAGGATCGGCACGACGTTGTCCATGAGCCACTCGCCGGCGTCGGCCAGCCAGTCGCCCGCGCCCTCGAGGAAGTTGGAGAACGCGTTGCCCTTGTACGCGCTGAGCGTCTCGCTCGCACCGACCAGCTGCTGCGCCGCCACGGCCGCATCCGTGTCGACGTCGGTCTTGAGCCGGTGCGCGGCGGCGACGATGTCGTCGAGTTCGCCCTGGGCGGTCGCGAGGGCGCTGGAGACTGCCGAGAGCGCATCGGGGTCGGCATCCTCGGCGTCGGCATCCTCGGTGGCCTTCGCCTTGCTGCTGACGCTCGCGGCGGCGACGGCGGCCTGCTCCTCGAGCTCCCGCGCGCGAGCCTGGTACCCCGACAACTGGGTGACCCAGGCGCTGAGCGCATCGCGCGACGTCCGCAGCGCGGACCCCGTGTCCGTCAGGTGCGGACGGAAGTCCTCGCTCATCGCTGCGCGGAAGGCGACGGCCGCCTCACCGCTCCAGGCCGCGTCGTCATCCCCGTTGAGCATCGCCAGCGCGTCGTCGACGCTGTCGCACCCGGAGGAGAGACCGAGGACGAAGTCCTCGAGCTGCCCGATGTCGCCGGGGGCCGGATCGAATCCCAGGGCGGGGAACGCGCTCACGATGCTGCTCCGCCCTCGGGCTCCATGCTCGCGGCGAGCTCGGAGTCGAGTCCCTGGAAGGCTTCGAGGATGCCCTGCAAGCCCTTGCCGGCATCCTCGGCGTAGCGGCCGAGCTTGTCGAGGCCGCCGCCCCACGAGTCGTGGAGGTCTTCGAGGCGTCGCCGCAGCTCGTCTTGCGGAACGGCAGCACCGGAGACGTCTCCGAGGCCGCTGGTCGCCGCGTCGAGCGATGAACGCATGTTCGCGTACGCCGTGCGGCTCGCCTCCATCGCGGCGTAGTCGATACTCACATCAGACATGGTGTCCCCCCTCGGTCGAGTCGAAACAGGGGCGTCGACTCACGGTCGACGCCCCTCTTCGAGAAGCTGTGCGTGTCAGCTGCCGGCGAGCTGCTGATCCAGGTCCTGGATCGCCCGCATCATCCCGAGCAGCGACTCCGACATGTCGTTGATACCATCGACCGCCG
>NZ_JBEZXF010000006.1:0-5446 GCF_040637855.1 Microbacterium sp. NPDC028030 | reverse complement strand
AACGCAAAATGGCCACCCAGCGTTGGGTGGCCATTTTGTTTAAAAGGAGTCCGGCGGTGTCCTACTCTCCCACAGGGTCCCCCCTGCAGTACCATCGGCGCTGTGAGGCTTAGCTTCCGGGTTCGGAATGTAACCGGGCGTTTCCCTCACGCTATGGCCGCCGAAACACTATTGATGTTTCAATCAAACACATAACAAAGTCATTGTTGTTATGCGGTTCTCGACCGTACATCGAGAACCACTCAGTGGACGCGTAGCACCAACAAACGGTGTGTTATCAAGTCATCGGCTTATTAGTACCAGTCAGCTGCATGCATTACTGCACTTCCACATCTGGCCTATCAACCCAGTAGTCTGGCTGGGAGCCTCTCACCCGAAGGTATGGAAGTCTCATCTTGAGGCCGGCTTCCCGCTTAGATGCTTTCAGCGGTTATCCATCCCGAACGTAGCTAATCAGCGGTGCTCCTGGCGGAACAACTGACACACCAGAGGTTCGTCCAACCCGGTCCTCTCGTACTAGGGTCAGATCCTCTCAAACTTCCTACGCGCGCAGCGGATAGGGACCGAACTGTCTCACGACGTTCTAAACCCAGCTCGCGTACCGCTTTAATGGGCGAACAGCCCAACCCTTGGGACCTACTCCAGCCCCAGGATGCGACGAGCCGACATCGAGGTGCCAAACCATGCCGTCGATATGGACTCTTGGGCAAGATCAGCCTGTTATCCCCGAGGTACCTTTTATCCGTTGAGCGACAGCGCTTCCACAAGCCACTGCCGGATCACTAGTCCCGACTTTCGTCCCTGCTCGACCTGTCAGTCTCACAGTCAAGCTCCCTTGTGCACTTACACTCGACACCTGATTGCCAACCAGGTTGAGGGAACCTTTGGGCGCCTCCGTTACTTTTTGGGAGGCAACCGCCCCAGTTAAACTACCCACCAGGCACTGTCCCTGAACCGGATTACGGTTCGAAGTTAGATATCCAGAGTGACCAGAGTGGTATTTCAACAATGACTCCACACGAACTGGCGTCCATGCTTCAAAGTCTCCCACCTATCCTACACAAGCCACACCGAACACCAATACCAAGCTGTAGTAAAGGTCACGGGGTCTTTCCGTCCTGCTGCGCGTAACGAGCATCTTTACTCGTAATGCAATTTCGCCGAGTTCGCGGTTGAGACAGTTGGGAAGTCGTTACGCCATTCGTGCAGGTCGGAACTTACCCGACAAGGAATTTCGCTACCTTAGGATGGTTATAGTTACCACCGCCGTTTACTGGGGCTTAAATTCTCAGCTTCGCCTTGCGGCTAACCGGTCCTCTTAACCTTCCAGCACCGGGCAGGCGTCAGTCCGTATACATCGTCTTGCGACTTGGCACGGACCTGTGTTTTTAGTAAACAGTCGCTACCCACTAGTCTCTGCGGCCTCCAAACGCTTTCGGGAGTAAATCCCTATACGCCGAAGGCCCCCCTTCTCCCGAAGTTACGGGGGCATTTTGCCGAGTTCCTTAACCACGATTCTCTCGATCTCCTTGGTATTCTCTACCTGACCACCTGAGTCGGTTTGGGGTACGGGCAGCTAGAACCTCGCGTCGATGCTTTTCTTGGCAGCATAGGATCACCCACTTTTTATCCGCATCGTGTCTCAGCCTCAATGAATCGCGGATTTGCCTACGACTCGGCCTACGCACTTGCACCAGGACAACCATCGCCTGGCTTGGGCTACCTTCCTGCGTCACACCTGTTAATACGCTAACCGCACCAGAATGGGGTCGTGCGCTAGGCCCAGAGCGTCACCCCGAAGGGATCAGTCACTGGGATTCAGACACTTAGCACTACTGGATTAGCTTGGGCGGTTCTTCGCCGGTACGGGAATATCAACCCGTTGTCCATCGACTACGCCTGTCGGCCTCGCCTTAGGTCCCGACTTACCCAGGGAAGATTAGCTTGACCCTGGAACCCTTGGTCTTTCGGAGGACGTGTTTCTCACACGTCATTCGCTACTCATGCCTGCATTCTCACTCGTGTAGCCTCCACGGCTGGTTTCCACCGCCGCTTCGCTGGCCACACGACGCTCTCCTACCCATCAACACGGCTGGACCACGAAGGCCTACCAATAATGTCAATGCCACAACTTCGGTGGCGTGCTTGAGCCCCGTTACATTGTCGGCGCGGAATCACTTGACCAGTGAGCTATTACGCACTCTTTCAAGGGTGGCTGCTTCTAAGCCAACCTCCTGGTTGTCACAGCAACTCCACATCCTTTCCCACTTAGCACGCGCTTTGGGACCTTAGTTGGTGGTCTGGGTTGTTTCCCTCTCGACTATGAAGCTTATCCCCCACAGTCTCACTGCTGCGCTCTCACTTACCGGCATTCGGAGTTTGGCTGACGTCAGTAACCTTGTAGGGCCCATCGGCCATCCAGTAGCTCTACCTCCGGCAAGAAACACGCAACGCTGCACCTAAATGCATTTCGGAGAGAACCAGCTATCACGAAGTTTGATTGGCCTTTCACCCCTATCCACAGCTCATCCCCTCAGTTTTCAACCTAAGTGGGTTCGGTCCTCCACACGCTCTTACACGTGCTTCAACCTGGCCATGGATAGATCACTTCGCTTCGGGTCTAGGACATGCGACTGAATCGCCCTATTCAGACTCGCTTTCGCTACGGCTACCCCACACGGGTTAACCTCGCCACATATCGCTAACTCGCAGGCTCATTCTTCAAAAGGCACGCTGTCACCCCTACTAAGGAGGCTCCAACGGTTTGTAAGCAAACGGTTTCAGGTACTATTTCACTCCCCTCCCGGGGTACTTTTCACCTTTCCCTCACGGTACTTGTCCGCTATCGGTCATCTGGGAGTATTTAGGCTTATCAGGTGGTCCTGACAGATTCACACGGGATTTCACGGGCCCCGTGCTACTTGGGATACTCTTCGCGCCAAGAGAAGCATTTCGACTACGGGGTTGGCACCCTCTATGACCGGCCTTTCAAGACCGTTCGTCTATACCTTCTTGTAACGCCGCCACCTCGGCAGAGATGACTGAAAAGTCCCACAACCCCCAACGTGCAACGCCTGCCGGCTATCACACACGCTAGGTTTAGCCTGATCCGGTTTCGCTCGCCACTACTAACGGAATCGCGGTTGCTTTCTCTTCCTGTGGGTACTGAGATGTTTCACTTCCCCACGTTCCCTCTACCCGCCCTATATATTCAGGCGGGAGTCACTAGGTCGGCACGCCGCCCAGCGGGGTTTCCCCATTCGGACACCCTCGGATCAAAACTTGCTTATCAGTTCCCCGAGGCTTATCGCAGATTGCTACGTCCTTCTTCGGCTCCAGATGCCAAGGCATCCACCGTTTGCTCTTAAAGACTTGAAATCACATGAGTTTGAATCAAAACTCGACCCCACCCGAAGGCGGGATCAGAAATTGACTAATGATCTTTAAGATCATCTTGTGCAACAACCCGAAGGCTGTTGCAAGATGCTCGCGTCCACTGTGTAGTTCTCAAAGTACGGGCGGTACCCCTCACCGCTTCCCCACCGGGGAAACAACGAAAGGCCCAGAGGTTCAGACCAGATCCCAAAGGATCCGCATCCGGTCCCTCAGGACCCAACAGCGTGCAGGTGCGACATCCGCCACCCACCCCGTTCCAACCGCAAGCGGCGTACTAGAGAAGAGAGGCATCGTTCGCACCATGTCAAATGTTCCACCCATGAGCTCCCAGCGAAGAACGTATGCCTTCGATCTGGGTTCTGGACACCCGGAGGTGTCAGATGCTCCTTAGAAAGGAGGTGATCCAGCCGCACCTTCCGGTACGGCTACCTTGTTACGACTTAGTCCTAATTACCGATCCCACCTTCGACGGCTCCCTCCACAAGGGTTAGGCCACCGGCTTCAGGTGTTACCGACTTTCATGACTTGACGGGCGGTGTGTACAAGACCCGGGAACGTATTCACCGCAGCGTTGCTGATCTGCGATTACTAGCGACTCCGACTTCATGAGGTCGAGTTGCAGACCTCAATCCGAACTGGGACCGGCTTTTTGGGATTCGCTCCACCTCGCGGTATTGCAGCCCTTTGTACCGGCCATTGTAGCATGCGTGAAGCCCAAGACATAAGGGGCATGATGATTTGACGTCATCCCCACCTTCCTCCGAGTTGACCCCGGCAGTATCCCATGAGTTCCCACCATTACGTGCTGGCAACATAGAACGAGGGTTGCGCTCGTTGCGGGACTTAACCCAACATCTCACGACACGAGCTGACGACAACCATGCACCACCTGTTTACGAGTGTCCAAAGAGTTGACCATTTCTGGCCCGTTCTCGTATATGTCAAGCCTTGGTAAGGTTCTTCGCGTTGCATCGAATTAATCCGCATGCTCCGCCGCTTGTGCGGGTCCCCGTCAATTCCTTTGAGTTTTAGCCTTGCGGCCGTACTCCCCAGGCGGGGAACTTAATGCGTTAGCTGCGTCACGGAATCCGTGGAATGGACCCCACAACTAGTTCCCAACGTTTACGGGGTGGACTACCAGGGTATCTAAGCCTGTTTGCTCCCCACCCTTTCGCTCCTCAGCGTCAGTTACGGCCCAGAGATCTGCCTTCGCCATCGGTGTTCCTCCTGATATCTGCGCATTCCACCGCTACACCAGGAATTCCAATCTCCCCTACCGCACTCTAGTCTGCCCGTACCCACTGCAGGCCCGAGGTTGAGCCTCGGGATTTCACAGCAGACGCGACAAACCGCCTACGAGCTCTTTACGCCCAATAATTCCGGATAACGCTTGCGCCCTACGTATTACCGCGGCTGCTGGCACGTAGTTAGCCGGCGCTTTTTCTGCAGGTACCGTCACTTTCGCTTCTTCCCTGCTAAAAGAGGTTTACAACCCGAAGGCCGTCATCCCTCACGCGGCGTTGCTGCATCAGGCTTGCGCCCATTGTGCAATATTCCCCACTGCTGCCTCCCGTAGGAGTCTGGGCCGTGTCTCAGTCCCAGTGTGGCCGGTCACCCTCTCAGGCCGGCTACCCGTCGACGCCTTGGTGAGCCATTACCTCACCAACAAGCTGATAGGCCGCGAGCCCATCCCCAACCGAAAAATCTTTCCAGACGCAGACCATGCGATCACGTCACATATCCAGTATTAGACGCCGTTTCCAGCGCTTATCCCAGAGTCAGGGGCAGGTTGCTCACGTGTTACTCACCCGTTCGCCACTGATCCCACAGAGCAAGCTCCGTGTTCACCGTTCGACTTGCATGTGTTAAGCACGCCGCCAGCGTTCATCCTGAGCCAGGATCAAACTCTCCGTAAAAAAGAAATGCATACGACACCGGGAAAACGATGACGCAGCGAGTTTGATGCTGACCAAAGAGACAAATTCATTGCTGACTTCATCCAATGCCAACCCCCCGAAAGGGATTGGTCTTTGATCCAAAGGAATTCTCA
>NZ_JBEZXF010000005.1:0-136721 GCF_040637855.1 Microbacterium sp. NPDC028030 | reverse complement strand
ATGGTACTGCAGGGGGGACCCTGTGGGAGAGTAGGACACCGCCGGACTCCTTTTAAACAAAATGGCCACCCAACGCTGGGTGGCCATTTTGCGTTAACGCGAATGCTCAGCGTTTCAGGCGCGCCTCGAGCATGGCCGCGCACTCCTGCACCGCAGCGGCAAGCAGCTCTTCGTCCAGCTCTGCGCGCCCCCACGTCACCGCGACCGCCGCAACGGGCCACCCCGCGGCATCGAGCACTGCGGCCCCCACGCTGCGCAGGCCATCCGCGATCTCGCTGTTCTCCGTCGCGTACCCCCGTGCTCGCACGTCTCGCAGCAGGTCCCGCAGCTCGCGTGGAGTGCGGGGCCCCACGCCGGTGCGGTCTGGGAATGCCGAGACATCCGGGTACAGGGCGCGCACCTGTTCCCGGGGCAGCGCCGCCAGCATCGCCCTGCCCGAGGCCGTGAGGTGCGCGGGAAGCCGCACTCCCACATCCGTCACCAGCGCCGGGCGCCGAGGTGCACGTTCCTCGACGATGTACAGCACATCGCCACCGCTCATGACCGCCAGGTGTGCGCTCTCGCCCAAGCGATCCGACAGCGCGGCAACCAGGGGCCGGCCTCTGCGCGCCAGCGGCTGTTGACGGGTGTACCCGCCCGCCAGTTCGAAAGCCGACGTGCCCAGTCCCCACCGCCTCTCCTCGCGTAGATGCAGTACGTACCCGTGCGCGGCGAGCGTCGTGAGGAGGTGGTAGACCGTCGAGCGCGGCAGCCCGAGTTCGCGCGCGACCGCCGACGCCGCCACAGGAGCGGGCCGAGCGGCGAGATAGCTCAGGATACGCAGCGTGTTCTCCGCGGCCGGCACCTGAGCCGCGGACGTCTCGGGTTCCGATGGTTCGGCGTTGTCTGGGATCACAGACAAAGCATCGCATGATCGGCTGCCGCGTACGACACGACGGGTGTGGAATCGGAACATGACCGAACTTTCCCCTGTGCTCGTCGGCGCCGCGCCGCTGTCGCCCGCGGATGTCGTGGCCGTCGCCCGTCACCATGCGCCCGTCGTGGTCGACACGGCCGCTCTCGCCCGCGTCGCGGGGACCCGCCGTGTGGTCGACGGCCTCGCTGCCGACCCGCACCCGCACTACGGCGTCTCCACCGGGTTCGGCGCCCTCGCGACCACGTTCATCGCCCCCGAGCGCCGCCTGCAGCTCCAGGCCAGCCTGATCCGCTCGCACGCCGCGGGTACCGGAGCCGAGGTCGAGCGCGAGGTCGTCCGCGGCCTTCAGCTGCTGCGCCTGCAGACCCTCGCGACCGGACGCACCGGCGTGCGCTCGGTCGTCGTCGAGACCTTCGCCGCCCTGCTCAACGCGGGCATCGCTCCCGTCGTCCGCGAGTACGGATCGCTCGGCTGCTCCGGCGACCTCGCGCCCCTCGCGCACATCGCCCTCGCCGCGATGGGAGAGGGGGACGTGCGTGACGCCTCCGGAACCCTGGTGCCCGCGGCCGAGGCCCTCGCCGCCGCGGGCATCGAGCCGCTCACCCTCGTCGAGAAGGAGGGGCTCGCGCTCATCAACGGCACCGACGGCATGCTCGGCATGTTGGTGCTGGCGCTTCACGACCTCGAAGTGCTGCTGTTCACCGCAGATCTGGCCGCCGCGATGTCGGTGGAGTCGCAGCTCGGCACGGATGCGGTGTTCGCCGCCGACCTGATGGCGCTGCGTGCGCAGACGGGGCAGGCCGAGTCCGCTACGAACCTCCGCGCGTTCCTCGCGGACTCCCCGATGGTGGCCAGCCACAAGGGGCCGGACGACGGCAGGGTGCAGGATGCGTACTCGCTGCGGTGCTCGCCCCAGGTGCATGGAGCCGCACGTGACACCGCCGGCCACGCCGCGATGATCGCCGGGCGCGAGCTCGCCAGCGTGATCGACAACCCGGTGATCACCCTGGACGGACGCATCGAGTCGAACGGGAACTTCCACGGCGCACCCGTGGCCGCCGTCCTCGACTTCCTCGCGATCTCGATCGCCGATGTGGCCTCGGTCTCGGAGCGTCGCACGGACCGGGCGCTGGACCCGGCGCGCAGCCACGGCCTCCCACCCTTCCTCGCGGATGAGGTCGGCGTCGACTCCGGCTTGATGATCGCGCAGTATGCCGCGGCGGGGATCGTGTCCGAGCTCAAGCGGCTCGCGGTCCCGGCATCCGTCGACTCGATTCCGTCTTCGGCGATGCAGGAGGATCATGTCTCGATGGGCTGGGCCGCCGCGCGCAAGCTGCGCCGCGCGATCGACGGCCTCGGGCGCGTGCTCGCGATCGAGATCCTCACGGCGGCTCGTGCGCTCGACCTCCGCGCACCGCTGCAGGCGGGGCCCGTGACCGGCGCCGTGCGCGACCTGGTCCGCACCGTCGCGGCGGGCCCCGGTCCCGATCGCTTCCTCTCGCCGGAGATGGAAGCGGTCACCGCGCTCGTCCAGTCGGGCGACGTCGCCCGCATCGCAAAGGAGCACATCGATGGCTGATCACACCGCTGCAGGCCCCCGCGTCGTCCGCGCCGCGCGCGGCAACGAGCGCACCGCGAAGAGCTGGGGCGCCGAAGCCGCGAAGCGCATGCTGATGAACAACCTCGACCCCGAGGTCGCAGAGCACCCGGAAGACCTGGTGGTCTACGGGGGCACGGGTAGGGCCGCCCGTAGCTGGGAGGCGTACGACGCGATCGTGCGCACCCTCGACGAGCTCGAGCCCGACGAGACGCTGCTCGTGCAATCGGGCAAGCCAGTCGGGGTGTTCCGCACGCACGAGTGGGCCCCGCGCGTGCTGATCGCCAACTCGAACCTGGTCGGGGACTGGGCCACGTGGCCGGAGTTCCGGCGGCTCGAGGAGCTCGGCCTCATCATGTACGGGCAGATGACCGCAGGGTCATGGATCTACATCGGTACCCAGGGCATCCTGCAGGGCACGTATGAGACGTTCGCCGCCGTGGCTCGCTCGCTCGGTCGGGACTCGCTGCGCGGCACCCTCACCCTCACCGGCGGTGCGGGCGGGATGGGCGGGGCGCAGCCGCTCGCCGTGACCATGAACGACGGAGCGGTGCTCATCGTCGACGTCGACGAATCTCGCCTGTCTCGTCGCGTCGAGCACGGCTACCTCGACGAGTACACGACCGACCTCGATGCGGCGGTCGCCAGGGTCGTCGAGGCCAAGGAAGCCGGCGAGGCCCGCTCCGTCGGCGTCGTCGGCAACGCGGCGGAGGTCTTCCCCGAGCTGCGGCGTCGGGGGGTGCCGATCGACATCGTGACCGACCAGACCAGCGCCCACGACCCCCTCGCCTATCTCCCGCTGGGCATCGCGGTCGAAGACTGGAGGGCCGAGGCCGAGCGCGACGCCGAGGAATTCACGCGACGCTCCCGGGAGTCGATGGCCGCTCACGTCGAGGCGATGGTGGCCTTCCAGGATGCCGGTGCCGCAGTGTTCGACTACGGGAACTCGATCAGGGCCGAGGCGCAGCTCGGCGGCTACGACCGGGCGTTCGCGTTCCCCGGCTTCGTGCCGGCGTACATCCGCCCGCAGTTCGAAGAGGGGCGGGGGCCGTTCCGGTGGGCGGCGCTCTCGGGAGACCCCGAGGACATCTTCAAGACCGACCGCGCGATCGCGGAGCTCTTCCCGGAGGACGCGGCTCTGCACCGCTGGCTCGAGAAGGCCGGCGAGAAGGTGCACTTCGAGGGACTGCCCGCCCGCATCTGCTGGCTCGGCTACAAGGAGCGCCACCTCGCGGGCCTCAGGTTCAACGAGATGGTCGCGTCGGGTGAGCTGTCGGCGCCGATCGTGATCGGACGCGACCACCTGGACTCGGGATCCGTCGCGTCGCCATACCGGGAGACCGAGGCGATGAAGGACGGATCCGATGCGATCGCGGACTGGCCCCTGCTCAACGCACTGCTGAACACGGCGTCCGGCGCCTCGTGGGTGTCGCTGCACCACGGCGGCGGAGTCGGCATCGGACGTTCGATCCACGCGGGTCAGGTCACCGTCGCGGACGGCTCGGCCCTGGCCGCCGAGAAGCTCGAGCGCGTGCTCACGAACGACCCGGGCACCGGGGTGATGCGTCACGTGGACGCCGGGTACGAGCACGCCCGCAAGGTCGCCCGTGAGCGCGGCCTGAACATCCCCATGCTCTGACACACTCGAAGGACCTCGGACGAGAGGAGCGGCGATGCGTACGCTGATCGCCGACATCGCGGAGCTGACCACCAACGTCGCCTCGGCCGGCGACCCCTGCGGCACGATGGTGGATGCCGCCGTCCTGATCGACCACGGGCGCATCGCCTGGGTCGGGGCCGCGACCGACGCTCCGGCGGCGGACGAGACCATCGATGCCGGCCGCCGTGCCGTGATCCCCGGATTCGTCGACAGTCACAGCCACCTCGTCTTCGCCGGAGACAGAGCGGCGGAGTTCGAGGCGCGGATGGCCGGGCAGAAGTATGCGGCCGGCGGCATCCGCTCGACCGTCGCGGCCACCCGCGCGGCGAGCGACGAGGAGTTGCGGACCCGACTGCGGGGGTTCGTCGACGAGATGCTCGCGCAGGGGACGACCACCGTCGAGATCAAGAGCGGGTACGGGCTGAGCGTCGCCGACGAGGAGCGTCTCGTCCGGCTCGCCGCCGAGGTCACTCCCGAGGTGACCTTCCTCGGGGCGCATGTCGTGCCAGCCGAGTACGTCGACGCTCCCGACTCCTATGTCGACCTGGTGACCGGCCCCATGCTCGACGTCTGCGCGCCGCACGCGAAGTGGATCGACGTGTTCTGTGAGACCGGGGCGTTCACGGTCGCGCAGTCGCGGCGCGTGCTGGAGGCCGGCGTCGCCCGCGGGCTCGTTCCGCGCGTGCACGCCAGCCAGCTCGGGCCGGGCGAGGGCGTGCGGCTCGCCGTCGAGCTGGGCGCGGCATCCATCGATCACGGCACGTACCTGACCGACAGCGACGTCGACATGCTCGCGGGCTCCGACACCGTGCTCACGCTGTTGCCCGGTGTCGAGTTCTCCACACGGCAGCCCTACCCGGACGCGCGGCGTCTGATCGACGCGGGGGTGACCGTGGCTCTCGCGTGCGACACGAACCCCGGGTCGAGCTTCACCTCGTCGATGCCGTTCTGCATCGCCGTCGCCGTGCGCGACATGGGCATGACCCCGGCAGAGGCGGTGTGGGCGGCGACCGCGGGTGGGGCGAGGGCTCTGCGCCGTGACGACATCGGCGTGATCGCTCCGGGCGCGAGGGCCGACCTCGTGCTGCTCGATGCGCCGACCCGCATCCATCTCGCCTACCGCCCCGGCGTGCCGCTCGTGTGCCGGGTGTGGAAGGACGGGCGGGCGATCGGCTGAGATCGACGTCGACCGGGTAGCGGCCGGTCACCGCCCGATGGCCTCCTGCACGGAGCGCAACCTCGCCGCACGGTCGCCCGCGACCATCAGGAACCGCGATGCGACGTCGTGCTCGATGTCGTCAGCGAGCTCGAGCAGCGCCAGGTCCATCGCCTCGCGGAGCTCCGGATCCTCGTCGGACGGCACGTGGATCGGATGGCGGGCGTCGAGCGGCACCAGCACGGCGAGGTCGACGGTCGAGAGAGACTCCGCGGCCAGCTCGACCGCCCGGGGGATGAGGGCGCCGGGACTGCGGCCCAACGCCTCCAGCGCGATGAGGTAGGCGGCGAAGTCGAGGGGGCTCCGTTCAGCGAGGAGGTTCCGCCGATCGGCGTGTTGGCGCAGTCGCATCGCGGAGACCCGTAGCTGTGCGACGAAACTCGGTTCGCCGGCGGGATCGTCCATCTCCCTCTCGACGTCGTCGACGGGGTCGCCGAGCACGAGGTACTCGGGGTGCGCGGCGTGGAAGTCCGAGATCAGAGTGCTCTTGCCGCTCGCGTGCGTCCCGGAGGCGACGATCCTCATGCGCGTGCGGAGAGTCCGGCGAGGAGCTCCAGCACGCACAGCGCGGCCAGTCGGACGGTGCGGGCGTCGTCGGCGTCGGCGGTCGCGTCGACCTCGGCGAGGTCGGCGCTCACGACGCGGCCGTCTGCGGCGACGGCGCGGGTGAGTGCGCGCAGCTCCCACGCCTGCAGACCGCCCGGCACGCTCGCGGGGCAGCCGGGAGCGACGGATCGGTCGCAGACGTCGACGTCGATGTCGAGGTGGACGCGGGGATCTTCTCCGGCGCCGGCGATCTCGACGGCCTCGGCGACCACGTCGTCGATCCCGCGGCGGCGGAGCTCGTCGAGCGTGATGACCCTGATGCCCCAGTCGGCCGCGCGGCGGGCGTAGGCCACCGAGTTCGCGAAGTCGGCGATGCCGATCTGCACGATCCTGGTCGGGTCGATCCGCGCGGTGTCCAGCGTCGATGCGGCGGGGTCGTCTTCGACGAGGCGGCGCACCGGCGTGCCGTTCGAGATGCCGTCGCGCAGGTCGAAATGCGCATCGAACGTGATGAGCCCGGTCGCCTCGGCTCCGAGTGCCACCGGGTACGTGAGCGAGTTGTCGCCGCCGAGTGCGATCACGAGCTTCGACGCAGCGGTGAGGTCGCGCACCCGAGAGATCACCCTCGCCTCCCCGGAAGCGCCGTCGGGGTCTGCCACGTCGCCCGCATCCGCGATGGGCAGAACCTCGCCGAGCTCGACGGCGGGCGGCCCCATCAGAGCGGTCCCGTAGCGGGGGAGGGCGTCGCGGATCGCCGCCGGTGTGGCGTGTGCGCCGGTGGGCGAGAGCGAGGTGCGCCAAGTCGGCACTCCGAGCAGCACGGCATCGGCGGTGCCGTCGAAGGCGGGCCAGGCGCCGGCGCGCGGCCAGAGCGGGTCGTGGCTGAGTGGTCGGGATGCGGGGGTCATGTCAGACTCCGGGGATCAGGGCGTGGGCGATGGAGAAGATCGCGAGGCCGGCGAGTGCGCCGACGAACGTGCCGTTCAGACGGATGTACTGCAGGTCGCGACCCACCATGAGCTCGATCTTCTCCGTGGTCTCCGCGGGGTCCCAGCGTTCGACGGTGTCGGTGATGATCGACGCGATGTCGTGGCGGTAGCGGTCGACCAGGAAGACGGCCGCATCAGACACCCAGGTGTCGACGCGGTGCTGCAGGGCCGTGTCCGTCGTGAGGCGCTCGCCCACCTCCTGGAGGGCCTGGACGGCGCGGCGGCGGAGCCCGCTCTCGGGGTCGGCGAGGGCGGTGAGCAGTCCGTTCTTGGCGGTGTTCCACGCTTCGGCCGCCAATGCCCCGACACGGGGACTGTCGAACAGCGATGCCTTCGCGTTCTCGAGCTTGGCGCGCGTCGCGGGGTCGTTCTGCAGGTTGTCGGCCAGTCGTGCGAGGTAGCCGTCGACGGCCAGGCGGGCGGGGTGGCGCGGGTCGGCCTGCACGGCATGCACGAACTTGACCGCCTCGTGGTAGACCGTGTCGTCGACGAAGCGATGCGCCAGCTTCGGCACCCAGCCGGGGAGCCGCCGCGAGACGAGCCCAGTGAACGACTCGGCGTTCGCGTCGAGCCAGCGTGAGATGCTGTCGGCAGCGAGGTCGACGGCGCCGTGGTGGGCATCCGCCTCGACGATCTTCTCGAGCCAGGCACCGGCCGGGGGTCCCCACTCCGGGGTCACCAGGTGCTCGCGCGCGAGGTCGGTGATCAGGTCGCGCACGTCGTCGTCGCTCAGGGCGTTGAGCACGGCCGTCGCGATCGTCGCTCCCTCCGCCCCGACCCGCTCGGCGTGCGGAGCCTCGCGCAGCCACTCGCCGGCGCGGAGGGCGATGTGCGTGCTCGACAGCTTGGTGCGCACGACGTCGCCCGCCAGGAAGTTGGTCTCGACGAACTCGCCGAGTGTCCGCCCGATCTCGTCCTTGCGGCTCGGGATGATCGCGGTGTGCGGGATGGGCAGCCCGAGCGGCCGGCGGAAGAGCGCGGTCACCGCGAACCAGTCCGCGAGGGCACCGACCATTCCGCCTTCTGCAGCAGCGCGCACGTACGCCAACCCGTCGACCCGCTGCTGGAACGCGAAGGCGAACACGAACACGACGGCCATGAACACGAGCGCCCCGAGGGCGACGGTCTTCATGCGGCGCAGGGCGCGCAGCCGTTCCTGATCGGCGGGAGAGAGCTGCGTCATCGGTGTTCGCGGCATGACGTCATCCTTTCACGAGGCGAGTAGCCTCAAGGGGTGATCGAAGACATCAAGAAGCGTGCCCTGCACCGCACCAGCATCCTCGAGGGGCAGATGCGCGGGGTCGCGCGGATGATCGAGAACGAGGAGTACTGCATGGACATCATCACGCAGTCCCGCGCGATCCAGCGATCCCTCGAGTCGCTGAACCGGCTGCTGCTGGAGAACCACCTGCGCACGCACGTCACCCACATGTTCGACGAGGGCGGCGAGGAACGCGACAAAGCGGTGCTCGAGCTCCTCAAGGCGTTCGACTTCGACCGCAGGTAGAACACGACGCAGCGCCCCGACGCGGACGTCGAGGCGCTGCCGGCGGTGGTGCGGATCACCTGCCGCCGTCGAACACCTCGTCCTCCATGGCGTCGTACCCCTCGGCCTGCGGGTCGCCGTGCGATCCGCCGGAGATGGCGTACTCCTCCTCGGGCGAGAGCACCAGGCGGTGCCGGAAGAACAGCCCGAAGCCGAGCAGGATCACGACGTACACGATCGCGATGGCGATGATCGCCGGGCCGAACGTCGGGTTCAGCAGGAAGCCGACGAAGATGAGCGCGGCGATCACCAGCGCGACGGCTGCACCAGGGATGCCCCAGGGGCTGCGGTACGGGCGCTCCACGTCGGGGTACTTCTTCCGCAGGATCATGAACGACACCAGCTGGAGTCCGTAGGCGAGCACGGCGCCCCAGACGGCGATGTTCAACACGATGGCGCCGGCCACGGAACCCGCGCCCTCGGCGTCGACGGCCGCCAGCACGTCGAGGACGATGAGGGCGACGAAGCCGATGGCCGCGCCGATGACGAGCGCCACCCACGGCGTCTGCCGCTTGCCGGTGAGGGAGAGGAACCGCGGGTAGTAGCCGGCACGGGAGAGGGAGTACATGTTGCGGCCGTAGGCGAACATGATGCCCTGCAGCGAGGCGAGCAGGCCGATCAGGGCGAACAGCGCCAGCACCGCGGCGAGCTGGTCGCCGACGATCGCGCGGAAGCCGTCGAGCAGCGGCTCTCCGGCCGTGCCGGTCGCCTCCGCGCCGATCACGCCGGTGTTGAGGAACAGCACCAGCAGACCGGTGACGATGAGGGTGCCACGGGCCCAGAACCCGGCCTTCGGGATGTCGCGCGTCGGGTTGTGCGATTCCTCCGCGGCGAGCGGCAGTTCCTCGATCCCCAGGAAGAACCACATCGCGAAGGGCAGGGCGAACAGGATCGGCAGCACGCCGTGCGGCAGGAACTCCGTCTGGCCGGGGTCGGGGGCGATGTCCCACAGTGCATCCCAGCTGAAGGCGCCGGAGAAGATCGCCATCAGCGAGAACACCACGATGATGCCGATCGAGATGATCGAGACGACGATCGCGAAGCGGAACGAGATCGCCGCTCCCGCCGAGTTCAGGGCGATGAAGACGATGTAGAGGATGAGATACCAGACCCATCCCGGCAGTTCGAGTCCCAGCAGCTCGCTGGTGATGCCGTTCGCATACGACGCCGAGAAGTAGACGATCACCGCCGTGGTCGCGACGTACTCGATCGTCTCCGCAGCTCCGGTCACCAAGCCGCCCCACGGCCCCATCGCGGACCGCGCGAACGAGTACGCGCCGCCGGTGTGCGGCATCATGGCCGCCATCTCGCCGATCGCGAAGATCATTCCGTAGTACATCAGCACGAGGATCACGAAGGCGATGAGCATGCCGCCGAAGCCGGCGAAGTCGATGCCGAAGTTCCACCCGGAGAAGTCGCCGGAGATGACTGCGGCGACCGCGAGACCCCAGAGGCCCCAGACGCCGGCCGAGCGCTTCAGGGTCCGTTTCTCGAAGTACTCGCTCCCGGCTCGTGTATAGGTCGCCCCAGCGACCTTGCGAGATTCATTGCTCTGCTCAGACATCCGCTCTCCGTTCGCATGCACACACAGGCGCCGGGTGCACCTTGGGCATGATTGTGGCAGTCAATGGTGGTTTCGTCTACCTTTAAACCCCGAGGTGATCTACTCTGAGGGCGAAGCCGGTCGGCCGATCGCTTCACCACGACGACGGGAGCGAGACGATGGCGGGAAACCTGAGCATCGAGCAACTGGATGCCGGCATCGCCGCCGGCGAGATCGACACGGTGATCGTGGCCTTCGCCGATGCGCAGGGACGATTGGTCGGCAAGCGGGTCTCCGCGCGACTGTTCCAGGAGGACATCCTTCACCACGGGGCGGAAGCCTGCGACTACCTGCTGTCGGTCGATGTCGACATGAACACGGTCGACGGCTACGCGATGTCCGGGTGGGACCGCGGGTACGGCGACATGGTGCTGCGGCCCGACGTCGCGACGTTGCGACGGATCCCGTGGCTCGCCGGCACCGCGCTCGTGATCGCCGACCTCGTATGGGGCAACGGCGAACCGGTCGGCCCCTCGCCCCGGGCGATCCTCGACCGCCAGCGCGACCGACTGGCCGAACGGGGATGGACGGCGTTCTCGGGCACCGAGCTCGAGTTCATCGTGTTCGACAACACCTATCGCGACGCCTGGGCCCGCAAGTACGAGGGTCTGACCCCGGCTACCGACTACAACGTCGACTACAACCTGCTCGCCTCCACCAGGCTCGAGCCGCTGCTGCGCGACATCCGCAACGGCATGGACGGCGCAGGGCTGTACTGCGAGGGCGTGAAGGGCGAGTGCAACCTGGGGCAGCAGGAGATCGCCTTCCGCTACGCCGAAGTGCGCGAGACCGCCGACCAGCACGCCCTCTACAAGAACGGCGCGAAGGAGATCGCGGAGCAGCACGGGCAGGCACTCACCTTCATGGCGAAGTTCGACGAGCGGGAGGGCAACAGCTGTCACATCCACCTCTCGCTGCGCGACGCGGACGGCACACCCGTCATGGCCGGCGACGGCGAGCACGGATTCAGCCCCCTCATGGAGCACTGGATCGCGGGTATCCTCGCCACGCTCCGCGAGTTCACCCTGCTCTACGCACCCAACATCAACTCGTACAAGCGCTTCGCCAAGGGCAGCTTCGCCCCGACCGGGGTGGCGTGGGGCATCGACAATCGCACGTGCGCGCTGCGCGTGATCGGCTCGGGATCGGGACTGCGGGTCGAGAACCGGGTGCCGGGCGGCGACGTCAATCCGTACCTCGGCATCTCGGCCATCATCGCCGGCGGGCTGTACGGCATCGAGAACGAACTTCCGCTGCCCGAGCGCCTCACCGGCAATGCGTACGAGGCCGGGGTCGAGCACCTGCCGACGACCCTGCGCGAGGCCGCGCAGCTGTTCAGCGCCTCCACGATCGCGCGCGAGGCGTTCGGCGACGATGTGGTGGACCACTACCTGAACCAGGCGCGCATCGAGGTCGAGGCCTACGACGCCGCCGTCACCGACTGGGAGCGCATCCGTGGTTTCGAACGGCTCTGACCCGGCGCCGCTGATCGGCGTCACGACCTACCTCGAACGGGCGCAGCAGGGGGTGTGGGATGTGCGCGCCGCGTTCCTTCCCGAGCAGTACCTGACCGGAGTGACGGCGTCGGGCGGCATCGCGCTGCTGCTGCCCCCGCAGGACCCCGACGCGGCGGATGCGGCCATCTCGGGCATGGACGGGCTGATCCTCTCCGGGGGTGCCGACGTCGCGCCGGAGCTCTACGGCGCGGAGCGGCATCCGCTCACCGACCCCGCCCGGGTCGATCGCGATGCGTGGGAGCTGGCCCTGTTCCGCGCGGCGGAGCGGCGCCGGATGCCGGTGCTCGCGATCTGCCGTGGTCTGCAGCTCGTGAACGTGGCCCGCGGGGGAACCCTCCAGCAGCATCTGCCCGAGTCGCTGGGTACCGAGCGCTACCGCCTCGGAGGGGGTGTCTTCGCCGAGAACGACATCGAGGTGACGGACGACACGGCGTTGGCGGGCGTGCTCGGCGCCGGCGATGCGCGCGTCCACAGCTACCACCATCAGGGCATCGAACGCCTCGGTGAGGGGCTGATCGCCGCGGCGCGTTCCGACGACGGGCTCGTCCAGGCGTTCGTCGACACCTCAGGCGGGCACGTGGTCGGCATCCAGTGGCATCCGGAGGAGAACGCCGAGGACCGGCGCCTCTTCGAAGATCTCGTCTCACAGGCTCGCGCGTTCGCCGCGGGTCGGAAGGAGGGCGCCCGATGAGCGCGTTCACCGTCATCAACCCGTCGACCGGCACGGCGATCCGCGAGGTGGCGCGCGCCGATGTCGCCGAGACCGATGCCGCCATCGCGCGTGCCGTCGCCGCACAGCGCCGGTGGGCGGCCCTCGCTCCGGTCGCCCGCGCCGATGCGCTCAGGGCCTTCGCCCGTGCCGTCGAGGGGGCGGCCGAGGAGCTGGCGCAGCTGGAGGTGCTCAACTCCGGGCATCCGATCGGCTCCGCGCGATGGGAGGCGTCGCACGTCGCCCAGGTGCTGAACTACTACTCCGCCGATCCGGAGCGGCTGTCCGGCCGCCAGATCCCGGTGTCCGGCGGTCTCGACGTCACCTTCCACGACCCGTACGGCGTGGTCGGGGTCATCGTGCCGTGGAACTTCCCGATGACGATCGCCTCGTGGGCGTTCGCGCCCGCGCTCGCCGCGGGCAACGCCGTGGTGCTGAAGCCGGCGGAGCTGACTCCGCTCACCGCGCTCCGTCTCGGCGAGCTCGCGCGTGAAGCAGGGCTGCCCGAGGGGCTGTTCGAGGTCGTCACGGGCTCGGGATCGGTCGTCGGCCAGCGTCTGGTCGAGCACCCCGACGTGCGCAAGGTCGTCTTCACCGGCTCGACCGAGGTGGGCATCGAGGTCGCGGCCGGGTGTGCGCGCGCGCTCAAGCCGGTCACGCTCGAACTCGGCGGCAAGAGCGCGAACATCGTCTTCGCCGACGCCGACCTCGAACAGGCGGCGGCAGGTGTCCCCGGCTCCGTGTTCGACAACGCCGGCCAGGACTGCTGCGCACGCAGCCGACTGCTCGTGCAGCGCTCGGTCTACGACCGCTTCCTCGAGCTCCTCGAACCCGCCGTTGCTGCGTGGCGCGTGGGCGACCCGGCCCGCGAGGACTCCGACATGGGACCCCTCATCTCGGCGGGGCATCGCGACACCGTCGCCTCGTTCCTCGACGGCGCCGACATCGCCTTCCGTGGCACGGCCCCCGAGGGGGACGGGTTCTGGCTCGCCCCGGCCGTCGTGCGGGCCGACCCCGCCGATCGGATCGCGCAGCAGGAGGTGTTCGGGCCCGTCGTGGCGGTGATGCCGTTCGAGGATGAAGCCGACGCGATCCGCCTGGCCAACGACACGATCTACGGCCTCGCCGGATCGGTGTGGACGCAGAACCTCGGCCGTGGAGTGCGCGTCGCGCGGGGTGTGCGCAGCGGGGTGCTGTCGGTGAACTCGCACTCCTCGGTGCGCTATGCGACCCCGTTCGGCGGCATGAAGGCCTCGGGGCTGGGGCGAGAGCTCGGCCCGGACGCTGCCGAGCACTTCACCGAGACCAAGAACGTCTTCTTCGCGACCGACGACGTCTGATCGCCGCGCAACCCATCCCATCCGGAACGGAGAACCCTCATGAGCATCGACCTGACCCAACGACTCCGCGAACGCGTCGCCATCATCACCGGCGGTGCGAGCGGCATCGGGTTCGCCACCGCCAGACGCTTCGCCGCCGAGGGCGCCTTCGTCGTGATCGCCGATGTCGACCCGACGACCGGTGAGGCGGCGGCCGCCGAGGTCGGCGGGGCGTTCCGTCCGGTCGACGTCGCCGATGAAGCGAAGGTGAACGCGTTGTTCGACGGCGTCGCGGAGGAGTTCGGGCGCATCGACATCGCATTCAACAACGCGGGCATCTCTCCGGCCGACGACGACTCGATCGAGACGACGGAGCTCCCCGCATGGGACCGGGTGCAGGACGTCAATCTCAAGAGCGTGTACCTGTGCAGTCGCGCGGCGCTGCGGCACATGGTCCCCGCCGGACGCGGGTCGATCATCAACACCGCATCGTTCGTGGCCCTGCTGGGTTCGGCCACCTCGCAGATCAGCTACACCGCCTCCAAGGGCGGGGTCCTCGCGATGTCGCGCGAGCTGGGTGTGCAGTTCGCCCGCCAGGGTGTGCGGGTGAACGCCCTGTGCCCCGGGCCGGTGAACACGCCGCTGCTGCAGGAGCTGTTCGCGAAGGACCCCGAGCGCGCACAGCGGCGTCTCGTGCACGTGCCGATGGGACGATTCGCCGAGCCGGAGGAGCTCGCGGCCGCGGTCGCCTTCCTCGCCTCCGACGACTCCTCCTTCATCACGGCCAGCGCGTTCGTGGTCGACGGCGGCATCACCAACGCCTACGTCACGCCGCTGTGAGCGACCCCCACCTCGCTGTGACAGGGTGAAGGCATGAGCGAGCACTCCTCCGACGGCGACCTCGTCGAGGTGCGGAAGGCGGTCTACCGGCCGCTGCGGCGAGGCAACGCCCTCGAGGACGCGGTCGCCAGGCTCGTGCAGACGATCCGGCTCGGCGTCGTCGCGCCGGGGGAGTCCTTGCCGCCGGAGCGCGAACTCGCCGCCTCGTTCGGGGTCAGCCGCGACACCGTGCGCGAGGCGATCCGGGAACTCGCCGACACGGGCTACCTCCTGCCCCGACGCGGCCGGTACGGAGGGACGTTCGTGGCCGACCCGCTCCCGCATCCGTCGGCCTCCGCAACCGTCGCCCCCGAGCACCTCGACGATGTCCTCGGACTCCGCCGCGTGCTCGAAGCCGGGTCTGCCAGAGCCGCCGCGAGTCGGACGCTCGACGCCGCCACCCGCGCCGACCTCTGGGCACGGCACGAGGCCGCGCTGCCGGCGGGGCCCGAGGAGTACCGGCGCCTCGACACGCTGCTGCACCTGGCCATCGCGGAGGCTGCCGGCATACCGTCGCTCGTCGCACTCGTGGCCGAGAACAGGGCCGACGTCAACGCCTGGCTCGACACGTTCCCGCTCATGCCCCGCAACATCCAGCACTCGGGGGAGCAGCACGAGAGCATCGTGTCGGCGATCCTGGCCGGACGCCCCGATGCGGCGGAGGCGGCGATGCGCGACCACCTGGCCGGGTCGGAGACGCTGCTGCGGGGTTTCCTGATCTGACCCGATCCGCGCCCGCCTGTGCCCTTTGTCGTCAGAGCACCGACTGCGCGCGCGTCAGCACATCGCGGAGGATCTGCTCGATCTCGCGGAACTCCGACGGGCCGACGGTGAGTGGCGGCGCGAGCTGGATGACGGGATCTCCACGGTCGTCGGCGCGGCAGTACAGACCCGCCTGGAACAGGGCGGGAGACAGGAAGCCGCGCAGCAGCCGCTCCGACTCGGCGTCGTCGAAGGTCTCCTTCTTGTCCTTGACGAGCTCGATGCCGAAGAAGTATCCGTCGCCGCGCACATCGCCGACGAGCGGCAGGTCGAGCAGCTTCTCGAGCTCGGCGCGGAACAGCGGGGAGTTCTCGCGCACGTGGGCGTTGAGCCCCTCCTCGTCGAAGATCGCCAGGTTCTCCAGGGCGACCGCTGCCGACACGGGGTGCCCTCCGAACGTGTAGCCGTGCGGGAACGAGACGTCGCCCTTCGAGAACGGCTCGTACACGCGGTCGCTGACGATCGTGGCGCCGATGGGGGAGTACCCGCTCGTCATGCCCTTGGCGCAGGTGATCATGTCGGGGACGTAGCCGAGACCGGTGCACGCGAACGTGTGTCCGAGTCGCCCGAAGGCGCAGATCACCTCGTCCGAGACGAGCAGGACGTCGTGGCGGTCGCAGATCTCGCGCACGCGCGCGAAGTAGCCGGGAGGAGGCGGGAAGCATCCGCCGGAGTTCTGCACGGGCTCGAGGAAGACCGCGGCGACGGTGTCCGCTCCCTCGAACAGGATCATCTCCTCGATGCGGTCGGCGGCCCACCGGCCGAAGGCCTCGAGGTCGTCGGCCGGGCCGCCCATCTCGGCCGCACGGTAGAAGTTGGTGTTGGGCACACGGAAACCGCCGGGGGTGACCGGCTCGAACATCGACTTCATCGCCGGGATCCCGGTGATCGCCAATGCTCCCTGCGGGGTACCGTGGTACGCGATCGCGCGCGAGATGACCTTGTGCTTGGCGGGCTTCCCCTGCAGCTTCCAGTAGTGCTTGGCCAGCTTGAACGCGGTCTCGACCGCCTCGCCGCCTCCCGTGGAGAAGAAGACGCGGTTGAGGTCGCCGGGCGCCTCGTCGGCGAGACGATCGGCGAGTTCGATCGCCGCCGGATGCGCGTACGACCAGAGCGGGAAGAACGACAGCTCCGACGCCTGCGCTGCCGCAGCCTCGGCGAGACGCCGCCGACCGTGGCCCGCGTTCACCACGAAGAGCCCCGCGAGGCCGTCGAAGTACTCCTTGCCCTTCGCATCCCAGATCCGGTGTCCCTCGCCCTTGACGATGATGGGCACACCGGACTCGGCCATGGTCGACTGTCGCGTGAAGTGCATCCAGAGATGGTCCTTCGCCATCGTCTGCAGCGCGGACTCGGACGGGATCGTGCGGGCGGTGCTCATCTGGTCCCCCAGTTGTAGAGCTGCTTCTGCAGCTTGGCGTAGATGAAGGTCTCGGTGGAGAGGACGCCGTCGATCGGTCGGATGACGTCGTTGATCAGGGCGAGCAGGTCGTCGTCGTCTTCGCAGACCACCTCGGCGAGCACGTCGAAGGAGCCGACGGTGATGACCACGTAGTCGACCGCGTCGATCGCCGCGACAGCCTCTGCCACGCGCCGCGTGTCGCCGGACACGCGGATGCCGATCATCGCCTGTCGAGGGAACCCGAGTTGCATCGGGTCCGTCACGGCGACGATCTGCATCACCCCGGACTCGGTCAGGCGCTGTACGCGCTGCCGCACGGCGGCCTCGCTCAGGCCGACGACGCGTCCGATGTCGGAGTACGATCGACGGCCGTCCTCCTGCAGCAGCTCGATGATGGTCTTGGAGATCGCGTCGAGCGAGGGATGCTTCTTCGGACCCATGATGCGATCCTCGCACCCGAGTCAGGGCACGGCAACCGATTCCGCCGTGAAAACAGCGATCGTCGGCGGAATCAGCGGAGAAGAGGGCTCACGTCTGGAGCGGTCCCAGCAACGCCCCGGCCGCCGTGGAGTGCGCGGACTCGGGGTCGGAGGGGTGGAACGCGCCCGCGAGGACGTCTCGGTAGAGCCGGGACAACTCGTTCACCGAGAAGTAGGAACCGCCGCCCGCGACGAGCATGGCGTCATCCACGACCTGCTTGGCCATGGTGATCGCGCGGTGTTTGACGCCCGACAGCAGCGGGAACCAGCGGGGGCCGTTGTCGACCCTGTCGTCGACGTCGCGGGCGAGCGCGGCGATCTGCGGCGGCAGCGCGTCGTAGGCGATCGACATGTCGGCGATGCGCCAGCGGATGTCGGGGTCCTGACTGTACGCGAGGCCGGTCTTCTTCGAGTGCCGCTTCTGCGCGGTCGCCACGGCGAGCTCCAGCGCTCGCCGCGCGATGCCCGTGTACACGGAGGCGAGCAGGATCTCGAACACCGAGAAGATGCCGAACACGATCGGGTCGGGGCTCGGCCCTGGGTCGATGCGTCGCACCACGTGTGCCGCATCAGCCGTGGCGCCGTTCAACCGGGTGGTCCGGCTCTGGGTGGCCCGCATGCCCAGCGTGTCCCAGTCGTCCGAGGTGGTCACGGCATCCGTGCGGTCGATGAACGCGAACACGAGCTTCGGAGCGTCGGCGCTCGTGGTGTCGAGGCCGTGCAGGCCGAGCTTCGTCCATACCGGGGCGAGCGAGGTGAAGATCTTCGTGCCGGTGAACGAATAGCCGCCGTCGCCGTCCGGCACCGCCGCCGTGTCGCTGCCGAAGAGGACCAGGTCGTTGCCGCCCTCGCTGATGCCGAACGCGAAGACCTCGCCGGCGACCGCGCCGTCCTGGACGAACTCCAGGCCGGGTACGCCCCGGTCGGAGAACACCTTCGCGACGCCGGTCCACACCAGGTGCATGTTGATGGCCAGAGCCGTGGCCGGCGCCGCCCCCGCGAGACGCTGCTGCAGGACGGCGGCCTCGGCGAGGCCGAGCCCGGCACCACCGCGTTCGGCCGGCACGAGGATCGACAGGTACCCGGCCGCGCGCAGCTCGTCGAGGTCCTGCTGCGGAAAGGTGTTCTCGCGGTCGTGGATCGGCGCGCGTTCGCGGATCCGCGCGAGGAGGTCGTCGGGAAGGTATGCGGTCGGGTCGAAGTCGCTCATGCCAGAGCCTCCAGAAGCTGTCGGATCGATTCGTCAGGCCGGTCGCGGTGCAGGGAGTGGCCAGCTCCCTCGACGACGGACAAGGTGATCAGCGGGTTCGCCGCGAGCACCTCGCTCGCGAGGTCACCCGTGAAGATGCTGTAGACGGCGGGGTCGGCGCCGATCACGTGCGTGGGTACCGTCAGCCGCGCGGCAGCGTCCCGCACATCCCACGGCTGGTTCTGCGCACTGGTCTGCTCGACCGCCCAAGCGCTCGCGCGCTGCACCGCATCGATCTTCAACTCCTGGTCCTGCGGGTGCCAGTGCGGATGCTCCTGCTGCACGACCTCGAGTCTCGTGTCGGCGAAGGCCCGCTCCTGGCTTCTGCGGACGATGGCCGCGTCGCGACCGTCGACGTGGATCGCCGGATCGATGAGGACGAGCCGACGGGTCCAGTCCGGTGCGGACGCCGCGGCGACGGTGCTCGCAGCGCCGCCGAGGGAGTGGCCGACCACCGCGTCCCAGGGGCCCGCGTCGTCAGGGCGGGTGGCGGCGAGGTCGGCGCCGTATGCCGCGACCGTGTAGTCGAGAGAACGCGGCGCATCGCCATGACCGCGCAGGTCGACCGCGGTCGCGTGCCATCCTGCGTCGGCGAGGGCGTCGCCCAGGCGCCACATCAGCGCACCGGAGGACCCGAGACCGTGGACCAGGAGTGCCCGCCTTGCGGCAGACGGATCACCCCACGAGCGGCGGGGCAGGGTGAGCGGTGCAGGCATGTCATCAGCCTACGACCGGGCGGGGCCCCTGGCCCCTGTCGCTGTCCCTGTCAGTCGGAGCCGAACGCTGCCAACGGGGGAAGGTCGGCCGCGATCGTGAGCACACGCTCCGCCGCGGCATGCCCGGCGGAGAGTCGCTCGGCGAGGCTTGCGTCGTCGAGGGTCGCGGCGAGGAAGCCGGATGCGAAGGCATCTCCGGCGCCGACGGGTTCGACGACGTCGACGACGGGTGCCGGGACGAACACCGGCTCGGCGTCGCCGTCGAAGGCGGTCGCACCGACGTCGCCGTCCTTGACCACCAGCAGTGCGCAGTTCGGGAGGAACGCCCGGATGGCGGTCGGCGTCGCCGTTCCCCAGATCCGCTCGGCCTCGTCACGACCGACGAACGTGATGTCGGCGGCGTCCGCGAGGCGCGCGAGCGTGTCCGCCGCGTCTTCCCGGCTCCACAGCGGACGACGGTCGTTCACGTCGAACGACACGAGGGCGCCGGTGGTGCGTGCGTCGGCGAACAGCCGGTCGACCATGTCTCGGCACGCCGAGGAGAGGGCGGGGGTGATCCCCGTGGTGTGCACGATGCGGACGCCCTCGAGCTGCGCGGCGCTGAGGAAGCCCGGCTCCATGCGGGAGGCCGCCGATCCCCGGCGGTAGTAGTACACGGAGGAGGACTCGACCCCGGGGTCCTTGAACATCACGCCCGTCGGGGCGGCGTCGTCGCGCTCGACCCACAGTTCGACTCCACGCCGCTCGAGCTCGGAGGCGATGCGGTCTCCGAGCGGGTCGTCGCCGAGGCGCGAAGCCCAGGCGACCCGGTGCCCGGCGGAGGCCACGCCGGCTGACACGTTGGATTCCGCACCCGCCAGTCCGATCGACGCGTGGGCGGCCGATGCGAGTCCGGCATCGGTCGGGGTGATCAACGCCATGGTCTCGCCGATGCAGACGATCTCGGGGGCAGTGTGCACAGAGGAGGAAGAGTTCATGAAGGGGTGACCGCCAGGGGTTCGGTGTCGGGATGCGGGCTCGCGTCGCGGTGACGCAGGTCGGGGAACGAACGGACGAAGACGATGGAGACGAGGAGTCCGGCCGCGGCGAAGATCGTGGCGGCGAGGTAGGCGCCGCGCCAGTCGCTGACGTCGACGAGGAACCCGGCGACGGCGGAGCCGGCGGCTGCGCCGATCAACTGCCCGGTGCCGGCCCATCCGAAGGCCTCGGCGGTCTCGCTGAACTTCACGCTGGCGGAGGTGATCGCGAACAGCACGGCGAGCGCGGGGGCGATGCCGATCCCGGCGAGGATCAGTGTCCCGCCGAGCCAGAACACGTTCAGCATGACCATCGTCGATGCGAGGCCGATCGTGACGATGAGCAGGCGGCGCGCCATGGCCCAGGGGCCGATCGGGATGTGCCCGAACGCCAGCCCGCCGGCGAGGCTGCCCGCAGAGAACACCGCGAGCACGAGGCCGGCGGCGAGACTGCCGTGCTCGAAGGTCGCGACGACGCCGACCTCGACCGCCGAGCACGCCCCGATCAACAGGAAGCCGATCACTGTCGCCAGCATCACGGGGGGCTTGAGTACCACGGTGCCCAGCGCGTTGCGGCTGCGCGGGATGCGCACCCGGCCGACCTCGGGGGAGAGGATGAACCACGCGCCGCCGCCGACGAGGACGACGGCCACCAGCAGCAGCCCCTCCATGGTGCCGATCTGCGTGGAGACCAGGGTGATCACGACCGGGGCCAGCACCCAGATGATCTCCTGCAGCGAGGCGTCGAGCGAGAACAGGGGAGTGAGGTTCGAGGAGTTCACGAGCTTCGGGTAGATCGTGCGGACCGCGGCCTGGATCGGAGGCGTCGACAGCCCTGCGATCATGCCGAGCGCCATGAAGCCTGGCACGGAGAGGGGGAGCACGGCGAGGCACAGCACGGCGACGACGCAGACCGAGAGAGTGAGCGTGAGCACCCGCCGCATGCCCCAGGCGCCCATCCACCGGCTGGTGATGGGACCGGCGACCGCCTGGCCGACGCTGGTCGCCGCGAGGACCAGGCCCGCTGACCCGTAGGAGCCGGTCTGCTGCTCGACATGCAGCAGGATCGCCAGGGACATCATGCCGTTGGGGAATCTCGCGGTCAGCTGAGCCGCGATCATGCGCGCCACACCCGGCGTGCGAAGAAGATCCCGATATCCCGCCACCAGACAACGGTACCGGGCGCGGGTGCGGGTCGTCGAAGGGACCGATCCGCGACACGCCCGCGACACGCCGAGGGGCGAATTCCACAGGAATCCGAATGTCGGTGGGTCGACGTAAGGTGCCCCCTGTGGATGGATCGCTCACAGGGGCTTCCCAGCCGCGATTTCCTGCGGTTCGCGTGCCTTCAGAGGAGGGTTCGGCCTGTGGAAGAAACGGTGGAGAACCTGTGTTGTATCTGTAGAGAACGGTGGATAACTACACGGATGTAACTACTACCCCTTGTGGTCGCCCCCAATGTCGGTCCCCATATGTAGTATTGAAGTCCCGGCAGGGGGTCTACCGGGAAAGAGCCTGATGAGAAGCGGGCCAGAGATTTGAGGGGTTACGAAAAGATGTCGATCACGGTCTACACCAAGCCTTCCTGCGTTCAGTGCAACGCCACCTACCGTGCCCTGGATGCCAAGGGCATCGAGTACGAGGTCCTCGACCTCTCGGAAGACGCGACGGCGCTCGAGCAGGTCAAGGCGCTCGGCTACCTGCAGGCACCCGTCGTCGTGACCGACGAGGGCCACTGGTCGGGCTTCCGTCCCGACAAGATCGACGAACTCGCCTCCCGTCTGGCGTGACACCCCATGAGCGCCGTCGCGACCGCAGCGCCGCTCCTGGTCTACTTCTCGAGCGTCTCGGGTAACACCGCACGATTCGTCGAGAAGCTCGGGTTTCCGGCCCGACGCATCCCCCTCCACCGAAATGAAGACGACCTCGTCATCGACGAGCCCTTCGTGCTGGTCACCCCCACCTATGGCGGGGGTGCGGGGCGCGGCGTCGAGAAGGGCGCCGTTCCCAAGCAGGTGATCCGGTTCCTCAACGACGAGCGCAACCGGCGCCACATCCGCGGAGTGATCTCCGCGGGCAACACCAACTTCGGCGATGCCTTCTGCCTCGCCGGTGACATCATCAGCCGCAAGTGCCACGTGCCTCACTTGTATCGGCTCGAGATCTTCGGCACACAAGACGATGTGGATCGCGTGAGCGACGGATTGGAACGACGGTGGGAACTTCAGTGACCGAGACAGTGGCATTCAAGGCGAACCCCGCATACGAGGGCCTCGACTATCACGCGCTCAACGCGATGCTGAACCTGTACGACGCGAACGGGAAGATCCAGTTCGACGCCGACAAGCGCGCAGCGCGTGAGTACTTCCTGCAGCACGTGAACCAGAACACGGTGTTCTTCCACTCGCTCAAGGAGCGCCTGGACTACCTCGTCGAGAAGGAGTACTACGAGGGCGCCGTCATCGAGAAGTACTCGTTCGACTTCATCCAGAAGCTCAACGACCTGGCGTACTCGAAGAAGTTCCGCTTCGAGACCTTCCTCGGGGCGTTCAAGTACTACACCAGCTACACGCTGAAGACCTTCGACGGCAAGCGCTACCTCGAGCGCTTCGAGGACCGCGTCGTGATGACCGCGCTCGGCCTCGCCGACGGTGACGAGAAGCTCGCCGTGGCCCTCGTCGAAGAGATCATCTCCGGCCGTTTCCAGCCGGCGACCCCGACCTTCCTCAACGCGGGCAAGGCGCAGCGCGGCGAACTCGTCAGCTGCTTCCTGCTGCGCATCGAAGACAACATGGAGTCGATCGCCCGTGGCATCAACTCCGCCCTGCAGCTCTCCAAGCGCGGTGGCGGCGTGGCCCTGCTGCTGTCGAACATCCGCGAGTCGGGTGCGCCGATCAAGCAGATCGAGAACCAGTCGTCCGGCATCATCCCGGTGATGAAGCTCCTCGAAGACAGCTTCAGCTACGCCAACCAGCTCGGTGCGCGTCAGGGTGCCGGCGCGGTGTACCTCAACGCCCACCACCCCGACATCATGCGCTTCCTCGACACCAAGCGCGAGAACGCCGACGAGAAGATCCGCATCAAGACGCTGTCGCTCGGCGTCGTGGTGCCCGACATCACGTTCGAGCTCGCCAAGAACGACGAGGACATGTACCTGTTCTCGCCCTACGACGTCGAGAAGGTCTACGGCGTGCCCTTCGGCGACATCTCCGTCACCGAGAAGTACCGCGAGATGGTCGACGACCCGCGCATCAAGAAGACGAAGATCAACGCGCGCGAGTTCTTCCAGACCGTCGCCGAGATCCAGTTCGAGTCCGGCTACCCGTACGTCATGTTCGAAGACACGGTGAACAAGGCCAACCCGATCAAGGGCCGGATCAACATGTCCAACCTCTGCAGCGAGATCCTGCAGGTGAACACGCCGACCACATACAACGACGACCTGTCGTACGACAACATCGGCAAGGACATCTCCTGCAACCTCGGCTCGATGAACATCGCGCTGTCGATGGACGCCGACGACCTCGGCCAGACCGTCGAGACGGCGATCCGCGCCCTCACCGCGGTCAGCGACCAGAGCCACATCGGCTCTGTGCGCTCAATCGAAGACGGCAACGACCGCTCGCACGCGATCGGCCTCGGCCAGATGAACCTGCACGGATACCTCGCCCGCGAGCACGTGTACTACGGCTCGGAAGAGGGCATCGACTTCACGAACATCTACTTCTACACGGTGCTGTTCCACGCGCTGCGGGCGTCGAACAACCTCGCCATCGAGCGCGGCACGACGTTCGACGGGTTCGAGGACTCGAAGTACGCGTCGGGGGAGTTCTTCGACAAGTACATCGACCAGGCCTGGGTGCCCGCGACCGAGAAGGTCAAGGAGCTCTTCGCCGGCAAGCACATCCCCACGCAGGAGGACTGGGCTGAGCTGAAGGCATCGATCCAGAAGCACGGCATCTACAACCAGAACCTGCAGGCGGTCCCGCCGACCGGCTCGATCTCGTACATCAACAACTCGACGTCGTCGATCCACCCGATCGCGTCGAAGATCGAGATCCGCAAGGAAGGCAAGCTCGGCCGCGTCTACTACCCGGCGGCGTTCATGACGAACGACAACCTGGAGTACTACCAGGACGCGTACGAGATCGGCTACGAGAAGGTCATCGACACGTACGCGGCGGCCACGCAGCATGTCGACCAGGGCCTGTCGCTGACGCTGTTCTTCAAGGACACCGCCACCACGCGTGACATCAACAAGGCGCAGATCTACGCATGGCGCAAGGGCATCAAGACGATCTACTACATCCGCCTGCGTCAGCTGGCGCTCGAGGGCACCGACATGGCCGAGTGCGTCTCGTGCATGCTCTGACCCGTCCCTGATCTCGAGAAACGACGAAGAAATGACTCCCGAAAGACTCAAGCTGGTCTCCAGCGTGCAGGCGATCAACTGGAACCGCATCCAGGACGACAAGGACCTCGAGGTCTGGAACCGTCTGGTGAACAACTTCTGGCTGCCGGAGAAGGTGCCGCTGTCGAACGACGTGCAGTCGTGGAACACGCTCACCGCCGACGAGCAGCTGCTCACCATGCGGGTGTTCACCGGGCTGACGCTGCTCGACACGATCCAGGGCACGGTCGGCGCGGTGTCGCTGATCCCCGACGCGATCACCCCTCACGAAGAGGCCGTGTACACGAACATCGCGTTCATGGAGTCGGTGCACGCGAAGAGCTATTCCTCGATCTTCTCGACGCTCGCGTCGACGAAGGAGATCGACGAGGCGTTCCGGTGGTCCACCGAGAATCCGAACCTTCAGAAGAAGGCGCAGATCATCATGGACTACTACCAGGGAGACGACCCGCTCAAGCGCAAGGTCGCCTCCACCCTGCTGGAGTCCTTCCTGTTCTACTCGGGCTTCTACCTGCCGATCTACTGGTCGTCGAAGGCGAAGCTGACGAACACCGCCGACCTCATCCGCCTCATCATCCGTGACGAGGCCGTGCACGGGTACTACATCGGCTACAAGTTCCAGCGCGGCCTCGAGACGGCAGACCAGGCTCGGCGCGATGAGCTGAAGGACTACACGTTCTCGCTGCTCTACGAGCTCTACGACAACGAGGTGCAGTACACGCAAGACCTCTACGACGGTGTCGGGCTGACCGAAGACGTCAAGAAGTTCCTGCACTACAACGCCAACAAGGCCCTGATGAACCTGGGCTACGAGGCGATGTTCCCCTCGAGCGTCACGAACGTGAACCCGGCGATCCTGTCGGCGCTGTCGCCCAACGCTGACGAGAACCACGACTTCTTCTCGGGGTCGGGTTCGTCGTACGTCATCGGCAAGGCCGAGGCCACGGAAGACGACGACTGGGACTTCTGAGGAACGCGGACCGGCGCGAAGGGCGCTGACGTCGAAGACCCCTGGTCGGCTGCTGATCGAGCGGCCGCCCGGGGGTCTTCCGTGTTCGGCGCGCACGCCGCGCGGAGTGTGGCGACGTGCCCTCCCGCGCGGAGGTGTGATCCGCCGCCTCGGCGCCCCCCGGCCCCGGGGCGGCGGACCCCGAGCCGCGCTGCCCTTCCGGCTGCGGCCCAGCAGGGATCCCTCCCCGTCTTCCGACTGTAGGCGTCATCGCGACCGGACGCCCGGGGGTTGTGGCATGCCGAGCGGAGAAGGTATAACGCGCGGGCTAGCTCATCGGGTGCCCTCGATCAAGCCCCCATGGCCTGCACCCGTCGCGGCGTACCATCGGTGCTCCGAGCGGGAGTCCCCAGTTCCCGTCTCGGCTGCCGGCGGCCACCGGTCACCCCTACCAGGTGGCCGCCGGTCCCCGGTGGCGCGGATTCGGATCCCGCCGCGATCGCGCGTCGATCCCGGCACCGGGCCGAGGCGCGGTGGTCCGCTCTAGACTCATCCCGATGACCCAAGAGACCGCCGCCGACGCCCGCGTGCGACGGTCCGTGACCCGGACCCTCGTCGTGTACCCACTGCTGGGCGGGGCCGTTCTGCTGCTCGCGGCCATCGCCGTCACGCTCGCCGGCGATGACCTCAGCTTCTTCCCCTTCCTGTTGATGCTCGTGAGCGGGTGGTGCTTCGGCTTCGCCTTCGTGAATGCGACCCTCGGCATGGTTCCGGCTCGCAACGGCGCGGTCCTGCACGTGGCCGTTGCGGTCGTCCTCGGGGCTCTCGTCGCTTTCGTCGTCGAGTTCGGGGGCGACCTTCTCGAACCGCTTCCGGATACCGTGCGCGGAGTCGCCGTGGTCCTGCAGATGGCGGCGATCCCGGCGGTCGGATGGATCTGGCTCGGCGTGATCGGCCGCATCACGGATCTGTTCTCCCGCAGAGGCGCGAAGAAGCGGCCGTCACCCGTCGCGCCCGCCTGGGAGCGCGACGAGAGCGGCGACGGTTCGATCGTGCGCTTCCCCGGACTGGAACTGCGTATGCGCGTGCTCACGCAGGCGATCGTCGCGATCGTCGTGGTCGTCGGTGCCTTCGCCGTCGTGCTGCTGATCGCGTTCGACGACATCGTGATGCGGATGGGAGCGCGGATCGCGATCATCCTCATGGGCGTCGTGCTCGGTCTTCCGGTGTACCTGGTCTTCGCGGCGATCCTTCGACGTCGCACGGCGTCGTGCTCCGTGGCGTTCGGCGACGATGAGCTGCGGGTGCGCGTCGACGCCGTGCTGCATACGATCCCGTATCGCGAACTGGAGTACCTGCTCTGGCGCACCCGCAGCGACTACGCGCGGATCGAGGTGCGGGGAGCAGGGGTGGATCTCTCCCTGATCACGGGCCTCGCGAAGCCCCCGCGCGGACTGACCGCAGAGCTTCCTGCGCTGCCCCGCCGCGTGTTCCGCCGGTTCGAGCTGGTGGGACTCGTCGCCGAGAAGAAGCGTCGGGACGAGGTCGTCACCTTCCGCCGTGCGGTGACGGCAGCTACCCGACCGGGTACTCCTGCGCTTTGAGCGCACGCGCGAGGTGAGCCGCGTTCTTCACCGCCGTGCTCATCGCCGACGCGACCTTCTCGGGGGTCTGGTCGAGATCCTTGTAGTCGGTCGTGTGCATCGCCTCGCCGTTCCAGTACACCGACCCCTGGGCGGGGATGGTGAAGCCGACATCGTTCAACGACTGGAACAGGATCGCCGCGATGTGATGTGCACCGTCCTCGTTCCCGACGATCCCCGCGATGGCGACCTTGTCGAAGAGCGTGGGGCGTCCGCGGGCGTCGGTCTCGCTCAGTTCGGCGTCCAGTCGCTCGAGGACCCGTTGAGCGACGCTCGAATGCTGGCCCATCCAGGTGGGTGTGACGAACACCAGGATGTCCGCATCGAGGACGCGTCGGCGGATGCTCGGCCACTGGTCGTCTCCGCCCATGTCCTTCTGGACCCCGGGGCTCAGCGTGAGGTCCACGGCGCGCACCAGATCCCCCGTGACGCCGTGCCCGGAGAGGGCGTCGAGCAGCTGGGTCGCGAGGAGGTCGGAGCTGGATGATGCGGGCGACGGCTTGAGAGTGCAGGAGATGGCGACCGCTGTCAGTGGAGTCTTCATCGTCCGAGCACACCAGAGGAAGAGTCGGCGGCACAGGGGGTTTCCGCGTCCGGGCTATCCTGGTAGACGGCACCGACGACAGGAGATCCCGTGATCCTCAGCTTCCTCTTCTTCATGATCCTCTTCCTCGGAGGATTCTGGCTGATGGGCACCTCATTCGAGCTGCCGGACTACAACGCCTTCGCCTTCTGCGGCGGCCTCCTGCTGGTGACCCTCGCCCTGGCGTTCATCCTGCGTGAGCGCGGCTCGGCCACCCGCCGGTCGAAGAACTGGTCGGGCAACGCCACCGAGTGACCCGCAGCGGACGGGTCACCGTCGTCGAGCGAGCCGCGCTTCGAGGTTCGCTCTGACCGCGGGCCACTCCGGCTCGATGATCGAGTACTCGACGCTGTCGCGCAGCGCGCCGTTGCGGTAGCGGCTCATGGCGCGCATGACGCCGTCCTGCTTGGCTCCGAGGCGTTCGATCGCGGTGCGCGACTGGAAGTTCACCCACTGCGTCGTGAGCCCGACACGGAACACGCCGAGCGTCTCGAACGCGTGTCGCAGCAGCAACAGCTTCGACTCGGCGTTCGTCCCGGAGCCGTGCGCGGACGGCCGGTTCCAGGTGTACCCGATGTGCAGCCGGGGGACATCCGCCACGATGTCGTAGAACGACGTGAGACCGAGGATGCGCCCGCCCGCGTCGAACGCGGTGAAGGGCACCATCTCGCCCTTGTCGATCAGGGCGATGCGCCGATCGACCTCGGCCGCCACCCCGTCGGGAGCGGGGACCGAGGTGTACCACGCGGTCTTCCACAGGTCGCCTTCCTGCACGGCATCGATGAGGCCGTCGACGTGGGAGCGTTCGAGCGGGCGGAGCTCGACGAGCTCTCCGGTGAGGGTGACGGGCGCGGGGTCGACGAGGAAGGCCATGACGATATTCAACCAGCGCGGGGACGTGTTCTTCGCCGCGGGCTAGGCGACCGCCATCGTCACCGCTCCCTGGCGCAGCAGCCGCTGATAGGCGGTGACGAGCTCTATCGTGACGCCCAACTCGAAGGCCAGGCTCGCCAGGTGGGGCCCGCGGAGCTCTTCGGCCTCGGCGTAGGCCTGCGCCGTGATGAGCCGGCGTGCGGCCCACTCGTCGGCCTGGCGCTCCTGGTGAGAGCGGACAGCCGCGTCCGGCGTCGGCGTGTGACCGAGGTGTGCGTGGCCGAGCTCATGAGCGAGGACGCTCCGTGTCGTGCGCACGCTCATGCCGGGGCTCAGCCGGATCGTGGATGTCGTGGGATCGAAGCCCCCGCGCGTGCGTCCGGGGCGTTCGACCACGCGGACGCGCTGTTCGTCGGCAAGACGCAGGAGGTGCTGCACGGCTCCTCCTCGCGGTCGTCTCCGCGGGCGACCGCGGACTCTCGATCAGTCGTAGAGGTCGTCCGAGTCGGCGTCGTGACGGACGGGGGAGTCGAAGGCGACCTCGCGGGTATCTTCGCGTGGGCCGGCGACATCGGGTGTGCGTCGGATCGGAGTGACGCGCGCTGTGCTCACGCCGTCGGCCCTGAGACGCTCCTCTGCGCGGGCGAGCAGCACGTGCGGCTCGACGTCGAGGGCGGCGCATACCGAGTACACGACCGGTACGGGGATCGCGCGCTTGCCGGTGACGTAGTTGTCGAGCGCGCTGCGGGCGATCCCGATCGTCCGCGCCATCGCTGCGATGCTGCTGCGGGACGCGGCGATCTCGGCTCGCAGCTGTCGCCCGACGGCATCGTTGAACTCCTCGGCAGGTGTCTTCATCCGGATCACCATAGCAGCGCCACGACTCCAAAATGCCGCCATTCTGATCCATTCGACCTCCTTGCGTGTCCGTGTGGGGCGGTAGTGTGTGCGTATGGGGACGGAACTGCGTCATTTGTTGGCATCGACCGTGGACGGGGCGCGGATCCACGCCGGTGTGTCCTTCTCCCGCCTGTCGGAGCTGTCCGGCATCGCCCGAGGACAGCTCGCCGACCTTCTGGACGGACGCGCGGATTTCACGCTCGTCGACCTCGCGGGCATCGCCGAGGTCCTCGACGTCCCGGTGACCGCGCTGCTCCCTGCCGCGATGCCGGACGGCCGCTGACGTCGGTCCTTCGGGGGTAGCGTGGTCGGCATGAAGACCGTGCCGTTCGGATCAGCAACCGCCCCCGCCGTCATCGCCGGCATGATGCGCATCGATGACAAGGACGATGCCCACATCCGGACCCTCTATGCCGCAGCACGCGACGCCGGCATCGACTTCTTCGACCACGCCGACATCTACGGCGGCAGCATGCACCACTGCGAGGCCCGCTTCGCCGATGCGCTCCGGCTGAGCGCCGCCGAGCGAGACGAGATCGTGCTCCAGACCAAGTGCGGCATCGTGCCGGCGCACGGCATGTTCGACTTCTCGTACGAGCACATCATGGCTCAGGTCGACGGGTCCCTCGCGGCGCTGCGTACCGACCGTCTCGACGTCCTGCTGCTGCACCGCCCCGACATCCTCGTCGAGCCCGAAGAGGTCGCCAGGGCTTTCGACGATCTGGAAGCCGCGGGCAAGGTGAGAGCGTTCGGCGTCTCCAACCACACGCCTCGACAGATCGATCTGCTCCGCACCGCGGTCGATCAGCCTCTCGTCGCCAACCAGCTGCAGTTGTCGATGACGCACGCGCCGCTCCTCGCGCAGCCGGTCGCGGCGAACATGGCGGCCCATGAGCAGAGCGTGGTCCGCGACGGCGGAGGCCTGGCGGAGTACTGCCGCATCAACGGGATCACGATCCAGGCCTGGTCGCCGTTCCAGGACGGGTTCTCGCACGGGGTCTTCCTGGGTAACCCCGAATATGCGGAGCTGAACACCGTGATCGACCGGCTCGCCGCCTCTCATGCGGTGACGCCGATCGCCATCGCGACCGCCTGGATCACACGCCACCCGGCAGGCATGCAGGTCGTGCTCGGGACCACCACGCCGCAGCGGGTGCAGGATGCTGCAGCCGGCGCGGACGTCGAGCTCACGCGTGCGGAATGGTACCAACTCTTCCGCGCCGCCGGACATCTTCTTCCGTAGGCGACGCCGCGCGCCGCGTCGTCTACCCTGATCTCATGCCGTTCCTGTTCTCGATCCTCGTCATCGCTCTGATGATCGGCGCGCTGATCGACATCATCACGCGCGACAATGCGCTGGTGAAGCACCTGCCGAAGATGGTGTGGATCATCATCGTGATCCTGCTCCCGCTGATCGGCAGCCTGTTGTGGTTCGCGATCGGCCGGGAGTACGGAGAGAGCGGCGTCCCGATCCCGCGGATGCGTCGAGCCGAACGTCCGATGCCCCGGACCGACGTGCGGCCTGCCCCGCCGACCGACACGCGCACGACAGAGCAGCAGATCGCCGACCTGGACCGGGAGATCGAGGAGTGGCGCCTGCGCGAGGAGATCGAACGCCGCAGACGCGACGGCGACGCCTCGACCGGCTCGGCCGGCGCAGCCTCCTAAGCCGCGTCGCGTCGATCGAAGGACTCGCGGATCGCGCCTTCCAGCTCGGGGTGACGGAAGGTGAACCCGGCGGCGGTGAGCTTCTCGGGCAGCACCCACCGGCTCTTCAGGACCAGTTCGGTCTCGGTGCGGATGCCGATCGCGCCGAGCTCCAGGACCCACCGCGGCAACGGCGGACCGAGGGGAGCCCCGAGGACGCGTCGCACGGTCGCCATGAACTCGACGTTGTCGACCGGGTGCGGTGAGGCGGCGTTCACCGGACCGTCGAGAGTGGGCGTCTGCTCGAGGAAGTCGATGATGCGCGCGACGTCGTCGATGTGCACCCAGCTGAACCGCTGGTGCCCGCGACGTGCACGGAAATGATGGGCGGTGCCTGCCAGGCGACGCGCAGCGCCCACCGGCCAGCGACCGTCGTACTGCGGACCGCCGAGGCCGAGTCTGGCCAGGGTCTTCAGCGGTTCGAGCACGCCCCCGTGGCCGAGGACGATCGCAGTGCGGAGGGCGACGCGACGGGTCGCAGGGAGCTCGTCGGCGAACAGCGCCCTCTCCCAGGCCTTCGCGACCTCGACCGAGAACCCCGTGCCGATCTCTCCGGTCGACTCGGTCATCGGGCGATCCTCGGCATGCCGGTAGATCGTCGCGGTCGAGGAATTCACCCACAGTGCAGGGGGCGCACTCGCGCGTGCGATCGCGGTGCTCAGCGAGGCGGTGGTGTCGGTGCGCGAGCGGAAGATCTCCGCCCGGTTCTCGGGTGTGTAGCGGCAATTGACGCTCTTCCCGGCGAGTCCGATCACCAGCGCGGCCCCGTCGACTGCGCGGTCTATCTCGACCTGGTCGCCCCAGCGGACGTCGGCTCCGGAGCGCGAGATCGTGACGACCTCGCGGCCCTCCGCCTTGAACCGGGGAACCAGGAAGCGCCCCATGAAGCCGGTGGCTCCGCCGATGACGACCCTGCCAGCGCTCATGTGCTCGGCTCCTTCTCTGCGGCGTGCTCGATGCGGTAACGGAAGTCGCCGCGGTATTCGTACAGGCGTCCGAGCACAGGGGCATCGACGGTCAGGGCCACACGCTGTCGCTCCTCGGCGTCGTCGAAGCGCTCGGTCAGGCGCACGATCGGTGCGAGCGGACGCGGGATGCGCAGACGGAGTCGACCGAGACGCACACCGACCGCACGGCTGGTGAGGCGGAGTGCGCCCTCCTGCACCTCGACGTCGAAGCACGCGGCGACCAGGCCGGGCTCGCCGAGCTCGTCCACGACGCGGCCGTGACGCGTGAGTGCGACGGCGTCGCGCATGACCCATGGCCCTCCGGCGAAGTGGAAGGTGCGTTCGCCGATGGCCCGCGACGCGATCGTGCGGTTCTCGACGCGGAACGGTACGTCGCGCTCCCACCGCGCGGCGAGCACGCCGCGGCGTTCGAGCAGACGCAGCAGCGGCCACAGCCAGCGGCGGGGCGTGCCCACCCGCTGGAAGACGCCATCTCCGACGCCGACGGCGCCCTCCGGGATCGCCTCGAAGTACGCGCGGAGTCGCGGATGCAGGTCGTCGATGCGCTCGCCGAGCGCCCTGGCATACGGGGACTGCGGCACGGGCGTCACGTCTCGAGCCTAGCTCGGGGTCAGGGTCGCTCTGACCTGTGCTCCCGGTGCTCCGGCGCGGGGCGCAGCAGACGGTCGAGGAGCGCGAGCGCCTCGTGCTGCGGTGCGGTCTCATCGAGCAGCCATTGGGTCTGCAGGCCGTCAGAGGCGGCGACGACCAACGCGGCGACGGCGTCCGGATCGACATCGGTCCGGATGCGGCCGCCGTCCTGCTGCTGCCGCACAGTGTCGGCGAGCCGGTCGCGAAGACGTGTGAACCGACCGGTGGCGAAGGTGCGGGCTGCCGGATGGCCCTCTTCGAGGGCGGACGCGACGAGCGTGGAGTACAGCTGCACGAGGCCGGGGACGGAGCGGTTGATGCGTGCCGACTCGATCATCATCTCCACCGGAGTCACCTCCTCGGAGGGGGCTTCCGGTTGACGTCCCGGTGCGTTGCTCTCTTCGTACACCGCCACGAGGAGCTCTTCGAGGGAGCCGAAGTAGTGGGTGAGCGCGGCATGGGTGACCCCGACCTCCCGCGCGATCGAACGGAGGCTCGTGCGATCGGAACCCCGCTCGGCGAAGACCTCGATCGCGCGATCGAGGATCTCCTGCCGCCGGGCGATGCCCTTGGCGTAGGCGCCGCGCTGGCGGGGATGCTCGAGCTGCTCTGGCGTCTCTTCCGGCATGGGGGGGAGTCTAGCGAACAAAAACTTCCGCGTGGAGGTATTTGGTGGTAGCGTGCCTCCACGGGACAGGATTCCCGCCACGTCGCCGACGACCGAAGGAGCACGACCGATGACGATTCAGACCTCCCTGCAGCTGTTCACCATCAAGGAGGAGCTGGAGTCCGACCTCGAAGGATCGCTTGCGGCGGTCGCCGCCCGCGGGTTCACGGCGGTCGAGCCCTATGACTTCGTGCGCCGGGCCGAGCCGCTCGCCGCTGCGCTGTCGGCTGCGGGACTGCGTGCGCCGTCCGGACACGCCTTCCTGGCGTCGACCTCGTTCGTGAACCCCGACGGCAGTGGCACCACCCTGCCGGTGCCCTCGCCCGCGGAGGTCTTCGAGGCGGCGAAGGTGCTCGGCATGGGCACCGTCATCGACCCGTACACCGCGCCGGCGCGGTGGGAGTCGGTCGCGCAGATCGAGGAGACCGCGCGACTGCTGAACGCGGCAGCCGAGGTCGGGGCAGCACAGGGCGTGCGGGTGGGGTACCACAACCACGCGCATGAGCTGGAGGCCGTCTTCGGCCGTGTGACCGGCCTCGAGGTCCTCGCAGGCCTCCTCGACGAGCGCGTCGTGCTCGAGGTCGATCTGTACTGGGTCGCCCGTGGCGGGGTCGATCCCGTCGCCCTGCTGGAGCGCCTCGGCAGCCGTGTGATCGCGGTGCACGCCAAGGACGGCACCCTCGACCCTGCTCTCGCCGGCGCGTACCCGCCCGCCGACCAGGTGGCCGCGGGAGAAGGCGCGGTCCCGCTCGTCGAGGCGATCGCCGCGGCGCCGGCTCTGGAGCTCGCGATCGTGGAGTTCGACCACTACGAGGGCGACCTGTTCGACGCGATCGAGCGCAGCCGGGTCTACCTCGACGAGAAGGTCGCCGGCTGATGGCGATCGGTGCAGGCCCCGTCGGCGTCGGCATCATCGGCGCGGGGAACATCAGCGACCAGTATCTGTCGAACCTCACGACGTTCCCCGACCTCCGCGTCATCGCGGTCGCCGACCTGATCGAGGAGCGCGCCAGGACGCAGGCCGAGAAGTACGGCGTCCCGCGCTCCGGTGGCGTGGATGTCGTCCTCGAGGACCCGGACATCGACGTGGTCGTGAACCTCACGATCCCGGCCGTGCACGTCGAGGTCTCGGAGGCGATCATCGCGGCAGGCAAGCACGTGTGGACCGAGAAGCCGATCGGGGTGAGCCGGGAGGAGTCACGGCGACTCCTGGAGAAGGCCGATGCGGCCGGGCTGCGGGTCGGCGTGGCGCCGGACACAGTCCTCGGACCTGGCGTGCAGACGGCGAAGCGGGCGATCGCGCGGGGGGACATCGGTCGTCCCCTCTTCGCCCAGACCACCTTCCAGTGGCAGGGCCCGGAGATCTTCCACCCCAACCCGTCGTTCCTGTACGCGAAGGGTGCGGGGCCGCTGCTCGACATGGGGCCGTACTACGTCTCGGCGCTCGTGCACGTGTTCGGACCCGTCGCCTCGGTCGCCGCTCTGGGCCTCCAGGGCACGCCGACCCGCCGTGTGCAGGTCGGCGAGCTCGCGGGCCAGGAGTTCCCCGTCGAGATCCCGTCCACGCTCAGCGTGCTGACGGCCTTCGAAGAGGGCGGTCAGGCACAGAGTCTCTACAGCACGGATTCCGCCATGCTGCGGCAGGGGGTCGTGGAGATCACCGGCACCGAGGGCACGATCGTGATCCCCGATCCGAACACCTTCGGCGGTGCGATCTCGATCACCCGGCCGCTCACGCGTCTGTTCGTCCCGCCGGAGCCGATCCAGCAGGAGATCCTCGACGTCGCCCAGGAGGGTGTGCTCTCCGGGCGCGGGGTGGGACTGCTCGACATGGTCCGCTCGATCGCCGCCGACCGCCCGCACGTGGCCACGGGGGAGTTCGGGTACCACGTGCTCGACACGCTTCTGTCGATCGAGGAGGCCGCCGAGTCGCGCAGCTTCGTCGAGGTGCAGAGCAGCCTGGATCAGGTCGGATCGATCGACGCGGACTTCGACCCGTTCGCGGCCACCCTCTGACCGCGGTCGCCCGTGGTGGCGGAGGCGCGGGTCACCGTGCTTTCGCCGCCACCCGACGGTCGACGCTCGCCGGAGAGAGCACCTCGCGCGCGACCATGATCGCCGCTCCGAGGACCGCCGCGCGATCGCCGGCTTGGGACTGCACGATGGCGAGATGCTGTGTCGCGAGCGGGATCGACCGGCGGTACACGACTTCGCGGACACCGGCCAACAGGTGCTCTCCCGCCCGGGCGATGCTGCCGCCGAGCACGATGATCGACGGATTCAGCAGGTTGACGACCGTGGCGAGCACCTCACCCACGTCTCGCCCCGCCTGCCGCGTCGCCTCGATCGCCGCGGCGTTGCCCGCGCGCACGAGGTCGACCACGTCCGATGCACTGTGGGCCTCGAGTCCCTGTGCGCGGAGCGCGACCGCGAGCGCCGACCCGCTCGCGAGCGCCTCGAGGTCGCGCTCGTCGCCCGGTTCGCGGGCCGATCCGGCCCCCGTCGGCACCTGCACGTGGCCCATGTCTCCCGCAGAGCCCTGCGCGCCGCGCTGCAGCTGACCGCCGGCGATGATCCCGGCGCCGATGCCGGTGGACACCTTGACGAAGATCAGGTCATCGACATCGGGCCACGTGGTGGCCTGCTCGCCGAGCGCGAGGATGTTGACGTCGTTGTCGACGAGCACGGGGACGTCGAACACCTTCTGCACATACGCCGGAACATCGAACCGATCCCACCCCGGCATGATGGGCGGGTTGGTCGGTCGGCCGGTCGAGTGCTCGACGGGTCCGGGGACGCCGATGCCCACCCCGAACAGCGGGAGCTCGTCCGCCGCGGTGTGGAGGAGCTCGGCGGCATCGGCGAGGAGCGTGTCGAGCAGGCTCTCCGGTCCGTCGCCGATGTCGATCGTGCGGGTGCGGGCGTCGAGGATCACTCCGGCGAGGTCGGCGACCGCGACCGTGGCATGGGTCGCGCCGAGGTCGACGGCGAGCACGAGGCCGGCGCGCGGATTGAAGGCGACCCTGGCGGGCGGGCGACCTCCGGTGGACACCGCCTCGCCTGCCGGGCGGAGGAGTCCGACGGCGAGAAGCGCATCGATGCGCAGCGCGACGGTGGAGCGGGCGAGGCCGGTGAGCGCGGCGAGTTCGGCCTTGGTCCGTGCGCGGCCGTCGCGAAGGATCTGGAAGATCTCTCCGCTGCCGGAGGAGATCGCCGGCGCCGGCTTCGGAACGTCAACCATTGCGTCAGTAAACCACAGCACTTCGGCGTCTCGTCGATTGACTTCGGATTGGGAGCCGACAACTTTTGACGAAGGGCTAGCAAAAGTCGAAAGGTCTGTGTCAGAATCGGCGGCATGACAACGGATGTCACTGACACCGGTCTCGGGACGATCCGAGCCGGCATCCTCGGCGGAGGATTCATGGCGCGCGTGCATCGCACCGCGGCCCGCGACGCCGGAGGCGAGCTGCGTGCGGTGGCCACCCGTTCCGCATCGGGGAGTCGCGAGGCCGCCGAAGCGCTCGGCGCCGACCGGGCGGAGACCGACGCGGCCGCACTGCTCGAGGCGGCCGACATCGACGTCGTGCACATCTGCACGCCGAACACCACGCACGCGGACCTCGCCCTGCGCGCGCTCTCGGCGGGCAAGCATGTGATCTGCGAGAAGCCGCTCGCGACGACGGCCGACGACGCCAGGACCCTCGCGGAGGCGGCCGCGGCCCGGGGGCGTGTCGCAGCGGTGCCGTTCATCTACCGCTACCACCCGATGGTGCGCGAGGCCCGCGCACGCATCACCCGCGGCGAGATCGGCGAGCTCCTCACTCTCGACTGCGCGTACCTGCAGGACTGGATGCTCCTCGACAGCGACGACGATTGGCGGGTACGGTCGGACGCGGCCGGCGCCTCACGGGCGTTCGCCGACATCGGGTCCCACCTGTGCGATCTCATCGAGTTCGTGATCGGCGAGCGGATCCGAGCGCTGAGCGCGCGCACCCGCCGGGTCTACTCCGAGCGTTCCGGACGTGCCGTTGACACGGAGGACATCGTCGCCGTGCTGGTGGAGACCGTGTCGGGCGCTCTGGGCACGCTGCTCATCTCTCAGATGGCCGCTGGACGCAAGAACGCGCTCACGCTCGAGCTGCACGGCTCGCGGCAGAGTCTGCGCTTCGAGCAGGAGCGACCGGAGGAGCTCTGGATCGGCATGCGCGAGGAGTCCCGGCTGCTGCTGCGCGACCCCGCGACCGCCGATCCCGACTCCGCCCGACTCCAGCGGGTGCCCGCCGGACATGCGATGGGCTATCAGGACGCCTTCAACGGGTTCGTCAGCGACGTGTATGCGGCCATCTCGGGGGCGCACCCCGACGGCCTGCCGACCTTCGCAGACGGCTACCGTTCCGCAGTGTTGACGGAGGCCGTGCTCGCTTCGGCGGCGGACGGCGGACGATGGGTGGAGGTGGCGTCATGACGGCGACCACGACGCAGCAGCCGGTGCTCGCCGTCGACGGCATCCGCAAGTCGTTCTTCGGTGTCGAGGTGCTCCACGGCGTCGACTTCGACGTGCGCCCCGGCGAGGTGCACGGCCTGGTCGGGGAGAACGGCGCGGGCAAGTCGACCCTCATGAAGATCATCGCCGGTGTGCAGCCAGCGGACGAGGGAGTGATCTCGTACCGCGGAGAAGAGGTGCACCACGCGCACCCGCGGCAGGCGATGGACGCCGGCATCGTCACGGTCTTCCAGGAGTTCACCCTCCTGCCGGAGCGCACGGTCGCCCAGAACGTCTACCTCGGCCGCGAGCCGCGCCGCCGCGGCTTCGTCGACCAGCGCGGCATGAACACCAGGACGGCGGAACTGCTGGACGACCTCGGCGTCTCGTTCATCGAGCCGCAGGCGCGTGTGGGTTCGCTCACGGTCGCTGAGCAGCAGATCGTCGAGATCGTCAAGGCGCTCTCGTTCGACGCGCGGGTCATCTCGATGGACGAGCCGACCGCCGCGCTCAGCGACCGCGAGGTCGAGCTGCTGTACGCGATCATCCGTCGGCTGACGTCTCGAGGCGTGGCCGTGATCTACGTGTCGCACCGGCTGAAGGAGATCTTCGACCTCTGCGACCGCATCACGATCCTCAAGGACGGCGCGCTCGTGTCGACCGATGACACCACGGCCCTCACCACGGACGAGCTGGTGCGGCGCATGGTCGGCCGATCGATCCAGTCGTACTTCCCCGACGCGCTCGAGGGGACGACGGTCGGAGCACCGCGCCTGGAGCTCGAAGGCTGCGGCAACGCCTACGTGGACGGGGTGTCGCTCGCGCTGCGCGCCGGGGAGATCGTCGGCATCGCGGGGTTGCAGGGCTCCGGTCGCACCGAACTGGTCGAGGGGATCTTCGGCGTCCAGGCGTTCACCCGCGGGACGATGCGGATCGACGGGGCACCCGCACGCATCGCGAGCGCCCGTGCGGCCGTGCGGGCCGGACTCGCCCTGGTCTCCGAGGACCGGAAGGGCCAGGGGCTCGCACTCGGACAGTCCGTGATGGACAACGCGCTCCTGGTCGTCCGCAGCGTGTTCGCGCGGCGGACGGCCGCTTCGCGTCGCGAGGTGCCGGGGGTCCTGAGCTCCCTCGAGGTCAGCTCCCGCGGTGTCGACCAGGAGGTGCGGTTCCTCTCCGGCGGCAACCAGCAGAAGGTCGTGCTCGCCAAATGGCTGCTCACCCAGCCGCAGATCGTGCTCTTCGACGAGCCGACGCGCGGCATCGACGTCGGTGCGAAGTATGCGGTCTACGAGCTCATGCGTGAGCTGGCGGCGCAGGGTAAGGCCGTGCTGATGGTGTCGAGCGAGCTGCCGGAGATCATCGGCATGAGCGACCGCATCCTCGTGATGCACGACGGGGAACTCGTCGCCGAGCTCCCCGCGGGGTCGGCCGAGCACGAGATCCTGGGCGCAGCGACGGGCGCCGCCGATACCGGCACGGCAGCGGACGGGGGTGCACGATGAAGCGGCTGAAGATCGACTCGACGGTCATCGTGCTCGGCATCCTCCTCCTCGTGATCATCGTCGGGGCGATCCTGGTCGCGACGGTGGGTCGCAACTTCCTGAGTCCAGGCAACATCCGCGACATCCTCACCGGCATGAGCGTGCTCGGACTCGTGGCGATCGGGCAGACGCTCGTGGTCCTCGGCGCATCGCTCGATCTCTCGGTGACCTACGTGATCAGTCTGTCGAGCCTGCTCGCCGCGACGATCATGAACGGCAACGCGGGCAACATCCCGGTGGCCGTCGTCGTCACACTCCTCGTCTGCGCCGGAGTCGGGCTGCTGAACGGCCTCATCGTCACGGTGCTCAAGGTGAACGGCTTCATCGCCACTCTGGGCGTCGGACTCATCCTGCAGGGGATCCTCAACACGAACTTCGAGGGATCGGCGGGCGACGTCCCCTGGGCGTTCCAGCTCATCGGGGCCACCGGCGTCGGCCCGGTCCCCGTGTCGACGCTCATCATGATCGGGCTCGCCGTCGTCGTCTGGCTCCTGCTGAACCGCACCCGCACCGGCGCTCACCTGTACGCGGTGGGCGGCGACCCCGAGATCGCCAGGCTGTCGGGCGTCCGCACGCGCATGCCGCTGATCTGGGCGCACGTGCTGTGCTCGGTGTTCGCGGGGCTCGCCGGACTCCTCCTCGCCAGCCGGCTCGGGGTCGGCAGCCCGACCGTCGGACAGCAGGGCGGCTACGCGCTGCTCTCGATCGCGGCGGTCGTGCTCGGCGGCACGCTCCTGCTGGGTGGCCGCGGCTCCATCTGGGGCACGATCGGAGGCGTCGCGATCCTCGCCGTCGTCGACAACGTGATGAGCGTCATGCAGGTCAACCCGTTCCTCAAGGACGTGGTCCGAGGCGTGGTGATCGTGGCGGCCGTCGCCGTGTACAGCCGTCGCTCGATCGCCCGGCGCCGACCGCGCTTCGGTGCCGGCGGCACGCGCACGGGAGGTGACGATGCCGCGAAGGCCGCCGATGCCGACATGGCCGACGCGGCGTCGCAACTCGCGGACCCCCGAGCCAGCGTCGGCGCGGTCGACGGCGTCGCGCCGGATACCGCTCCCGCGACGGAAGGAGGGCGCTCATGAACGCGCTGCGCACACTCGTGAGTCCCCGCGGGGCGGTCTTCCTGCTCCTGGTGATCCTTCTCGTCGCCGTCACGATCCTCAACCCGAGCTTCGCCGAGCCCGGCCAGTTCATGCGCTTCATCCAGCGGGTGGCGCCCATCGCGATCGTCGCCATCGGGCAGTACTTCGTGATCATCGCCGGCGAGTTCGATCTCTCCCAGGGATCGCTCATCACAGCGCAGGTCATCATCGCCGGCAATCTGGTGGGCCAGGACGACGCCCGCACGATTCCGGTGCTGCTGCTGATGGTCGTGGTCGGCGTCGTCGTCGGCCTCGTGAACGGCGTCATCACGACACTGCTCAAGGTGCCGTCGTTCATCGTCACCCTCGGCATGATGCTCGCCCTCCTCGGCGGCGTCATGTGGTGGACGGGCGGCGCGGCGACGGGAAACCCCGCAGACAGCTTCCGAGAGATCGGGCGAGGGGGCATCCGTGAGGTGCCGCTGCTCGACTTCATCCCCTGGGCGGTCCTGATCCTGATCGCGTGGCTCGCGCTCGGGATCTGGATCACCAAGCGCCCTCTCGGCAAGACCCTCATGGCGGTGGGCGACAACGCGAGCGCCGTCGACTACGCCGGAGCGCGCCGCGCCTGGGTCACCACCCGCGCGTTCGTCATCTCGTCGCTGTCGGCCACGCTGTCGGCCGTGCTTCTTGTCGGCTATGCCGGCGTGCACCCCTCGGTGGGCCGGGGCTATGAGTTCACGGCGATCACCGCGGTGGTCCTCGGCGGTGTCGTGCTCGGCGGCGGCCGGGGCTGGATCGTCGGCGCGGTCGCCGGCGCCTTCGCCCTCGAAGCGGTCTTCATGCTGTTGAACATCGCCGGTGTCCCGTCCACGCTCCGTGATGCGGTGCAGGGCATCATCATCATCGCCGCCGTCGCATACTCGGCCGTCGCCTTCCGGGCACGGCGGAAGCGCGGACCGCAGGTCCCAGAGCTCATCGCCGCAGAGACCGACAGATCCGACAGCACCGACACCGACAGATCCACCATCACCGACAGATCCACCATCACCGACAGATCCACCAGCACCATCCACACAGAAACCAGAGGAGATTGACAATGCGACGATCAATGAAGATCGCCACCGCGGGGGTGGCTCTCTTCGGCCTCATCGCGCTCGCCGGGTGCACGACCGACCCGTCCGTCGCGCCGGCCGAGTCCGAGAACCCCGACGAGACGGCGGAGACGACCGAGTGGTTCGACCAGGAGCTCTTCGACAAGCAGGATGAGGAGCGCGGCGTCGACCCGCAGGGACCGGCTGATGAGCCCTACCTGCAGCACATTAACGCCGAGATGGTCGACACCTCGGAGTTCGCGAGCGAGGGCGCGAAGAAGGCCTGCTTCGCGAACGCCTCGATCTCCAACCCGTGGCGTCAGACGGGCTGGATCACGATGAACGAGCAGTTGAAGGCGCTGCAGGAGGCCGGGGCGATCAGCGAGATGGAGACGCGCGACGCGCAGGACTCCGACGACACGCAGATCGCCGACATCGACTACTTCATCTCCGATGGCGACTGCGATGTCTTCCTCATCTCGCCCAACAGCACGGCGGCCATGACCCCGGCCGTCGACAGGGCGTGCGAGACCGGCAAGCCCGTCATCGTGTTCGACCGCGGCGTCAACACCGACTGCCCCGTCACGTTCATCCACCCGATCGGCGGATTCGCCTGGGGCATCGACACCGCCGAGTTCCTGATCGACAACCTCGAAGAGGGCGACAAGGTCGTGGCGCTGCGCATCCTCCCGGGTGTGGACGTGCTCGAGCACCGCTGGGCCGGGGCGAAGAAGCTGTTCGACGAGGCCGGCATCGACGCCGTGGATCACTTCACGGGCGCTGACCCTGCCGAGATCAAGAGCATCATCAGCGACGAGCTCGCCAAGGGCGACGTCGACGGCATCTGGATGGACGCGGGCGACGGCGCGGTGGCGGCCATCGAGGCGTTCGAGGACGCGGGGGCGGACTACCCGGTGATGACCGGTGAGGATGAGATGAGCTTCCTCCGCAAGTGGAAGGACACCGGGCTGACGGGACTCGCACCCGTGTACTCGAACTTCCAGTGGCGCACCCCGCTTCTGGCGGCACAGATGATCTTCGCGGGCACCGAGGTGCCCAAGGAGTGGGTGCTGCCGCAGAAGCCGATCACCGAACCGGAGCTCGACGACTACCTCGCCGCGAATGAGGGCATGCCGGACGGCCACTACGCGAAGTTCGGCGGGGAGAACCTCCCCGGCTACCCGACCGTGTGGCAGGAACGGCAGATCCCGTAACCCCCGATGCTCCCGCCCTTCCGTTCCGCACGCGCGGAGTGGGAGGGTGGGAGCGTCTTCACGATCAAAGGACGATGATGCCCCGCACGATCGCCGTCAACACCTGGGTGTGGACGTCTCCGCTCACGGACGCGACGCTCGAGCCGCTCGCCCGCAAGGCCAAGGACCTCGGTTACGACGCCCTCGAGCTGCCGCTGGAGAGCATCGGCGACTGGGACCCCGTGCGTGCCCGTGACGTGCTCGACCGGCTGGGCCTCGGAGCGATCGTCGTCGGCGCCATGGGGCCCGGGCGCTCGCTGATCGGACGCGTGGGCGATGTCACGGCGACGCAAGAGTATCTGCGTGCCTGTCTCCGCGCGGCCGAGGTGCTGGGCGCCGGCACGGTCGCCGGGCCCTTCTACAGCCCCACCGGCGTCGCCTGGCGGATGGAACCCGATGAACGGACCGCCGTCGTCGCAGAGCTGCGCGAGAACCTGGCAGCGCTCGCCGATGACGCGGCGGCGGTGGGGGTGACGCTGGCCGTTGAGCCCCTGAACCGCTACGAGACGAGTGTGCTCAACACGGTGGCGCAGAGCCTCGACGCGCTCGAGCCGCTGCTGGGCGCCGGCCTCGGGCTGGCGCTCGACACCTACCACCTCAACATCGAGGAGAAGAGGCCCGCCGATGCGATCCGCGCCGCGGGGGCGGCGATCGCGCACGTGCAGGTGTGCGGCAGCGACCGCGGAGCCGTCGGCGACGATCACACCGACTGGCCCGAGATCGTCCGAGCGTTGGACGACGCCGGCTATCACGGTCCGCTCGGCCTGGAGAGCTTCACGGGGGAGAACGCGACGATCGCGGTCGCGGCGTCGGTCTGGCGCCCGCTGGCGGCGAGCCAGGACGAGCTCGCGGCCCGGAGCATCGCAGCCCTCCGAGCCCTCGGGGCCTGACCACCGCACCACCCGCGCGAGTCCGATACGAAGGAGTATCCATGAGCACCCATCCGGTCACCCTGTTCACCGGCCAGTGGGCCGACCTGCCCTTCGAAGAGGTCGCCCGGCTCGCGGCCGAGTGGGGATATGACGGGCTCGAGGTGGCGGCCTCGGGCGATCACCTCGACCTGCGGCGCGCCGACGAGGACGACGCCTACGTCGCGTCGCGCAAGGAGATCCTCGACCGGCACGGGTTGCGGATCTTCGCGATCTCGAACCACCTCGCCGGTCAGGCCGTGTGCGATGCGCCGATCGACTTCCGTCATCAGGGGATCCTCCGGGAGTACGTGTGGGGCGACGGAGAGGCGGAGGGTGTGCGGCAGCGGGCGGCGGAGGACATGCAGCGCGCCGCGCGGGTGGCCCGCAAGCTCGACGTCGACACGGTCGTCGGGTTCACCGGCTCGTCGATCTGGCCCTACCTGGCGATGTTCCCGCCGGTGCCCGCCGCCGTGATCGAGGCCGGGTTCCAGGACTTCGCCGACCGCTGGAACCTGATCCTCGATGTCTTCGACGCCGAAGGTGTGCGGTTCGCGCACGAGGTGCATCCGGGCGAGATCGCGTACGACTACTGGTCGAGCGTGCGTGCCCTCGAGGCGATCGACCACCGTGAGGCGTTCGGGTTCAACTGGGACCCTTCGCACATGATGTGGCAGAACATCGACCCCGTCGGCTTCATCGTCGACTTCGCGGATCGGATCTACCACGTCGACTGCAAGGACACCCGGATGCGGCCGAAGAACGGACGGTCCGGTGTGCTCGGCTCGCATCTGCCGTGGGGCGACCCTCGGCGCGGCTGGGACTTCGTCTCGACGGGCCACGGGGACGTGCCCTGGGAGGATGCGTTCCGCGCCCTCGATGCGATCGGGTACGACGGCCCGATCTCGATCGAGTGGGAGGACGCGGGGATGGACCGGCTGCACGGCGCCCCGGAAGCGCTGGAGTACGTGCGCGCGCTGTTGTGGCCCAAGCCCGGCGCCTCTTTCGACGCCGCGTTCAGCAACCAATGACCACCGGACCAGGAGGCCGCATGATCCAGCACACCGTCGTCTTCCGCCTGCGCCACCCTGCGGGGTCCGCAGAGGAAGCGGAGTTCCTGGCGACCGGGCACGCGGTCCTCACCGCGATCCCCGGGGTCGAGGAGTTCACGATCCGGCGCCAGGTGAGCGCGAAGAGCGACCTGACCCACCAGTTCTCCATGCGCTTCGCGGACCAGGCGACCTACGATGCGTACGACGCGCACCCCGCGCATAGGGCGTTCGTCTCCGAGCGGTGGGCGCCCGAGGTCGTGGCGTTCCAGGAGTACGACTTCGAGGAATGACCCCCGGTCAGGCTGCGGGTTCGCGGAGGCGGATCAACCGCTCGTGCCCCGTCTCCTCGAGCTCGGCGATGTCGTCACGCGACTTGAGGAAGTCGGAGAAGGAGCGATAGCCGAGTGCCTTCTCGCTGAACGACGGGTCCATGCGGCGCATGTGCGTCTTCACGGCCGAGCTGTGCAGCCACTCGTCGGCATCGGCCTTGTCGTGGCCGAGACGCAGTGCACGCTCCAGCAGCTGCGTCGCGACCTCCTGGTCGTCGACCTTGTCCTCGACCCTGGGCTCCTCGGCCTTCGCGGCAGACTTGGCCTTCGCGCGCTTCGGGGCGGTCTTCGGCTTCGTTGCGGCCTCGGCGATCGGGGCTGCGGGTTCGGCCGGGGGTGCGGCGACGGGGGCGGCGACCACCTTGGTCGGACGGACCACCCCTGGCAGGGAGTCGTAGGACTCGAACTCGTCGCACGCGGCGGCGAGGGACTTGGCCGTCGAGCCGGACACGCCGACGCCGATCACGTACCGGCCGAGCCGCTTGCACCGCTGGGCGAGGGGCACGTAGTCGCTGTCACCCGCCACGATCACGACGTGGGTGAGATCGGGAAGGCGGAACATGTCTTCCACCGCGTCGACCGCGAGGCGGATGTCGGCGCCGTTCTTCGCGTACGCGGCGGCGGGGAAGAGCTGGACGAGGTCCACCGCGCGCGCGACGAGCTGCGAACGGTATTCGGCGTTCACGGGGGACGACCAGTCGGCGTACGCGCGCGTCAGCACGAGGGTGCCGAAGGAGGCGGCGTAGTCGATGATCGCGCCGACCTCGATCATCGCGCGACTCAACCGGTCGGTGACCTCGGGGTCGTTCGGGTTCTCGGTGATCCGCTGACGGTCTTTGCCGTAGGCGTTGCGACCGTGCACGCGGTCGTACCAGGAGATGACGATGTTGTCGAAGTCGAGGTAGACGGCCACGCGGGCGTCGGTGGTCTCCGCCATGATCAGACCTCCTCGCGGGGATAGCGGACGCCGATCTGCGCCCTGATCTCGTCGAGCGTGCCCATGATCGCCACGCTCTCGGCGATGGGCAGGATGTCGCCCTCGAGGATGCCGTCGCGGACCAGACGCTCCGCCGCGAGCGCCTGATACTGCATCCCCCGGCCCTCGACCTGCGATACGTACTCCTCCTGCACGGTGCCGTCGGGGAGCACCACACGGAACGTGGTCGGGGTGTACCAGACGCGGTCGATGTCGATGCGTGCCTCGGTGCCGACGATGGCGGCGGCGTTGGGGCCGGACGCCCGTGACGACGAGAGGCTCGTCGAGATCGCGCCGCCCTCGTGGACCATGACCGTGGCGACCTCGGAGTCGGCGCCGGTCTCGATGAGTCGGCCGACGGCGCGGATCTCGGTCGGGGCGCCGAGGATGTCCCAGATGAACGAGAGCGGGTAGATGCCGAGGTCGAGCAGCGCGCCGCCTCCCAGTTCCAGGGCGTTGAGCCGGTGCGTCGGGTCGGTGGGGAGCAGCTGGGTGTGATCGGCGCTGACCGCTCGGATCTCGCCGAGGGCACCGGAGGCGATGAGCTCACGGATGCGCGCCATGTGCGGGAGGTACCGCGTCCACATCGCCTCCATGACGAGGAGACCGCGCTCCGCGGCGAGCGCCTGGAGGTCGGCCGCCTCTGCACGGTTCAGTGTGAAGGCCTTCTCGACGAGCACATGCTTGCCGTGCTCGAGTGCGAGCCGGGCGTTCTCGTGATGCATCGGATGCGGGGTGGAGACATAGATGATGTCGACCTCGGGATCGGACACCAGCGCTTCGTACGAGGGGTGCGCGTGCCCGATGTCGAAGCGCGCGGCGAAGGCGTCGGCCGACTCCTGGGAGCGTGACCCGACGGCGACGAGGTCGAGCCCCGCCGTGCGCAGATCGGACGCGAACGCACCGGCGATACCGCCGGTCGCAAGGATTCCCCACCGAAGACCAGTCATGTTCTCAGCGTAGAGGGTGGGCTGGGTGTGTCGGTCTGTTACATCCCGTGACGCCCGGCTTCGGCGGCATGGCAGCGCCCTCGCGCGCGCTCCTACCGTGTCGGGCATGACCGATCCCCTCATCATCGGCGCGATGGTGCGCACCCTCGGCGCGTATCCCTCCGGCTGGCGTCACCCCGGTGCGCATCGCGACCCTGCCGCGGACGCCGACATCCTCCGGCACATCGCGCAGGAGGGGGAGGACGCGGGGCTCGACTACCTCTTCTTCGGCGACTGGCTGGCGACGGGCCCCGACCTGGAGTTCCGCGATCCGTACCTCCTCGCCCGGATCGACCCGGTCAGTGCCGTGCTCTTCCTCGCGGGAGTCACCTCGCGGATCGGCCTGATCGCGACCGTGAACACGACCTACGCCGATCCCTACACGACGGCTCGCTCGCTGGCCTCGCTCGACGTGCTCACTCGCGGGCGCGCAGGGGTCAACCTCGTCACGGGAGCCGAGCCGCGCGCCGCGGGCAACCACGGCAGGGACGCGCATGCCGACAACGAGTCGCGCTACGGCCGCGCCGAGGAGTTCGTGGAGGCGCTGCGACGGCTGTGGGACTCGTGGGCCGAGGACGCCTGGGTCGCCGATGCCGAGCGAGGGGTGCTGATCGATCCGGAAGGACTCCGCTCCGCCGACCTTCGCGGAGAGCACCTGCGGGTGTCCGGCCCCCTCAATGTCGCCCGACCGCCGCAGGGCCGCATCCCGATCGTGCACGCGGGGACATCGCCGCGGTCGCGCGCGCTCGCGGCGACCGCGGCCGACCTGGCACTCATCGCCGCGCCGACCATCGCCGAGGCGATCGCGACGCGTCGGACGTTGCGTGACATCGCCGCGGAGGCCGGCCGGTCACCCGATGCGCTCAAGGTGATCGCACCGGTCCTGCCCGTTGTCGCCGACACGGATGCCGCCGCACATCGCATCGTGGAGCGTCTTCTGGCGCTCGTCCCGCTCGCGGAGGGCCACCACAGCGCACGGACGGCCTTCCCTCAGAACCGCACGGTGGACGCGCTCGCCGACGCCCTCGAGGTGCCGGCCGACGACGAGTTGCGCACCGCGGCGTTCGACCAGCCGGTGACGCGTGCGGAGGAGGCGCGGCTGGGGGAGCGCGGCGCCGCGCTGATCGAGCGTGTCGCCCGCATCGCGGGACTGCGCATGGCCGAGGGAGGAACCGCGGGTGCAGGCTCTGCCGGCGCGGCGCTCACGTGGCGACATCTCGTGGCGGCGCACGCCGTGCCCGCCGCGTTCGTGGTCGGCGACGCCGGCACGATCGCCGACCACTTCGAGCGCTGGCGCGACCACGAGGCCGCCGACGGCTTCAACGTGCTCTCAGCGTTCCAGCCTTCGCAGTTCGAGGCGTTCACGCGCACGGCCGCTCCGGAGCTGCGCCGTCGCGGACTCCTGCGCGACGAGGGGGATGCGGGAGGGAAGCCGTCCGCGACCACCCTCCGCGACCGGCTGCGCGTGTCCTCCTATGTCGACGCGTGACGAGAGGTTTCATCTCGCGACCCGCGGTGTCGTCGGCCTCGCGCCGTCGCCTCCCCGCTTCCTACCGTGATCATCATCCCGTCCACCCGAACCACCGCATCCCTCCGAGGAGTCCTCGCATGAACCGCCGTCTCACCCGCGCCGCCGCACTCGCGCTCCCGCTCGTCCTCGCCGGGGGCCTCGCTGCGTGCGCCTCATCGCCCGCCCCGGCGAACGCCCCCGCGGAAGGAGGGGACCCCGTCACGGGCGGCACCCTCACCTACCTCGAGCACCAGGCCTACACGAACCTGTATCCGCCGCAGGCAGGGTTCTACCCGAACGGCGGCATCGTGAACAACATCGCAGCTCGCCTGACGTGGCAGAACCCAGAGACGCTCGAGATCGAGCCGTGGGTCGCGTCGGACTGGACGGTCAACGACGATGCGACCGAATACACGTTCGACCTGAACCCCGACATCACCTTCTCGGACGGCACACCGTTGGACGCGGCAGCGGTGGCGAAGAACTTCGACACCTACGGCCTGGGCGACGCCGACCGCGGACTCACGGTCTCCGAGGCGATCAACAACTACGCCGGCAGCGAGGTCGTCGACGACGACACGGTGACGTTCCACTTCAGCGCACCCTCACCCGGATTCCTGCAGGCGACCTCGACGATCAACTCCGGCCTGCTGTCGCCGGAGACTCTCGACGGCACCATCGAGGACTTCGGCGCGGGCAACGCGGCCGAGATCATCGGGTCGGGTCCGTTCACCGTGACCGGCGAGAAGCTCGGCACGGAGTACACGCTCACCGCGCGCGACGACTACGACTGGGGTCCCGGAACGGTCGACAACGACGGCCGCCCGTACCTCGACGCGGTGCACGTCCTGATCACCCCGGAGGACTCCGTGCGCATCGGCTCGCTGCTCGCGGGCCAGGCGGACTACGCGCGCTACGTACAGGCGTTCGACGAGGATCGTGTCGAAGGCGCCGGCTTCACCCTCTACGCGCCGCAGACCCGCGGGGTGAACAACTCGATCGCCCTGCGCCCCGAGAACCCGCTGCTCTCCGACATCCGGGTGCGCCAGGCGATCATCGCCGCCGTGAACGCCCAGGAGGTCGTCGACACTCTCTTCACCGAGAACTATCCGGTGGCGACCTCGGTGCTGTCGTCGCAGGCCGTCGGGTACAAGGACGAGTCGGAGCACTACGTCTACGACCCGGACAAGGCCGAGGAACTGCTCGACGAGGCCGGGTGGGAGAAGGGAACCGACGGCATCCGTGAGAAGGACGGCGAACGGCTCGCCATCACGGTGTACGAGGCCAAGCCGCAGCCGCTGTCGAAGCAGACGCTCGAACTGGTCGCGCAGCAGTTGGCGAAGGTCGGGGTCGAGCTCACCGTCAAGCCGGGCGATGCGGGCAGCGCCGCCGAAGACACCCGCGATCCGCTGAAGACCGGCTTCTACCACTCGATGGTCGGCAGGGCGGACCTCGATGTGATCAAGAGCCAGTACTTCACGAAGAACCGCGACGTGCTGATCTCTAAGGACGCGAAGCTCGACGAACTGCTCCTCGCGGTGGCCTCCGAGCCCGATGCCGACAAGCGGATCGCGGCATCCCAGGCGGTGCAGGACTACATCGCCGAGCAGGCGTACGTGATCCCGCTGTTCGAGGAGCCGCAGGTGTACGGCACGGCGACCTACGTGCACGGTGTGGCCTTCGAGTCGGTGGGGCGCCCCACGTTCTCCGGCGTCTGGCTCGCCGAGCACTGATCGGCATGGTGCACCGATGAGCTTCGTCCTCCGACGAGCCGGGCAGGCCGCGATCGTGCTGATCGCGGCCTTCACGGCCACCTTCTTCCTGCTGCAGCTGCTGCCGGGCGACGCGATCCTGATCAAGTTCTCGGACCCCAGCCTCGGGTTGTCTCCGGATCAGCTCGACAGCATCCGCGCGACCTACGGGGCCGACCTGCCCTGGTGGGAGCAGTACCTGCACGCGGGTCTCGGATTCCTCGCCGGAGACTTCGGGTTCTCGACGCAGTTCGGCACGCCGGTGCTGACCATGCTCGCCGAAGCCCTGCCGTCGACGCTGCTGCTGGCATCGCTCGGACTCCTTGTCGCGCTGCTGCTCGCGGTCCTGATCGCCGGGCTCTCCTCGCTCGCCCCGTTCGCGTGGCTGCGCGACGGCCTGCGTCAGGTGCCAGGTCTCTTCGTCGCGGTCCCGGTCTTCTGGCTCGGCATCCTCCTGATCCAGGTCTTCTCGTTCGGGCTCGGCTGGGTGCCGATCGTCGGAGCCGACCCGGTGAGCGGACTCGTGCTCCCCGTGCTCACGCTCGCGGTGCCGATCTCCGCCCCGCTGGCACAGGTGCTGGTCCGCGCGATCGATCGGGTGCAGGCGCAGCCCTTCGTCACGGTGGTCCGCGCCAAGGGCGCCCCGCCGCTGTGGGTGCTGACCCGGTCGGTCGCCCGCAACGCCGCCGTGCCCACCCTCACGATCGCGGGGGTGCTGTTCGGCGAACTGGTCGGCGGGGCTGTCGTGACCGAGACCGTGTTCGGACGGACGGGCATCGGCCGCCTCACGGAGCAGGCCGTGGCGAACCAGGACATCCCCGTGCTGCAGGGCGTCGTGCTTCTGTCTGCGCTCGGGTTCGTGGTCATCAGCTTCGCGGTCGACCTCGTGACCCCTCTCATCGACCCTCGCCAGCGCAGCGTCGCTCGCACCCCTGCCGTCGGCGGGCGGCTCGCACCTCAGGAGGTGTCCGCATGACCACATCCGTGATCGCCGAGACGGCCATCGTGTCCGACGGCGCGCCGCCCGCGACCGCCGCCGACAGCGTGCCGTCGCCCCGCCGGCGTCGTCGCCTGCGCGGTCGGTCCTGGGGACTCTATCTGGCGTTCGTCGTCGTCGGTGTCGCGGTGCTGTGGGCGATCATCCCCGGGGTCTTCGCTCCGGGCGACCCGCTCACCGGGGTGCCGGCCGACAAGCTGCTGCCGCCGAGCGCTGCGCACTGGTTCGGTACCGACACCCTCGGTCGCGACCTGTTCGGACGGGTCGTGCACGGCGCCGTGCACTCGCTGTCGGGTGCGCTCATCGCGGTGACCGTCGGGCTGGCACTCGGTACCCTCATCGGCGCGATCGCCGGCGCCGTGGGTGGTGTGGTCGACGAAGTGCTGATGCGCATCGTCGACGTGCTCCTCGCGATCCCGGGGCTGCTGCTGGCGCTCTCGGTGATCATCCTGTTGGGCTTCGGCACCGTGAACGCGGCGATCGCCGTCGGTCTCGGCAGCGTCGCCGCGTTCGCCAGACTCATGCGTGCGGAGGTCTCGCGCGTGCGCCGCACCGAGTACGTCGAGGCGGCTTTCGGCAGCGGTGCCACCTTCGCCGCGGTCCTCCGTCGACACGTGCTGCCGAACTCCCTGACGCCGATCCTGGCGCTCGCTGCGCTGCAGTTCGGCAGTGCGATCCTCGCGATCTCCACCCTCGGCTTCCTCGGCTACGGTGCGCCACCGCCCACCCCGGAATGGGGGCTGCTGATCGCCGACGGCCGCAACTACGTCGGCACCGCGTGGTGGCTCACGGCGCTGCCCGGCCTGGTGGTCGTGGTCGTCGTGCTCAGCGCCAACAGGATCAGCCATCGGATCGGAAGGAGAGAGAAATGAGCAGCACACCTGTCATCTCCGCGACCGACCTGCGGGTCTCCTACGGCAACCGGGACGCGCGTCGCGAAGTCGTGCACGGCGTGTCGTTCGAGATCCACGAGGGCGAGACCCTCGCGCTGGTGGGCGAGTCGGGGTCGGGCAAGTCCACGACCGCCCATGCGCTGCTCGGGCTCCTCCCGGCAGGAGGAAGGGTCGACGGCGGCACGGTGGTGCTGGGCGACCTCGACATCTCGGGGTGGTCCGACCGCGCATTGCGGGGCATCCGCGGGCCGGAGATCGGCCTCGTGCCGCAGGATCCGACCACCTCGCTCGACCCCGTGCGCACGATCGGCACGCAGGTCGAGGAGATCCTCCGCTTGCATGGGCACCGGGACCGTCGGTCGCGGCATGCGCGGGCCATCGAGCTGCTCGACCGCGTCGGCATCGACGATCCCGACCTGCGGGCACGCCAGTATCCGCACGAGCTCTCCGGGGGGATGCGGCAGCGCGTGCTGATCGCCACCGCGATCGCCCTGCGGCCTCGGCTGCTGATCGCGGATGAGCCCACCAGCGCCCTCGACGCCACGGTGCAGCGGAAGGTGCTGGATCTGCTCGACGAGTTGCAGCGCGACGAAGGCACCAGCATCCTGCTCGTGACCCACGACCTCGGGGTCGCCGCCGATCGTGCCGAGCGGCTCGTCGTTCTCAAGGACGGACGGATCGTGGAGGAGGGGCGCAGCGACGCGGTGCTCGCGGCGCCCGCCGACCCGTACACACGGCAGTTGCTCTCGGATGCTCCCGCCTTCGCCACCGGCTTCCGGCGCCCGGATGCGCCGCCGTTCCTCCGGGATGCCGCGGCCGTGGCCGCCGAGAACCCGTTCGCCATCGTCGCCGAGGGCCTCGTGAAGGAGTTCCGCGTGGCGGGGCGCGAGCGCTTCCGTGCGGTGGATGACGTGTCGTTCAAGGTCCGCCGCGGCACCACGCACGCCCTCGTGGGGGAGTCGGGCTCCGGCAAGACCACCACGGCCCGACTCGTCACGCGGTTCCATCAGCCCGACGCCGGCACCATCGAGCTCGACGGCGAGGACGTGACCCAGGCGAAGCGCGACCAGCTGCGGGCGCTGCGCCGGCGCGTGCAGCTCGTCTACCAGAACCCCTTCGCCTCACTGGACCCGCGCCAGCAGATCGTCGACATCGTCGCGGAGCCGCTGCGCAACTTCCGGGTCGGGACGCGTACCGAGCGGCGGGAGCGCGCGCACGCACTGCTCGAGCGGGTCTCGCTGCCGATCGACGTCGCACGTCGCACCCCCGGTGAGCTCTCGGGCGGTCAGCGGCAGCGGGTCGCGATCGCGAGAGCGCTCGCGATCGACCCGGAGGTCGTGGTCCTCGATGAGGCGGTCTCGGCACTGGACGTGACCGTGCAGGCGCGCATCCTCGAGCTGCTCACCTCGCTGCAGGCCGAGCTCGGACTCACCTACCTGTTCATCTCGCACGACCTGGCGGTGGTGCGTCGGATCAGCCACACGGTCTCGGTCATGCGCCGAGGGCGGATCGTCGAGGAGGGTCCGACCGAGGATCTCTTCCACGACCCGCAGCACGACTACACCCGGGAACTGCTCGCCGCGGTTCCCGGTCGAACGGAGACAGCAGTATGACCACCGCATCGACCGCCCCCACCGTGGCCTTCTTCACCCGGCTGCTCGACGACGCGGCGCCGGCTGAACGATACGCGTTCGCCACGGCCCAGATCCAGCAGGCCGAGCGCCACGGCATCGGTCGGGCGTGGGTCGCTCAGCACCATTTCCACGCCGCGGAGGGCGGCCTGCCGTCGCCCTTGGTGTTCCTCGCGCACGTCGCGGCAGTGACCTCGCGGATCCGTCTCGGCACCGGTGTGGTCACCCTTCCGCTGGAAGACCCGGTGCGGGTGGCGGAGGATGCCGTGGTCGCCGATCTGCTCTCCGGGGGGCGCGTTGATCTGGGACTCGGCAGCGGGGGCACGCCCTCGTCGTTCGCGCCGTTCGGGGAGGACGTCCGCGACAAGGGACCGACATACGACCGCAAGCTGCACGTGCTGCTCGACGGGCTCGCCGGTCGTGATGTCGGTGCGGGCAACTCCCTGTATCCGGATGCCGGGGATCTCGCGGACCGGGTCTGGCAGGCGACCTTCTCGGTGCCGGGCGGACACCGGGCGGGCATCCACGGACACGGCCTGCTGCTGTCCCGCACGCAGCCTCGTCGCGCCGACCGCCTGCATGCGCCCCTCTCGGAGCTGCAGGACCCGATCATCGACGCCTACCTCGACGCGCTGCCCACGGGCGTCGAGCCCCGGATCACCGCCTCGCGCACGGTGTTCGTGGCCGACGACCGTGCGGAGGCGCTGCGCTTCGCCGAGGTCGGCCTGCGACGAGCCGCCGAGGGATTCCGCCGTCAGGGGCAGACGATCCCAGGGGACGGCATCGACGACCTGATCGCCGCCCTCGACACGCACCTCGGCACGCCGGAGGAGGTCGCGCAGTCGCTCGCCGCCGACGCGACTCTGGCCAGGGCGACCGAGGTGGCCTTCCAGGTGCACTCGGTGGACGCACCGCACGAGCACGTGCTGCGATCGATCGCCCTCTTCGCCGACGAGGTCGCCCCTGCCCTCGGCTTCGCCCTCAACCCCACCCCTGATCACACCCTCACCCTCAAGGAGAACGCATGACCGACGACATCGTGGACCGGATCGTGGGGGTGACGCCGGAGCTGGATGCGCTGCGCCGTCGCCGCCCGGTCACCAGGGAGCAGCTTCAGGCGAGCTTCGACGCCCTCTTCCTCCCGCTCTCGGTCGCGCACGTCACGCAGGCCGAGCGCGAGCTCGTGGCCGCCTTCGCCACGGGTCTCGCCGGCGCCGACGACCCGACCGCGGAGTTCTACGCCCGCCGCGCGGAGCAGGTCGACCCCGAGCGGGCGGCCGTGGTGCGGGCGGAGGCGACGGATGCCGCGGTCAGCGGTCCCTTCGGCGCCTACACCGAGCTCGGTCTGCAGGCGGAGAACACCGAGGGGGAGCGCTACGTCGTCCCGGACTCCGTGGCGGCCGTCCTCGGGGAGCGTCTCGCCGCGGCGCTCGCGCACACGCACCTGCTGGTCTTCCGCCCGCGCGAGGCCTCGAGCGCCGACCTGGGCCGGCTGCTCGATGCCGGCTGGACGGTCGACGGCATCGTGACCCTGTCGCAGCTGGTGTCCTTCCTCGCCTTCCAGCAGCGCGTCGTCACCGGGCTCCGCGTGCTCGCCGCGGCAGGGCTGACCACCACCGCCACGCCCGAGATCTCCGAGGAGGAAGCGGCATGACCGCCGAGACCACCGTGCTCCGTCACGACGACGCCCCGCACCCGCACGCCTTCACCCGCGGCGAGGTCGGCTGGGTTCCGCACCTCGCACCGCTCGCCGAGGAGGACCTGACCGCACGCCACCTCGACGGCCTGGTCGACGCCGCGCGCGCCAAGAACAACTACTTCCGGCTCCTGGCCCGCGACCCGGAGGTGCTGAAGGCCCGAACTCTCGTCGACAAGGACATCTTCTACAACGCCGCAGAGGGGCTGCCCCGCGCCGACCGCGAGTTGGCCGCGACCGCGGCATCCCGTCGCAACGGCTGCGTGTTCTGCGCGTCGGTGCACTCACGGTTCGCCGCGCACCACAGCAAGCGCACGGACGACGTCGACCTCCTGCTCGACGAGGGGGTGGACGCCGACCTCGGCGAGCGCTGGAACGCCGTCGTCGCGGCATCCGTCGCCCTCACCGACACCCCGAACGCGTTCGGGGAGGACGAGATCGTGCGGCTGCGCGCGGCCGGACTCGACGACCTGGAGATCGCCGACCTCATCCACGGCGCCGCGTTCTTCAACTGGGCGAACAGGCTCATGTTGTCGATCGGGCGTCCGGTGGCTCCAGCCTGATCCCGGCCAGAGCTGACCCCGACCGAGATCTCTCCTACGGCACGAGGATGATCTTGCCCGAGGCGGCGCCGGACTCCATGAGCTCATGGGCCTGCGCCGCTTCGGCGAGGGGGAGTTCCGGACCCAGCTCGATCGTGAAGTCGCCCGCGGCGAGCAGCTCGATGGTCTTCGGCAGCGCCTCGGCGCGCCATGCCAGCTCCTCCTCGGTCAGCGGCACCGGAGATCCGCCGGAGAACGCGCGGATGCCGAACGACGCGGCGTCCGGTCCGCGCACGATCGTCGCGATGCGGTCGCGGTCGGCGACCAGCGCGAGCGAGGTCTCGATCGCCTCGTCGGTGCCCGCGCCGTCGAGCACGACCGTGACGGGAGAAGGAGCGGCCTCGCGGACGCGCTCCAGCAGCCCGTCGCCGTAGGCCACGGGGATCGCGCCGAGCTCGCGCAGCTGGTCGTGGCGGGCCGGGCTGGCGGTGGCGATCACGGTCGCACCCCACGCGACGGCGAACTGCACCGCGGCCTGTCCGACCGCGCCAGAGCCGGCGTGCACGAGCAGCACGTCGCCCTCGGTCACTCCGAGCGAGCGCAACGCCTGGTAGGCGGTGCCGGCGGGGATGCCGATCGCCGCGCCCTCGGCCATCGTGACGGCGTCGGGGAGCTTCTCGAGGTTCTCGGTCGCGATCGCGAGCGCCGAGGCGTAGGTGCCGTGCGCGTCGCGGATCGCCACCCGATCGCCGACGGAGAGCCCATCGACGCCCTCGCCGAGCACCTCGACGACACCGGCGCCGTCGAAGCCGACCGGACGCGGTTCCGTGATCGGGGGCGACGGGCGCTTGCCGCTGCGCAGCTTCGCGTCGATGGGGTTCACGCCGGCGGCCTCGATGCGGACGACGACCTCGCCGCGTGCCGCCACGGGGTCGGGGATCTCGATCAGGTGCAGGACAGCGGGGGAACCGATTTCGGTGTAGACGATCGCGCGAGCCATGCGTTCAGGCTACCCGTGCCGAGGGGCGACGCGAGGGCTCAGCGGCCGGACAGCGCCTTCATGATCCGCTGCGGCGACACGGGCTGTGCGGTGCCGAGTCGCTGCGCGAACACGCTGACGCGGTACTCCTCCAGCAGCCAGCGCACCTCGACGAGCGCGGGCACGGCGTCGCGGGCGAGCGGGATCGTGCCGCCGGCGTCTTCGAACGCCTTCGCCATGCGCTCGTACTCGGTCATGCGCGCGCGGTCCTTGCCCGGCTCGCTCGCGAGCGTCTTGAGCCGGTCGAGCATCCCCTCGAGGTACCGCGGGAAGTGCGCGAGCCGATCGGCCCCGGCGGCCGAGACGAATCCCGGGTGCAGCAGACCGCTCAGCTGCGTGCGGATGTCGTTGAGCGGTCCGAGGAGCGCCAGCGAGTTCTGCGATTTGATCCCGCGCTCGACGTCGCGGGACTTCGTCAGAATACGGGCGACCAGCGAGACGCAGGCGAAGAGCTCGTCCACCAGCACCGCCGACACGGCATCACGCACCCGTACGAACTCGGCCTCGCTGCGTACGATCCCGTCGGGCACGATGCTCTGGACGACCCGCCGGGACACGGCGGCGCGACAGTCCTCGATCAGAGCAGCGGCCGACGGGTACGGCGAAGCCGCGAGCGCGAGCTTCTCCTGGCTCGTCAGGTGCTCCTGCACATACGACGACGGCGAGGGGACGCCCAGCAGCACCAGTCGCAGCACGCCGTCTCGGGTCGCGGCAGCGGCGGCCTCCGGAGTGGATTCGACGCGCACCGCCACGCTCTTGCCCTGGTCGAGGATGGCCGGATAGCCCCGCACGACTCCGCCGGCGACCCTCGTATCGAGCACTTCAGGCAGCTCCCCGAACGTCCAGCCCGTCAGCCCGGTCTGTTCGACCGGTGCCGCGGCGACGCGCTCGGCGCCACGGTTCGGGCCCGGAGTGCCGGAGCGGGGAGGCGCGGCGATCGAGCGCGCCACACTGCTGCGCGCGCGGTCGGACAGCCGCGCCTGCAGGGCTCGCAGATCGCGCCCGGAGCCGACGACCCTGCCGCGCTCGTCCACCGCGCGGAAGTTCATGCGCAGGTGCGGGGGCACCCGCTCGTCGTCGAAGTCGGCGGCGGAGACGAGCTGATTCGCGAGCGGCTGGATGAGCCGGGCGAGAGCTTCCTTGAGCGTGCGGGGAGGCAGACCGCCGTGCGACTCCGGGCCTTCGTCGGCGAGCTCCGCCCCGAACTTCTCGGCCCAGTCGGCCGCCGGGACGACATGACGGCGGATGGCCTTCGGCAGCGCTCGCAGCAGTCCGGTCACGAGTTCGGCCCGCAGGCCGGGCACCTGCCAGTCGAAGCCGCGGTCTTCGAGCTGCGCGAGCAGGGGAAGCGGCACCACGACGCTGACACCGTCGTCGTCGGCGCCCGGCTCGAACCGGTACGCGAGTCCGAGGACCTGATCGCCCTGCGGCCACCGCGTGGGGAACTCCCGCTGGTCTGCGCGCTCCTCATCGTCGATGAGGTCGCTCTCACGCATGACGAGCAGCTTCGGCGTCGTCGCCATGGCCTCCCGCCACCAGCTCTCGAACGAGCGCACGTCGAACACGTCGGCGGGGAGGCGCTCGTCGTAGAACCGGAACACGGCCTCGTCGCCGGCGAGGATGTCGCGGCGCCGCTCACGCTCTTCGAGCTTCTCGAGGCGTCGGCGCAGCTCGGCGTTGCTGCGCCAGAACGCGCTCACCCGCTTGTCGATGCGCGTGGGATCCCACTCGCCCTCGACGAGTGCGTGCCGCACGAACAGCTCGCGCGAGGCCGGGCGGTCGATGCGGGCGAACTGCACGCGGCGCCGCGGGATGATCTCGAGTCCGAACAGCGTCACCTTCTCGAAGGCGACGGCGGCGCCGGCATCCTTCGACCAGTGCGGCTCCGTCACCTGACGCTTGGCGAGGTCACCGGCCAGCGGTTCCGCCCACGCCGGGTCGATCGCGGCGACCGTTCGGGCGAAGGTGCGCGAGGTCTCGACGATCTCGGCGGCGATCACGGCGCGAGGACTCTTCTTGCGCAGACCGGACCCGGGGAAGATCGAGAAGCGGATGCCCCTGGCGCCGCGGTACTCCGCGATGCGCCGGCCCTTCTGCTCCTTGGCGGGGGCGTGCGACTTCCCCGCGGGAGCGGTGCGTTCGTCGAGGATGCCGATCTGCGACAGGAGTCCGGCGAGCAGCGAGCGGTGGATCGCGTCGGGGTCGCTCGTCCCGGTGTCGTCGCGGTGGCGATCGGGTGTCTTCACGAGGGTGCGCAGCTGGCGATGCACGTCGAACCACTCCCGCACCCGCACGTAGTTCAGGTGCTCGGCGCGGCACATCCGTCGGAACGCGCTCGAGCCGAGCTCGCGCTGCTGTTCGCGCAGGTGGTTCCACAGGTTCAGCAGCGTCAGGAAGTCGCTGGTCGGGTCGACGAACCGCGCGTGCAGACGGTCGGCCTCGTCCCGCCGCTCCTCCGGCCGCTCCCGCACGTCCTGGATGGTCATACCCGAGACGATCGCGAGCACGTCTCGGGTCACGGTGCCAGCGGAGCCGGACCGCCCCGCCTCGATCAGCATGCGGGCGAACCGCGGATCGATCGGCATGCGCGAGATGTCGCGTCCGGTGCGGGTGAGGTGCGGGGAGCCGTCGCGGCGGGAGGGCTCGACCGCTCCGAGCTCGGTGAGCAGGTCGAACGCCGCCTTGACGCCCCGGGAGTCCGGCGGCGTGAGGAAGGGAAATGCGCCGATGTCGCCGAACCCGAGCGACAGCATCTGCAGGATGACCGACGCCAGCGAGGTGCGCAGGATCTCGGGCTCGGTGAACTCCGGGCGCCGGTCGAAGTCCTCTTCCGAGTACAGGCGGATCGCGATGCCGTCGCTGGTGCGCCCCGCGCGACCGGAGCGCTGGTTCGCCGAGGCCTGCGAGATGGCCTCGATCGGTAGTCGCTGCACCTTGGAGCGGTTGCTGTAGCGGGAGATGCGCGCGGTCCCGGTGTCGATCACGTACTTGATGCCGGGGACCGTGAGGCTCGTCTCGGCGACGTTCGTCGCGAGGATGACCCGACGACGGACGCCGGCGACCCTGCTGCGTTCGAAGACCCGGTGCTGGTCTGCGGCGGAGAGGCGACCGAACAGCGGCAGCACCTCGGTGGGGGAGCGGTCGTTCGCGTACGCGCCGCGCACGGCATCGGCGGCGTCGCGGATCTCGGCCTCACCGGGCAGGAACACGAGCACGTCGCCCGCGGGCTCACGGTCGAGTTCGCGCAGTGCGGCGACGATCGCCGAGACCTCGTCCTCCGGCTCGGCCGGTGCGCTCTCGTCGTCCGCGTCTTCGACCGGACCTCGGTAGCGGATCTCGACCGGATATGTGCGGCCGGACACCTCGATGATGGGTGCGGGGGTGCCGTCGGCCGCGGCGAAGTGCTTCGCGAAGCTCTCGGGGTCGATCGTCGCCGAGGTGATCACGACCTTGAGGTCGGGGCGTTCCGGGAGGATGCGGGCCAGATACCCCAGCAGGAAGTCGACGTTGAGGGAGCGTTCGTGCGCCTCGTCGATGATGATCGTGTCGTAGCGGGTGAGCAGCCGGTCGCGGTGGATCTCGTTGAGGAGGATGCCGTCGGTCATCAGGGCGATGCGAGTGGCGTCCGAGACCTTGTCGGTGAAGCGCACCTTGTAGCCGACGAGGGTGCCGAGCTCGACGTGCAGTTCTTCCGCGACACGTTCCGCGATGGTCCGGGCGGCCAGGCGGCGGGGCTGTGTGTGCGCGATGCGCTCGCGCCCCAGTTCGAGGGCGATCTTCGGCAGCTGGGTGGTCTTGCCAGAGCCGGTCGCCCCCGCGACGATCACGACCTGGTGGTCGCGGATGGCGTCGGCGATCTCGCCCCTGGCGGCGCTGACGGGCAGCTCCGGGGGATAGGAGATCACGGGGGAGGACATAGCCCTCCATCGTATGACGGGAATCGCCCCCTACGATCATCTGGTGATCACCGCCCTGGCTCCCGTCCGATGGTTCCGTGAATTCGGGCGCCCGCCGCGCATCCTCGGCCTCGATGTGGCGCGGGGGCTGGCGATCCTCGGCATGGCTGGAGCGCACATCGGCGAGACGGAGGCGTTCGACCTCGTCGATCCTTCGACGTGGACCGACCTCGTGCACGGGCGGTCCTCGATCCTCTTCGCCCTGCTCGCGGGAGTGTCGATCGCCCTGATGACCGGCCGCAGCGCGCTGCCCGACCCGGAGCGGCTCCCCGGCATCCGGCTGAGCCTCGTCGGACGCGGAGCGGTGATCTTCCTGATCGGGCTCGCCCTCGAGATGCTGAACACGCCGATCGCCGTGATCCTCACGCTCTACGGCATCCTCTACATCGCCGTGATCCCGTTCCTGCGGTGGCGTCCGTGGCAGCTGCTGCTCGGGGCTGCCGTGCTCGCGCTCCTCGGTCCCGCGCTGCTCGCCTTCCTCGGCGCCGTGATGCTGCACCCGTTCGGCGCCGGCATCGGCTTCGTGCTGTACGGCACCTACCCCCTCACGGTGTGGATGGCGCTCGTGCTGGGTGGCATGGCCCTGGGGCGGATGCACGTGCAGCGGATCCGCACCGCCGTGATCGCGCTCGGCGTCGGCGTCGTGCTCGCGGTCGCAGGCTACGGACTCGGTGGCATCGGACAGTCCGCGGGACTCACAGGGTCTCCGGACGGCAGCTCGTCCTTCGCGGACAGCTCGTTCGTCGAGAGCGACGGCGGGGTGCTGTCAGCCCCGAGCGGGTGGGAGGGGTATCCGCAGGCGCTCGCGGCGGCGGACCCGCTCGGCGCCGTCGTCGCCGCGGTGTTCGCAGTCGAGCCCCACAGCGGGGGCACGGCCGAGGTGCTCGGCTCCGGTGGGTTCGCGCTCGCGGTGATCGCGCTGTGCCTGTTGCTGGCACGGCCGCTGCGGTGGGCGCTGCTGCCTCTCGGAGCCCTCGGATCCATGCCGCTGACGGCATACAGCGCTCACGTGCTGTCTATCGTCCTGGTGGGCGGGCCGGGCGCTTTCTTCTCCAGCAACGCGTTCTGGGCGGCGACGGCGGTGGGCCTGCTGGTGGTGACGACCCTGTGGTCGATGTTCTTCGGGCGCGGTCCCCTGGAACGACTCGTCGGTCGCGGCGCGGCGGCGATGGCGGCGGTTCCGCGGCGCTGAGGCGATGGACTTCTTCTTCATCCTCCGGCCTCGGCGTCCGACACCGGTCATAGGCTGGAGCAATGAGCATTCCTGCACTCGAACTGAACGACGGCAACTCCATCCCGCAGCTCGGCTACGGCGTCTTCAAGGTGCCGCCGGCAGAGACCGAGCGCGCGGTGAGCGAGGCGCTCGAGATCGGCTACCGCCACATCGACACGGCCGCGATCTACGGCAACGAGGAGGGCGTCGGCGCCGCCATCGCGTCCTCAGGGATCGCCCGCGACGACCTGTTCATCACGACCAAGCTCTGGAACGACCGCCACCACGACGAGGAGCCGCGCGCGGCCATCGCCGAGAGCCTCGAGAAGCTCGGGCTGGAGAAGGTCGACCTCTACCTGGTGCACTGGCCGACCCCCGCCAAGGACGACTACGTGCACGCATTCGCGAAGCTCGTCGAGCTGCGTGAGGCCGGGCTCACCCGCAGCATCGGCGTCTCGAACTTCCTGGTGCCGCACCTCGAGCGCACCGTGAAGGAGACCGGAGTCGTGCCTGCGGTGAACCAGATCGAACTGCACCCCGCCTACCAGCAGCGCGACGTCGTCTCCTGGGCCGACGACCACGGCATCCGGATCGAGGCGTGGGGTCCGCTCGGGCAGGGCAAGTACGACCTGTTCGGCACCCCCGCCGTGGCGGACGCCGCTGCGGCGCACGGGGTCACCCCCGCGCAGGCCGTGCTGCGCTGGCACCTCCAGAAGGGCATCATCGTGTTCCCGAAGTCGGTGCGTGCCGAGCGTCTGCGCGAGAACCTCGACGTCTTCGGCTTCGAGCTCACGGACGCCGAGATCGCGGCGATCGACGCCCTCGACCCGCTGGACGGGTCCGGACGTGTCGGCTCGCATCCGGACGATGTGAACTGAGACCGGGTTCTCCCCGCACATGACGCCCCGTGTCGCATCGCGCGACACGGGGCGTCGTCGTGGGTACCGTCGAGGCATGACAGCTCCGTTCCGCGTCGTGGCCGTGTCGGGTTCCCTGCACGAGCCGAGCAAGACGACTGCCCTCGTCCGGGCGATCACGGCCGCGATCGGCGAACGAGCCGCGGTCGAGTCGCAGCTCATCGAGCTCACGGAGATCGGCCCGGGGTTGGCCGGCGCGCTCCGACGTGATCAGCTCGCTCCGGAGGTGGAGGTCCAGCTGCAGGCGATCGAGTCCGCCGACCTCCTGATCGTCGGCAGCCCGGTCTACCGCGCGTCGTTCACGGGCCTCTTCAAGCACCTCTTCGATTTCGTCGGGCAGTACGAGCTGGTCGGCAAGCCGGTGCTGCTCGCGGCGACCGGCGGCGGCGAGAAGCACGCACTGATCATCGAGCATCAGCTGCGGCCGCTGTTCGCGTTCTTCCAGGCGCTGACGCTTCCGCTCGGGGTGTACGCGAGCGACACCGACTTCGACGGCTACGAGATCGCCTCCGACGTGCTGCGCGCGCGCATCGCGCTGGCCGCGGACCGCGCCCTGCCGCTCGTCGGCTATGCGGCATCGCGTCCGGTCGACCTGCTGGTCGGCTGACTCCCGTCCTCGCGCGGCGTAGCGTGAGGGTATGACCAACCGGCTCGCCGACACGCTCAGCCCGTACCTGCGGGCGCACGCCGACAACCCCGTGGACTGGTTCCCGTGGGGCGAGGAGGCGTTCGCCGAAGCGCAGCGGCGCGACGTGCCGCTGCTCATCTCCATCGGCTACTCGACGTGCCACTGGTGTCATGTGATGGCACGCGAGTCGTTCGCCGATCCCGCGACGGCGGCACTGATCAACGACGGTTTCGTGGCGGTGAAGGTCGACCGGGAAGAGCATCCGCAGGTCGACGGCGCGTACATGGCTGCCGCCTCCGCCTTCACGCAGAACCTCGGCTGGCCGCTCACGGCCTTCGCCACTCCGCGAGGGCGCACGTTCTACGCCGGCACGTACTGGCCCCCCGAGGCGCGTGCTCCGATGCCCGCGTTCCGCGAGGTGCTCGCCGCGGTGCGGGAGGCGTGGACGCTGCGACGCGTCCAGGCCGAGGAGTCGGCGGACGCCGTGACGGATGCGCTCGCGAGAGCTGCGGAGTCGGCGCCGTCCGACCTGCCGGATGTCGTCGCGATCGCGACGGCGGCGGAGGCCATCGCGCAGCGGGAGGACCGGCAGTTCGGAGGGTACGGCGGCGCACCGAAGTTCCCCGTCGCGACCACGCTGCGGTTCCTGCAGCATCCAGTCGTGCGGGAAGGGGCTCCGGATGCGGCGGCGTCGGTCGAGCGCGCGCTCGCCGCGATGGCGGGGTCCGCCCTGCGCGACGCCGACGGGGGCTTCTTCCGCTACGCGACGCAGCGCGACTGGACGGTGCCGCACTACGAGCGGATGCTGACCGACAACGCGCAGCTGCTCGACGTCGCACGCGACGCGCAGGACGAGCGAACCGTGCGGGGGATCGCCGCCTTCCTGATCGAGGTGCTCCGTCGCGACGGCGGAGGGTTCGGCGCGGCACAGGACTCGGAGTCGATGATCGACGGTGTGCGCAACGAGGGCGGGTACTACCTCCGGCCGGTCGCCGACCGCGCAGACCTGGAGCCGCCGGCCGTCGACGGCAAGGTGATCACCGGCTGGAACGGGCTGGCGATCGGCGCCCTGTCCCGGGCGGGGCTGGCATTCGGGGAGCAGCGCTGGATCGATGCCGCGGCCGCTGCCGCCGACCACGTGCTGCGGGTCAACCGGGACTCCGCCGGCGCGCTGGTGCGCACATCGCTCGACGGCCGGGCGTCATCTGCCGTGGCGACCGCGGCCGACCGAGGGCTGTTCGCCGACGGTCTGTTCGCCCTCGCGCTCGCGACCGGCGACGCGGAGTGGGCGACCGAGGCGCGCGGCATCCTCGACGAGGCGCTCGAGGGTGCAGGCGGCGGCGACGACCCGCTGCTGTCGGCTCAGGGCATCGCGACCTCACCGGATCAGACCGACGGCGACCTGCCTTCGGATGCGGCTGCGGTCGCCGGCGCGGCCCTGACCGCGTGGTGGCTGGGCGCGGGGGAGAAGTACCGCGAGGCCGCGGTCGCGACCGTGAGTGCGCTCGCCGAGAGATCGCTGGAGCAGCCCTTCGCCCACGGCACCCTGCTGCGGGTGGCTTCGGGTCTCGCCGTTCCGCCCCGCCAGCTCGTCGTGGTCACCGCCGACCGGCACGGTGCGCTCGCCGCCGCCGCCAGGGGCGCGGATGCCGAGGTCGTGTCCGTGCTCTCTCCCGCACAGGCGCGTGCGTTCGCCGAGGGCGGCTTCGAGCTGTTCGCGGGCAAGGAGGCGACGGCCGAGCGGGCGTACGACTGTCGCGCGTTCGTGTGCCGCCTGCCGGTGAGCGATCCTGCGGAGGTCAGCGTCGCCCGGTGACGGCAGCCCTGGTGGGCGCACGTGTCCTGTCTGGGCAGTCTGCCCACAGTTTCGGGCGAAGGTGCGGGTCTGTTGCGCGGGTTGCGCAGTATCGGGTGCACCGATTGCTCAGTGCGCGGCATCCGTTCTAGGGTTGCGCGACACCCCACTCCGATCGCAGCAAGGATGCTCTGACGATGCCCCTCCCCACCCGTGCCGGACTCGACGCCGTCCCCGCCTACCGACAGGGACGCTCCGCCCCAGCCGGCGCCTCGAAGCTCTCGTCGAACGAGTCTCCGCATCCGCCGCTGCCCTCGGTCGTCCAGGCCGTGCGGGATCGCCTGGACGCCATCCACCGGTACCCCGACATGAGCGCGGCTGCTCTGCGTGAGCGGCTGGCCGCGCGCTACGGCATCGACCCCGCCGAGGTCACGGTCGGTGCCGGCTCGGTCGAGATCGCATCCCAGCTCATCCACGCGGTCGCCGGAGAGGGCGATGAGGTGGTCTTCGCGTGGCGGTCCTTCGAGGCCTATCCCTCGCTCGTCCGCATCGCCGGGGCCACACCCGTGCCCGTGCCGCTCGACGCCGATCACGCGCACGACCTCGACGCCATGCTCGCGGCGATCACCCCGCGCACGCGCCTGATGTTCGTGTGCAACCCGAACAACCCGACCGGGACCGTGGTCGGTGCCGATGAGCTGGAGCGGTTCGTCGCCGCCGTGCCGCACGACGTCCTGGTCGTGATCGACGAGGCCTACGTGCATTTCGACCGCACCGAGAGCCACGGCGCCGGCATCGAGCTGTTCCGACGTCACCCGCATGTGGCGGTGCTGCACACGTTCTCGAAGGCCTACGGGCTCGCCGGACTCCGCATCGGCTACGCGATCGCGCCCCTCGAGGTCGCCGAGAACCAGCGCAAGGTCGCGGTGCCGTTCGGGGTGACCGACCTCGCCCAGGCCGCCGCCCTGGCCTCGCTGGATGCGGAGGACGAGCTCGGGACGCGCATCGACGAGGTGGTCGTCCAGCGCGACCGGCTCCACGCGGTGCTCACTGCGGCGGGGTGGCCCGCCGTCCGCTCGCAGGCGAACTTCGTCTGGGTCCCCGCGGGCGAGCGCACCACGGAGCTCGAGAGCGTCCTGCAGGCGGGAGGCGTGATCGCCCGCACCTTCGCCGGCGAGGGAATCCGCATCTCGTCGGGCTCATCGGTGGACATCGATCGGGTCGAGGCCGCACTCGCGACCGTGCGCGTCGAGGTGAACGCATGACCGGCGATCGTCGGACCGAGATCCCGCCCACCACGACCACCACCAAGGGGTTGCACCCTGGCCTGACCCGTCGTCAGATCTCGATGATGGGACTCGGCGGTGCCATCGGCGCCGGCCTGTTCGTCGGCTCAGGGCAGGCGATCAGCATCGCGGGTCCCGCAGTCCTGGTGTCGTACCTGGTCGCCGGCGGCATCGTCGTGCTCGTGATGGCGATGCTCGCCGAGATGGTCGCGGCGCGACCGAGCTCCGGCGCCTTCAGCTCCTATGCCCAGAAGGCCATGGGGCGCAGCGCGGGCAGCGCGGTGGGCTGGCTCTACTGGATCCAGCTGGTCGTGGTGATCGCGGCCGAGGCGACGGGTGCCGGAGCGATCGTGGCGAACTGGACGCCGGGGATCCCCGCCTGGGTGTGGGTGCTGATCTTCGTGGTGGCCCTCACGGCCGTGAACCTGTTCGGGGTGCGCAACTACGGCCGCTTCGAGTTCTGGTTCGCGGCGATCAAGGTCGCGGCGATCATCGCCTTCCTCGTGGTCGGGGTGTGCGCGATCGTCGGGCTCATCCCCGGTGTGCCGGCGACCGGTATCGCGAATCTGGTCGACGACGGCGGCTTCGCGCCGAACGGCATCGCCGGCATCGCGGGTGCCCTCCTCATCGTCGTGTTCGCGTTCGGAGGCACCGAGGTGGTCGCGATCGCCGCCGCCGAGTCGAACGACCCCGCCCACAACATCCGCCGCATCGTGCGGGAAGTGCTCGTGCGCATCCTGGTGTTCTACGTCGGATCGATCTTCGTGATCGTGGCCGTCCTGCCGTGGAACGACCCTGCGGTCAAGGCGGGTCCGTTCTCGGCCGTGCTCGACACCCTGAACGTGCCCGGTGTCGGGCTCGTGATGGACCTGATCGTGATCATCGCGCTGCTGTCGGCCATGAACGCCAACATCTACGGGGCCTCGCGCATGGCCTACTCCCTGGGGGAGCGCGGTCTGGCGCCCCTGGCCGCGACGCGCACGAGCCTCAAGGGTGTGCCGTTCGTCGCCGTGCTGGCCTCGGTCGCGTTCGGTTTCATCACGGTGGGGCTCAACTGGGCGTTCCCCGACGTCGTGCTCCCCGCGCTGCTCAACGTTGTCGGCTCGACACTGCTGGTGATCTGGACCGCGACCGCCGTGTCGCAGCTCATCCTGCGCCGTCGCGCCGACCGCACAGGGGAGCAGATGCCGATGCGGATGTGGGGTTTCCCGTGGCTGTCGTGGCTGTGCCTGGTGCTGCTGGCCGCCGTGATCGCGCTCGCGATGATCGACCCGGCCGCCCGGATCCAGCTGCTGCTCACACTCGGTCTCACGGCTGTGCTCCTGGTCGTCGCCCGCGCGACGAAGGGTGTCGCCCGCCCCGGCGTGACCAGGGAGTAGCGGATGCGGATCGATCGGCTCGACGCGCAGCTCATCAGGCTGCTCACGGAGTCGCCGCAACTGCCGATCCTGGAGTGCGCGCGGCGGCTGGGTATCGCGCGCGGCACCGCGACCAGCCGTCTCGCGCGTCTGCACGATGGCGGGGTGATCGAGGCGATCGTGCCGCGCATCGATCCGGCGGGCTTCGGCTACGGTGTCGTCGCCTTCTGCCTGGTCGAGATCGACCAGAAGGTCGGCCACGACGACGTGGCCACCGCGCTCGCCGATGCCGTCCCCGAGATCGTCGACATGCACACGGTCACCGGAGCCAGCGACATGCAGCTGCGACTCGTCGCCCGCGACGCCACGCAGCTGCAGGAAGTGCTCGACCGCGTGGCACTCGTCCCCGGTGTCGCGCGCACCGCGTCGTCGATCGCGATGCGCACGCACCTCTCAGGACGCGTCCTCCCGCTGGTCGATCACGTCGCTGCCGACGACGTGCCGTAGGGCCGAGCGGCCCGGATTCACACCCAGCCGGGCATCCAGTTGTGCAGCAGCCAGAAGTCGTACGGCACGCTCATTCCGGTCCACAGCGGCAGGAAGAACGCCGACACCAGCACGACGAAGACCAGGAAGATCGTCACGGTGCGCTCGCCCGACTGCCGGCGATACAGCGGATCCTCGCGTCGCCCGGCGATGATGCGCAGGGTCATGCTCAGCCCGAGCACGAGGAACGGCATCATCACGACCGTGTAGAACTGGAAGATCGTGCGCTCGGGGAACATCAGCCAGGGCAGGTAGGTGACCGCGAGCCCGACGAGCGGCAGTGTCAGCTCCGGGCCGATCGGCCGCCGGGTGATCCAGCCGCGCACCAGCCGGTACAGCAGGTAGACGGCCGCCGCGACCCCGCCGTACCAGATCAGCGGATTGGGCACGGCCGAGATCACCGCGATGCAGTGGTCGGTGCCGCAGTTCTTCGGGTCGGAGTCGACCCAGACCGCGGTCGGCCGGAGCAGGAGCGGCCACTCCCAGGCGGGGCTCGCGTAGGGGTGGCCGCGTGTGAGCCCGACGTGGAAGCCGAGCATCGACTCGTGGTACTTCCACAGCGCGACCAGAGGGTTCGGGTCGCTCTGCCGGTCGTAGCCCCCTGCCGTCACGAGCCAGCCGGTCCAGCTGAACAGATACACCGCGAGGGCCGGGAAGACGAACAGGACGAAGGAGACCGGCCCCTGACGGAATGCCGCAGCGGTCGGCCACAGGACCACCCCAGCGCGGCGCCTGGCGAGGGCATCGGTGACCACGACGTACAGCCCGAAGCCCGCCAGTGCGTACAGGCCGGACCACTTCACGGCCGAGGCGGCGCCGAACGCCGTCCCTGCGGCGATCAGCCACGGCCGACGCCAGAGCACGGGTCCCCAGAACGGATCGGGGGCGTCGGGGTCGCGTCTCTCGAGCACCGGGATGGTCCGCTCCCGGTCGATGAGCACGAACAGCACGCCCAGCAGGAGGAAGAACGTCAGGATGCCGTCGAGCAGCGCGATCCGGCTCATCACGATGCTGAGGCCGTCGATTGCCAGCAGCGTGCCAGCCACGGTCGCGACCACGATCGAGCCGCTCAGGCGACGCGCGATCAGGTACACCAGGAGGACCGAACCGGTGCCGAGCACCGCTGTCGCCAGGCGCCACCCCGCACTGTTGTCCGGACCGCCGATCGCCATGCCGAGCGCGATGAGCCACTTGCCCAGTGGGGGGTGGACGATGAAGGCGCCCTGGTCGGAGAGGGGCAGCGCCTGCAGGGTCACGAACGCGTCGTCGGCCTTCTCGCCCCACGTGCCCTCGTAGCCGAGCGTCCACAGCGACCAGGCGTCCTTGACGTAGTAGGTCTCGTCGAACGCGAGCTGATGCGGATGCCCCACGTTCACCAGGCGCAGCACCGCGGCCACAGCGGTGATGACGAGCGGGGCGAGCCAGCGGACGGCGCGACCCCAGTCCGGGTCGCTCAGCACACGGTCGCGGAGCTGCCCGTATCGCGTCGACCGCTCCTGGGGAGCGGGCAGCAGGGGCTCGGGCGCGGTCACCGCTCCAGCCTAGACAACCGGCCCTCTCGGTCGGCTGCATCCACCGCGCCTAAGCTGGGCGGGTGATCATCCTCGCCGCCACTCCGATCGGAAATCTCGGCGACGCGTCGCGTCGCCTGGTGGAGGTGCTCGAGAACGCCGAGGTCGTCGTCGCGGAGGACACCCGCACCACGCAGCGCCTGCTGAAAGCGCTGCACATCGAGAACCGGCCCCGCTTGATCGCGCTGCACGACCACAACGAGAAGCAGAAGGCGGCGGAGCTGGCTGTGCTCGCCGTGGAGACCGACATCGTCGTGATGAGCGACGCCGGGATGCCGACCGTGAGCGACCCCGGCTACGGTCTGGTCGCCGAGGCCGTCGCCCAGGGCGTCACCGTGACCGCGATACCGGGTCCGAGTGCGGTGCTGATGGCGCTCGCGATCTCGGGCCTGCCGACCGACCGCTTCACGTTCGAGGGCTTCCTGCCGCGCAAGCCGGGGGAGCGGCGTTCGACGCTTCGGGCGCTCGCGGCGGAACCTCGCACCATGGTGTTCTTCGAGTCGCCGGCCCGCCTCGCGAGCGCGCTCGCCGACATGGGGACGGCCTTCGGCGATGAGCGGCGGATCGCCGTGTGCCGGGAGTTGACGAAGCTGTACGAGGAGGTGCGGCGCGGCTCGGCATCCGAGCTCGTCGCGTGGGCGGAGAACGGCGTGAAGGGTGAGATCGTGATCGTCGTCGAGGGTGCTGCGCGCCGCGACGCCTCTCCGGACGACGCCCTCGCCCAGGTGCAGCAGCTCGTCGCCGACGGCGTCAGGCTGAAGGACGCCGCGTCCGAGGTCGCGGCCCTCACTGGGCTCTCCTCCCGAGACCTGTATCAGGCGGCTCTCGCCGCCCGCTCCGGGGGAGGAGCGCGACCGTGAGCAGAGCGGCGACCGTCTACGACGTGGCAGACCGCGCCGGGGTCTCGATCGCCACGGTCTCGCGGGTGCTGCGCTCGCCGGATGCGGTACGTCCGGTCACGCGGGAGCGCGTGCTCGACGCCGTGACCGCCCTCGGCTACGTGCCCAGCGGCAGCGCCCGCGGTCTCGCGGAACGGCGCACCGGCGTGCTCGGGCTGTACTTTCCCGGGTTCGACGCCGCGGAGGATGCGCCGCCGCTCGATGCGCTGTCCGCTGCTCGAGCCGACGCCCCGCCGTTCGCCGTGGTGCGGGAGGAGACGCAGGCCGAGACGGAGCGCTCCTCGATGCTCTTCCTCGACGAGGTGCTGCGCGGTGCGGAGCTGGAGGCGTGGAAGCAGGGATTCGTGCTCATGGTCGGCGTCGGGCGCGACGACCCCGACCGTTCAACGGTGCGCGACATGGCCGGTCGTGTCGACGGCCTCGTGGTCCTCGCGAGCAGCGTTCCGGATGACGTGCTGGCACGGCTGGCGCGGCGGATCCCCGTCGTGGTGCTCTCGGGGCCCCCACGAGGGGATCACTACGACCACGTCACGGTGAGCAATGCCGAGGCCATGGCGGAGCTCACACGGCATGTCCTGACGCAGGTGGGGGGTGGGCCACTCGCGTTCCTCGCGGGTCCGCCCGATTCGCCCGACGGACTCCAGCGGTGGGAGGGCTTCGCGGCGGCGGTGACGGCGGCCGGCCGGTCCGTCTCCGACGTCGTCGTCCTCCGCGGCGACTTCACGCGAGGATCCGGGCGCGCGGCGGCGCGGCGACTCGTCGACTCCGGGGTGCCGGAGGCCGTGGTCGCGGCGAACGACCAGATGGCGCTCGGCGTGCTGGACGTGTTCCGCGATGCCGGCATCGGCGTGCCGGACGAGGTGCTCGTCACGGGCTTCGACGGCATCGATGCCGCAGCGCTCGCGCATCCGCCGCTCACCACCATCCGTCAGCCGATGATCGATCTCGGGCGGGCGGCGGTGCAGGTGCTCGCGCGTCGGCTCGAGCACGCCGACGCGGATCCGGTGGTGGCACGGCTGCCACTGCAGATCCTCCTCCGCGAGAGCTCTCGGCGACCTTCCTGAGGCGGGGGAGGCATGGCGCCCCCGCCGCTGTCAAGGGGTTGCCTTCGCAAAATGTATGCGCTTACACTCGCGGAGGCGGCGGAAGCCGTCGTTCATGACAGAGACGACATGAGGTGGCAGATGTCAGGTGGCAGAGCGCCGAGAGGGCGTACGTTCCGACGGTGGCGCCGGGCAGCGGTCGTGGGTCTCACGGCTGCGGCGATCGCGCTGACCGGCTGCAGCATCCAGATCACGTCGCAACCCGATCCCTCGATCGGCGACGACACGATGCTGATCAACGCCGACCACGGCAACCCCTTCTTCACGAAGAACTTCAACCCGTACCTGACCAACACTCGCACCGCGTCGCGGTGGATCTACGAGCCGCTGATCCTGATCAACCCGCTCGACGGTGCGCAGAACCCGTGGCTCGCCTCGGAGTGGTCGCAGCCGGACGCCCGCACGATCGAGATGACGATCCGCGACGGCGTGCAGTGGAGCGACGGCGAAGACCTCACCCCGGACGACGTGGCCTTCACATTCCAGCTGCTGAAGGACAACCCCTCGCTCGACATCAAGGGCGCGTGGCAGCATCTCGACAGCGTCGAGACCGAAGGCGACGACGTCATCCTGCACCTCAAGACCGAGGACGCCCCTTCGCTGTCGATTCTCGGCCAGACCATGATCGTGCCGGAGCATCTCTGGTCGGATGTGAAGGACCCCGGCACCTACCGCAACGAGGACCCGGTCGGCACCGGACCCTTCGTGCTCGGCAACTACAACGACCAGCAGTACTCGATGGACAAGAACCCCGACTACTGGCAGGCCGACTCGATCGAGATCGAGCACATCGTCCTCCCCGCAACGAACTCGCAGCTCGACACCGTGAGCCGCGGCTACGACTGGGCGTACGCGTTCATCTCCGACGTCGAGGGCACCTGGGGTGCGGCGAGTCCGCACAACTCGTGGTGGTTCCCGCCGGGCGGCGTGATCGCGCTGATGCCGAACCTCGAGGTCGCGCCGTTCGACGACGTGAACGTGCGGCGGGGCATCGCGCTCTCGCTCGACCGCGAGGAGATCGCCGAGACGGCCTCAGAGGGGTACATGAAACCCGCAGGCCAGACCGGGCTCATCCTGCCGAACCAGGAGCAGTACCTCGACCCGAGCATCCCCGACGGCGGCATGATCACGCAGGATGAGGATGCCGCGCTCGCGGCCTTCGCCGATGCGGGATACACGCTCGACGGCGATCGTCTCGTGGACGCGCAGGGCGAGCAGCTCGAGTTCGCGCTCACGACCGCCAACGGCTTCACCGACTGGACGCGCGCGGCGCAGACCGTGCGCAGTCAGCTCGCCGAGGTCGGTGTGAAGGTCACGCTCAAGCTCCCTCAGCCGGCCGGATACCAGAGTGCGATCAGCAACGGCGACTTCGAGATGGCGATCGGCGGCATGGGCAACGGCGACGTCTACCAGGCGTACAACAACCTGCTCTCCAGCGAGTTCTACGTGCCGTCGGGGGAGGCGACCGCCAACAACTTCGAGCGCTACCGCTCGGATGAGGCCGACGCGCTGCTCGCCGAGTACCGCGAGACCGTCGACACGGCGCGCCAGGCCGAGATCGTGAAGGAGCTGCAGGGCATCGTCTACGACGAACTCCCCGTGATCGGCCTCTACTACGGCGGAATCTGGGGGCTGTTCAACGACGCCAAGTTCACCGGATGGCCGAGTGAGGACGACCCGTACATGATCCCGCAGAACTACGACTCCGCGCCGCTGGGCATCTTCACGCGGCTCGAGCGAGTGAAGGAGGACGACAAGTGAAGTACGTGCTCCAGAAGTTCGGCCTGTTCGTGCTCACCCTGTGGGCCGCGGTCACCCTGAACTTCTTCCTCCCGCGCATGATGCCGGGGTCGCCGGCCGACGCCGCGATCGCCAAGCTCTCCCAGAACGGTCCGGTGTCGGATGCCACGCGCGCCGCGATCGAGGCGCAGCTGGGCGTGCCGACGGGGTCGCTGTGGGATCAGTACATCGCCTACCTCGGTCAGGTCGTGCGGCTCGACTTCGGCGTCTCGTACACCTTCTACCCGCAGAGCGTGTCGAGCATGGTCTCCACCGCGCTGCCGTACACGATCGGGCTCGTCGGCATCGTCACGGTCCTCGCCTTCGTGATCGGGACGCTGATCGGGGTCGCGGCCGCCTGGCGCCGAGGCACCTGGCTCGACACGCTCCCCACGCTGACCGGTTCGTTCCTGAGCACGTTCCCGTACTTCTGGACGGCACTGCTGCTGCTGTTCTTCTTCGGCTACGTGCTGCACTGGTTCCCGACCACGGGCGCCTACTCCGCCACGACGACCCCCGGATTCACGTGGGACTTCCTCGGAGACCTCGTGAGCCACGCGTTCCTGCCGGCGCTGACCATCCTGCTCACCTCGCTCGGCGGGTGGATCATCGGCATGCGCAACGCCATGATCAACACCCTCGGTGAGGACTACATCACCTTCGGCGAGGCGAACGGCCTCCACGGTCGCACGATCGCCCTCCGCTACGCCGCGCGCAACGCGATCCTGCCGAACCTCACCGGCTTCGGGCTCACACTCGGCGGTGTGGTCGGCGGATCGATCCTGGTCGAGCAGGTGTTCGGCTACCCGGGCATCGGGTACCTCCTCTTCAACGCCGTGATCGGGCAGGACTACCCGCTCATGCAGGCGCTCTTCCTGATGATCACGGTCAGCGTGCTCATCGCCAACTTCCTCGTGGACATCCTGTATGGGGTGCTGGACCCAAGGACACGCCGATGACCTCCACCATGAACGTCAAGATCCCCGCCGACCGCATCGCGGCGCCCAGTCCGTGGCGCGCCTTCGGGCGGATGGTGAGCACCCTCTGGTCGAACGGCAAGGCCCGACTCGGCCTGTGCATCCTCGCCTTCTTCGTGCTCGTCGCCGTCTTCGCACCCCTGCTGGCGCCGTACGGCCCGAAGGAGAACGGCTTCGAGCGCAACGCCGACGCCTCGTGGGCGCACTGGCTCGGGACGACGGCCGCGGGGGAGGACGTGCTCAGCCAGCTCATCTACGGCGCGCAGGTCAGCCTCCTCGTCGGCTTCGCCGCCGGCATCCTCTCCACGATCGTGGCGGTGCTCATCGGTCTCAGCTGGGGCTACATGCGCGGGTTCGCGGGCGAGGTCATCGGGTTCATCGTCAACCTCTTCCTCGTGATCCCCGGGCTGCCGCTCATGATCGTGATCGCCGCCTATCTGCAGAACGGCGGCATCCTGATGATCATCGCGGTGATCGTCGTGACCGGATGGGCGTGGGGAGCGCGCGTGCTCCGCAGCCAGACGCAGTCGCTGCGCGGCAACGACTTCGTCACCTCGGCGCAGTTCTCGGGCGACAGCCGCACCCGCATCGTGTTCCGCGAGATCCTGCCGAACATGACCTCGATCATCGCCGGGACGCTGTTCGGTGCGGCGACGGCCGCCATCCTCGCGGAGGCGGGACTCGAGTTCCTCGGCCTCGGCGACTCCAGCATCGTCAGCTGGGGCACGATGCTCTACTGGGCGCAGAACTCCAACTCGCTGCTCACCGGGCAGTGGCTGCTGCTGTTCGCCCCCGGTCTCTGCATCGCCCTGCTGGCGCTGAGCCTCACACTGATCAACTTCGGCGTCGACGGCATATCCAATCCGCGTCTGCGAGAAGGGAAGGGGCGATGAGCGCCATGGAGCACGACGAGATCCTGCTCGACGTCCAGGGACTGTCGATCGAATACGCGTCGCCGGGACAGGAGCCGGTGCAAGCGGTGCACGACGTGTCCTTCACCCTGCGCCGCGGGGAGTTCGTCGGACTCGTCGGGGAGTCGGGGTCGGGCAAGTCCACGCTCGGCTTCGCGCTCACGAGGCTGCAGAAGCCGCCGGCGCGCATCAGCGCAGGACGCATCCTGTTCGACGGGCGCGACGTCCGCGAACTCGACGCGGAGGAGCTGCGCCGTCAACGCCAGGGCGGCTTCGCCATGGTGCTGCAGTCGGGCATGAACGCCCTCAACCCCGTCCGAACGGTGGGCAATCACTTCCGCGACATCTTCGCCGCCCACGGCCACGTGCCGCGTGAGGACCGCGAGGCACGTGCTCGCGAACTCGTCGGCAAGGTGGGGCTCGCGCCCGAAGTGCTCGCCCGTTTCCCCGGGGAGCTCTCCGGCGGCATGCGACAGCGCGCCTCGATCGCGCTCGCCTTGTCGCTCGAACCGCAGCTCATGGTGTTCGACGAGCCGACCACGGCGCTCGACGTGCTGGTGCAGCACGCCGTCATGGACACGATCAAGGAGCTGCAGCGGTCGGAGCACTTCACGGCGATCCTCATCAGTCACGACCTCGGCGTCGTGCTCGAAGCCACCGACCGTGTGATGGTCATGCACGAGGGGCGCATCGTGGAGGACGCCCCGAGCCGGGACATCCTCGAACGCCCGCAGGACGAATACACGCGCATGCTGCTGAGCCACTATGCGGACCCGCGGGCGAAGACGCTCTCCATCCCCGGGTTCGTCGACCTGGGTACGCGGCGTCGCGAAGGGCGCTCGCGGGCAGATGTGACCGAGACCGTGCCGACCGTGTCGCCGCGCGATGCCCGTCGGGCGGATGCCGCGATCGTCGTCGACGGGGTGTCCAAGCGCTACCCGGCACCGCGCCGCGGTCAGGACGCGGTGACGGCGGTCGACGACGTCTCGTTCCGGCTCGAACCGGGCGAGGCGCTCGCACTGGTCGGCGCCTCAGGGTCGGGCAAGTCGACCATCGCGAAGATGCTCACGGGCGTCGAGAGGCCGACCTCGGGCAGCATCCGCTTCGGCGGCACCGATGTCGCCACCCTCAAGCGGCGGGGTCTGCGCGATCTGCGCAAGGACGTGCAGATGGTGTTCCAGGACCCCTATGCGGCGTTGAACCCCCTGCACACCGTGGAGTACGCGCTGACACGTCCCGTCGTGAACTACACGCGACTCCGGGGCACCGAGGCCAGAGCGCGGGTGTTGGAACTCCTGGAGACCGTCGGCCTCACACCGGTCGAGCAGTTCGCGGCCAAGCTGCCGCATCAGCTCTCCGGTGGGCAGCGACAGCGCGTCGTGATCGCCCGTGCGCTCGCCAGCGATCCGCAGGTGCTGATCGCCGACGAGCCGGTGTCGATGCTCGACGTCTCGCTGCGCGCCGGTGTGCTCGCCCTCCTCGAGGACCTGCGCGAGAGGTGGGGCATCAGCATGCTCTACATCACGCACGACCTGCTGAGTGCGCGCCTCGTGACCGAGAACATCCTCGTGCTCAACCGCGGCCGCGTCGTCGAGCGCGGCGAGACCTCGCAGGTCCTGCAGCACCCCGAAGACCCGTACACGGTCGAGCTGCTCGATGCCGTGCCCAATCCCGCACGCGCGCGCTAGACCGCGACGAGAGATCCGCAAACAAGAGAGAGGAGCGCATCCGTGCTCGCATTCCCCGACGGCTTCCTCTGGGGCGCCGCGACCGCTGCCCACCAGGTGGAGGGCAACAACACCACGAGCAACTGGTGGGCGATGGAACACGCACCGGACTCGCCCATGGTCGAGCCCTCGGGAGACGCCGCCGATCATTTCCACCGCTACCCGGAGGACATGCGGCTGCTCGCCGAGGCTGGGCTGAACTCCTACCGGTTCTCGGTGGAGTGGGCGCGGATCGAGCCGGAGCGCGGTTTCGTGTCGCGGGCGATGCTCGACCACTACCGTCGCATGATCGACACGGCGCGGGAGAACGGCCTCGACCCGACGGTCACCCTCATGCACTTCACGGTGCCGCAGTGGTTCCAGAGGGACGGCTTCTGGCGTGCCGACGACGCGGTCGACCTGTTCTCGCGTTACGTCGAGACGGTGCTGCCGATCCTCGAGGGTGTGCGCTACGTGTGCACGATCAACGAGCCGAACATCGCCGCCATGCTGGCAGGCGGGGAGGACGCCGCGAACCTCGTGGCCTACGGCCTGCCCAACCCCGACCTCGGTGTGGCGGACACGCTGCTCGCGGCCCACCACCGGGCGTCGGAGATCCTGCACACCGTCCCCGGCGTCCAGGCGGGGTGGACGATCGCGACCCAGGCCTTCCACTCCACGGGGGAGCCGGGCGCCGACGAGATGCTCGCGACGTACGGCGACCCGCGCGACCACTGGTACCTGGAGCAGTCGGCCGGAGACGACTTCGTCGGAGTGCAGGCGTACACCCGCACCTTCATCGGTCCGGAGGGGCCGCTTCCGGTGTCGTCCGACGTCGAGACCACCCTGACCGGGTGGGAGTTCTTCCCCGACGCGCTCGAGCTCGGCGTGCGCAGCGCGTGGGAGCGCAGCGGCGGGGTGCCGGTGCTCGTCACCGAGAACGGCATCGCCACCGCCGACGACACCCGCCGCATCGCCTACACCCAGGGGGCGCTCGAGGGCCTGCACCGCGCGATCGCGGACGGCATCGACGTGCGGGCGTACCAGCACTGGAGCGCGCTCGACAACTACGAGTGGGCCAGCGGTTTCGCGCCGACCTTCGGTCTGATCGGCTTCGACCACGAGACGTTCGCGCGCACACCGAAGCCCTCGCTCGCCTGGCTGGGGGAGGTCGCCCGGCGCAACGGGCTGTGACGGCGTAACCACGGGCATGGGGGCACCTAGAATTGCTCCATGCCCGCAGGCGAATCCTTCTACATCACCACGCCCATCTACTACCCGTCCGACGTGCCGCACATCGGCCACGGGTACACGACGGTGGCCGTCGACACGCTCGCACGGTGGCACCGCCAGGCGGGGGATGACACCTGGATGCTCACGGGCACCGACGAGCACGGCCAGAAGATGCTGCGGGCGGCGGCGGCGAACGGGGTCACTCCGCAGGAGTGGGTCGACAAGCTGGTCAGCGAGAGCTGGTTCCCCCTGCTGACGACGCTCGACGTCGCGAACGACGACTTCATCCGCACCACGCAGGAGCGCCACGAGACGAACGTGCAGACGTTCTTCCAGCGCCTGTACGACCGCGGCTACATCTACGCGGGCGAGTACGAGGCGCTCTACTGTGTGGGCTGCGAGGAGTTCAAGCCCGAGTCGGAGATCGTCGACGGCACCGGTCCGTTCGAGGGGCTGAAGGTGTGCGCCATCCACTCGAAGCCGTTGGAGCTGCTGCAGGAGAAGAACTACTTCTTCAAGCTCAGCGAATTCCAGGAGCCTCTGCTCGAGCTGTACAAGACCCAGCCCGACTTCGTGCGCCCAGACTCGGCGCGGAACGAGGTCGTGTCGTTCGTGAGTCAGGGCCTGAAGGACCTGTCGATCTCGCGTTCGACCTTCGACTGGGGCATCCCGCTGCCGTGGGATGAGTCGCACGTCATCTACGTGTGGGTCGACGCCCTGCTGAACTACGCCACGGCCGTCGGCTACGGCTCGGACGAGGAGACGTTCGCGCGTCGTTGGCCCGCGTATCACGTGGTCGGCAAAGACATCCTGCGCTTCCACGCGGTGATCTGGCCGGCGCTGTTGATGGCTGCCGGCCTCGAGGTGCCCAAGGGCGTCTTCGCGCACGGCTGGCTGCTGGTCGGCGGCGAGAAGATGTCGAAGTCGAAGCTCACCGGCATCGCGCCGACCGAGATCACCGACGTCTTCGGCTCCGACGCGTACCGCTTCTACTTCCTCTCCGCGATCGCCTTCGGGCAGGACGGATCTTTCTCGTGGGAAGACCTGTCTGCCCGCTACCAGGCCGAGCTCGCCAACGGCTTCGGCAACCTCGCCTCGCGCACCACGGCGATGGTCGAGAAGTACTTCGAGGGCATCGTGCCGCCCGCTGCGGAGTACACCGAGAACGACCTCGCGATCCAGAAGATCGTGGCGGATGCTGCGGCGAACGCGGATGCCGCGGTCGCGCAGTTCCGCACCGACGAGGCCATCTCGGCGATCTGGACGATCGTCGACGCGCTCAACGGCTACATCACAGAGAATGAGCCGTGGGCTCTGGCCCGCGATGAGGACCAGCGCGCACGCCTCGGCACCGTGCTGTACACGTGCGCCGAGGGGCTGCGGGCTCTCGCCGTGCTGCTCTCGCCGGTGATGCCGCAGTCGACCGAGAAGCTGTGGATCGCGCTCGGCGCCGCCGAGACGCTCGGACGTCTGCAGGATCAGCCGATCCGGGAGGCGGGAGCCTGGGGCGTGCTGCAGCCGGGGACCAGCGTCAACGGCCTCGCGCCGCTTTTCCCCCGCGTGGAGTCCACGGCCTGAACGATGGCGGGGACGTATGTGCAGCGCCGTGACGGCGACGGACGCAAGGACCTGAAGTATCCGGCGGCTCCCGAGCCGTTGACGGTTCCGGTGTACGACAACCATGCGCATCTCGAGATCGTCGACGGCGATGAACCGTTGTCGCTGACGGAGCAGCTCGACCGGGCGGCGGCCGTCGGCATCGCCGGGGTCGTGCAGTCGTCAGGAGACATCGAGTCGTCGCGCTGGGCGGTCGAGGCCGCCGCATCCGACCCGCGCGTGCTCGCCGCCGTCGCGATCCACCCCAACGACGCTCCGACCTATGCGGAGCAGGGCAGGCTCGGCGGGGTGGGCCTGGACGACGCGATCGCGGTGATCGACGAGCTCGCGGCGCACCCCCGCACCCGGGCGATCGGCGAGACGGGGCTGGACTTCTTCCGGACGGAGCCCGAACGCCGAGCGCCGCAGTTCGCATCGTTCGAGGCGCACATCGACCTCGCGAAGAAGCACGGCATCGCGATGCAGATCCACGACCGCGATGCGCACGATGCGGTGCTCGAGACCCTGACCCGTGTCGGTGCTCCCGACCGCACCGTGTTCCACTGCTTCTCGGGCGACGACGCGATGGCCCGGATCTGCGCGGATGCCGGCTACCACCTGTCGTTCGCCGGCAACGTGACGTTCAAGAACGCGCAGAACCTGCGGGACGCGCTGAAGGTCACCCCGCTCGACCGCATCCTCGTCGAGACGGACGCCCCCTTCCTCACTCCGGTGCCGCTGCGGGGACGTCCGAACGCGCCCTACCTCGTGCCGATCACCGTGCGCTTCATGGCGGCCGAGCTCGGCATCGACGTCGACGAGCTCTGCGCCCAGCTGGCCGACAACACCCTGCGCGTTTACGGCTCCTTCGCCGACTGACGCTCGGGGTCCACGTCTTCGGGCCCGGTCTCGGCGACCGGCGTCGCGCTGACGATCTGCGAGATCGGCTTCCACACCAGCATCAGGGTGATCGCGGCGCCGCCGAACGCAAACCACCACGGGGCCGTGAGTCCCCACAGCTGCGCGATCACTCCGCCCAGCGCCTGGCCGATCACCATGCCCCCGAACACGCCGACCATGTTCACCGAGGCGACGCGGCCCTGCAGCTCGGCGGGGACCAGGCGCTGTCGGACGGTCGTGGAGATCGTGCCCCACACGAACGCGTACGCGCCGAAGAAGAACATGATGATGAGCGCGACCCCTCCCGTCGTGGTGAGCGCGAACGCCAGGTGCATGAGCACTTCGAGCGACAGGACGATGCGCATGAGCGTCGCGAAGGAGACGTGGCGCTCGAGCCAGCCGAAGCTGAGCGTGGCGAGGATGCCGCCGGCTGCGGACGCCGTCGTCAGTGCGCCGTAGCCGACCGCTCCCATCTGCAGGTGCTCGGTGGCGTACAGGACGAGCACGCCCCACGGAGCCGCCCACGTGACGTTGAAGACCAGGATGATGAGCACCAGCATCCGCACCGGCGGGTTGCGCCACAGCCACCGCAGGCCCTCGGCGATGTCGGTGTGCACGGGCGGGTGGGCCCCGGTCTCCCGCGGAGGCACCGGAGTCTTCGCCATGCGTGAGATCAGCACCACGGCGAGGGTCACGCACACGACCTCGAGCAGGAAGGGCCATGCCGTGCCCGCGGCGAACAGGAAGGCGCCGAGCGGAGGGCCGGCGAACTGGTTCGCGACGAGGTACCCGGCCTGAAGGCGTGCGTTTCCGGTGCCGAGATCGGCGGGCTTCACGAGCATCGGCAGCAGCGTGCTGCCCGCCGTGTCGACGAACACTTCGGCCGTGCCGTAGAGGAAGGCGACCGCGAGGACGATCCAGATGTTCGCGACGCCGGTGACCAGGAACACGCACAGCGCGGCGAGCACGACGGCGCGTGCGGCGTTCGCGGCCATGACGAGGCGTCGACGGTCGAAGCGGTCGGCGATGGCGCCGGCGTGCAGCCCGAACAGCAGCCAGGGCAGGAACTGCAAGATCGCGCCCGCCGCCACAAGGATCGGCGATGAGGTCATCGATGCGATGAGCAGGGGCGCAGCAGCGAGTGCGACGCCGTCGCCGATGTTGCTCGTCCACGATGAGGCGAGCAGCCAGCGGAAATCGCGACCCATGCGACGGGGCGCGACGAGTTCACCGAGGGAGGGCACCAGAGAAGGTTACTGAGTCACGGGGACATCCGGAGAGTAGGGGAGAATGGACGGATGACCGTCACCCTGCTCGGCGCCTCCGAGATCCGCCGCCTCGCCGCCGAGCTCGACGTCACCCCGACGAAGAAGCTCGGCCAGAACTTCGTGACCGACGCAAACACGGTCCGCAAGATCGTCCAGGCAGCCGACGTCCGGCCGCACGAGCGCGTGGTCGAGGTCGGTCCTGGGCTCGGTTCCCTGACTCTCGCGATCCTCGAGACCGGGGCCTCCGTCACCGCGGTCGAGATCGACCACCGCCTCGCCGCGCGCCTGCCGCAGACCGCCGCAGAGCACGGGGTCGAGGCCGACCGGCTCACGGTCGTCGACGCCGACGCCCTCCGCATCACGGAGCTTCCGGGTGAGCCCACGGTCCTCGTCGCCAATCTGCCCTACAACGTCTCGGTGCCCGTCCTGCTGCACTTCCTCGAGAATTTCGCGTACCTGCAGCGCGGCGTCGTGATGGTCCAGGCCGAGGTCGCCGAGCGGCTGGCCGCGAAGCCGGGTTCGAAGATCTACGGGTCCCCCAGCGTGAAGGCCGCCTGGTACGGCGAGTGGAAGCTGTCGGGCACCGTGTCGCGCCAGGTGTTCTGGCCGGTGCCGAACGTCGACAGCCTGCTCGTCGGCTTCGACCGCTCCGAGGGGGAGCGCGGCTCGGAGGACGAGCGGCGTCGCACGTTCCAGATCGTCGATGCCGCCTTCAACCAGCGCCGCAAGATGCTTCGTCAGGCGCTGTCCGGCATCTTCGGCAGCTCCGCCGCTGCGACCGAGGTGCTGACCGCCGCCGGGGTGGCACCCACCGCGCGCGGGGAGGACCTCACGGTCGACGACTACCAGCGGATCGCCCGGCACGCAACGGCGATCGAGGGTTCCGGCGTCAGCGGCTAATCTGGCACCGTGACCGACTCCCCGCGCTTCCGCCCCGATGTCCCCGAGCTGCACCGTCCGTACGCCGCGGACGAGAGCCGCTACCAGCAGTTCGCCTACCGCCAGGTCGGCACCTCCGGTCTGTACCTGCCCCCCATCTCGCTCGGGCTGTGGTGGAACTTCGGCGACAACATCCCGCTCGACAACCAGCGCGCGCTGCTGCGGCACGCCTTCGACCGTGGCATCACCCACTTCGACCTCGCGAACAACTACGGCCCGCCCTACGGGTCTGCCGAGAAGAACTTCGGACGCATCTTCGCCGAAGACCTGCGTCCCTACCGCGACGAGCTGATCATCTCGTCGAAGGCGGGCTGGGACATGTGGCCAGGACCGTACGGCGACTTCGCGAGCCGCAAGTACATCCTCGCGAGCGCCGAGCAGTCGCTCACCCGCATGGGCCTGGACTACGTCGACATCTTCTACTCGCACCGCGTCGACCCCGTGACCCCGATCGCCGAGACGGTGGGCGCGCTCGACACGCTCGTCCGCCAGGGCAAGGCCCTCTACGTCGGCATCTCCTCGTACAGCGCCGAGCGCACCGCCGAGGCCGTCGCCGTCGCGAAGGAGCTCGGCACGCCGCTCGTCATCCACCAGCCGGCGTACTCGATCCTCAACCGCTGGATCGAAGACGGCCTGACCGACACCCTCGAGCAGACAGGGCTCGGCGCGATCGCGTTCACGCCGCTGGCGCAGGGACTCCTCACCGACAAGTACCTCGGCGACGGCACGGCGGAGCGGGCGCAGAAGCGCGGCTCTCTGCCGGACGGCAAGCTCACCGATGAGGCCGTCGAGTCGCTGCGCGCACTGAACGAGGTCGCACAGGGGCGCGGTCAGTCGCTGGCGCAGCTCGCGCTGCAGTGGACGCTGCGCAGCCCGGTCGTCGCCTCCGCGCTGATCGGCGCCTCGCGACCGGAGCAGCTCGACGAGAACATCGCGGCGGTGAACGGTCCGGCGTTCGCCGCCGAGGAACTGGCCAGGATCGACGAGCTCTCCGGAGCCATCGACGTGAACCTGTGGGCGAAGTCCTCGGAGCTGTGACCCGATCATGAGTCAGGCCGCGTCCACCGAATCCGTGCACGTACGCGCTCCGGGGAAGATCAACGTGTTCCTCGGCGTCGGCGGGCGGCATGACGACGGCTACCATGCGCTGGCGACGGTGTTCCAGGCGGTCTCGCTCTACGAAGACGTGATCGCGCGTCCCTCCGACGACTTCTCTCTCACGGTCTCCGGATACGAGGACATGGGCGAAGTGCCGCTCGACGACCGCAACCTCGCGATGCGGGCCGCCAAGCTGCTCGCCGCCGCGGTGGAGCACCCCGGGGGCGTCGCGCTCGAGATCCGCAAGAGCGTCCCGGTCGCCGGGGGCATGGGCGGAGGGTCTGCGGATGCGGCGGCCGCTCTCGTCGCCTGCGACGCGCTGTGGGGCACAGGCCTGTCGGCGGCACGGCTGCACGACCTCGCCGCACGTCTCGGCGCGGATGTGCCCTTCGCCCTGCACGGCGGGACCGCGGTCGGCACGGGGCGCGGCGATCAGCTCAACCCGGCACTCGCACGGGGGCGCTTCGACTGGATCCTGGTGCCCAGCGAGCAGGGGCTGTCGACGCCCGTGGTCTACGAGCGGCTGGACATCCTGCGCGACGAGGAGGGAGCGCTCGCCGACGACCCGCCCCTGTCGCTCGACGTGCCGATCCCGGTGCTCCAGGCGCTGAGGTCCGGCGACCCCGCGCAGCTGGCCGACACTCTCTTCAACGACCTGCAGGCTGCCGCGCTGTACGAGCGGCCCGATCTCGCCGAGACCATCCGTCAGGGCGTCCTCGCCGGCGCTCTGCAGGGCATCGTGTCGGGCTCGGGGCCCACGGTGGCGTTGCTCTGCCCCGATCCGGAGACCGCGCAGCACGTGCAGTCCACACTCCGCGAAACCGGGCTCGATCCGCTGCACGTGCACGGCCCGGTTCCCGGGGCGCGCATCATCGGCTGAGACCGCTGGCCTGCCCTGCAGACCACTCGGTTGCACGTGCACGGTCCCGTTCCCGGGGCGCGCAGCATCGGCTGAGACGGGCCTGCCTCGCAGATCACTCCGCCTGCAGGAGGGCGCTGACCCGATAGGGGATGACCTCCCGGAGGAAGAGGCTCGTGGAGGTGCGGAGGATGCCGGGGCACAGGCGCACGACCTCGGCCACCCGGTAGAGGTCGTCGGGGTCTTTCGCGACGACGCGCAGCAGCAGATCGGTGTCGCCCGCGGGCGCGAAGCACTCCAGAACCTCGGGGACGCGGCTCAGGGCATCGATGGCCGCCGTGATCTGATGCTGGTCGAGCTCGACGAGGATCGAGGCCGCGACGCCTCGGCCGAGCGCCTGGGGGAGGATGCGTGAGCTGTGCGCGCGGAGGTAGCCGCCCGATTCGAGCCGGTCGAGCCGGGCGTGCACGGTGCCGCGGGCGAGACCCAGGTCCTGGGCGATCAGCGCGACCGGGCGACGCGGGTCGGTGTCGAGCACGCCGAGGATCCTCCGGTCGGTCTCGTCGAGGTTGGCCATTTCGATCACCGTCACCTTCTGTGCCGCGTCGCGATTGATCGGATCGATCAGTCAGAACCCACTCTATGGTCTGAATGACCGGCGTGTGTTGAGATATGTGTCAGATACGCAGGATGCCGGTCATGAGCGGGCATCACGCGCACTCGACCGGACGGCCACGAGCAGCCCATGTCGGGTGTCGACGGCGACGGGCCACGAGCCTCAGCCCGGCCCCGTCCCCCGGAGGGACGGGGCGGGCGCTGTCCCTCGTCTACCCGTCGCCCTCTACGCGTCTCCCTCGCGGGGGACGAGCAGACGCAGCTGGACCATGGCCGAGAACCGGGCTTCGGGATCGGTCAGATCGAGTCCGCTGATCTCCGACAGCCGGCGCAGCCGGTAGCGGAACGTGTTCGGGTGCGTGTACACGCGGGCGGCGGCCACCGCCACGTCGCCGAACGCGTCGAGCCACGCCCGCAACGTCTCGACGAGGTGCGTGCCACGCTCCCGGTCCTGCGCCAGAAGCTGTGCGACGGGTCCCGTCGGCTGATCGCCCCGCGCGCGGACGAGGTCGCCGAGTTCGACCAGGAGCGCCTCCATCTGCACGGCCGTGAAGCGGGCGACCGGCTCGCGTGCCGGGGCCTGGCGGACCACGCGGAGAGCGCGGTCGGCGTTGGCGCGGGACGCGGGGATGCTCGAGGCGTCGTCCGCCACCGTGCCCACCCCGATCCGGATGTCTCCCGATGCGCCGAGCCGGCCGAGGAAGTCGAGAGCCACGCGTGCGGCTCGGCTGTCCGCATCGCTGTGCTCGACCCCCGCGTCGCCTTCGCCCTGCTCCGGGCGGATGCCGACGACCGCGTACGCGACGTTGCCGATCACGGCGACGGCCGAGCGGAGGTAGACGGCGCCGAGATGCACGGCGAAGGCGTCGGCGATCCGCTGCCGTTCGGCCACGCCGCGTGCTCCTGCCGATGGCTCGTCGCCGATCTCCTCGACGGCCGACAGGGCGAGCACGACGCAGCGGTGGTCGCTGAGACGCAATCGGGCCGTGGCGTCGGCGGCCCCCGGCCCGCCCTCGAGGATCGTGGCGAGCAGGTCGGCACGCAGGCGACGTTCGACATCGGCGCCCGCCCGCAGCCGCAGCATGTGCAGGGCGACCAGGCCGGCGGAGTCCTTCAGCGCCTGCACGCGATCGGGGGAGAGCGGCTCCTGGACCGCGGCCCAGATCGATCCGAGGATCTCGTCGCCGGCTCGCACCGCCAGGGCGACGCGGGGGAACGACGGAAGCCCCTCCGCGTTGTGCACCGGGACGACATCGATCGGATCCTCGCTTCGGTACAGCTCCTGGAAGACGCCGCGCTCCTCGAGCTGCCGTGCGAAGCGCTCGGGCACCTGACGTCCGAGCACGGTCTCGATGCGCGCCGGGTCGGCTTCATGCTGCCGGCCGGAGAACGCGACCACCCTCGAGTTGCGGTCCTCGATCGTGACAGGGGCGTTCAGCAGGGTCGCGATCGCGTTGGCCAGCGCGAACAGGTCGCCTGACGGCATGCCGCCGAGCGTCGTCGCGCCCTGATCGCCGACGTCGCCCTCCGCGATCAGCGAGCGCAGCATCGCGGCCAGTTGCGCCCAGGATGCTCCGCGGGTGAGCGACAGCACGGGGATGCCTGTGGACACGGAGGCCTCGCGCACGGGCTGCTCGGCGCGCACCGGTGCCCGCAGCACGAGGGCGGACGCATGCTGATCCGCCAGGGTGCGCAGCAGCTCGGCGATCTCCTCCGGGTCGCTCAGTCCCACGCCGAGGACCAGGGCGCCGCGCATCGGCATCGCATCGTCGAGGACGTCGTGGATGACGACCGTCTCGATCTCGGTGTCGTCGTCGACCGCGCCGCTCACGACCTCGAGCAGCGTGTTGCCGAGGTCTTCGATCACCCGGCCGAGGCTGGCCCTGGGCTTCGTCGTCACTGGCATGAGCACGAGGCCCAGGCTAGGCGGCGTGGGGGCGTCGCGGATCTGTGGGGCACGACGAAATCGTAGCGACTCTTCGTCGTGCCCGACAGGTTCGATCGGGTTTCAGTCCCCGCTCAGAGGGTGACCCATTCGGTGCGCACGGTGACGGCGTCCAGGGTGTCGGTATCCGGGGTGACTCCGATGCCCGGGCCGGTCGGGACCGTGAGCGTGCCGTCCTCCACGACGAAGGGCTCGGTGATGTCGGTGGCGTAGTAGCGACCGGAGCCGGACGTGTCGCCGGGGAGCGTGAAGCCGGGCAGCGCCGCGAGCGCGACGTTCGCGGCGCGGCCGATCCCGGTCTCGAGCATCCCGCCGCACCACACGGGGATGTCGTTCGCCGCGCACACGTCGTGGATGCGACGAGCCTCGAGGTACCCGCCGACCCGCCCCGGCTTGATGTTCACGATCGAGCAGGCGCCGAGGGCGATCGCATCCGCGGCGGCGCGGGCCGACACGATCGATTCGTCGAGGCAGACGGGGGTGGTGATGGCCTTCGCCAGCTGGGCGTGGCCGAGCAGATCCTCCTCGTCGAGCGGCTGTTCGATGAGGAGGAGATCGAACGGGTCGAGCTTGGCGAGGTGCCGGGCGTCGCTACGGTGGTACGCGGTGTTCGCGTCGACCTGCAACAGCACGTCGTCGCCGAAGCGCTCGCGCACCGCACGCACCGGCTCGATGTCCCACCCCGGCTCGATCTTGAGCTTGATGCGCACGTACCCCTCGTCGAGGTAGCCGCTCACCGCGTCGAGCAGCTCGGGGATCGAGTCCATGATCCCCACGGAGACGCCGCAATCGACCCGATCGCGCACGGCGCCCAGCTCCCGCGAGAGGGGGACGCCGGAGGCCCGCAGCTCGGCGTCGAGGACCGCCAGCTCGACGGCGGACTTCGACATGCGATGTCCCTTGAATTTGGCGAGGGCCGGCGCGACCCCCGCGGCGTCGAGGTCCTGCACCTGCGTGAGGGCAGGCAGCAGGAACCGGGTGATCACGTCGACGCTCGCCGCCACGTACTCGGACGAGTACAGCGGGTCGTTCATCGCCACGCCCTCGCCCCAGCCCTCGGCCTCGTCGGTGACCGCGCGGACCACCAGCGCCTCCCGCACGGTCTGCACCCCGAACGACGTCCGGAACGGCGACACCAACGGCATCTCGATCACGCGCAGCTCGAATCCGGTGAGCTTCATCCCTGTTCTCCTCTGTCGATGGTGTACGCGCCGGAGCGGTCGAAGGAGAGCACGCGCCCTCCGCCCTCCAGCAGGGCTCCGAGCGTGTCGCGCAGCGCCAGGCGCCACGCCGTCGCACGAGCCGGCTCCGTGAGACGCAGCGACTCGATGTCGCGCGGCAGCGCCACCCGCACGATCCTGGCGTCGGTGCGATGCCGGAGCGGCCCGAGGTCGTCGCCCACGCTCAGCAGGGGCTCCGCCGCGACGCGCGCGTCGGGGCGGGCGGGCTCGCCGTGACATGCCGCCACGACCAGCGGGTCGCGGACGTACCAGGTCACCAGCATCCGGTCGGTGTCGTCCGCCCCGTTGAGCGCATCGGCCATGTGCCCGTAGAAGTTGCGGTGATACGACGTGGGCGTCGCGGCGAGCTTCACGAGGTTGAAATGGGCGTTCCTGCTGATCAGCGGATCGAAGGTCCAGGAGATCTCGTCGAGCCCCTCCGCCAGCGCCCAGGCGCGCTGATGCACCTTCAGCGCGAAGCCGACGCTGCGGCCGCGCATCCGCTGTGAGACACCCGCGATATGACTGTGCAGCGCGCGTTGATCCGGCGCCGCGAAGAATCCGAAGCACGCGCCGACGAGCTCGTCGTGCTCGAACGCACCCCCCACGTAGCTCCCCGCCTTGGACAGGGCGCGCAGGGTCTCGACGTTCACGGGCGAGGTCTCGCCCTGCTTGGTCCAGATGCGCTGGAACAGGTCGGCGACCCGCGTGAACTCGTCCACGTCGCCGAGCAGGCGGATCTCCACGCCGGCCGTGGCCGCCGCAGCGCTCGCCGCATCCGCTGCCTCCTGCGGTGAGGCGCTGTACGCCGCGGCGTCCGTCATGCTCATGCCCTCCCTCCCGGCAGAGCCGCGGAGAGCAGCCCGTGCAGCAGCGCGATGCGTTCCGGGATCATCGCCACGATCACGTGCTCGTCGTCGGCGTGCGCTCCACCGCCGACGGCGCCCAGCCCGTCGAGGGTCGGCACGCCGAGACCGGCGGTGAAGTTGCCGTCGGATGCCCCGCCGACCGCGACGCCGTCGAACGGTGTGAGTCCGGCGGCCTCGGCGATCGCGACCGCCTCGGCGAAGAGCGCGGCGGAGGACTCAGGCTCCATCGGCCGACGATTCGCGCCGCCCTCCACCCGGATCACGGCGCCGGGGAGCGTGGGGGCGATGGCGCGGATCGCCGCGTCGACCCGGTCCTGCTCCGCGACGGTGCGCACCCGCACATCGACGGCGAACTCCGCCGCGGCGGGAACCGTGTTGGTGGTGCTCCCGGCCCTCAGGAGCGTCGGTGTGACGCTCGTGCCCGCGGCGGCGTCGCCCAGGGCGGCGACCGCGAGCAGCAGATGGGCTGCTTCGACGGCGGCATTCACGCCGCGCTCGGGTTCGAGTCCGGCGTGTGCCGCTCGGCCTTCGACGTGCACCCGATACAGCGACACCCCTTTGCGGGCGATCTTCACGGCACCACGGTCGGCGGCGGCCTCGAGCACCAGCACCGCGGCGCAGCCGAGGGCCTCCTGCTCGATCAGCCCGCGTGAGCTCGGCGACCCGAGCTCTTCGTCGCCCGTGATGAGGATGCTGACGCCCGTGCGGTCCGGCAGCGCGGCCACCGCGTGCAGGGCCATGACGACGCCCGTCTTCATGTCGAAGCAGCCGGGCCCGCGGAGGATTCCGTCGGAGACGTCGAACGGCAGCCGGTCGAGAGACCCCAGCGGCCACACGGTGTCGTGGTGACCGAGCACCAGCACGGCGGGGTCGCCGAACCGCCAGCGCAGGTGCGTCCGCCCCTCGAGGACGATCCGTTCCGGCGCGACGCCCAGCATGCGCTCACCGAGAGCGGCCACGACGTCGGCGCTGCGCGCGACGGCTGCGAGATCGTCCGATGGCGACTCGCACGAGACGAGGGTCTCGATGTCGGTCAGGACCACGTCGAGGTCCTGGCCGGCCTGCACGATCATCACGACACCTTCGGCGCGGCGCGGACACCGTGATGCAGGTAGCGCTCGCCGCTGGGCAGCGAGTAGAAGACGACGGCGTTCCAGTTCTGTTCGCCCTCCGGCCGCATCACGAACTCGCCCGTGCGCACCGGCACCAGTGGATGCTCCTGCACGGGGTCGGGGAGGAGCGCGGCGAGCGGGCCGTTCAAGGTCGTCCGCATGCGCAGACCGCCGTCCTCCGCGAAGATCTCGGTGCGGACGCCCGAACGGTCGTACACGCCGACGTAGTCGGAGAAGTCGTCCTCGAACGGCTCCTCGGGTGGCGTGAGACCGACCGGAAGGTGCACATCGGCGACCTCGGCGAAGATCTCGTCGAAGAGCTCGATGTACAGGTCATGCGTGTTCCCGCCGTTGGTGAGCAGCGTGACCGCGACCTGCTCGTCGGGAAGGATGCGCAGGAACGCGGCCTGTCCGATCGTGTTGCCGTCGTGGCCGTACAGCCGGCGGCCGTCCCAATCGAAGAGGATCCAGCCGACGCCCCACGCGTCGCCGAGCGAGTACGGATCGGGCATGTCGACCTCGCGCTGCTGCATCCGTCGCACGCTCTCCTCTGACAGCACGCGTGTGCCGTCGGCGGCGAGCCCCCCGGTCAGATGCATGCGCGCGAAGGCGAGCACATCGGCCGTCGTGGAGTTGACGAGTCCGGCAGGTCCCATCGCCCGTGGCAGCATCCATGCCGGCGCGAGGGTGGGCTCTCCGTCGTCGTCGACGCCCGTGTGGCCGCTGGCCGCGCGGAACATGATCGCCTCCTCGGGGAGGGTGGTCGAGTGCGTGAGTCCCAGTGGGGTCATGAGCAGGTCGCGCATCGCCTGGTCCCAGCTGGTGCCGGTGATCTTCTCGATCACGCGCCCGGCGAGCACGAAGCCCGAGTTGCAGTACGACATCGTGGCACCGAGCGGGTGGTTCTGCGCCACACCGTCGAGCAGGGCGACGTACTTCTCCAGGGTGTCGTCGCCGCGGCCGGTGTCGGTGAAGACGTCGCCGTCGATCCCGCTGGTGTGTGTGAGGAGGTGGCGCATCGTGACGGTGCGGGTGACCTCGGGGTCGGAGGAGGAGAACTCCGGGACGTACTCCACGATCGGCGCATCCAGGTCGAGCTTGCCCTCGTCGACCAGTCGCATCACCACCGAGGTCGTCCACACCTTGCTCATCGAGCCGATCTGGAACACGGAGTCGTCGGTGGCCTCGATCCCCGTGCGGGCGTTGAGGATGCCGTGATGCGCATATACCGGTTCCTCACCGAGCCGGAGGATCCCGAGCGTCGCCCCTGGCACCTTGTGCGCGGTGGCGAGGGCGCTCAGCCGCTGCTGCCAGTGCCGGGCGTCGAGGCGCGCCCGGGCGGGCTTGCCCGCGGGAGGTGCGTACTGCTCCACCCAGTCGATCACGCGCTGCGAGAAGTCCGCGCGGTGCGAAGGCTTCCCGGAGAGCACGAACAGGTGCGACCCTCCGGGGTACAGCACCAGGCGCGTCGGCACATCGCGCTCGCGAAGTGCCGTGAACCACTGCTCCGCCTGGCCGACGGGGCACCGCTCGTCTGCGGCGCCGTGCAGGATCAGGGTCGGCGTCGTGACCTGGTCGACCCGGGTGAAGGGCGACTGCGCCGAGATCCGCTGTTCGTCGCGCCAGGCCAGGCCGCCGTTCTCCTTCTCGGCGAGGAAGTGTCCGTAGTCCGAGGTGCCGCCCATCGAGAAGAGATCCGTCACCACGCCGCCGGCGACCGCCGCCGCGAACCGATCGTCGCGCGAGGTGAGGAAGCAGGTCATGAAGCCGCCGTAGCTGTAGCCGGTCACGGCCAGCCGTGCCGGGTCGGCGATGCCCTCGGCGACGAGCTCATCGATCGGCTCCAGGAAGTCGTTCGCGTCGTTCACACCCCAGCCGCCCGACACGGCGGAGAAGAACGCGTCGCCGTAGCCGTCGCTGCCGCGCGGGTTGAGCGTGAGGATCGCCCACCCGCGGCGCGCCAGCACCTGGTGGTACGGGTGGATCAGATCGGCCGCTCCGTTCCACGCGTTGTGGGGTCCGCCGTGGATGTCCAGCAGCAGCGGGAGGGGTCCGGTCGCGTCGGGATCGCGGCGCAGCCACCCCGTCACGACCGTGCCGTCGGAGATCGTGAAGCGCCGCTCCTCGGCGGGCACCAGGTCGAACTCCGGGGTCCCGTACGCCGTGAGGGTTCTCTGCGTGCCGTCGGCCAGGTCGACCAGGGCGACGTCGCCGAACGAGTCGGACGAGGCGGCGACGACCGCGGCCGAGGTCCCGGACACCGACAGCCCCGAGACGTTGCCGCTGCCGTCGATCAGGGGGACGGCGTCCGACCCGTCGAGGCGGATGCGGTACAGGTGGGAGTACCCGTTGTCGCGCAGACAGAAGACCAGAGTGTCGTCGTCGGTGAACTGCGGCATGCCGCCCGGGTATCCGGGTCCGCCGGGCATCACGTTGCGGTCGAGCGATCCGGTGAGGTTCCGCACCTCGCCGCCGTCGAGCGGGAACAGCAGCAGGTCGGCGTTTCCCACCTCGGTGTCGGTGCGCCCCGCCGCGATCACCCGGCTCCCATCCGGAGTCCAGCCGACGGCTGAGGCCTGCACGTCGGGGGCGCTGATCCGCACCGGAGCGCTGTTCGGGTCGGTCGACGAGACGACGAAGACCGGGATCCGCATGGTGAGATCCGCGTCGTCGTCCGGGCTGGACGAGAAGGCGAGCTGCGTGCCGTCGGGCGACCAGAACGGGTCGGTGGCGTGCGCGCGACCGCGGGTCAGCACGGTGACCGCTCCCGACGCGACGTCGAGCACGTGCAACTGCTGCACGAGCGTGCCGAGGTTGCCCGCGCCGTCGGCCTTGTACCCCAGACGGTCGGTCGCCGCCGGTGCGGAACGCCGTGCGAGGATGGTGTCGGCGCTCTCCCCGGGGAGGGCCGCGGTGTCGACGGGGGCCGCGAAGGCGATGCGCGCGCCATCCGGGCTCCACACCGGAGTCCCGGCGCCGAGCGGAAGAGTCGTCAGGCCGCGCGGCTCGCCTCCCGCTGCCGGGAGCAGCCAGATCTGCGCAGGGCCGTCCTGTGCGCGCAGGAACGCGAGCTGCGCGCCGTCGGGGCTCCAGACCGGAGTCGTGTCCGCCGTCCCGTGCGTGAGGGGGGCGGCGTCGCCTCCGGAGGTCGGCACCTGCCACAGCGCGCGGGTGTCGCGATCGCCGTCGCGGTCGGTCGCGCGGAGCACGTACGCGACGCGGGAACCGTCGGGCGACAGTGCGGGTTGCTCGGGTGAGCGGAGGGAGAGCAGGTCGTCGACGGTGAGGCGATTCATGAGGGCTCCAATCGGATGGTCAGTTCACTGTGTCCGCAGAGTGCGGGGAGCGTGTTGTGTCGGCGGCCGAAACCAGGAGGGTGCTTTGGGGCGAGGGCACAGTCCCCAGCGCGGCGTCCGGACCGGAGCCGGCGAAGTGGCATGCGGCTCCGACCGTTCCCGTCGGCCGCGGCGGCTCCGTGAGGACGCAGATCTGTCGATCGGGCCGCGCGGCGGGGCCGATGGGGCACCGCGGGTGGAAGCGGCATCCGCTCGGCGGGGCGTGCGGGTCGGCCGGTTCGACGTCGACGGGCGCGAGCGGATCGACCGCGAGGAGGTTCCCGTGCCTGGTCGGTGCCGCCTGCAGCAGGTCGCGGGTGTACGGATGCTGCGGGTCGGCGAGCACCTGCTCGGTCGGGCCGACCTCGACGATCCGCCCCAGGTACATCACGGCGATGTGGTCGCTCAGGTAGCGCACGACCGAGAGGTTGTGCGAGATGAACAGCATCGTCAGGTCGAGCTCGCCGCGGAGCTCGCGCACGAGGTTGAGCACGGACCCCTGCACCGAGACGTCGAGCGCCGAGGTGATCTCGTCGGCGATCACCACCTCCGGGCGGGCGGCAAGAGCCCTCGCGAGGGCGATGCGCTGGCGCTGACCGCCGGAGAGGGCCGCCGGCAGCGACTGTGCTCGATCCGCGTCGAGGCTCACCAGGTCGAGCAGCCGTGCGACCTCGGCCCGGCGGGCTCTGGTGCCCCGCACGTCGCGGGGGAGGGCCTCCGCGATCGACTCCCCGATCGTCATCCGGGGGTCGAGGGAGGAGAACGGGTCCTGGAAGACCATCTGGATCGGGCGGCGGCGACGGAACCCGCGGACGTCGGCGCCGTCGAGCGTGATGGCCCCTTCGCTGATCGGTGCGAGTCCGATCGCCGCGCGGGCGAGGGTGGACTTGCCCGACCCGGATTCGCCGACGAGCCCCACGACGGACCCGGAGGGCACGGTGAGGCCCACGTCGTCCACGGCGGTGAGACCGGAGCGGTGCGTGCCGTAGCGGACGCTGACACGATCGAAGCGGAGTTCGCTCATCGGGGGACCGTCTCTTCCTCGATCTGTGCCTGCGCCGCGGAAGCGGCGACGCGGTCGTCCACCGGATGCCAGCACGCCACGCGGTGCCCAGGGCCCGCGGCGGCGAGCTCCGGGTCGCGCTCGCGGCAGACCGCCGAGGCGAGGGGGCAGCGATCGGCGAACGCGCATCCGGGTGGGAAGGCGCCGGGCGCCGGTGGGCGGCCGGGGATCATCTTGAGGGGCGCATCCCGATCCGCGTCGAGCTCGGGCACCACCTCGAGGAGCGCCCGTGTGTACGGATGCTGCGCCCCCGTGTGCAGGGCGGCGGCGGGCAGATCCTCGACGATGCGGCCGGCGTACATCACCAGCACGCGCTCACAGGTCTGCGCCACGACCGCGATGTCGTGGCTGATCAGCAGGATCGCGGCGTCGGTGTCACGGCGCACACCGGCGAGCAGCTGGAGCACCTGGCGCTGCACGGTGACGTCGAGCGCGGTGGTCGGCTCGTCCGCGATGATCAGACGCGGATGGTTCATGAGCCCCATCGCGATCATGGCGCGCTGCCGCATGCCACCGGAGAACTCGTGCGGGTACTGGTGCGCGCGGCGGGCGGCCGCCGGCACCCGCACCGACTGCAGCCGTTGGACCGCTCGCGTCATGGCGTCGCGGCGGCTCATGCCCTGATGCTCCGACGCGGCCTCCGCCAACTGCGAGCCGATCCGCCTGGTCGGGTTGAACGACGTCATCGGATCCTGGAAGACCATCGCGAGCGAGGTGCCGAGAAGGCTGCGGATCGCGCGGTCCGGCGAGGTCAGCAGCGAGGTGCCGCAGAAGTCCAGGCGAGCGGCGTCGATGTGCCCCGGTCGCTCGATCAGTCGGGCGGCCGCGAGAGCGGTCAGGCTCTTGCCGGAGCCCGACTCGCCGACCACGCCGATGGCCTCGCCGCGCGAGATCGCGAACGACACCCCGCGCACCGGCGTGACCCATCCGGCTGGGGTCGGGAAGGAGACGCGCAGGTCGTCGACGAGGAGCACCACGTCGTCGCCGTCGACCTGCGCGGGCTGAGGGGCGTCGGCGCGTGGGGACGATGACGCGACAGCGGGAAGAGCGTGCCGCCGACGAGCCGAACGCCCGCCGAGGGCGGCCGCTGCGGTCTCGCCGAGGAGGTTGAACGCGAGTCCGGCGATCACCACGGCCACCGCGGGACCCAGGGCCGCCGCGGGGTTGAGGTAGATGCGATTCAGGCCTTCTCCGAGCAGGCGGCCCCAGTCGTATGCCGGCACCTGCACGCCGAGTCCGAGGAACGACAGGCCGGCGAAGGCGAGCAGGGCGGATCCGGCGGCGACGGTCGCGTTGACGATGAGCGGCTCGCCGATGTTCGGCAGGATGTGCCGGATCAGGATGCGGACGCGGGACACCCCGGCCACCTGCGCGGCGGAGATGAAGTCGCGTCCTGCGATCGCGGCCGAGAGGGTCTGGGTCAGCCGGGCGAACTGCGGCGCCATCGCGAAGCCGATCGCCAGCACCGATCCGGTCGTGCCGACCCCGAAGATCACCGCGAAGAACAGGGCGAGCAGGAGCCCGGGGAAGGCGACCGCGATGTTCACGAATCCGACGATCGGCCGCCCCGCCCACCGCGGGAGCACGGAGGGCGCCGTTCCCAGCAGGGTCCCTGCGACGACGCCGATGATCACCGCGAGCACGGCGAGCACGACCGAGAGCCGGGTCGCCACCAGGACCCGCGCGAGCACATCGCGCCCGAGCGTATCGGTGCCCAGCAGGTGCGCCGCGCTCGGCCCCTGCGTGATCTCGGCGGGGTTCACCTGCTCGGCCTGAGCACCCCAGATGATCGGTGCGAAGATCGCGGTGAGGGCGACCAGCAGGAACAGACTGAGCGCGGTCAGTCCCAGGGGTGAACGGACGATGCCCGACCAGGCGGTGCGTGCCGACATCATGCCTCCCGGATGGTGGATCGAGGGTCGAGGAGCGCGAGGATCACGTCGATCACCAGGTTCACCAGCAGCACCCCGATGCCGTACACGAGCACGATGCCCTGCACGACCGAGTAGTCCTTGGTGAGGATCGACTGGACGATCATCGTTCCGAGGCCCGGCCAGGCGAACACGTTCTCGACCAGCACCGTTCCCGCGACCATGCCCGTCAGCAGGAGGCCGGTGAGGGTGAGCGTCGCCGTCATCGCGTTCGGCAGGGCGTGGCGAGAGTAGATGCGGTGCGGGGCGAGCCTCTTCGCCCTGGCGGTGCGGATGAAGTCCTGGCCGAGGACCGACAGCACCTCGACGCGGATGATGCGCGAGAACACCGCGATGGGTCCGACGGCGAGGGCGACCACAGGGAGGACCAGAGCGAACGGCGCGGTGTTGCCGGCGACCGGGAACCAGCCCAGGGAGACCGCGAAGACGTAGACGAGGCCGACGGCGAGGAGGAACTCGGGGATAGCGGCGAGGATCACGGAGCCGGCGGCGAACGCGAGCTCGAGTCCTCGACGCCGGCCGCCGCGGGTCGCCACCGCCATCGTGACCCCGAGGGGCACGGAGACCAGGAGCACCAGCAGCACGGCGAGGAGGGCGAGCTGCAACGTCGCCGGGAGTCGGGTGGAGATGATCTCGGACACGGGCTGACTGGTGATCATCGAAGACCCCATGTCGCCCGTGAACAGGCCGCCGATGTAGCGGAAGTACTGCACGATGAGCGGTTGGTCCAGCCCCAGAGCCGCGCGTTTGGCCTCCACGAGCTCGGCGGGGGCGTTGAGTCCGAGAGCCGCTCGCACCGGGTCTCCCGGCACCAGGTGGATCATGAGGAAGGCAGCCGTGACCAGCACCCACACCGAGAGCACGAACTGCCCTCCGCGACGGACCAGGAAGGACACCCAGGGGTTGTCCGACCGTGCGGATCTGATCAGTATCGCCTGCGTGGCGGTGGTGCTGGCCATCGGCTGCCTCCGGCTCTCTGCTACTCGAACATCCGGATCGACGTCGGGTCGATCCCGTCGCTCTCGGTGAAGGTCGACTTCTGCGCGAAGGTCGAGCGCACGATGTTCGCGTACGGGACGACGCTGGTGGTCTCGAACAGCGCCACCTCGGCGGCCGACCACTCGTCGCATCCCTCGGTGCCCGGCTTCTGCGACGCCGCGGTGACGGCAGCCGTGTAGTCGGCGTTGTCGATCGAGGCGAAGTTGGTGCCGTTCGGCGGGGTCGGACCCGAGTAGAACGGCACGAGCATGCTCGGCAGGTTGACTGTGAGGGGCGCGGCGGAGATGTCCCAGTCGCCGGTGGAGAAGAGCACCTCGCTCAAGGTGGGGGAGTCGACCGCGGTGACCGTGATGTCGACGCCGAGGTCCTTCCATGCCGACTGTGCGAGTTCGGCGGCGGCGTTGCCCGCGTCGCCGAGCTGCGAGGAGTAGATCATCCGGAGGGTGAGCGTCTCGCCGTCCTTGCTGCGCACCCCGTCGGAGCCTGCCGACCAGCCGGCGTCGTCGAGGGCGGCCGCAGCGGCGTCCGCGTCGAACTCCGGCAGGTGGCCCGACACGGTGTCGGCCCGGCACGGGTTCGGCGACACGGTGACCAGGCCGGTCGGCACCGTGGCCTTGCCGCTGCCGATGACCTGACGCATCTGCTCGAGGTCGACGGCCTGCATGAGCGCGTCGCGCACCGCCTGGTCGGCCGTGGGCCGGCCTTCGGCCTGGTTGAAGGTGAACGATCCGCCCGGCGTCTGGAGATCGGTGTGGTACAGACCGGCGCTCTCCATGCGCGCGCTGTCCGGGCCTATCACGAGCGCGGCGTTGACCTCGCCGGAGAGCAGCAGGTTCGCGGCGGTGGTCTCGTTGGGGACCACCCGGAACACGACGGTGTCCGGCAGGCCCTTCTGCGTCGCATCCCAGTCGCCGGGACCCCACGTGAAGTCGTCGCGGCGGGTGAGCGTGTACTGGCTGTTCGGCACGATCTCGGTCATCGTGAACATGCCCGTCGATCCTTCGCCCTTGGCGAGGGCGTCCGGGTCGTCGATCACGGTGCCGCACACGATCGACACGCTGCCGACGTTCTCGAGCAGGAACGAGTCGGGGCGTCCGCTCGTGACCGTCACGGTGCCGGCCGCATCGTCGCCGACGGCGGTGGTCCCCGGCTGCACCTGCAGGCCGATCAGCGGCGAGCCATTGGCGGGGTCGCCGATGTGCGTGATGTTGGCTGCGACGTCGGTGGCGGTCAGCGGCGTGCCGTCGTCACAGGTGATGCCGTCGCGCAGGGTGAAGGTCGCCGTGGTGGTGTCGGCCTCCCAGGACTCGGCGAGACCGGAGACGATCGAGCCGTCCTCCGTCGTCTCGACCAGGCGCCCGTAGACGAAGCGGTCGATGGAGCGGGCGACCGACATCACGGTGATGAACGGGTCGAGGCTGCCCGGATCGGTCGAGATCACCGAGGTGAAGGTCTTGCCGTCCGCGAGGACGCCCTCGGCGCTGTCACCGCCTCCGGGGGGAGCGCTCGCGGCGCAGGATGTCAGGGCGAGGGCCGTGACGGCGAGCAGGGCGACCAGCGGGGTACGAGAACGCATCAGAAGCCTCCAGCAGTGTCTGTGATGGTGCAGTGTCTGGGATGAGTGCAGTGTCTGGGATGAGTGATCTACAGCGATGGGGTGCGAGCGGCGGGTGAGGGGATCAGCGCGTGCGCAGGTGCTCGACCGCGGCGAATCCCGCACGGCCGATCGAGGCGTCGACCAGGGGCTGCCGGTCGGCGAGGGAGGTCGCGCGCGTGAACACGGCGACCGCGTACTGACGGCCGTCGGGGTAGGTGACGACGCCCGCCTCGTTGCGCCAGGTGGGAAGCGTGCCCGTCTTGGCGGCGATGAGCACTCCGTTCGGGAACCCCGAGGTGAGCCGGTGCGGCCAGATCTGCTGGGCCATGATGTCCCTGGCCTGGCGGCAGGCGTCCGCAGGAGCCGCCGCGTCGGTCCACAGGGCGTTCAGCAGCGTCGTGACATCGCGCGGGGTGGAGTGCGAGGTGCGGACGGGGTGCACCGCATCGAGCGCCAGGATCTGCTCCGGAGTCGCACTGCCGATCAGCTCGTCCAGGTCGCTGTCCGGTGTGCCGCCGAGGTCTGTCACCACGGAGGCGAACAGGTCTTCACAGCAGCCGATCAGTCGGGTGCCGTCGAGCCCCAGGTCGGCGATCACCCGGTTCACGGCGTCGGCGCCGAGCCGGTGGTAGAGCACGTCGGTTGCGGCGTTGTCGCTCATCGTCATCATGTTCAGGGCCAGGTCGCGCCAGCTGGCCTCGACGTCGTCGGCGAATCCGGCCGTGCCGACGCCGCCGATGCGGTAGCGCGCCGTCACGGTCGTGCGACCGGTCGGGTCGAGCTCGCCGGCGGCGACGGCCCGCACATAGGCGGTGAGCACCAGGATCTTGAAGACCGACGCGAGGACGACCGGTTCGTCTGCGCCGTGCGTCACCTCGGCGGCGTCGGGGGCGCCGATCTCCCGCGCATGCAGGAACCCGTTCGCTCCCGCATCCGCGAAGATGTCGGCGATCTCCGCGGTGGCCGGAGCAACCGCGGTGGCACCACTCATGCGTCGATCCGCCGATCCGCGCGGCCCGTGTGCAGGTAGAGTGCGCGTCCGCTGCCGTCATCGCCGACGAAGGCGTGCGGCATGCGCATCCCGTGCTCGGCCTTGCGGGGGAGCAGGGTGTCGCCGGACCAGCCGACGAGCTCGACGGGCTCGGGGGCAGGGCCGAGTTCGGCGAAGATGCCCTTCATGGTGCGTTCGAGCCACACCCGTCCGTCGTCGTCCACACGCACGGTCGAGTCCGAGACGGACGACGAGTACGTGCCGAGCACGCGGTCGAGGTCGATGGCGACGGGCGCCTCCGGAACGGTCGGCAGGGCGGGCACCGTGATGCCCGCGAGCGCCGCGAGCACCTTCGACACGATCGCGTGATACGCGTCGACGGTCTGTCCGCCGTTCGTCAGCACGGCGACGGCGACGCCGGCGCCCGGCACCATCCGCAGGAACGCGTTCTGCCCGATCGTGCCGCCGTCGTGCCCGATCACCGTCCCGCCGTCCCAGTCGAAGATCTCCCAGCCGAGGCCCCAGGCATCGCCCATCAGCCCGAGTTCGGGAAGCTCCACCTGCCGCTCCTGCATCGCTGCGACGCTCTCCGCGGAGAGCACGCGGGTGCCATCGGCAGCGGTACCGCCGTCCAGGTGCATACGCGCGTACGTCACGAGGTCGCGTGAGGTCATGGCGAGCATCGAACCGGCGGGGGCGTTCGAGCGCACCAGGCTCCATACCGGCGCCGCGACCGGCTCGTCGCTGCCTTCCGCGGGGATGTGCCCGAGCGCCGCGCGGAACATGATCGCCTCCGCCGCGGTGGTGGCCACGTGGGTGAGGCCGAGCGGGGCGATCAGGTGCGTGCGCAGCGCCTGGTCGTACGGCAGATCGCGCAGCACCTCGACGATACGGCCCAGGACGACGAACGCCGCGTTGTTGTAGGAGAAGCGCTCTCCTGGCGCGAAGAGCTGCGGGGCGTCGGCGATCGTCGCCAGATACTTCTCCACCGCGTCGTCGCCCACACCCGTGTCGTTGAAGAGGTCGCCCTCGAAGCCGCCGACGTGGCTGAGGAGCTGTCGGGTCGTGATCGCGCTCGCGGCGGCGTCGTCGCCGATCGCGAAGGCGGGGACCGTGTCGCGCACCGGGGCGTCGAGGTCGAGGCGCCCCTCGTCGACCAACTGCATGATCAGCGTCGCCGTCCAGGTCTTGGTGATCGAGCCGATCTGAAAGACCGAGTCCTCATCGGCCTCGACGCCGGTGTTGCGGTTCAGGATGCCGGTGGCGGCGGTGAAGATCTCGCCACCGGACAGGATCGCGACGGATGCCGCGGGGATGTGCGCGTCGGCGAGCAACGTGGGCAGGTTCTCCTGCACCCAGCTGCCGATTTCGTTCAGGTCGGACACGTGCGCTCCTCTTCGTCGAAATGGTTCGTCCCGCTTGCCGTCGATCGGGTGACGGCGATGGGCCGAGACTATTCGGGTGTTTCGCGGGGGCGTTGGTCGGCCCGGACGAGACTTGGCTCGACGTTGGTCGTGTCGGACGAAGCGCGGTCCTCAGCGTCGTCTGACCGCTCGCAGACCCAGGTGGAGCAGCTCGGGGCCGCCCTCTGTGGTGTCGAGGAGGCGCCCGACGGGCTGGTCCGTGTCCGTGACGAGCGCGCCGTCCGACCGCACGCGCAGACGCAGGGGTGGACGCGGCGGGATGCCGAGCGCGGCGATGTCCTCCCGCAGCACCATGTTGAACTCCAGGGCGTCGCCGACGCGCGTGACGTCGTAGTGCCATTGACCGGCGTCGTATCGACCGACGACCTCGTCGAGCCTCTCCACCGGACGCAGGTCGGCCTGCTCCGCGGAGGGGGAGATGCCCCGCAGGTGCGCGAAGCACCAGTCGGTCACCTTCGCGCCGAGCGCCTTGCCGCTGCCGCTGTTCGTCAGCACCGTGATCGCGAGGTCCTCGTCCGGTGCGAGCACGAACTCGCTCAGCTGCGTGTCGGCGATGTTCCCGCCGTGCTTGACGACCCTGGCCGATCCGTGGCGCGAGAGCAGCCACGGGAAGCCGATCGCGTCGACGGGAGGCCCCGCGGTCAGCTGGGGCTGTTGCATCAACAGGCGCGTCGCCGTGGTGACCGGGGCGGAGCCGGCGCTCTCGCCGCGCATCTGGAACCGTGCGTACGTCAGCTGGTCGCGCACCGACGACACGATGCCGCCCTCCGGTCCGATGTCGCGGGTCAGTGGCCAGGAGGGCAACGTCGTCATCGCGCCGTCCTCGCCGGGGACATGGCCGACCGCGTGCGGTCGGCCGATCACGTCCCAGGGGAAGAAGAACGTCTCGGTCATCCCGAGCGGGTCGAGGATCACGCGCTGCACGGCCTGCTCGAAAGGCTCGCCGGTGACCACCTCGATGATGCGGCCGAGCAGCCGGATACCCGCATTGCTGTACGACGCGATCGTGCCGGGAGCGAAGAACTGCGGGAGGTCCGCGTACCCCGCGATGTTGCGGGCGAGCGCGTCGTCGTCCCAGCCCGGCTGTTCGTCGGCGTCGCCGAGGAAGCCTCCGGAATGGGTGAGGAGGTGTCGTACCCGCAGCGCGTCGAGGGCCTCCGTATCGGCCAGGCGGAAGCCGGGGAGCACGTCGGCGACGCGGGTCTCGAGGTCGAGCTCGCCCTTCTCGATCAGGTGCATCGCGACGGTGCCGGTGAAGGTCTTCGACGTGGACCCGATCTGGAACAGCGTCCGCTCGGTCACCCGTGCACCGGTGTCGACGGCGGCGACCCCGGTGGTCGCGACGAGGTCGTGGTCTCCGTCGACGACGCCGACCACGGCACCGGGGACCCCGAGTTCGGCGGCGGTCGCGTCCAGGAACTCCTGCAGCTCCTCATTCATCATGCGTCTCCTCTCACCGCGCGCCCCGGCAGGGCATCGGTCACGATCTCTCCCGCGTGCACGACCGCTGTGCCGTGCACGTACAGCTGGCGGATGCCGCGCGACGGCCGCGTCGGGTCGGCGTAGGTCGCGCGGTCGGTCAGTGTGGCGGGGTCGATGACCACGACGTCCGCGTCGGCGCCGATCCCGAGATGGCCCTTGGTGCGCATCCCTGACGACACCTCGTCGAGAACGCGCGCCGGCAGGTGCGAGCAGCGCCGGAACGCTTCGAGCCAGGTCCACGTGCCGCTCTCGAGCACCATCAGGCGCAGAGACTTCGCGAAGGTGCCTGCGGTGCGGGGATGGGTGTGGCCCCCGGCGGGCAGCGGCCAGTCGCGCTGCTCGTACACCGTCCGTCCGTCACCCTCTGACCAGGAGATCGGCATCGCGTCGCTCGCCACGATCGCGTCGGGGTAGGCCAGCGCACGGTGCAGGTGCGCGCGATCGAAGGGATCGGCCTCGTCGAGGAACGTGACGATGCAGGTCGCGCCGGGGTCGGTCGCGCGCACCTCGCGCAGACGGGCCTCGTCGGCGATCCGCTCGCCGGTGTCGACCAGCACGAGCGAGCGCGGCGTGATGCCGAGGCCCGCGAGTTTCTCGGGGGCGAGGAAGAACGCCCCGATCGCGGTGCTGCCCGCGCCGTAGGGGTAGGCCTCGACGGTCACCCGCGACCCGGCGGCACGGCTGCGGTCGAGCAGTGCGAGCACGCGGTCCACGTGCCGGAGCGATGTGCTGTTGACGTGGCAGTGGTGCATCGCTGCACCGGTCTCGCCGGCGGCCCTGACCAGCTCCTCCGAGCCGTCGATGGGCGTGCGGGGGTCGGCCTCGATCAGTTCGCGCACATGCGTGAAGGTCGGGGCGTGCGCGGCGGCGGCGAGCCGTGCGAGTTCCAGGTACTCGTCGGGATCGGAGCGCGGCGCGTATCCCATGAGCACGCCGATGCCGAGGGCGCCGGCGCCGAGCTCGTCCTCGAGCAGGCCGAGCCAGCGGCGGCGCTCCGTGGGGGAGGAGGAGCGCTGCCAGTCGGGCTTGGCGAGCAGGTCCATCGAGGCGGTGAAGTCCGCGACGGGAACGCGGTCAAGGTGCGCGTAGGCCCTGGCCTGCGACCAGGAGGCCGAGAAGCCGTAGTTCACCGGCCGACCGTCGGCTGCCGCGCGAGCCATGGCTTCGGCGATGGGCATGAGCCCGGCTTCGAGGTCGAGCGCCGTGGTGACGCCGTCCATCGCCTGGAGCCGCTGTCCCGCGATCGAGTGCACGTGACTGTGGAGGTCGATGAACCCCGGTCCGACGATCAGCCCGGCGGCGTCCACGATGTCGGCGCCTCGCGGTGCATCGAGGTCGTCGCCGATCGCGGCGATCCGTCCATCGGCGATCAGGAGGTCGGCGACCCGGTCGGTCGCGGTCTTCGGGTCGATGACGCGCCCGCCGCGCAGCAGAGTGTCCACGCCGCCACGATGCCATGCAGGGGAGGGGCGGTCCGGTGCCGCTCGACGAAAGGCGGGGGTGATTCCGGTGCGACAGCACAACCCTCCCGGCGCCCTCCGCGCCCCCGAGACGTGCATGCGCGCGCGCCGCGGGACATAATGAAGAGACGATGTGACCGTGCACAAGCGAGGAGGCACGTGATGGCCACTGCCTCCGAGCGCGCGCGGATGCCGAGTATCCGCGATGTCGCGCGACTCGCGGGGGTCTCGCACCAGACGGTGTCTCGCGTGCTCAACGACCATCCGAGCATCCGCCCGGAGACCAAGGCGAAGGTGCTCGACGCGATCTCGGTCCTCGACTATCGGCCGAACCTCGCCGCGCGCGCCCTGGTGACCAGCAAGTCCAACATGCTCGGCATCCTGTCCGCCACGATCGGGGAGTTCGGCCCCACGTCGTCGATCGCCGGGATCGAGGATGCGGCCCGCGAGGAGGGCTACTCGGTCTCGACGCTCAACCTCGCCGACACGACTCCCGAGGCCATCGGCACCGCCGTCCGTCAGCTCTCGCGGGAGCAGGTCGACGGCATCGTGGTGCTCGCGCCGCAGGTGCGCGTGTTCCATGTCCTTCGGGGCATGAATGTCGACATGCCGTTCGTGACGCTGCAGACCGCGTCGGGTTCGGACGGGGTGAGCCTGTCCGCTGACCAGGTCGCGGGTGCCAGGGCGGCGACGGAGCACCTGATCTCACTCGGCCACACCGACATCCTGCATCTGGCGGGTCCGCAGGACTGGATCGAGGCGGAGTCGCGCATGCGCGGGTACCTCGACGGTCTGCGGGAGGCCGATCTGCCGACATTCCCGCCGATCCGCGGCGACTGGACGGCGGACTTCGGCTATTTCGCGGGCAAGGAGCTCTCGCTGCGACGCGACTTCACCGCCGTGTTCGCCGCGAACGATCTCATGGCGATCGGGCTGATGCACGGCTTCCGTGATTCGGGGGTGCGGGTGCCGCACGACGTGAGCGTGATCGGCTTCGACGACATCCCGGTGGCGGCCCACGTGGCGCCGACGCTCAGCACGGTGCACCAGGACTTCCCCGAGCTGGGGCGCCGTGCCGTGCGCATCCTGCTCGCCCAGATCCGCGGCGAGGACGCACCGGATTTCGGCCCGCTCCAGACCCTGCTGCGCGCGCGCGAATCTGCCGCGATGCGCTGACGGGATCCTCTGCCCGCTCCATGGTCGTTCCATGACCACGCGTGCTTTCGAATCCTTTCGATCCTTGCTGTCGCTTGGAGGCCCGAGAACATGCGGATCTCGGCAGTGTCACGGTAGGGATTCGAATTGCCGGCGCCGACTTGACAGAGGTCGTCTCGAAGACGACGATGTACCAATGTGAACGGTCACATCGAAGGTGACCGCACGTCGCGAGGAAAGATCCGTGAGCACCACAGCAACGTTGCCGACCGTGTCAGGCCCGATCCTGGAGATGCGCCGCATCACCAAGGAGTTCCCGGGTGTCAAGGCGCTCGCCGACGTCTCCATCACCGTCCGCGCGGCCGAGATCCACGCGATCTGCGGGGAGAACGGCGCCGGGAAGTCGACCCTCATGAAGGTCCTCTCGGGGGTGTATCCGTACGGGACCTACGAGGGGGAGATCCTGCTCTACGGCGAGGAGCAGCGCTTCAAGGACATCGTCGCCAGCGAGCAGGCGGGCATCGCGATCATCCACCAGGAGCTCGCCCTGATCCCCGAGCTCTCCGTGACAGAGAACATCTTCCTCGGCAACGAGATCCAGCGCGGCGGACGCATCGACTGGCAGGCTCAGAAGGAACGCACGATCGAACTGCTGGCCCGTGTCGGTCTGAACGAAGACCCCGACGCGCAGATCAAGACCCTCGGGGTCGGCAAGCAGCAGCTGATCGAGATCGCCAAGGCCCTCAACAAAGACGTCAAGCTGCTGATCCTCGACGAGCCGACCGCCGCACTGAACGAGAACGACTCGCAGCACCTGCTCGACCTGATCCTCGGCCTCAAGGCCAAGGGCATCGCGTCGATCATGATCAGTCACAAGCTCAACGAGATCGAGCAGATCGCCGACGAGATCACGATCATCCGCGACGGCCGCACGGTCGAGACGCTCGACATCTCGCGCGGTGAGATCAACGAAGACCGCATCATCCGCGGCATGGTCGGTCGCTCGCTCGAGAGCCGGTACCCGGACCGCACGCCCGAGATCGGCGATGTGTTCTTCGAGGTCAAGGACTGGTGGGTGCAGCACCCGACCGTCTCGGAGCGCATGGTCGTCAAGGGCTCGAGCATCAACGTCCGTCGGGGTGAAGTCGTCGGCATCGCAGGGCTCATGGGCGCGGGGCGCACCGAGTTCGCGATGAGCATCTTCGGCCGGTCGTACGGCACGTTCCTGTCGGGCACGATGATCAAGGACGGTCAGGAGATCGCCCTGCACGACGTCTCGGCGGCCATCAAGCACGGGCTCGCCTATGTGAGCGAAGACCGCAAGGTGCTCGGACTCAACCTGCTCGACACCATCAAGCGGTCGATCGTGGCCGCGAAGCTGTCGAAGATCGCGCACAACGGCGTCGTCGACTCCCGGGAGGAGTTCTCGGTGGCCGAGCGCTATCGCAAGGCCCTCCGCATCAAGACGCCCTCGGTCGAAGAGGGTGTCGGCAAGCTCTCCGGGGGAAACCAGCAGAAGGTCGTGCTGGCGAAGTGGATGTTCACCGACCCCGACCTGCTGATCCTCGATGAGCCGACGCGCGGCATCGACGTGGGTGCGAAGTACGAGATCTACGCGATCATCAACGAGCTCGCGGCCCAGGGCAAGGGCGTCATCGTCATCTCCAGCGAGCTCCCCGAGCTCCTCGGTATCTCCGACCGCATCTACACCGTCTTCGAAGGTCGGGTCACCGACTGCATCCCGGCCGATCAGGCGACACCTGAGGACCTCATGCGCAGCATGACCTCCGCGACCCAGAAAGCATCCGCATGACCACCGACACCACGACCGCGAAGCGCGGCTTCCACTTCAAGGACATCACGAAGATGTTCGGGGGAGGCCAGTCGACCCTCCGTCAGTTCGGCATCCTCGGCAGCCTCGTCGTGATCCTGGTCGTCTTCCAGGTGCTGACCTGGATCATCAAGGGCACCGGCCTCACGCTCTCCTCGGGCAACCTGATCAACGTCGTCAACCAGTACTCGTACATCCTGATCCTCGCGATCGGCATGGTGATGGTCATCATCATGGGTCACATCGACCTCTCGGTCGGCTCGGTCGCCGCGTTCACGGGCATCGTGGTGGCGAAGGCGATGGCCGACTGGAATCTCCCCTGGCCGCTGGGCATCCTCCTGGGGCTCGGTGTCGGCGTGCTGGTGGGCGCCTGGCAGGGATTCTGGGTCGCCTACGTCGGGGTACCGGCGTTCATCGTGACACTCGCGGGCATGCTGTTCTTCCGCGGCGCGAACCAGTGGGTCGGCGACTCGCAGTCCGTGCCGGTTCCGCAGGACTTCAAGGTCATCGGTGCGGGGTATCTGCCTGAGCTGCCGTTCATCCCCGTCCCCTTCAACGTGCTCACCATGGTCCTCGCGCTCATCGGCGCCCTGTGGATCGTGTTCTGGGAGATCCGCACGCGCCGCATCCAGCACAAGATGGGTGCCGACATGGCGCCGCTGTGGGTGAGCGTCACCAAGGTCGTGCTCATCTCGGCCGTCATCCTCGTCGCCGGATGGCTGTTCGCGACGGGTCGCGAGGGCACCAGCTTCCCGATCTCGGGCGTCATCCTGCTCGCGCTCGTCATCCTCTACTCCTTCATCACGAACAACACCGTGTTCGGCCGCCACATCTATGCGGTCGGCGGCAACCGGCAGGCGGCCCGCCTCTCCGGTGTGAAGGACCGCTGGGTCGACTTCTTCGTGATGATGAACATGTCCGTCCTCGCCTCGCTCGCGGGCATGATCTACGTCGCCAGGGCCACGGCATCGGGTCCGCAAGACGGCAACGGGTGGGAGCTCGACGCGATCGCCTCGGTGTTCATCGGTGGTGCCGCCGTGTCCGGCGGTATCGGAACCGTGATCGGCTCGATCATCGGTGGTCTCGTGATGGCGTTCCTGAACAACGGTCTGGCGCTGCTCGGCGCAGGCGCCGATGTGGTGTCGATGATCAAGGGCCTCGTGCTGCTCTTCGCCGTCGGCGTCGATGTGTGGAACAAGCAGCAGGGTCGCCCCTCGATCATCGGATTCCTGACGCGCCGGTCCGCCCGCAAGCAGGATCCGGCGACCGATACGTTCGACCCGACCAAGACGAACTATCCCACCAGTCAGAAGTACGAAGCCCCCGCCGTCGAAGAGACGCGCGGAAAGTAGGGGTCGATTCGCGCACCGCACACGTGACGAGACCTTCACACACCAGAGAAAGAGATCACATGAAGAAGATTCTTCTGTCGGCGACAGCGCTTGTCGTCGCGGGCGCCTTCGCCCTCACCGGCTGCTCCTCGGAGCGCGGCGGTGACACGGGTTCGGGATCGGGCGAAGAGGAGACCTCGGGCTTCGCCGCCGATGCCACGATCGGCGTCGCCCTTCCCGACAAGACCTCGGAGAACTGGGTCCTCGCCGGTCAGCTGTTCACGGACGGCCTCAAGAAGGCGGGCTTCGACGCGGACGTCCAGTACGCGCCGGCCAGCAACACGGTCGCCGAGCAGCAGAACCAGATCCAGGCGATGGTCACCGGTGGCGCCAAGGTCATCATCATCGGTGCCAAGGACGGCAAGCAGCTCGCGACGCAGGTCGAAGCGGCCCGCGACGCCGGCGTCGCCGTCATCGCCTACGACCGTCTGATCGAGAACACGGAGGCCGTCGACTACTACGTCGCGTTCGACAACTTCGAGGTCGGCAAGCTCCAGGGGCAGGCGCTGCTCGACGGCCTGGCCGAGCGCGCGGGTCACGAGGCTCCGTACAACATCGAGCTGTTCTCGGGCTCGCCCGACGACGCGAACTCCGCGGTGTTCTTCAACGGCGCCATGGAGGTGCTGCAGCCGAAGATCGACGATGGCACGCTCAAGGTCGTCTCCGGTCAGACCGAGATCTCGCAGACGGCGACGGAGGGGTGGAAGCCCGAGAACGCACAGCGCCGCATGGACTCGATCCTCACGTCGACGTACGGCTCGGAGGCGCTCGACGGCGTCCTCTCCCCGAACGACACGCTCGCTCGCGCGATCATCACGTCGGTGCAGGGTGCGGGCAAGGACGTCCCGGTCGTCACGGGTCAGGACTCCGAGGTCGAGTCGGTCAAGTCGATCATGGAGGGTATCCAGTACTCCACGATCAACAAGGACACCACGCTGCTCGTGGAGCAGGCCATCAAGATGGTCGGCCAGCTGCAGAAGGGTGAAGAGGTCGACGTCAACGACACCGAGCAGTACGACAACGGCGTCAAGGTCGTTCCCTCCTACCTGCTGCCTCCGGTCATCGTCACCAAGGAGAACGCGGCCGAGGCCTACGCCAACGTCCCGAGCCTCCTCGAGATCGTGAAGTCGTACGAGTAAGACGCACTGACACCGTCACAGCGCGACACGTCACCGTCGCACCGCGACACCGTCCTCACGGAAATGCGAACCGTCCGGGCCTTCGGGTCCGGGCGGTTCGTCGTCTCCCGACTCGGGCGGTCCGTCGTGGCGACACGGGTCTCAGAACGGGACGGGTGCGGGATCGGCCGCAGTGAACGTCACCGTGTTCTGCAATGGCGGCCGGTCGATGTATGTGCGACCGGTCGGGCTCGTCCACTTCAACACTCCGCCGGGGCGCTGGTCGACGTTCCAGGGGGAGTGGTGCTTGAGCATGTGATGTCGGCGGCAGAAGGCGGAGAGGTTCGTGTCCGACGTCGCCCCACCGGTCGAGGCGGCGTGAGTGTGATCGAGGTCGCATTTCCGCGCCGCGATCCCACACCCCGGGAACCTGCAGCGCTGATCCCGCGCGCGCAGATGTCGCCGCAGCTGCTCGCTCGGACGGTAACGGTCGACCGCGAGCAGCGCACCGGAGATCGGATGCGTCAGCACACGGTCCCAGCCGGTCGCGGAACCCGCCATCGTGCGAGCGGTCGCGAGGTCGATGGGGATCGTCCCGTCGAGTTCGGCCGGCGGCGTCGTCGTCGTCGTCGGAGCGTCGTCGTCCATCAGCGTCAGCACCGGCACGGTGACCTCGATCCTGGCGCGGATCTCACCGAGCAGACCCTCCTCGGTCTCGTGCCCCGCAGGCGTGCCCGTGAGAACGAGGTCGGCGAGCAGATCGGCGCGCAACTGGTCGACCGTGCGGTCGTCGGTGGGAAGTGTGGCGGCGGCATCCCTCGCCGCTCGGGCGTTCTCCTCCTGCACCGCATGCGCCATCTGGGACAGCCGGTCGAACATGCCGTGCAGCAGCACGGCCGGACCTCTCGCCCCGAGTTCGGCCATCCCGTCGTCGAGATCCTTCACCCACACGCGCCGCAACTCACGGGCATCGCGATGGCGCTCGGTGATGCTGCGCTCCTGGAACCGCTCCGCGATGCGCCGTGCCATCCGCCGCAGCCTGTTGGGTGACTCGTGCACGGCGAGCTCGATCACCTCGGCGGCGTAGGCGGCACGGTCGGTGTCGTCGTCGAGATGTGCTCCCGCCTCGACGATCACCCGCGCGTGCGCGGCGGTGATCCGCCCGTCGCCCTGTGCCTGCCACACGGTGGGGAACCGCTCCACCAGCCAGGAGGCCTCCGCCATCCGGCGCTCGATCGTGCGGTCGCTCACATGCTGCGCCGCACCGATCTCGGCCGCGACCGTGCGGATCGCCATGTCGCCGTGATCGGGATGCGCTCCCGCGCGCGCGATGTCGACGGCGAGGCGCCCGGCCATCGCCAGCATGCCGTCGCGAGCCGCCTGCATGCTGCTCAGCGTCGCCTCCGCGGCCTCCAACGACGCGACCAGATCGGCGAGCATTGCCAGCTGGGTGTCGGTCGCGTCGAGCAGTGCGGTCATGACGACAGCCCATCACAGGTCACAGACATTCGAAGAAAGATTCGATAAGCTCCCCACCGTAAGATCGTCACGAAACGATAACGACCGTGATTGACTGAACCGGATGCTCCTCCACGCACTCGACGTCGGCGAAGGCCCCCGCACGGCCGTCCTGCTCCACGGCCTCATGGGTTCGAGCGAGAGCTGGTGGCGCGTCATCCCGTGCCTCGTGGACCGCGGCTATCGAGTGATCGCGCTGGACCTTCCCGGCCATGGCCTCTCTCCCCGGGATCCGGAGCTCACGATCGAGCGGGCGGCGTCGGCCGTCGTGGCGACCGTGCGCGCTCTGGCTCCCGACGAGCCGGTCGAGGCCATCGGCCACTCGTACGGGGCCACGGTGCTCGCTGCCGCCGCGGTGCAGCTGCGGCCCGAACGGACCGTCTATGTCGACGCGCCCCTCGCCCTCACCGGGGGCGCCGATAGACAAGCGCTCACGGCCGCGTACGCGCAGGATAGGCTCCTGCGGATGTCGCCGGACGCGCTCAGAGCGACCCGACCGTTCTACTCGGAGACGGATGCCGAGGTGGAGGCTCGAGCTGCCGCGCGGTTCGACCCCGCGACCTCGGCATCCGTCTCCTGCGGTCCAGACCGGGCGTGGGAGGCGGCGCCGGGGTCGATCGTGATCCGCGCCGATCCGAGCGCCTGGGTCACCGACGAGGATGTGCGCCGGTTCGAGCAGAGCGGTGTCGAGGTCCGCAGCATCCCGGGTGCGGCACACACCGTCTGGTACAGCCACTTCGACGGGTTCACGGCGTCGCTCCCTGAGATGTTCGGCGGAGGCTGAGCCCGCCGCGCCGAGGAGCGCTAGTCCCAGAGCGGGTCGTCGGGGTCGGGGGAGTCCGTGCCGTCGGCGTCTGTCATGATGCGCGCGTCGGCGATCCATGTCGTCAGGTCGCCATCGTGGAGCATGTGGGGTCGCGGTGTGCCGAGGAGGTCGGGTGTCGCCACGACGTCCAACGGCTCGTCGCTCGCGAAGATCACGACGTTGCCGAGCGGTCCCTCGTCATCGTCCGGCTCTGCGTCGAGGACGACGGCGATGTGGGCGAAGATGGAGTTCAGTGTGGCCGTCTGTCGCCGCGAATACTCGAACGGATGCCCGTCGAGCAGATTCACGGCCACGACTCCGTCTGCGGCGGAGCGTGCGGCGACCCGGCGGTAGAACTCCTGGCTGGCCACACGGTGGCGGATGACGGCGGCATCCCAGAGATCGACGACGGTGAAACGCGCATCCACCCACTCGGTGTCGACCGCGGTGCGCCCGACCGTCGCGGCGCCGGGAACGGGGGAGGGGGATGCCGGCACCGACGGCCGGGACTCGTGCGGAAGCTCTGCGTCGGCGATCGTCCGCGCATCGCCGAAGATGACTCGCAGATCGGCGGTGGCGGCCAGGGGCAGTGCGGCGATCACCGCTTCGTAGAGGGCGGGCTCGAACTCGACCACGAGCTGCGGCGATCCGGTGCGCGTCGCCTCGACGTAGCGCGCCAGGGTGAGCGCTCCGGCTCCCAGATGAACCGTGAAAAGCGGAGCGCTCGGCTCAGCGGCGGCATCGATCGCCCTGGCGATGTGCCGGATGTAGGCGTAGTCGAGCGCCGTGGGATCGGTCATCGAGACGACCGACTGCGGGATTCCGTCGACGCTGAGTTCGTAGCGACCGGGTCGCTTCCGCGACTGCACCAGCTTCGCCTCGCGGTCGTCGAGCATGAGCGAGAACATCCGGCGATTCCTTGGCACCCGTCGATCTTAGGTCGGGCGGTGTCGGTCGGAGTCCGCCTGCCGCGGAACCGGCCGTCGCGCCCGTCATCCCCGACTACCCTTGAGGGAACATGGCACATCTTCTGGGGGCCGAAGCCCTGCACCTCGAATATCCGACCAGAGTCGTCTTCGACTCCGTGACCCTGGGGATCGAGGAGGGCGACCGCATCGGCATCGTCGGCCGCAACGGCGACGGCAAGTCCAGCCTCCTCGGGATGCTCGCCGGGATCAAAGAGCCCGACTCGGGCCGCGTCACGGTGCGGGGCGGCACGCGCATCGGCGTGCTCGACCAGGCCGACACCCTTCCCGACGACCTGACGATCAGCGCCGCCGTCGTCGGCGACACCCCGGAGTACGAGTGGGCGGGCGATGCGCGCATCCGCGACGTGATCGACGGGCTCCTCACCGATCTGCCGTGGGATGCCGAGATCGGCTCGCTCAGCGGTGGCCAGCGCCGTCGCGTCTCCCTCGCCAAGCTGCTCACCGGCGACTGGGACGTCATCGCCCTCGACGAGCCGACCAACCACCTCGACGTCGAGGCGATCACGTGGCTCGCCGCGCACCTCAAGAAGCGCTGGTCGCCGAACTCGGGTGCCCTGATGGTCGTCACCCACGACCGGTGGTTCCTCGACGAGATCTGCACCGAGACGTGGGAGGTGCACGACCGCATCGTGGACCCCTTCGAGGGCGGCTACGCGGCGTACATCCTGCAGCGCGTCGAACGCGACCGGATGGCTGCCGCCACCGAGGCGAAGCGTCAGAACCTGGCCAAGAAGGAGCTCGCGTGGCTCCGGCGCGGCGCACCGGCGCGCACGGCCAAGCCCAAGTTCCGCATCGATGCGGCGAACGAGCTCATCGCCGACGTGCCGGAGATCCGCGACACGGTGTCGCTGCAGTCGCTCGCAGTCTCACGCCTCGGCAAGGACGTGGTGGATCTGCTCGATGTCGGAGTGACCTACCCCACCGCGGACGGGGGCGAGAAGGTCGTCCTCAAGGATGTCGAATGGCGCATCGCACCAGGGGAGCGCACCGGCATCCTCGGGGTGAACGGCGCAGGCAAGTCCACGCTGCTCGGGCTCATCTCGGGCACCGTCGAGCCGACGGTGGGTCGCGTCAAGCGCGGCACGACCGTGAACGTGAAGACCCTGACGCAGCGTCTCGACGAGCTCGAGCAGTACTGGAAGGACCCGGTGCGGGTGGTCATCTCCGGCCTGCGCACCTCGTACACGCTCGGCGCCGGCTCGAAGGCGCAGGACCTCACGCCCGGGCAGCTCCTGGAGCGTCTCGGCTTCTCGTCGGCACAGCTGTCGACGCCGGTCAAAGACCTCTCGGGTGGGCAGCAGCGCCGTCTGCAGCTGCTCCTCGTGCTCCTCGAACAGCCCAACGTGCTGATCCTCGACGAGCCGACGAACGACATGGACACCGACATGCTGGCCGCGATCGAAGACCTGCTCGACTCTTGGTCGGGCACGCTGCTGGTCGTCAGCCATGACCGCTACTTCCTGGAGCGGGTCACCGACCAGCAGTATGCGATCCTTCCCGGTCCGGACGGCGCTGGCCACCTGCGTCACCTTCCCGGCGGTGTGGACGAGTACCTGCGTCTGCGGGAGCGGCAGGACGCCGCGACCCCGAAGCAGACCGCGACCGCCGCAGCGACGGCGACATCGAGCACGGCCGCCACGGGCCTGGACGGAGCGGCCCTGCGCGCGGCGCAGAAGGAGGTGTCGGCCCTCGAGCGACGCATCCAGAAGCTCACCCAGCAGGTCAACGCCGCCAAGAGCGCCCTCGCCGACCACGATCAGTCGGACTACGAAGGGCTGGGCGAGCGGATGAAGAAGATCGGCGAGCAGCAGGCCGAGATCGAAGAGCTGGAGCTGCGCTGGTTCGAGCTCACCGAGGAGATCGGCTGACCCGATAGCGAAGGTGCGTGGTGCGGGGTGAAGGCTCCGCGTCTCGCAGTTCGAGAACCACCCGCTTCGGGTCCACGCCATCGAACAGGCGGATACCGCGGCCGAACAGCACAGGCGAGAGCGCGACGTGGAATTCGTCCACCAGGCCGGCGTTGAGACACTGCACGATCGTCGTGGCGCCGCCCGCGATACGCACGTCCCGCGGGCCGGCCGCTGCACGCGCACGTTCGAGTGCCGCCTCGATGCCGTCGTTCACGAAATGGAACGTCGTCCCGCCCCGGCGCTCCCACGGCGCACGCTCCTCGTGTGTCACGACGAAGACCGGGGTGTGGAACGGCGGATCGTCCGGCCACGCGTGCTCGCCGGCGTCGAACATCCGCTTGCCCATCACGCTCGCGCCGGTGCGCTCGAAAGTCTCGCGCACGATGTCGTTGTCGCGGCCCTCCTCGCCGCCGTCGCCGAGCTTCAGGTTCTCGCGGAAGTGCCGCTGGCGGAAAACCCACTTCTGGAGCTCCATCCACTGCTGTCCCATCAGCTCTTCCGGGGAGTCGGGGGCGATGTAGCCGTCCAGCGACATCGAGACGCTGAAGAACACGGTGCCGGCCATCAGTGCTGTCCTCCATCCCGCACGAGCTCGCCGACGTACCCGGCCAGACTCACCAGCGTCTGTCGACCGCCCTCGATCGCCCCGTGCTTCTCGATCGCCGCGTCGCGCAGCGCCGTGGTCGCGAAAACGGTGAGCATCTCGATCCGGGTCTTCTCCCCGTCCGCAGTGAAGGTGAGGACCGACTCGAACGCGTCGGGGTCGTCGCGATGTTCACCGTGCCGCAGGGCGATCCGCGCCGGAGGCTCGATCTCGGTCCACGCGATCCACTCGGGGTAGTCGGTGCCGTCGGGCCCGTGCATCACGAACTCCCATTCGCCGCCGACGCGGAACTCGAATGATCGCGTGGTGGTGGTGAAGCCGGTGGGACCCCACCATCGCGAGAGGTGCCGCACCTCGGTGAACGCCTCGAACACCAGCTCCCGAGGCGCGTCGATCACTCTCGAGAGCACGATCTCCCGGTCGGCGGTCGGCGCCACCCGTCCTGTCGTCTGCATCCGCTAGTCCTGCCTCTCGTTCTTGAGTTCCTGCACATATGCATCCAGTCGGTCGAAGCTCTCGCTCCAGAACCGCTCGAATCCGCCCGACCACTCGTGCACCGCTCGCAGGCCGCTGGCATCCAGGGCGTAGAGGCGCTGCTTGCCCGCTCGGCGGTCCCGGACCAGGCCCACTTCTCGGAGCACGCGAAGGTGCTTCGACGTGCCCGGCTGGGACATGCCCAAGTCCTCCGACAGCGCTGTCGCTGCTCGTTCGCCGTCGCGCAGCAGGGTCAGGATCTGCCGACGCCGAGGCTCGGCGATCGCATTGAACACATCCGAGGTCGTCGCTGCTCGTGCCATGACAGCAACATATACCCATATGGGAAAGTATGTCCAGCGGCACTCAGGGCGACTGGGCGGAAGAGATCGGCTGACGGAGGAATATCCTTCTCTCACCGCTGTTGGGAGGTAGGGATGGAAGGCCTCGAAGTAACAGTCCTGCTCGGACTCACGATTCTCGTCGGAACCCTGATCGCCCCGCGCGTGCGTCTCGCGCTGCCCCTCGTCCTGGTCATCTTCGGTCTGCTGCTGGGCTTCGTCCCGCAGCTGCGCGAGGTCCAGCTGCCGCCCGAGACGGTGCTGCTGCTGTTCCTCCCGGTGATGCTCTTCTGGGAGAGCCTGACCACATCGCTGCGGTCGATCCGCCGGGACTTCCGCTACATCCTCCCGATGAGCACGGTGCTCGTCGTCGCCTCGGCGTTCGCGGTCGCCGGCATCGGCGTGCTCTTCGGGATGCCGTGGGAGATCGCCCTCATCCTCGGCGCAGCCGTCGCGCCACCTGATGCCACTGCCGTCGCGGCGCTCGGACGACTGCTCCCGCGGCGCATGTTCATGAAGCTCAAGGCCGAGAGCCTCACCAACGACGGCACGGCCCTCGTGCTGTACGCCATCGCGGTGTCGCTCGCGCTCGGCGGCCAGATCACCCCGCTGTCGGTCACGCTCGATGTGCTGATCTCGTACGTCGGCGGTATCGCGGCGGGTGTGGTGATCGCGGGTCTCGGCTACCTGCTCCTGCGCCGCACGTCCTCGACGATCGTGATCAACGTCGCTCTGCTGCTGATCCCGTTCACCGCGTTCCTCGCCGCCGAGATGGTGCACGCCTCAGGGGTTCTCGCCGTCGTAGTGGCCGGGCTCATCGTCGCGTACGTGTCGCCTCGGGTCACGACGGCCTCGTCCCGACGGCAGGCCGATGCGGCGTGGCCGTTCGGCGTCTTCCTGCTCAATGGCGCGCTGTTCGTGCTGATCGGCCTCGAAGTCCAGTACGTCGCGCACGAGATCTCGGCCGCGGCGATCGGACGGCTCGTGCTCATCACGCTCGCCGTATGGGCGACGCTGCTGGTCGTGCGGTACGTGTTCCAGCTGCTGAACGTGATCTTCCAGCGGCAGTCCGGTCCGCGGCCTGCGCCCGGATCCCGCGCCCGTGCGAGGGCGGTCTCCACGATCGCGGGGATGCGCGGTGCGGTGTCCCTGGCGATCGCGCTGTCCGTGCCCGTCAGCGTCACGGAGGGCGGTGCCATCAACGGGCGCGATGAGATCGTGTTCGTCACCGCCGGCGTCATCCTCCTGAGCCTCCTGGTGCAGGGCCCCCTGCTGCCGGCCGCCGTGCGGTGGGCGAGGTTCCCCGTCGACCACGTGGAGGACGAGGAGTACGAACTCGCCGAGCGCGCGATCTCCGGAGCAGCCCTCGCCGCCCTCGACGACCTCGCCGCCGAGCATGGGATCGGCCAGGAGGTCCGCGACCGCGTGCGCTCGGAGGGGTATCAGATGCTGGAGTTCGCGAACGCGCGCACGCTCGCGCGGGAGCAGGCTCTGGTCGACGCGGAGGCCGAGGCGTTGGACGACATGCTCGGCGAGCCCGACCCGTACGGCATCGGCGGCGGAGGCACCCCGCAGGCCACGGACGACGACGCCACCGACGGCACGGTACTGCAGATCATCGCGACATCGACCGACGTCGATCTGGCCCAGCGCTCGCCGCTGATCCGGCACGAGGAGCACACGCGCCTCAAGCTCGCCCTCATCGACCGCAAGCGCGAAGTGCTGCTGGGACTGCGCGGCGCCGGGACGGTCGACGACATCGTCGTCCGGCGCATCTCCGCCCGACTCGACCTCGAGCAGGTACGCCTGCAGGGGATCGAGGAATACGACTGAAACTCGTCGGGGCGTCCCGGCTGTGACGCCGTGTGACAGACGATTCCGCGTGCGCGGCACGGCCTGTCTAACGTATTCGAGTCCCCCAAGAGAGGAACCCCTTCCCATGTCACGCCGCACCACCTCCATCATCGCCGCGCTCGCCGCGGTCCCACTCTTCGTCGCGCTCGCAGGCTGCGCCACGGGGGCCTCCGACACCGGCTCGGGGAGCGACGGATCGTCCGAGAACGAGGTCGTCAAGGTCGGCGTCGTCGGCAAGGGCGACGAGCAGTGGCCGGCCTTCGTCGAGGCAGCCGCCGACGAGGGCATCACGGTCGAACTGGTCGACTTCGGCTCCTACGAGCAGCCGAACCCGGCTCTCACCGAGGGTGAGATCGACCTCAACCAGTTCCAGCACATCGTGTACCTGGCCGAGTACAACAACGCCTCCGGTTCCGATCTCACCCCGATCGGATCGACCGCGATCTACCCGCTCGGGCTGTACTCGAAGAAGTACGACGACGTCGACAGCATCCCCGAGGGCGAGACCGTCGCCGTCCCGGATGACGCCTCCAACCAGGCTCGTGCGCTGAACGTGCTGCAGCAGGCAGGGCTCGTCGAGCTCAAGAGCGGCGGCACCCCGTACTCCGACCTCGCCGACGTCGACACCGACAAGTCCAAGGTCAAGGTCAAGGCGCTCGAGGCCGCGCTCATCCCGACGTCGCTGCCCGACGTCGCCGCAGCGATCATCAACAACGACTTCGTGCAGGACGCAGGACTCACGTTCGAAGACGCGATCGCGCAGGACGACCCCGAGGACCCCAGCGCGCTGCCGTACGTGAACATCTTCGCCGCCCGCGCGGAAGACGCCGACAATGAGACGTACCTCAAGCTCGTCGAGATCTTCCAGACGAACGAGGCCGTCCAGAAGGGCCTGCTCGAGTCGTCGGGCGGCACGGCCGTCGCGCTCCAGACGCCGGTCGAGGACCTGGTCGCATCGCTCGAGAAGGTCCAGGCGGACGCCGAAGACAGCAAGTAGCGGGCGAGGGGAACTCCACCCCCGTCCGATGAGGGAGAATCGGGTGGCGCGACACGCGTCACCCGATTCTTCGTTCCCGAAGCAGACCGGAGCAGCACATGCCGATCGTCACCCTGACGAACGTCTCCAAGACCTATCCCTCCCGCACGCGTGACGATGCCGAGATCGTCGCCGTGGATGACGTCACCCTCTCGATCGAGAAGGGCGACGTCTTCGGCATCATCGGGTACTCCGGTGCGGGCAAGTCAACGCTCGTGCGGCTGATCAACGCGCTCGAAGCCGCGACGAGCGGCACGATCACCGTCGACGGCGTCGACATCACCGCCCTCAAGGAGCGCGAACTGCGCCGGGTCCGCGGGGGCATCGGCATGATCTTCCAGCAGTTCAACCTGTTCTCGTCGCGGACGGTCAAGGCGAACATCGCGTACCCGCTCACCCTCGCCGGGTGGTCGAAGCCCGACATCGAGGCACGCGTGACGGAGCTGCTGTCGTTCGTCGGGCTCTCCGACAAGGCGAAGGCCTATCCGGAGCAGCTCTCCGGTGGGCAGAAGCAGCGCGTCGGCATCGCTCGCGCCCTCGCCACCAAGCCCGCCATCCTCCTCGCCGACGAGGCGACGAGCGCGCTCGACCCGCAGACGACGCACGAGGTGCTCGACCTGCTGGGACGCGTCAACCGGGAGCAGGGCGTGACGATCGTGGTGATCACGCACGAGATGGACGTCATCCAGACCATCGCGACCAGGGTGGCCGTGATGGAGAACGGTCGCGTGATCGAGAACGGCGAGGTGTTCGACGTGTTCTCCGCGCCGCAGAATCCCGCGTCCCAGCGGTTCGTCGGCACGGTCGTGAAGGGTGTGCCGTCGCCGTCGGAGCTCGCGGTGCTGCGGGAGCGGCATCGCGGTCGCCTCGTCACGTTCTCGTTCCGCGACGGCGACTCCTCCCAGGCCCAGGTGTTCCTCGATCTGGCCGCCGCCGGCCTCGACTTCGAGCTCGTGTTCGGCGGCATCAACGACATCCGCGGCCGGGCCTTCGGGCACCTGACGTTGGCCATCCGCGGCGACGCCGCCGCGATCGACCGCGCACTCGCGGGTATCGGCGAGCGAGTCGAAGTCACCGAGGTCGCCGGAGAGGAGGCGCGCTGATGGACCGTCTGAACGAACTGTGGCCCGAGCTGTGGGCGGCCGCCCTCGAGACGCTGTACATGACGACGTTCGCGCTCGTGCTCGGCGGCGTGCTGGGCCTCGCGATCGGCGTGATCCTCTACGTCACGCGACCCGGTGGGCTCGTCGAGAACAAGCCCGTCGCGTTCATCGCCAACCTGGGGGTCAACTTCTTCCGTCCGATCCCGTTCGTGCTGTTCGTGGCCGTCGCCCAGCCGTTCGCCCGGGCCGTTGTCGGCGTGGGCATCGGCACGACGGCCGGCGCGTTCATCATCGCCCTGGCTGCCGCGTTCGCGATCGGCCGCATCGTCGAGCAGCACCTGGTGTCGGTCTCGCCTGGTGTGATCGAGGCGGCGCGCGCGATGGGCGCAGGCCCGTGGCGCATCCTGTTCACGGTCGCGATCCCCGAGTCGCTCGGACCGTTGATCCTCGGCTACACGTTCATCGTGGTCGCGCTGATCGACATGACGGCGATGGCGGGTCTGATCGGCGGCGGCGGTCTCGGTGCGTTCGCGCAGATCTACGGATTCCGTCAGTTCGAGCCGGTCGTCATGTGGACGGCGATCGTGCTGATCGTGGTCTTCGTGCACCTCGTGCAGATGCTGGGGGCGCGGCTCGCGCGCAAGGTCATGCGTCGCTGACGGTGGCGTCGCCCGGCACGGGTGCACCCGGTGCCTCCTGCAGGGCGCGCCGCGTGGTGAACACCCGGTCCGCGCCGCTGAGCGGGTCGACGAAGTGCAGTTCTCTGGCGAGCAGCTGGAGCGGGCGGTCGAAGTCGTCCGGCAGGTCGTCGAGCAGCTCGGGGTAGAAGCGGTCGTTCAGGATGCCGATGCCGAGGGCGGCGAGGTGCACGCGCAGCTGGTGCATCTTCCCGCTGTGCGGTCGCAGCAGCGTATGCACCACACGGTCGTCCGAGTCGATCAGCTCGATGAGCGTCTCGGCGTTCGGCTCCTTGGCGTCGTCGACCTGCACGCGCACCTGACTGCGGGGCTTCTCGATGTGGTTCCGGTACACGACCGGGAACGAGGGGAGGGGCCCGTCGGGGAGGGCCGACACCGCCTCGTACACCTTCTGCACCCGGCGGTTCTCGAACAGGAGCTGGTATGCGCCGCGGGTCGCCGGGCGCGACGAGAACATCAGCAGCCCGGCCGTCGCCCTGTCGAGGCGGTGGATCGGTGCGAGGTCGGGGTTGTCGAGCAGATTTCGCAGGCGGATCAGCGCCGAGTTCTGCAGGAACTTGCCCCCGGGCGTCGTCGGCAGGAAGTGCGGCTTGTCGACCACCACGAGATGGTCGTCCTGGTGCAGGATCTCGAGCTCGAACGGGATGCGGGTCTCGACCGCGGGCTCGCGGTAGTACCAGACGAACTCCACGCTGCCCAGCGGGGCGTCGCGGGGAACGGCCGATCCGTCGGCGGTCACGATCTCGCCGCGGTCGAAGCGCTCGAGCAGTCGCTCCGGGTCGAGATGGAAGAAGCGCTCGACCATGTACGCGGCCACGGTCGGCCACCCGCCTCGCAACGGCACGTGCAGTCGTGTCGCTCCGACGCCGTCGCGCACGGGGAGGGGAGAGGGCATGCCCATCGGTCGGCCTCCGGGGGAACGGCGTCGCTGGTCGCGAACGGGATCCTTCCACCCTAAGCGACCGGCGATCGTCCTCTCGTCGACCGGCCCGCGCCGTCAGAGGGCTCCGGCGGCGAGCCAGTCGTCGAAAGAGGTCGGCGCGAGGCGCGCACCGGCGGCCGGGAGCAGCACCTCGCCGGCGAACTCGACTCCCAGTGCGGCGCCGCGCCAGGCGGCGCGCAGCGGCAGGTCCTGTCCGCGGACGGCGAGCGTGCGTCGCGCCATGTCGACCGCGTCTTCGGTGCGGGGACCGGCGACGTCGAACGATCCCGACACCGGTCCGGCCGTGGCCGCATCGACCAGTGCCGCCGCGACGTCCGCCGGGGCGATCGGCTGCAGCAGCAGCGGCGGAACGATCGCCTCGCCGTCGACGACCGTCCACTCCGCGATCATGGCGGGGAAGTCGTGGAACTGCGTCGCTCGCACGATCGTGTACGGCACCGCTCCGGCCGCGACCTCGCGCTCCTGTGCCCGTTTGCCGTAGTAATGTGCGTTGCCGGCGACGTCATCGAGTGCAGCGATCGACAGGGCGACGTGATGACCGACGCCCGCCTCCGCCTTGGCGATGAGGAGGTTGCGGGTGATCGTCGCGAAGGCGTGCTCGGCGTCGGCGATGTCGGAGACCGGGGGGTTGGTCGCGTCGATCACGGCGTCCACGTCCTGCAGCCGCTGGCGGAGACCGACACCTGTGAGCAGGTCGACACCTTCTCCTCGACTCAGCGAGACCGCCTCATGGCCTTCGCGATCCAGGTGCGCCACGACCAGGCGCCCGATCCTTCCCGTCCCACCAGCCACTGCGATGCGCATGCTCACTCCTTAATCATGGATATTGCATGTCCACAATAGAGCGGTGCGGATACGATGGGCAAGTGAAACTCCCCGAGACCTCCGAGTGGGTGCTGCACAGCGTCGCCGTGATCGCGCAGCTTCCTGCGGGTTCGACGGTCTCCGGAGCGCAGTTGGCCGAGCACTTCGGCGTCCCCGGACCCTATCTGTCCAAGCAGCTCGCGAAACTCGTCCGGGCGGGCATCCTCACCGGGAGCACGGGGCCCCGCGGCGGATTCCGACTCGCGCGCGAGCCCGAGCAGCTCAGCATCCTCGAACTCATCGGCGCGGTCGACGGCGCCGCCGACCCCTACGTCTGCCGCGAACTGCGACAGCAGGGACGGGGTGCGGCACGCCCGGAGGACTGCACCCGGCCGTGCGCGCTGGCCGCGGTCATGCGGCGTGCGCATGACGCCTGGCGCGAGTCGCTCTCGGGTGTCACCGTCGCCCAGATCGTCGCCGGTCTTCCTGCCGAAGTCCTGGAGAAGAACCGTCGTCTGCTCCTGCAGTCGGCTCGCTGAGACCGGCGCATCGGCTCGCTGAGATCAGGAGTCGAAGCTCAGGCTCAGCTTGCGCAGCAGCCCGGCCAGGCGGTCTCTGTCCGAGCGCGAGAGGGCCTGCAGCAGGTCGGCTTCGACGTCGACGAGGCGCGTGATCGCCGCGTCCACACGGATGCGTCCGTCATCGGTGAGGATCACCAGCACGCTGCGACCGTCCCCGGGATCGGCCTCGCGGCGCACGAAGCGTCGGCCCACGAGCCTGTCGATCCGGTTGGTCATCGTGCCGCTCGACACGAGCGTCTGCTGCAGCAGCTGCTTGGGGGAGAGCTGGAACGGTGCCCCCGCACGTCGTAGCGCCGAGAGCACGTCCCACTCCCAGTGCTCCAGGTCGCTACGGCGGAACACATCGCGGCGCGCGCGATCGAGGTGCCGCGAGAGCCGGTCCATCCGCGACAGCACCTCGAGGGGGGAGAAGTCGAGATCGGGGCGCTGCGTGTTCCACGCGCCGACGATCCGATCGACCTCATCCACCTCGCTCATCCGCCCATTATCGCGCGCGCGGGCGGGGTGCGCGGGATGCTGCGGCGAGCTCGAGCGTCATGAACGTGCTGTACGGGTCGGGGAGGTAGGTGCCGAACGGGCCGCACTCCCGGAATCCGGCCGCCGCGTACATCGCGCGGGCCGGCACGAAGAACTCCGCGCTTCCGGTCTCGAGGGAGACCCGCGAGATGCCACGAGCTTCCGCGTCGGCGAGGAGGAAGGCCAGCATCGACCGCCCGAGTCCTCGGCCGCGCAGCGCGGGGTCGGTGCGCATCGACTTGATCTCCTCGTGACCTTCAGCGACGGCCGCGAGGGCTCCGGTGGCGGCGGGGCGGCCGTCGACGAAGCCCGCGAACAGTCGCACGCCCGGCCTGAGCAGACGTTCGAACACCAGTGCATGACGACTCTCGGCGGGCGCCGTGTGCTCCAGCTCGGCATGATGGGCGACCAGGAACTCCGCCAGGGCAGGGGTCGCGCTCTCCACCTTCTCGATCACGATGCTCATGGGTGCCAGCATCCCAGATCCGTGTTTCCGGCCGGTGACGGATCGGGTGTCAGCAGAACCCGGGCCGGGACGTGGCAGACTTGACCCCGCGGTGCTCTCACGGGCGGCGCGGTCCGCCGTGGTGTAATGGCAGCACGACAGCCTTTGGAGCTGTGAGGTCTAGGTTCGAGTCCTGGCGGCGGAGCATGACTGGGAACAATCTCGCCATCGTCGTCCTCGCCGCAGGTCAGGGCACGCGCATGAAGTCGCGCCTGCCCAAGGTGCTGCATCCGATCGGTGGACGCCCGCTGGTCGGGCATGTTCTCACCACGGCTGCACGCCTGCAGGCGGCGCACATCGAGGTGGTCGTGCGTCACGAGCGCGACCAGGTCGTCGCCGCGCTCGCCGAGGACTACCCGGATGCCGTGTTCATCGACCAGGACGACGTGCCCGGGACCGGCCGTGCCGTGCAGGTCGCGATCGACGCCCTCCCCGACGACTTCGACGGCGATGTGCTGGTGCTCTCCGGAGACTGCCCGCTGGCCGATGTCGATACCCTGTCCGGATTCCTGGCCGAGCATCGCGCATCCGGCGCGCCGGCCACGCTGATGACGGCACTGGTGGACGACCCGACCGGCTACGGCCGCGTCGTGCGCGACGCCGACGGTGGGGTCGACCGCATCGTCGAGCAGAAGGACGCGAGCGCCGAAGAGGCCGCCGTCCGTGAGATCAACGCCGGGATGTACGTGTTCCGCGCTGCGACGCTTCGCACGTACCTGCCGCGCGTCGGCGTCGACAACGCGCAGGGGGAGATGTACCTCACCGACGTCCCCGGGCTGCTGCGCCGCGACGGCGACCGCGTCGCCGCCTCCGTCGTCTCCGACGTCTCGGTCACCTTCGGCGTCAACGACCGTGCGCAGCTCGCCGAGGTCGGCCGCCTGCTCAACCAGCGCATCGTGCGCCGCTGGCAGCTCGAGGGCGTCACGATCATCGACCCGGCGACGACCTGGATCGATGATGACGCGAAACTGTCGCCCGACGTCACGATCCTCCCGAACACGCAGATCCTGCGCGCCACGGTGATCGCCCCCGGTGCCGTCATCGGCCCCGACACGACACTGGTCGACTGCGAGGTCGGCGAGGACGCGATCGTCCGCCGCACGGATGCGACCCTCGCGGTGATCGGCGCGGAGGCCACGGTCGGCCCGTTCTCGTTCCTCCGACCGGGCACCGTCCTCGGCGCGAAGGGCAAGATCGGCGCCTACGTCGAGACCAAGAACGCCGAGATCGGCGAAGGCAGCAAGGTGCCGCACCTCTCCTACGTGGGCGACGCGACGATCGGCCGCGGTGTGAACCTCGGCGCGAGCACCATCACCGCCAACTACGACGACGTGAACAAGCACCGCACCGAGATCGGCGATGAGGTGCACACCGGCTCGCACACGGTGCTCGTGGCGCCCGTTAGGCTTGGTGCAGGCGCGAAGACCGGCGCCGGCGCGGTCGTCCGCAAGGATGTCCCGGCCGGAGCCCTGGCCATGACCGTCGCACCCCAGCGCAATGTCGAGGGCTGGGTCGAGAAGAACAGAGCAGGAACGGGTGCGGCGGACGCCGCTGCTCGGGAGAATTCGGCGGAATAGGCGGAGCATGGCCCGGAAGAAGAAGACGGTCGATCTGGATCGCGACAACGGGGTCGCCCCCGGCATCATCGCGAAGACCAAGAAGCGGCTCGTCGTCGCGGGCGGGCGCTCGCACCCCGAGCTGACCGCGGCCGTCGCCGAGGCACTCGGTACCGAGATCGCTCCGGTCGAGCACCGCACCTTCGCCTCCGGCGAGATCTACGCCCGCTTCGAGGTGTCGATCCGCGGCGTCGATCTCTTCCTCGTCCAGACCTTCGGCGAGCCGGTCAACGAGTGGCTCATGGAGACGCTCATCATGATCGATGCCGCCAAGCGCGCATCGGCCAAGCGCATCACCGTGGTCGCCCCGTACTATCCCTATTCGCGTCAGGACAAGAAGGGCCGCGGGCGCGAGCCGATCAGCGCTCGCCTGGTCGCCGACCTGCTCAAGACCGCCGGCGCCGATCGCGTCATGAGCGTGGATCTGCACGCTGCGCAGATCCAGGGGTTCTTCGACGGACCCGTCGACCACCTGTTCGCGAAGCCGGTCCTGCTCGACTACTTCGAGCGGACCCTCTCTCCGGCCGACCGCGAGATCCTCACCGTCGTGTCGCCCGACATGGGTCGCGTGCGCGTCGCCGACACCTGGTCCGACAGCCTCGGCGCGCCGCTCGCCATCATCCACAAGCGCCGTGACCCGAAGGTCGCCAACCAGGTCTCCGTGCACGAGATCGTGGGTGCTGTCGACGGCCGCACCTGTCTTCTCGTCGACGACATGATCGACACGGGCGGCACGATCGTCAAGGCGGCCCAGGCGCTCAAGGCGAACGGCGCCCACCGGGTGATCGTCGCGGCGACCCACGCGATCTTCAGCGACCCGGCGTCCGATCGTCTCCAGGACTCGTCGATCGACGAGGTCGTGATCACCGACACGATCCCGCTGACCGAATCGCGCCGGTGGGACAAGCTCACCATCCTCCCCATCGCCCCGTTGCTCGCGCGTGCGATCCACGAGGTGTTCGAAGACGGTTCGGTCACGAGCATGTTCGGCGGCGACGCGTAACTCATCGTCACGGCACAGCCCGCGCATAGCCGCGGTGCATACGGTCGAATGCATCGGCGAACGCGTCGACAGACACCGCACCGGGAGGCCAGCATGATCCGCACGACTGTACCGACCTCTGTCCGCAAGGGTTCCGCGCTGCTCGGGATCGCCGGGATGCTCGTGCTCGCCGGCTGCTCCGGCACAGCCGATACCGGAGACTCGTCGAACGACGGCGCGGGCACGTCGGACGCCCCCTCCTCCTCGGAATCCTCAGGCGGTGACTCCACCGCGACATACGCCGACGGCACCTACACGGCCGACGGCTCGTACCAGACTCCGGAGACGGTGGAGCAGATCTCCGTCACGCTGACCCTCGCCGACGGTGTGGTCACCGACGTCGAGGTCACGGGCGACCCGCAGGCCCCCGAGACCGAGCAGTACCAGGGCCAGTTCATCGACGGCATCGCCGCCGAGGTCGAGGGCGTCGCGCTCGACGATCTGAACGTCAGTCGCGTCGCGGGCTCGTCTCTCACGAGCGGCGGGTTCAACGACGCGGTCGAGTCGATCAAGGAGCAGGCGGCCGCATAGCCGCCTGACGCCCATGGCGAGCTGGCGCTTCGAGGCGATCGGGACGCACTGGGAGGTCGAGTCGACGGAGACGTTGACGGAGGCGGATCGCGGGGCCGTGAGCGCCGAGGTCGAGCGGTTCGACCGGGAGTGGTCCCGGTTCCGTCCCGACTCCGAGGTCACGCGTCTCGGCACCGCGGGAGGCGCCTTCGCATCCACCGATGCCGGGCCGATGCTCGACGCGTACCGCGCGCTTTCGGCGGCGACCGACGGCGCGGTCAATCCCCTCGTTGCGGACAGTCTCGCAGCGCTCGGCTACGACGCCGAGTACTCGCTCGTGCCGGGGGAGCCCGTGCGCTCTCCCGCGGACTGGGAGCAGCGGGTCTCGTGGACGCGCTCCGAGGTCGTGGCGGAGGCGCCGGCGTTCCTCGACGTCGGAGCGCTCGGCAAGGGTCGCCTCGTCGACCTGGTCCTGAGCGCTCTGTCGGGCGTGCCGGGAGATCTCGTGGTCGATGCGGGCGGCGACATCAGGGTGCGCGGTGCGGGGGTGCGGATCGGGCTCGAGCATCCATACGATCCGACGAAGGCGATCGGCGTGGTGGAGGTGCGTGACGGCGCGCTGTGCGCATCGGCTGTGAACCGGCGTGCGTGGGGGAGCGGGTTGCACCATGTGCTCGATGCGCGCACGGGAGCTCCGGTGCAAACCTGGGCCGCGACCTGGGCGCTCGCGCCCGACGCGATGACCGCCGATGCCGTCGCGACCGCGCTCTTCTTCCCCGGGGGCCCCGAGATCGCCGCGGACTGGGGCGTGCACTGGGTGCGCATGAGCACCGACGGTCGGGTGCAGCGCTCGCCTGGCTGCCCCGCCGAACTGTTCCTCACCGGAAAGACGCGCCCCTCGGCCCCGAACTAGGAAAGACTGGACGACGTGATCACCTCCTTCGCCGCCGCGCGCCAGCGGGTCCTCGCGGTACTGGGCTCGCTCTCGATGTACCGACTCGTGCTGTTCGCGCTCATCGTTCTGGCCGTGATCGCCCTCGTGCTGTCACTGCTCGGCGTCATCGTCTCGCCCACCCCGCTCGAACTCGTCGCCTCGTTCGGGGTGCTCGCGGTCGTCATCTCGGCTGTGGACGCCGGAGCACAGCGGATCCTGCGTCTTCCGTGGCGTATCGAATCATCGCTGGTCACCGCGCTCATCCTGCTGTTCGTCCTGCGCCCGGGGCTCGAACTCGGCGCCCTCCTCGGCCTCGCGCTCGCGGGAGCTGTGGCGAGCGTGTCGAAGTACCTGATCGCCTGGCGAGGTCGCCACATCTTCAACCCCGCCGCGTTCGGGGCCGCCGTCGTGTCCATCCTCGGGGCTTTCGGCGCCTTCGAGTGGCTCGGCACCTCCTCGTCGTGGTGGGTCGGCACTCCCGTGCTCACGATCCCCGTCGCCGTCCTCGGACTGGCGGTGCTGTGGCGCACCGAGAAGGTGCGCGTCGTGCTGCTGTTCCTCGTGGTCGCGATCGCGACCTCCGTGGTGCGGCAGGCGGTCCAGGCCACCCAGTTCGACATCGGTTTCGACCTGCTGACGGCCCTGCAGTTCGCCGTGCTCCAGTCGCCGTTCCTGTTCCTCGGGGCCTTCATGCTCTCCGAGCCGCTCACGCTCCCGCCGCGCCGCCGACAGCAGCTCGTGGTGGCGGTCGTGGTGGGGCTGCTCGCCGGATGGCCGATCGCCGTCGCCGGGCTGTTCACCCTGGGGCAGGAGCGGGCCCTCCTGATCGGCAACCTCGTCGCGTTCGCCTTCGCCCTGCGCGGGTCGGTGCGTCTCGTGCTCGAGCGCAGGGAGTTCGTGACTCCGACGGCGCAGGAGCTGACCTTCCGGGCCAAGGGGACCGTGCGGTTCCTCCCCGGTCAGTATCTCGAGCTCGACGTTCCGCATCACCGGCCCGATGCACGGGGGACCCGCCGCGAGTTCAGCATCGTGTCGGCGCCGGCCGATCTGCCGACCCTGCGCATCGCGTACAAGAACGGCGATCAGAAGCATCCATCGAGCTACAAGCGGGCGCTCGCTGCCGCGGAGCCGGGCGCGACCTTCGCCGTCACCGGCACCTGGGGCGACTTCATCCTGCCGCGGGGCGATCAGCCGGTGCTCATGGTCGCAGCGGGCATCGGCGTGACGCCTTTCGTGTCGCAGCTGCGGCAGTTGCAGGCGACGGGGCAGCATCGCGACGTGGTGCTCGTGTACGTCGCATCCGACGCCTCCGAGCTGGCGTTCCGGGACGAGCTCGCCGCGACCGGTGTGCGCACGGTGGTGTTCACCCGCGACGAACCCGCGGATCTTCCCGCGCACTGGTCCTGGGGGCAGGGAGCCCGCCTGGATGCGGAGACGCTCGAGCGTGCCGTGGCAGACATCACCGCGCGCCATGCGTTCATCTCCGGACCTCCGCGACTGATCGCCGACCTCGCGCCCGCAATGCAGAAGGCCCGCACCCTCACGACCGACGCTTTCGCCGGCTACTGACCCCCGCCGCGCCCGGGTCCCGTCCCGTCCCCGCCCGGTCCCGCCCGGCCCGCCCCCGCCGCGTCCGGCCCGCCCCGGCCCCCGCCCCGCCCGGCCCGCCCCCGCCCCTGCCCCGCGGCGCCCCCCGACCCCGCCCCGGCCCCGCCCCGGTCCCTGCCCCCCCCGGGTCACATGTCGGGAGTTCGGACACCTGTCGAGGGAATCGCCGCGATCCGGTCCGACATCCGTGCATTCGTCCGACAGGTGTGCGGGCGTCTCCTCCTGCACATCACGAGGGGCGGAGCGAATCGCCCCACAACACACGCTCAGGAGTCTGACGCGCGTCCGCGCCGATGCAGGATCGATGGATGCCCAGTGCCGCATCCATGACCGCCCGCCATGGCGGTGTCGTCAGGGGAACCCTGCTCCAGTCGTACGGAATCACTCGACGGATGTGCGCGGACGAGGTGCGCACCGGGGCGCTGCTCCGCGTTCGCGCCGGGGTTTTCGCGGTTCCCGACGCGGACCCGCTTCTCGTGGAGGCTGCTGCGCACGGGGGAGCGCTCACCTGCGCCCACGCCCTGCTCCTGCACGGTGTCTGGGTTCTGCGTCCCGAGGGGCCCGCGCACGTCTGGCTCGGGGGCAACGGGCGTCGACATCACGAGGGATGCGCCTGCGTGACCCACCATGACGCGGGGCGGGCAGGCGTCGGGCTCGCGCCGCTGGAGGAGGTGCTGATCCACGCCTACCGGTGCCTCGGCGACGAGACGTTCTTCGCGGGGCTGGAGTCCGCTCTGGCGCAGAGGAAGCTTCCCTCCGCGGCGCTGCGCCGGATCCGCAGGCGCCTGCCGTCCCGCGCTCACTGGCTCGTCGATCTGGCGCGATCGGACGCTGACAGCGGGCTGGAGTCGCTGCTCCGACTGCGCCTGCATCTGTGCGGCATCCGTCTGGAGTGCCAGGTGCACATCCCGACCGTGGGGAGGGTCGACTTCGTGCTCGACGGCCGCCTGATCCTCGAGGCCGACGGGAAGGGCAACCATGAGGGAGCCGCCCTTCGTCATCGCGATCTGGTGAGGGATGCGGCGGCATCGGCGCTCGGCTACGAGACGCTCCGTTTCGACTACGCGCAGATCGTCCATGCGTGGCCGACGGTCGAGGCGGCGGTCGTCGCAGCCGTCGCCCGTCTGCGCGAGCGCCACTGACGTGACGGACGCCCCGACCTCGCCGACCCCGCGCACACTTGTCGGGAGTGCGGACGGATGTCGGGAGGAATGGCCCTCCACGGTCCGACATCCGTGCACCCTCCCGACATCCGTACGGGAGGGACGGGAGGTGGGAGGGGCGTCAGGCGTCGGGGTCCGCGCGCTGCGCCGGGGTGATCGGGACGCGCACGGTGAAGGTCGTGTCGCCGGGCTCGCTCGTCACGGAGATGAACCCGTGGTGCCCCTCGACGATGGCCTTCGCGATCGCGAGTCCCAGTCCCGTGCCACCGGTCTGACGGGCCCGAGATGAGTCGCCCCGCGCGAAGCGGGCGAACAGCTCGTCACGGATGCCGGGGTCGATTCCGGGGCCGTCGTCGTGAACGCGCAGCACCGCCTCGTCGCCTTCCCGCCCGACGCTCAGGGTGATCGAGGTGCCGGCCGGCGTGTGCGTACGGGCGTTCGCGAGCAGATTCGTCACGACCTGGTGCATCCGGCCAGCGTCGCCGACGATCGTGACGGGTTCGTCGGGGACCTCGATGTTCCAGTGATGATCGGGGGCGGTCGGACGGGCGTCGGAGACGCTCTCGAGCGCCAGCTGCGTGAGGTCGACCGTGCCGTAGACGAGCTCCTGCCCCTCGTCGAGCCTGGCGAGGAGCAGAAGGTCCTCGACGAGGCGGGTCATCCGCAGCGACTGCGCCTGGATGCGCTCCAGCGACGACGTGGTGCCCTCGATGACCTCGGGCTTCTGCTCTTCGGCGCTCTGCTGCCGGAGGGCGCGCAGCGACAGCTCGGAGTAGCCGCGGATCGACGCGAGCGGCGTCCGCAGCTCGTGGCTCGCGTCGGCGACGAAGCGGCGCATCCGCTCCTCGTTCTTCTGCCGCGAGGCCAGCGAGGTGTTCACGTGATCGAGCAGCTTGTTTAATGCCGCACCCACGAGTCCGGTCTCGGTGCGGGGGTCGGCTTCAGAAGCCGGTACCCGCTCGGTGATGGTGACCTCTCCGCGGTCGAGCTGCTGATTCGCGACTCTGGTGGCCGTCACCGCCACTGCTCTGAGCGGACGCAGGCTCACCCTGATGGTGATCGCCGTGGTCAGAGCCAGCAGGATCAGGCCGCCGATCGTCGCGAGAGCGATCACGGTGAGCAGCTGCGCGAGCTGGTTCTGGATCTCGTCGCGGGGGAGACCCGTCACGACGGTCACGCCGTTCCCCGCCGGCACCGCCATCATCCGGTAGGAGCCGAGGTCGGACAGGGAGACCGTGGCGACGGATGCACCGTTGAGCGCGACCGCGATCTCGGCGATCTGCGTGCCGTCGAGGCTCGTGAGCGAACCGTTCAGCTCGTCCTCCGACGTGTTCGTCACGACGGCCCCGCTGAAGCCGGTGACCGGGCTCGAGACGACGAAGACCAGACCGACCGGAGGTGAATACGGGCCGGTGAGGATGTTCTGAGCGGTCGCGGAGGACGGCGCGAAGCCCTCGGTCAGCCGGGCGAGCTGGTGCGCGTAGGTGTTCAGCTTCTGGTCGAGCTGATCCTCCATCGTCTTCCCGAGCGTCGCACTGGTGATGATGGCGACGATGATGAGGATCAGCGAGACGAACCCGATCACGGCGGTCATCAGCCGTGTCTGGAGGCTCATCGGCCGTCTCATCATCGTCGCTGAGCTCACTGCGGGGCCTTGATCATGTAGCCGACGCCGCGCACGGTGTGCAGCAGCGGGGCGCGCCCTGCGTCGATCTTCTTGCGGAGGTACGAGATGTACAGTTCGACGACCGAGGACTTGCCGCCGAAGTCGTAGCTCCAGACGCGGTCGAGGATCTGCGCCTTCGACAGCACCCGGCGCTCGTTGCGCATGAGGTAGCGCAACAGCTCGAACTCGGTGGCGGTGAGCTCGATCTCGGTGCCGTCTCGCATCACCTCATGACTGTCCTCGTTGAGGGTCAGGTCGGCGACGCGGAGGATCGACTGCCCGTCGTCCGCGGTGGCGTGGCCGGTGCGGCGGATGATCGCTCGCAGGCGGGCGATGACCTCTTCCAGGCTGAAGGGCTTGGTCACGTAGTCGTCGCCGCCCGCCGTGAGCCCGGCGACGCGGTCTCCCACGGCGTCCTTCGCGGTGAGGAACAGCACCGGGACCAGGTTGCCCGATTCGCGGAGACGCTTGAGCACCGACATCCCGTCGAGGTCGGGCATCATGATGTCGAGCACGAGCGCGTCGGGTTCGAACTCGCGGGCGACCTGCAGCGCCTCCATCCCCGATGAGGCGGTGCGCACCTCCCACCCCTCCATGCGCAGAGCCATCGCGAGGAGGTCGGTGAGCATCTGCTCGTCGTCGACGGCGAGGATGCGCAAAGGGGAGCCGTCAGGGCGGCGCAGGTCGGGCAGGTCGCTGGTCATGCGTCTATTCTGCGGAATCTCCTATGTGATTTCTATGGAGATCGCTATGCGTTGTCTGAGAGCCGTTCATCCGGGAGAGCGAGGAAGTCGACGCTGTCCTGAAGCGCGAGCCGATCGGACAGTTCGCCGATCGGTCCTGCGAGGTGACCGCCGGCGCGCACCCCGAGTCGGCGAGGGCCGGACAGTGCGTGGTAGACGGCGAACTGCCCCCGGGGGTCGACTGCGGGGTCGAGCAGTGCGGCGCTCACGTGCACCGGGATGCGCAGGCGACGCGCCGCGGTCGCTGCGTCGAAGTAGTCGAGTACGGGGCGCACCTCGGGATGGTCGCGCAGGTGTCGGCGCACCGCCTCGCCACTGCCGGTGCAGCGTCGCGACAGCCGTACGTCGTGATTCCCGAAGCTCGGCACATCCAGCGCGGCCCTGCGGAAGCGATCATCCCAGGGCAGCGCCATCGCTCCGATCCCGCCGCCGAAGCTCCCTCCGCTGAAGTCCAGCGCTCCCGCCACCGCGGGCACCATGTCGAGCAGGACGGTGGCGGCACGCCAGATATCGGCGGCGCTGAAACGATGCGAGTAGGTGTCGCGGTGCGCGATGCCGGCCAGCACATGGTCGTCCGGCGGGGCGGGGAAGCGGCTGTCGGCGACCGCATGCGTGCCGGGTGCGACGGGGAAGATCGCCGCTGTGTCCGCGGGCACGCGGTCGAGGTCGGGGGCGGTGCGTCCGCCGTATCCGTGCCCGACCACGAGCCCCCGACGCGTCTCGGCGATCCGGTGCGGAACCATGGCGTACGCGGCGGCCCGCTCCTCGGCGGAGGAATGGAATCGGATCTCGGCGACACGGTGCGTCGGCGTCGGCGCGAGGTCCTGCGTGAACTCCCAGGAGACCGGACCGACACCGAACTCGAGGAACGTCTCGCGCCAGAAGTCGTCGAAGTCGTCGGGCTCGGGCGGTGGCGCGAGCGGCATCAGGAGAGTGCTCAGCAAGTACTCCGTCATCTCCTCGGGAGAATCCTCCGTCACCTCGTGCGTCCTTTCCCAGTGCTCTGTGCCGTCGACGTTACCGGTGGGGAAGCACAGGAGTCGTCGCGTGATGGATCATCCATTGACATGATCGCATACCGATTGCAGTATGTGGATCATGGATTCAATTGTTGGCAACGATGCCGAAGACAATCCCGCGCTGTGGAGTCGCCGGTCGGTGCTGCGGATGCTGGTGATCGCGGGCGTGCTTCCGCCGGTGCTCGGGTCGCAGACCGGTACCGCGGCGGCGGCGGCCACGCAGCTCACCACGACGGGCGGCGGCTACGCCGATGCGCTACGCCGGCTCGACAAGCCGAACCTCGTCTTCACCCAGATCGCGCAGCTCGTGGGCCAGAGCCACCGGATGACGTTCTTCCAGGCCAGCTGGGACGGCGGGGGCACCATCGTGGGGGGCCGCGGGGGGGGGGCCGCCGGCGGGGGGGTTGGCGGGCCCCCCCCCCCCCCGCGCGGACGCGGGGCC
>NZ_JBEZXF010000004.1:0-150319 GCF_040637855.1 Microbacterium sp. NPDC028030 | reverse complement strand
CCGGTTCTTCGTGTTCGCCCCGCCGGGCGGGGGGGGGGGGGCCCCCCCGGGCCCCCCCCCCCCCCCCCCCCACGCCGGCGGATGGATTCCCGTCACCGACCCCGCGCATCGCTTCGACGAGCAGTGGCTCGTGCTGGAGGGCACACTGCCCACGGGCAGCGCGCCGGAGCTCTACGGACCGCTGAGCCCGAGTTGGCTCGGCTTCACGTCGTATCAACTCCTCGGCCCGCAGGCGATCGAGCTGACGACGAGCACGGACGACTTCGACCTCGTGGTGCGCTGGCGTCTCGACGGAGCGAATCCCGAGGCCCACCACGTGCTGACGGCCAAGATCGCCGGCGACTACATCGTCGGTTATCAGAGCCAGGACACCAGGTCGCTCGACGACCTGGATGAAGTGCTGTGCGGGTCGTATCAGCACGCGCTCTCGGTGCTCGACGGATCGGCGCCGCTGGGGGCGTGGGAGCTCTTCGCGCCGATGGCGCTCACACAGTACGCGGTCGGCAGCGTCGCCGTCACGTCCGGGGTCTATCTCCCCGCAGAGGTGGCGGAGTTCGTGCACGAGCGGCAGTTGATGTCGGACAGGCAGCCCCACGGCATGAGCCTGCGCAACGACAGCCTCGACATCGTGCCCAGCATCTACTCCCCGCAGCCGGGCCTGCGCACCGCCATGGCCGTCGGTGAGCAGCGCGGCTTCGCGTTCGGGCTCGCCGCGCGTGCGGACACCCTCTACGGCACGTACACGCACCTGTGCCGGAACGAGTACGGGCTGACCGCCTATCGGCAGAATGTCTACGACCGATCGCTGACGGATGCCGTGCACGCGATGGCGGCGCTGATCGCTGTCGAGCCGAACGGCGACGACTCGGTCGACTACATCCCCTCGCATTCCGGATGGTGGAACCGCGCCAAAGGGTTCGTCGACGTGGAGAACGAGGATGCCGTCCGCGCCGCGGCCAGCGGCGTCGTCCTCGCCGCGCACTACCTGACCGGGACCGCCGACAGCACGTTGTACGAACGTCGAGCGCGGCCCCTCGTCGAATACCAGGTCTCGCGGAAGGGCATCGGGCACTCGCCGGTGATCGGCAGCCCGGTCTACAACGACACGACGCAATACCGCATCGGGCGGATACCCACCGACGCGGTGAACCTCGCCTCGCTCTCCCAGCTCACGCACGGCCGCAACGCCGGCATCCAGCGGCTCGCCGTCCAGGCGACCAAGGCGGGCGTGGTCGGACAGAGCAGGGCGCCGTTCTCCAACGCCCTCGCCACGTACCGCATCACCGGGGATCCCGCCTATCTGACCGAGGCGACCCTGATCGCACGTCGCTACGCGCAGGAGCAGATCCTCACCCCGTACCGGAGCAACGGTCAGCCGCCCGGGGGGTTCGCCTACAGCTTCTCCCGTTACTGGGTGGACCTGCTGGAGATGTTCGAGGTGACAGGGGAGGCCGAATTCCTCGACGGCGCCTACCGGGAGGTCCAGCGCTTCATCACGCAGACGGCGGTGCGCCCCGTTCCCGGTGGCACGGTCACGGTCCCCGTCGGGCACGTCATCACACAGCAGTACGACTGGGAGACACGCTCCTCGCTGCCGTCGTACCCGAACACGAGCGTCCCCACCGAGACGGTCCCCGCCTGGTACGTCTCGCCCTCCGGCCTCACCTTCGAGGCGCTGTCGTCGTTCAAGCTCGGTGTCAGCACCCTGACGAACCCGGGCGGGGGGTACGTGTTCAACCCGTGCTGGGCAGGAGCGCTGCTGCGGCTCGCGCATCATACGGGGGACGGGCTGCTCGCCGACATCGCCCACAACATGGTGATCGGCCGGTTCACCACGTACCCCGGCTATTACGGTCGCCAGTTCCAGGTCGCGCACATGAAGCCCGACTTCGCGACCGACGGCCCCGTCGGCATCACCGGGTACTACTTCCATCACGCGCCGGCCCAACTCGGGCTCGCGATGGACTACCTGATCAGCGAGAGCTTCTACCGCAGCGGCGGCGCCATCGAGTTCCCCCATGTGTTCGAGGCGGACTTCGCGTACTTCAAGTTCTTCGCCTACGGCCACGCCCCCGGCACGTTCTTCGGCGACTCCGGCGTCTGGCCCTACTTCCCCGAAAGGCTCATCTCCCTGGACAACCCGCTGGTCAACTGGATCGGCGGCATCGGCGACGACGCGCTGTACGTCAGCCTCACCAATTCGGCCGGAGTCGCGCAGCAGGTGACCGTCGACCTCTCCAGCGAGCTGACCGGCCTGCCCCGCAGTTCCTCGGCCGCGGTGGAGGTCGTGGCGGCGAACGGCTCGCGATCCACCACGGCGTCCGTCAACGGCCGGATCACGGTCACCGTCCCGGCCAGAGGGCTTGTCGCCCTGGTGGTGCGGAACGTCTCGGTGCAGAGGCCGGAGCTCCCGGACGACGACATCGTCGACCATGGGCGCGACAGCTTCCACGAGATCGACACCGACACCGCCACCGAGTACGGCGTCGCGCGGGGGATGCTGCTCGTGCGGCCGGACGGCGACGGGTACGACGCCTACGTGCAGATCGACACCGAGCAGCAGGCCACCCTGTCGTACCGCATCGGCGGAGGTGCGCTGAAGCAGGCGCCGCAGAAGGCGTATCCGTACGAGTGGACGATCCCCGTCGACGACCTCACGAAGCAGTTCCGGTACACGATCACCACCGGGGGGACGACGACCTCGGAGGTCACTCTGCGACTGCCGTCGCGGATCAGCGGGGAGAACCCCGGCGTGACCGGAGACGTCGTCGCTCAGGCGACCGGAACCGCGAGCGATCGCGTCCCGCTGATCATCGAGGTGCGCAACGCGACGGATGACCCGATCACCGGCGACATCGCGATGACCCTGCCCACCGGCTGGCAGCTCGAGGGCGCCGTGCCGGCGATCACGGTGCCGGCGCATGACACGGCCAGAGTCGAGGCAGCGGTCGTCATCGCCGCGGCGGCGCCCCTCGGCGAGGTCGAGGTCGCCGCGAAGCTGTCGATGCCGGGAGAGGATCCCGTGACCCTGCGTCCGGCGACGATCGAGGTGATCGACCGCCGTCGGCTGGTGTCGCTCACGTCCGACGTCGAGATCGTCAGCGGCCCCGGCGCCGTCGCGAAGCTGACAGCACTCGTCATCAACACCGGCGTCACCCCGCTGCAGGCCACGCTCGCACTGTACGGCCTCACCGGGTGGAGTGTCGGGCAGCAGAGCACGACCATCACGGTGCCGCCGAGATCGGATCTGACGCACACCTGGACCGTCACGGCCGGCTCGGGGGTCGCGCCAGGCTCGTCGACGCGGTTCGAGGCTCGGCTCGATCAGACGCTGCGTCGCGGCGTGCTGGTGCGCGTGGCCGACGAGGGTGTGATCGCGCACACGCAGTCTCCGTGGCCCGGCTACCTGGAGTCCGGCAACTGGTACCCCAGTGGACTGTCCGGCTGGAACGGCACCAGGACGCGCTACAGCGACTCCGACTCGGTCGGCAGCACCGTGACGTGGAATGTGGACCTGCCGCAGGCCGGGATGTATCGGGTCTCGGTCTGGTATCCGACGAACTCGACCACGACCACCTCGGCGGCGTACGTCGTCGAGCACAAGAACGGCAGCTCCGAGGTGATCGTCGATCAGACGCAGGGCGCCGCGGCGTGGCGCTCACTGGGTTCGTTCCGGTACGACGCCGACGCCGTCGGCACCGTGCGGCTCGAAGTCCGCAACACCAGCATCCACCGTGTCAGCGCCGCGCAGTTCGTGCGCATCGGGGACTGAACGACGAAAGGGTGGGGCGCGGGGTCAGTGCCGCACGTACTCCGCGATGGCCGCTTCATCGACCGTGACGCCGAGCCCCGGGCCGGTCGGCACGAGGAAGCCGCCGTCCGCGCGGACCTCGAGCGGCGTGGTGAGGAGGCGGTTGGCGACGGGCAGCGTGAACGGCTGGTACTCGAAGGCGAGCAGTGATGCGGCGGTCGCGGCGACGTGCACGCCGGCGGCCATCGCAATACCGAAGGCGGCGGAGTGGTGCGGGGCGACCTGCACGTGGAACGCGTCGGCGACCGCGGAGATGGCGAGACCCTCGGTGATGCCCGTGCGGCCGATGTCGGGCTGCGTCAGGCCGACGGCGCGGCGACTGAGCCAGTCCGTGAACTCGAAGCGACTGCGCATGGCCTCGCCCACCGCGATCGGGGTCGCGAGCGCGGCGGCGAGGTCGCGGTGACCCTCGACGTCCTCCGGAGCCAGCGGTGCCTCGAAGAACCACGCTCTCCGGTCATCCAGCTCGCGGCCGAGAGCCCGTGCTTCGCCGAGTCGGTAGGTCCAATGCGCGTCGAGTGCGACCTCGAGATCCGGATGCACGGCGCGGATCGCGTCATAGGTCGCGAGATCGGTGCGGATGTCGATGCCGAGGTGCAGCTTGATGCGCCGCACGCCGCCCTCGACGAGCTCTGCGGCCTTCTCGGCGCGCTCGACGTCGTCTGCCCCGCGGATGCCGGAGACATACGTCGGCAGGACCTCGCGGAAGCGACCGCCGGCGAGCTCCGAGACCGACAGGCCAGTGGCATGGCCCCAGAGGTCCCAGAGGGCGATGTCGACCGCGGCCATGGCGTCGGCCTGGTGCCCGGTGAGGTGTCCGCGCTCCCGCATCGACTCCGACATGCGGTGCCAGAGCGTGCGCACCGAGCGCGGGTCCTCACCGACGATCAGCGGGGTGAGCAGATTGTCGACGATCGCCGCGGCCACGACGGGAGCGACGGGCGCCAGAGCCTCCCCCCAGCCCACGAGCCCCTCATCGGTCTCGATCTTCACGAGCAGGGTCTCGTAGCCGGGGGAGTACAGGCTCCGCCACGGTGGGCGGATCACGTAGCCGCGGTGCTCGACGGCCGTGTCGCCCGCGTACGAGTTGTTCGCATCCTCCTTCGAGAGGTAGAGCGGGAAGGTCTGGACGCGCGTGATTCTCATGGGGTCTCCGAAGACAGGGATGGTCGAGCGGCCGACGGCGGGGCGCCGCGGTCGGGGAACGGGAGCCGCGCGCAGCGGCAGAGCTCAGAGCGCCGCGAACGCCGATGCGGTGCGCGAAGGGCTGTAGCCGAGGGCGACCGAGATCTCGTCGGCGGCTTCGATCAGCTGCAGGGCGAGCTCCTGGTGCGGTGCGTGCAGGTCCAGCACGGACAGAGGGCCGCTCGCCGAGATGCCCGCCACGATCTCGCCCGCACGGTTGCGGATCGGCGCAGCGATGCAGGCGCGGCCGAAGGCGAGCTCTTCGATCTCGGTGGCGTAGCCGCGGCTGCGGGTCTCGTCGAGGGCGGTCTGCATGGCCTCACGGTCGACGATGGTGTGCGGGGTGAAGCGCTGGGGTGTCTGCGCGAAGTACTCGTCCACCTGCGCATCGGTCATACCGGAGAGAAGGGCCTTGCCCAGGCCGGTCGCGTGCAAGGGGCCCGTGCGGCCTGCCATGTCGAACGACTTCGGCGCGAGGGCGCCCTCGAAGTTGCACAGGTACATGAAGGTGAAGCCGCTGAGTTCGGCGACGTTCACGCCGATCTCGATCCGGCGCGCGAGGTTCTGCGCGATCTGCCGAGAGGCGCGGAAGGTCGGGGAGCCGTTGAGGGCGATCGTGCCGAGGGACACGGCCGCGGGGCCGAGGCGGTAGAGCCCGGTGCGATTGTCCTGCACCACGAACTTCATGCGGTCGAGGGCCGACATCATGCGAGAGACCGTGGACTGTCCGAGGCCGGTGAGCGTGCAGAGCTCCGAGACCCGCAGCTCGCCGGACTCCTCCGTGAAGCAGGCGAGCAACGACATCGCCCGTTCGACGGTCTGGGTGCCGCCCACCGATTCCGATGCCATCGTGACTCCTCCTCCTCACATGCATCGCACCTGCGACGCCGGCGGCCTTCCGCCGCTGCCAGTCATCCTACGGAGAGAAATGGCTTCGAGCAACACAAATGTGGGTGTCTTATGCATTTTGTGGATTTCTCATCCGCATTGTGGTTGACTTGCCGCACGTCGACGTCGACGACTGTGACGACGACGCGCAGGGCCCTACGGGGTCGTCTCTACGGGAAAGTGACTGCAATGCAACAAGCCATACTCGAGCGGCCGACGGAGAGTGAGCACAAGGCCGTCGAGCCACGTTCCGGGCGACGTTCCACGCTGGGCGCGAAGGATCGCACCTTCGGTTTCATGATCGCACTTCCCGCGGTCCTCCTGTTCCTCGTGATCGCGATCTTCCCCCTCGTGTCGAGCATCTTCACGAGTCTCTTCGACCAATCGCTCCTGCGCCCTGAGCGCACGTTCGTCGGTCTCGACAACTACGCGGCCGTCTGGGAGGAGTTCTTCGCCCGGTTGGGCACGACCCTCGTGTTCGCGTCGCTCTCCACGGTCTTCCCTCTCGTGCTCGGTGTGGCGCTCGCGCTGCTGCTGAACGCCCGCATGCGCGGACGCAACATCCTCCGCGGCGCCCTCATGCTGCCATGGCTGCTCCCCGGTGTGGTCGTCTCCTTCCTCTGGGCGTGGATCTTCAACGACAGCTACGGCGTGGTCAACCACGTGCTCTCGGTCTTCGGGATGCCGGAGGTGAGCATGCTGGGCACGCCGACCGGCGCGATGGCCGCCGTCGTCATCGCCAAGACCTGGCACTCCTTCCCGTGGATCATGGTCGTCGCCCTCGCGGTGCTCCAGACCCTGCCGAGCGAGCAGATCGAGGCCGCCACGATCGACGGTGCGACGCGTGCGCAGCGGTTCCGCCACATCTCGCTGCCGCACATCGCCGGCCCCGTCACGCTCGTCGCCGTGCTCGAGTTCATCTACAACTTCGGCAACTTCGACACGATCTTCGTGATGACCGGCGGCGGGCCGGGCAACTCCACCACGACGCTCGCCGTCAGCCTCTACGACCTCGCCTTCGGCAGTTACGAGCTCGGCAAGGCCTCGGCCATGGGCACGCTCTGGCTCGTCCTGCTCGCGATCATCACGACCGGGTACCTGTTCCTCAACCGACGGCTGGAGAAGTGATGCGCCGTAGTCGCGATGTGGGGGAGTCGATCATCCGCCCCCACCTGTCCATTCCGGGGCGGGTCCTGCTCCTGCTGCTGGCTCTGTTCGGTCTTCTGCCGGTGTACTGGCTCACGGCCACCGCGTTCACGAAGAAGGAGGACGTCTTCTCGCTGGACCGCCCGTTCTTCCCGGTCGATCCGACGATCGAGAACTTCGTCGGGTTCTTCCAGAACGATCTGCTTCTGAAGAACCTGATGAACAGCATCATCGTCTCCACGGGGACCGCTCTGCTCGCGGTCCTGGTCGGCGGCCTGATGGCGTACTCCCTGTCGAAGTTCCGGTACCGGGGCCGCAACGCCGTGATGTTCATGTTCCTCATCGGTCAGCTGATCCCCGGCGCCCTGCTGCTCATCTCGCTGTACCTCATGCTGAGTTCGGCCGGACTGCTGTACACCTACACGGCGCTGATCATCTCGTTCACCACGTTCACACTGCCCCTCGCCGTGTTCCTGCTGAAGGGCATCATCGACGCCCTTCCCGACGACATCATCGAGGCCGCGAAGGTCGACGGGCTCTCGAGGACCGGCACCATGTTCCGCATCGTGTTCCCCCTCGTGGTCCCCGGGCTCATCACCGCCGGGATGTTCGCCTTCATGCGCGGATGGAGCGATCTCCTGTTCGCCCTCACGCTCGCGGGCCCGGACAAGCAGACGCTCCCTGCGGGACTGACCCAGGCCTTCATCCGCGAGGGGACGGCCGACTGGCCCGCACTCATGGCCGCGTCGCTCATCACCTCGCTCCCGCTCGTCCTCATCTTCATCCTCCTGCAGCGCTACTTCGTCTCCGGCCTCGCCGCCGGTGCCGTCAAGGGGTAGCCATGCGCGTCCTGAACAGCTCTACCCCCCACACCTCGAAGGAGCAGTCTCCATGACCATCTCGAACTCACAGCTGAGCCGCCGAGCCTTCCTCGGAGGCGGCACCGTGCTCGCCGCGTTCGGCGCCCTCGCGCTCGCCGGTTGCGCGACGCCCGCCGCACCCGGCGCCGGTGCCGGAGGCGCCACCGCGGCCGCGGGCACGAAGGCCGAGACCATCAACTTCTACGGCAACTCGCTCGGCGAGGAGGCTCTCAAGTCGGCGTGGCAGGGAATCCTCGACGGATTCTCGAAGAAGGAGGGCGTCACCGTCGCCCCGGTCATCTACCCGTACGATCAGGCCGCCACCCAGCTCGCCCTGACCGGCCGCTCGGGCAACCTCATGGGCGTCGGGCAGTCGGGCGGATGGCAGGTGCTCACGCCGATGAACGTGCTCGCCGACCTCAGCGACCTCGCGAAGGGCCTCGGCATCCCGCAGGGCGTGCTCGACTCGTACACGATGGACGGCAAGCTGCTCGTCCTCCCGCTGACGGCCGCCGGCATCGGCATCATCACCAACGGGGAGATCGCGAAGAGCGTCGGCATCGAGTCGGGCATGACCGTGGAGCAGTTCGCCACCGCACTCGAGAAGATCAAGAAGCAGGACTCCTCGCTCATCCCGTACGCCGCGGTCACGAAGAATCCTGACCTGAAGGACGCCGTGCCGTGGATGTGGGGCTTCGGCAGCGATGTGGTCACTGACGACCTGAAGTGCACCCTCGGCGACGCGGAGAGTGTCGAAGCGGTCACCTGGTACAAGTCGTTGCAGGACGCCGGCCTGACCCAGACGAACGTGGCACGCAGCGACGCCCGCATCCTGTTCGCCAGCGGCCGTACCGCCCTGTACGACGACGCTCCGCTCGCCTCGACCTTCGTCAAGACCAACGGTGCGGCCCAGAACATCATCGACAACATCGGGGCGATCTCGCGCCCGACCGCCGGCGGGAAGGACTCCTTCAACCGCGCCTGGGGCAGCGGCGTGTTCGCGACAGCGGGCGAGGGTGAGCTCACGAGTCGCGACTTCATCCTCTACGCGGCCACGAACGTCGAAGCGGCGACGGCTCTGTACGAGAACTCGGCGGTCGCTCCCGCCGCCAAGACCGTCGCCGACAAGATCCCCGCACTGGCGGCCGACACCTTCCAGGCCGCGTTCCGCACCGAGGTGTCGGAGCACGCTCGTGGCGCCGCATGGGATCGTGTGGCCGTGACGGCGCAGATCGACGCCGCCATCGGCGCCGGGGTCGCGACGATCCTCGCCGGTCAGGTCGACGCGCAGTCCGGGCTCAACGCGCTGAAGAAGGAAGTTCAGGGGCTGCTCGATTCCAACGCCTGAACGGCGAACACAAGAAGAAGGCCGCGTCCCGGTTGGGGACGCGGCCTTCTTCGTGGGAGTCGGCGGATCAGAGCCAGCGATCCCGAAGGGTCGGTTTCAGCCACGCAGCGGGGGAGGAGATCGACAGTCCGCCGTCGACGGGGATCGAGGTGCCGGTCACGAACGATGCGGCATCGGATGCCAGGAACGCGACGACGGATGCCACCTCCTCCGGTCGGCCGATCCGTCCGAGCGGGTAGCCCTCGCTCTCGCCCGTGTCGGCGGCGGAGATGCTCCCCGGCTGCACGGCGTTGACGCGGATGCCCTGCGGGCCGTAGTCGAGCGCGAGCTGGCGGATGAGGCCGTCCACGCCGGCCTTGGCCGCGGCGTAGGCGGGCAGGGCGGGTGCGGCGAGTGACGAGTTGACCGAGGTGACGGCGACGATCGAGGACCCTCGAGAGAGCAGGGGCAGGGCCGCCCGTGCCACGAAGAACGCCGAGTCGAGCGTCGCGCCCACGGCCCCGCGCCAGTCGTCGTCGCTCGTCGCATCGGCACGGGCGATCGGCATGCGCCCTGCCGCGAGCACGACGACGTCGAGCCGGCCGAGCGCGCCTGCGGCATCCGCGACGACGCGGTCGGCGGTCTCCGGTCGGCTGCAGTCGCCGATGAGGTAGTTCGCGAAGACGGGATCGCCCGGGTCTTCGAGTCCGACACCCACCACGGTGTCTCCGCCGTCGACGAAGGCGCGGGCTATCGCGAGGCCGATATCGGAGCTGCCGCCGATCAGCAGCACGCCGCGGCGGGTCACACGCGCACCGTTGCGGGGATCGGCGGGAGTGACAGCTCGTCGATCACGAGCTTGACGGACGCACGGCTGCCGGCGTCGAGGCGCGAGGCCGGGTACCGGACGGTCGCGTGGTCGATGACGCCGCGCGCGACGAGGACCTCCTTGTGCACCGCCCATGCGATGCCGCCCTGCAGACCGATCAGCACGAGAGGGAGCATACGACGGAACTCCGCCCTGGCCTCGTCGACCCGCCCGTCCAGGAACAGCGCGAGCACAGGTCCGAGCAGATCGGGGAACTCGCACGCGGGCATCGTGCCGACGGCGCCCCTGGCGTACTCCTCGAGGCAGAACTGGGCGTTCTGCCCGCCGAGGACCGCGAAGTCCGGATCGTCGATCGCCGAGACCACGGCGCCGACCTTGGGTGCAGTCGGGGGCGCCTCGACCTTGACCGAGTCGACGCCGTCGAGGCGGGCGAGCTCGGCGATGAGGCCGGGGGCCATCGCGACGCCCGTGACGCCAGGGGCGTCCTGGACCATCACCGAGAGCGAGGTCGCGGCGGCCACCTCGCCGTAGAAGTCGACGAGGGTCCCGGCGGGTGGCTTCACCATGAACGGCGGGAGGACCATCAGCGCATCGGCGCCGCCCTCTTCGGCGAGGAGCGACTGCTCGATCGAGGTGGCCGTCGACGTGCCGTTGACGCCCGCGATCACGGGGACCCGGCCGTCGACCACGCCGACGACGTCGTGGAGGATCACGCGACGCTCCTCCGTCGTCAGGGCGAAGCCCTCGCTGGCCATGCCGAAGACCGCGACGCCGTCGACGCCGGATGCGAGCTGGAACTCGACCAGTCGGCGCAGGCTCTCGCGGTCGAGGCGGCCCGACTCGTCGAACGGAGTGGCCAGGATCGGCATCAAGCCGTGGAGTGTCGGAGCCATCAGCGGAGTCCCTGCTTCTTCATCGTGTGCCCAAATTTCTCGCAAGTGATATGCATATTGTGAGATAGTCTGCCACATAACGGTTACGAGCTACCAGCTAAGGAAGTCCCCGATGTCGCACCCGACGACCGCGCGAACCGTCGAGATCCTCTCCGACGCCCGATACGTCCAGGCCGAATCGCCGCGATGGGATGGCCGCGACGGCAGCCTCGCCTGGATCGACATGGCCACCGGGTCTCTCCACCGCGGCCGACTCGTCGACGGACGGGTCGTGCCGGACTCCGCGGTCGTCGTCGGCGCACAGATCGGTGCGCCGATCCCGCTCGCGCAGCCGGGAACGGGATGGGCGGTCGGGGTGGACCGTCGGGTGGTGCACGTGAGCGACGACGGCGTCGTGTTACCGCTCACGGGCGACATCGCCGCTCCCGGCGACTACATGAACGATGGTGGAGGCGATCCGTCCGGTCGGTTCTGGGTGGGAAGCCAGTCGATGCCCCGAGACCCGCACTGCACGCTCTGGAGCATCGAGCCCGACGGCACCGCGGTCGCACGTCTGGGCGGGGTGACGGTGTCGAACGGACTCGCCTTCGACCGCACGGGGTCGACCCTGTACTACATCGACACGCTCCCGAACCGCAGCATCGAGGCGTTCGACGTGGCCGGAGACGGCTCGCTCTCGAACCGTCGCACGGTGTGCCGGGTCGACGGCGGCAACCCCGACGGGATGACGGTCGACCTCGACGGCATGCTGTGGGTCGCGGTGTGGGACGCCGCCGAAGTGCGCCGCTACTCACCGGACGGGGAGCTTGTCGAGACCGTCGTTCTTCCCGCGAGACGCCCGACCGCGGTCGCTCTCGTCGACACGATGCTCGTGATCACGACCGCGAGCATCGGGCTCGCGGAGCCCGGTGATGCGGATGGCGCGCTGCTGGGGGTCCGGGTCGACGTCGGCGGCGCTCCGGCGTGGCCGTGGGGCGGTGCGGCGCCGAGCCCCGGCGCGGACTCGCGGCGGGATGTGGCGCGATGAGCATCGTCGACAATGCGCAGCTCAGGGAACGGCTGAGCGCCACCAGGATCGTCGCCATCCTCCGGGGGACCGATGTCGACGCCACGGTCGCGGCGGCACTGACGCTCATCGGCGAGGGCATCCCGACGCTCGAGATCGCGCTCACGCTGCCGGATGCCGAAGAGGCGATCGCGCAGGTCGCTCGCGACGCTCCAGCCGAGGCGCTGATCGGTGCAGGCACCGTGCTGGACGAGGCCGATGTCGAGCGGGCGCTCGCCGCGGGGGCGCAGTTCCTGGTGACGCCAACGCTCAGCCCCTCGGTCGAGTACGCGGTCGCACAGGGGATCGGCGTCCTCCCCGGCGTCTACACGCCGACGGAGATCCAGCGAGGGCACGATGCCGGCAGCGCCGCGGTCAAGCTGTTCCCGGCGTCCGCACTCGGCCCCGGCTTCATCCGCGCCATCCGCGATCCGTTCCCCGACGCGCGGATCATCCCTGTCGGAGGGGTGAGCGTCGACACGGTGCGCGCGTACTTCGCGGCGGGCGCGTTCGGCGTCGGCGTCGGGGGGCCTCTCGTCGGCGACGCGGCGACATCCGGCGGAGACCTGGGCGCACTCGCCGTCCGCGCCCGGCTGTTCGCGAAAGCCGTGCGCGAGGTCTGACGCGGCTGCGCCGCGATGCATAGGCTTCTCATCACTGCGCCCTCGATCTCGCATATGCGCGCTTCCTAACGTCGATCTCACCCCCGCGATGGCCGCGGCGGAAGGAGAGAGATGTACGGAAGATACCTGCGGCGCGAACTCGCCGGCCGCAAGAAGCAGACGGTGATCGTGGCGATCGGACTGGCGGTGGCGATCGCGCTCGTGATCGTTGTGAACGCGTTGACGACGGGCGTGCGCGACGCGCAGACGCAGGCGCTGGAATCGGTGTACGGCGTCGGCACCGATCTCACCGTGACGGGCGCGGCCACCGAGCCCGGCCAGGGCGACGGGCCGCGTTTCGAGTTCGACGCGGACGCGGGGGAGACCGACGGCGAGACGACGACGCTCGCGCAGTCGATGCTGCGGACCGACTTCCTCCGCAGCACCCTCGACTCCTCGGTGCTCGACACGGTCGCCGCCACCGACGGCGTCGCCGCCGCATCGGCAGCCTTGAGTCTCACCAACTCCACGTTCTCCGGAGAGGTGCCCAGCGGCGGATTCGCGCAGCAGGGCGACGGACAGCCGGCAGGTCCGGAAGACGGGCAGGCTCCGCCCGACGGTGGACAGGGCGGCGGAGGCTCCTTCGGCGTGGACTCGTTCTCGGTGCTCGGGATCGACCCGACGACCACCGCGATCGGGCCGCTCGCCTCGACCGAGGTGACGGAGGGACGCGGGTTCGACGCGGAGGACAGCGATGCCCTCGTCGCCCTCGTCGACAGCACGTACGCCTCGACGAACGAGATCGCCGTGGGAGACGTCGTCGACGTGGGTGGATCGGATGTCGAGGTCGTCGGGCTCCTCGCATCCACCGCGGACAGCGCGGACACCGCGGCGAATGTCTATGTGCCGCTGAGCACTGCGCAGACTCTTGCCGGGGTCGGGGACGTCATCTCCACCGTCTATGTGCAGGCGGATTCCGCCGCCACGATCGACGAGGTGAGCGCGTCGCTCGCTGCGGAGCTGCCAGACGCGACCGTCACCTCGCAGTCCGACCTCGCGTCGACCGTCTCGGGCTCCCTCTCGAGCGCGAGCACGCTGATCACGAACCTCGGAACGTGGCTGTCGATCATCGTGCTCGCCGTCGCCGTGCTGCTGTCCGTGCTGCTCACGCTGTCCGGCGTCGGACGCCGCACCAGGGAGTTCGGCACGCTCAAGGCGATCGGCTGGTCGAACGGCAGGGTCGTGCGCCAGGTGGCCGGGGAGTCGATGGTGCAGGGGCTGATCGGCGGAGCCGCGGGTCTCGTGCTGGGCATCGCGGGCATCGTGCTGATCAACGTCCTCCGACCAACGGTCGCGGCGAGCGTCGGGGGTGGGGAGATGTCACCCGGCGGCATGGGCGCAGGGCCGACCGGCGGCGGGGGGATGCTCCAGGCTCCGGCGGCCGACATCGTGCTCCAGGCGCCGTTCACCCCCTGGGTGCTGGTGTCGGCCGTGGGCCTCGCCGTGCTGGGTGGTCTCATCGCCGGAGCGTTCGGCGGCTGGCGCGCCGCCCGTCTCAGCCCCGCAGAAGCCCTGCGATCGATCGCGTGAGCGCTACGCCGCCCGCGGAAGCCCGACAGAACACGAATCCCACCACAAGGAGAAGAACATGACCATGGCAGACCTCGAGCAGACGGAGCCGGGCATCGCGGAAGAGCCAGCTCTCTATCGCCTCACGGCCGTCACCAGGACGTACACCCAGAAGGACCGCATCGTGAAGGCGCTGACCGGCGTCGATCTGGACATCATGCCCGGGGAGTTCGTCACGATCCAGGGTCCGACGGGAGGGGGGAAGTCGACGCTGCTGCAGCTCCTCGGCGCACTCGACACGCCCTCGACCGGCTCGCTCCTGCTCGAGGGCAGGGAGCTCGCGTCGGCGTCGGCGAAGGAGCTCGGTCGGATCAGGGCTGCGGAGATCGGGTTCGTCTTCCAGGGGTTCAACCTGGTGCCGACGCTCACCGCGGCGGAGAACGTCGATATGGCGCTCGAGCCGCTCCGGCTCGAGAAGACGGAACGCCGCACGAGGGTCGCCGAGGCACTCGCCCACGTCGGCCTGGAGGACCGTGGCGCACACCTGCCCTCCGAGCTGTCCGGCGGTCAGCAGCAGCGTGTCGCGATCGCCAGGGCCATCGTGAAGCGACCGCGCGTCCTCCTCGCCGACGAGCCGACCGGCAACCTCGACGAGAGCATGCGTGACGAGATCCTGATGCTGCTCGAGTCGCTGTCCGCCGAGGGGATCACCATCATCGTGGTGACGCACGACTCCGCGGTCGCGCGACGCGCGACCCGACGGCTGCGTCTCGCGAGGGGCGTGGTGCAGGACATCACGCCATAGGGCGGGCCGGGGGCGGGACCGGTGCGCGATGTCGGCACCCGTGGCTACAGTGTCGGCATGGCTGACAGCATCGATGCTTCTGTTCCTCCCCGCCCCTCCGTCCACCGTCCCCGTACCGTCGAAGAAGTCGTCGACGTCGTGCGACGAGCCTCCCGCGAGGCCGTCCCCTTGACCGTGGTCGCCGGCGGACACGGCCCGTGGTCGCACGCCCCCGCCGACGGCCTCCGTCTCGAACTCGGCGAGCTGTCCGGCATCGAGGTCGACGGGACGATCGTGCACATCGGCGGCGGCGCGGTATGGGGCGACGTCGCCACGGCGCTCGCCATGCACGGCCTCGCGCTCAGCTCCGGCGACACCGCATCGGTCGGTGTCGGTGGTCTCACGCTCGGCGGCGGCGTCGGATGGATGGTGCGGTCCTGGGGTCTCGCCGTCGATCAGCTGGTCGGCGCGCAGGTGGTCACGGCATCGGGCGACGTCGTCGAGGCGTCTTCCGAGGCGAACCCTGAGCTCTTCTGGGCGCTGCGCGGCGGCGGAGGCAACTTCGGCGTGGTCACCCGCTTCGACTTCGCCGCGCACCCGTTGCCGGGCATCGCCTTCGCCGAGAACGTCATCGACGGCGATGCCGCGGAGGTCCTGCGCACCACGCGGGACCTGCTCCGCGATGCCCCTCGAGAGCTCACGGTGACGTACATGGACGTCCCTCCGATGGATCCGAGCGCTCCGGCGGGGGCGCGACTGAGCGCCGTCTGGGCAGCGCCGGAGCCCGATCGGCTGCGCGCGGTGCTGGCTCCGATCACCGCACTCGACGGGGTGCAGACTGAGATCACGACACCGGCATACCGAGATGTGCTGATGGAGATGCCGCAGCCGGACGGCGACGATGCTCCCGCGCCTCCCGGCTTCATCGGCGGCAACGGCCTCTACGCCGACCTCGACGACGAGCTCATCGAGCGGCTCGTCGCCTTCCGTCGCGCGTATCCGGCCTCCGTCGTCTTCCTGCGGTCGCTGGGCGGGGCGTTCCACGACGTCGCGCAGGAGGACACCGCGTTTCCCGCGCGCACCGCGAACTGGTTCGTGATGGCCGGTGCGTTCGACATCCCCGGAATGCTCGACGACGCCACACGCTCCGCGATCGAGGCGGACGGTGAGGCGATCCGCGCCGGCCGACTCGCGGAGTACGGCAACTTCGCCGACACCGAACGACCCGAGGCGGTTGCGGGCATGTTCTCGCCGGCGGCGCTCACCCGGTTGCGTGCGACCAAGGCCGTGTGGGATCCGCAGAACCTCTTCCGCCGCAATCACAACATCCTCGTGTGACGCACGAAGGGCCGGGTGCCTCGCGGTACCCGGCCCTTCGACGGAATGAGGTCAGTGCGTGTCTTCCGCCTCGATCTCGGTGCGGTCGCCCGACCACAGCGTGTGGAAGGTGCCCTCCTTGTCGATGCGCTTGTAGGTGTGCGCGCCGAAGAAGTCACGCTGACCCTGCACGAGCGCGGCGGGCAGGCGGTCGGCGCGGATGCCGTCGTAGTACGACAGCGACGACGAGAACGCGGGGGCCGGGATACCGGCCTGGGCGGCGGAGACGACGACCCGGCGCCACGACGCCTGTGCGCGGGTGAACGCCTCGGCGAAGTACGGAGCGGTCATCAGCACCGGCAGGTCGGGGGTCGCGGCGTAGGCGTCGGCGATGCGGTTGAGGAACTGCGCACGGATGATGCAGCCGCCGCGCCAGATCTTCGAGATCGCCCCGAGGTCGATGTTCCAGCCGTACTCGTCCGCACCGGCACGGATCTCGTCGAAGCCCTGCGAGTACGCGACGATCTTCGAGGCGTACAGCGCCAGACGGACATCCTCGATGAACTGCTCGGTGTCGTCTGCTGCGACCGTGAACTCCTCGTCGGGCCCGGGGAGGCCGCCGGCGACGGCGCGCTGCTCGGGGTGCGACGAGAGCGAGCGGGCGAAGGTCGCCTCGGCGATGCCGGAGACGGGGACGCCGAGCGAGAGCGCGGTCTGCACGGTCCAGGCGCCCGTGCCCTTGGCCCCGGCCTGGTCGAGGATCACGTCGACGAGGGGCTTGCCGGTCGAGGCGTCCACCTGGCGGAGCACCTCGGCCGTGATCTCGATCAGATACGACTCGAGCTCGCCCTTGTTCCACTCGGCGAAGATCTCCGCGATCTCGGCGGGCGACTTGCCCGTGCCGCGGCGGATCAGGTCGTAGGCCTCGGCGATGAGCTGCATGTCGGCGTACTCGATGCCGTTGTGCACCATCTTGACGAAGTGGCCGGCGCCGTCGTGTCCCACGTGCGTGACGCAGGGCTCACCCTCGGCGACCGCGGCGATGGACTTCAGGATCGGGCCGAGCGTGATCCACGACTCGTCGGAGCCGCCGGGCATGATCGAGGGTCCGGTGAGGGCACCCTCCTCGCCGCCGGAGATGCCGGCGCCGACGAAGTTGATGCCCGTCTCGCGGACGGCCTTCTCGCGGCGGATCGTGTCGGGGAAGTACGCGTTGCCGCCGTCGACGATGATGTCGCCCGGCTCGAACACCTCGACGAGTGCATCGATCACGGCGTCGGTCGGACCGCCGGCCTTGACCATGATGATCGCGGTGCGCGGCTTCTGCAGCGAGTCGGCGAACTCCTGGTAGGTGTGAGCCGGGACGAACCCGGCCTCGGGGTGCTCGTCGAGGAGCGTCTGGGTCTTCTCGTAGCTGCGGTTGAAGATCGCCACCGTATTGCCCTCGCGGCTGGCGAGGTTGCGGGCGAGGTTCGATCCCATGACGGCGAGTCCGACGACTCCGATGTTCGCTGATGCTTCGGGCACAGAAGGCTCCTCGATCGTGAAGAAGGGGTGGTTTCAGCGTATCGCTGTACGGGAGGTCGGCGCTCACCTGTGTCACGAGGCGACCCTCGTCGGACGTGGCGGCGAGTTCGGTCAGGCGGGCTGTGCCCTCTACGCTGGTCGGATCAGTGCCGTGCGCGGAGGGAGTCCCGATGACAGAGCCCGAGACCAAGGTGCGAGCGGTCGTGGCCGTTCCCCTTCCCGAAGAGCTGTGCCGGCTCATCGAAGAGCGTGAACCGCGTCTCGAGGTCGTCCGCGACCACTCCGTGATGCCGCCGATGCGCGGCCCCGCCGACTGGACCGGCGATCCCGCGTTCGTCCGCAGCCCCTCGCAGCAGGAGGCTTTCGAGTCGATGGTCGACTCCGCCGACGTCCTGTTCGGCATCCCGGACGTGGATCCCGCCGCCCTCGCCCGAACCGTCGCCGCGAACCCTCGTCTGAGGTGGGTCATGACGACGGCGGCCGGAGGAGGTAGTTCGATCAAGGCGGCGGACCTCGATCGCGAGGCACTGGACCGGATCGTGTTCACCACGAGTGCCGGTGTGCACGGAGGCACCCTCGCCGAGTTCGCCGTCTTCTCGGTGCTCGCCGGAGCGAAGGGGTTGCCGCGTCTTCTGGCAGACCAGCGCGCACGCACCTGGCCCGAGCGCTGGGAGATGCGCCAGGTCGACGAGATGACGGTCCTGATCGTCGGCCTCGGCGGCATCGGGTCCGAATGCGCACGCCGCTTCCACGCGCTCGGTGCAGAGGTCTGGGGTACGACCCGCTCCGGGCAGCCCGTCGATGGCGTCGACCGCCTCGTGCCACTCGATGAGCTCGTCGATGCGGTCCGGAACGTCGATGCGATCGTCGTGACGCTCCCAGAGACCGCCCAGACGCGTCACCTCATCGGTGCGGACGTGCTCGCCGCGGTGCGGCCTGGCGTCATCCTCACGAACGTGGGGCGCGGCAGCGTGATCGACGAGGCGGCCTTGCTCCCGGCGCTGGATGACGGACGCGTGGCCTTCGCGGCGCTCGACGTCTTCGAGCAGGAGCCCCTCGATCCGGCGTCTCCGCTGTGGACGCACCCGAACGTGCTGGTGAGCCCGCACACCGCCGCGCTCAGTTCGAAAGAGGAGGAGCGGATCGCCCGCCGGTTCGCCGACAACGCGACGCGCCTGCTCGACGGACAGGAACTCCGCGCCGTCGTCGACACCGTGGAGTTCTATTGAGCCTGCGCATCGTGGTGATGGGCCCGAGCGGCAGCGGCAAGTCCACCGTCGGCAGCGCGCTGGCCGAACTCATCGGCGCGCGCTTCGTCGACGGCGACGACCTGCACCCGCTGACCAACGTCGACAAGATGAGCGCCGGCATCCCGCTCGATGACGACGACAGGATGCCCTGGCTCCGGACCGTCGGCGCGACGCTTCGCAGCGAGGATCTCATCGTCGTCGCCTGCTCTGCGCTGAGGCGGAGGTATCGTGACGCGATCCGCGCGGAGGCGCCTGACGTGTTCTTCGCGGAACTCGTCGTCGATCGGGCCACGCTGACGCAGCGGTTGAATGCCCGGGAGGCGCACTTCATGCCGGCATCGCTGCTGGACTCCCAGCTGGACGCTCTCGAGTCGTTGCAGGCCGGGGAGACGGGCGTCCAGGTCCAGGCATCGCTCGGCCTCGACGAAGAAGTGCGGGTCATCCGCGACGCCGTGCGGTCGTCAGCGGCCTGACGCGCAGATCAGTCCTTGCGGTAGCCCGAACGGCCCATGGCGAAGAGGGCGCCGAGGCTGCCCACGACGGCGCACACGCTCATGGCGCCGATCAGCCACAGCAGTGCGTGCGAGAAAAAGGCGCCGTCGAGCATGGGGGTTCTCCGTGTTCTGCAGAAAAGGACCGGTGTCCTCAGCCTACCGGGTCATCCGGTACCATTGAGGCTGTACCTCGGCGAGGGATGCTTCTGCGCGTGCGCGTTCATCCGTTATCGACGCGGCGAAGCAAGCCCGGTGGCTTTCCTCACGCGTCCGCGTTCGAGTTCCACAATTCCAAGACCACCGCGCGGCGCCTTCGCTGCGTGCCCCGAAGGAGAACCCCATGTCTGAAGACACCAAGGTCCACGCCGAGCTCCGTGAGAGCTTCGGCAAGGGCTTCGCCCGCCGCCTCCGCGCCGCCGGCAAGATCCCCGCCGTCATCTACGGTCACGGCACCGAGCCCGTGCACGTGGCACTGCCCGGTCACCAGGTCTCGCTCATCATCCGTCGCGCCAACGCGCTGCTGGAGCTCGACATCGAGGGCAAGTCCCAGCTCGCCCTGGTGAAGGACGTCCAGAAGGACCCCGTGCACCAGATCATCGAGCACATCGACCTGCTCGTCGTGAAGAAGGGCGAGAAGGTCGCGATCGACGTCCCGATCGTCGTCACGGGCGAGTCCGCAGCGGGCACCATCGCGAACCTCGACGCGACCACGCTGTCCATCGAGGCCGAGGCCACGCACATCCCGCAGAACATCGAGGTCTCGGTCGAGGGACTCGAAGAGGGCGCGCACATCACGGCCGCCGACGTGGTGCTCCCCAAGGGTTCCACCTTGCTCTCCGACCCCGAGGTGCTCGTCGTCGCCATCTCCGTCCCGGCCGCTCCGGTCGAGGACGAGGACGAGACCGTGGCCGAGGGTGAGACCGCCGAGGTCGCCGAAGAGGCTGCCGCGGAGTGATCTCCGACTGATTCATCACAGAGGGGACGCGATCCGATCGCGTCCCCTCTGTCGTATCCTGAGCGAGGCGTTCGCCCGCGCAGGGAGAGGACGAGGACATTGGCATCGACCTGGCTCGTGGTCGGGCTCGGCAACCCCGGCCCGCGGTATGAGAACACCCGTCACAACGTCGGTCAGATGGTGGTCGACGAGATCGCTGCGCGCCGGAACGAGGCTTTCCGCGAGCACAAGGGCGGGGCACGCGTCGTCGAGACGTGGCTGCGACCAGGTGCGGACAAGCTCGTCCTGGCGAAGCCCAACACCTTCATGAACGTCTCCGGCACCCCGGTGGCGGCCCTGGCGCGGTTCTACTCGGTCCCCGTCGAGCAGGTCGTGGTCGTGCACGACGAGCTCGACATTCCGTTCGACACCATCAAGCTCAAGACCGGGGGCGGACACGGCGGGCACAACGGCGTGCGCGATGTCGCGCGTGCCCTCGGCGCGGCGGACTTCCCCCGTGTGCGGGTGGGCGTCGGACGCCCCGTCGGTCGTCAGGACCCGGCGGACTGGGTGCTGTCACCGTTCGGCAAGGAAGAGCGGCCCAACCTGCCGATCCTCATCGCCGACGCCGCAGACGCGGTGGAACTGCTCGTCGGGGAAGGGCTGCTCGCGGCGCAGCAGAAGCACCACGCTCCACGATGATGCGGGCGCGCCCGGTCGAGCAGCCCGGCGCGATCAGGCCGGATAGCTGGAGAAGCCGACGGCGCTGCCTGCAGCGAGTGCAGACACCAGCACGATGAAGAAGATCACGGCGCCGACCACGGCGATGACGAGTGCGGCGATCCCCGCGCCGCGACCCCGCTTCTTGGCGATCGCGAGTATCCCGACCACGATGGCCGCGATACCGAGGATCGTCCCCGCCCAGAACGAGAGCTCGGCCCACAGTACCTGATCCCGCGCGGGCGCGAGGACGCTGAGGTCTTCGGTGGTGGTCGTCGAGACGCCCTGGGGCAGGACGCGTCCGATCTCGAAGGCGCTGATGCCGACCACGATCGCCGGCACCACGGCGGCGACCAGGGCGAGGATCAGCGCGAGCATCCCGAGGTACGCCGACGGACGCGGGGCGGTCTCCGGCACGGAGTAGGCGTCGGCCGGAGCGGCATATCCGCCGACGGGGACCTGATACGCACCGGGAGGGGCGGCCGGCGCACCCTGCGCGGGCGCGTACGGAGGCGTCGGCGGAGAGGGGGGAGCAGCCGTCGGAGATGGAGGAGCCGCCGCGTAGGCAGGCGGCGCTGCGGAGTAGGCGGGAGGTGCTGCCGGATACGCGGGCGCTGCTGCGGGCGGCGGGAACGCGCCGGACGGTGCCTCCGCGGGGGAGGCCCCCGATCCCGCGGGTGGCACGAACGAGTCGGGGTTCTCGGCACCGGACGGGGAAGGCAGCTGCGGATCTGTCACGCCCCCATCCTAGGGCGCGGCTCAGACGCGGCGGAGCAGCCCCACGCGGTCGTACACGTTGGACAGCGTCTCGTCGGCGACGGCGTCAGCGCGGCTGGCGTTCTCGGCGAGGATGCGGTCGAGTTCCGCGGGATCGTCGAGCAGCTCGAGGGCGCGGGCGCGCACAGGTTCGAACTCGTTCACCACGACCTCGGCGAGGCCCTTCTTGAAGTCGCCGTAGCCGCGTCCCGCATACTCGTCTTCGATCGCCGCGACCTGACGCCCGGAGAGCGCGGCGTAGATCGTCAGCAGGTTCGAGACCCCGGGCTTGTTCTCCCGGTCGAAGCGCACCGACCCCTCGTTGTCGGTGACGGCACGCATGATCTTCTTCGCCGACTTCGCCGGATCGTCGAGCATCCACAGCACGCCGGCGTCGCTCTCGGCCGACTTCGACATCTTGGCCGTCGGGTTCTGCAGGTCGTAGATGCGGGCGGTCTCCTTCTGGATGACCGGCATCGGCACCGTGAAGGTCTCGCCGAAGCGGGAGTTGAACCGCTCCGCGAGGTCGCGCGTCAGCTCCACGTGCTGCTTCTGATCGTCGCCGACCGGGACGACGTCGGTCTGGTAGAGCAGGATGTCGGCGGCCATGAGTACCGGGTAGGTGAACAGTCCGACGCTGGTGGCATCGGCGCCGTATCGGCTCGACTTGTCCTTGAACTGTGTCATGCGGCCGGCCTCGCCGAACCCGGTGAGCGTGCTGAGGATCCATGCGAGCTCGGCGTGGGCGCGGACGTGCGACTGCACGTACAGTGTCGACAGCGAGGGCTCGATGCCCGCGGCGATGTACTGTGCGGCCGTGCGGCGCGTCTTCTCGCGCAGCTCCGCCGGATCCTGCGCGACGGTGAGGGCGTGCAGGTCGACGACCGAGAAATACGCGTCGTAGGAGTTCTGCAGATCTCGCCACTGGAGCAGCGCGCCGATGTAGTTGCCGATCTGAAGAGAGTCGGCGGAGGGCTGCATTCCGGAGTAGAGGCGGGGTTTCGTCACAGCATCAATCCTATGGGGTGCGTGCGTGCGCTCTACGATGGGCGCATGATCTCACGCGCTCGAGGACACCGGGCATGACCGCTCGGGGCGCGGTCTTCCTCGAGGCGCTGGGGGCGCAGGCCGACCGACTCCGTCCGGAGATCCTCGTGCAGCTGCGGGCGACGGCCGACGACGATCACGCGGAGGGCGTCTTCGTCGTCGCCGGCAGCCGACTCCGCGGGCTCATGGCGCTCGCGGCACCCATCGTCGGCCCTGGGCTGTGCGTCACGCGGTTCGCGCGCGACGTGCCGTTCCGGATCCGCACCACCACTGCGTTCTCCGGCTCGGGCCGACCCATTCTCCACACGAGGCGCGAGTTCCGCTTCGCGAAGGGGACGCAGCACGTCGTCGACCGGCTCACGGCGACCGCGAAGCCCGGTGTCGTCCACAACGCGCTCGGGGCCCGCGGGCGCGTGGAGATGCTCGAGGAGTGTTCGGTCACGCCGGAGGGAGCCCTCCGCATGCGCACGCTCGCGGTCGCGTTGCGACTGGGCAGGCGCCGGATCGCCCTGCGCGGCATCCTCGGCGTGCACGTGGACCTCGTCGACGGCTGGGATGAGGCGCACGGGCGTCGCACGGTGTCGATGAGGGCCAGGAATCCGCTGCTGGGCACGGTTCTGGATACCGCGGGTGGTATCGGTACCCGGACACCGAGCCCGATCCCCTGGCGAGCGCTCAGTAGCGGTAGTCGACGACCACAGGAGCGTGGTCGCTCCACCGCTGATCGTATGCCGCCGCGCGGGCGACGTGGTAGGTCTCGACGCGCTCCGCAAGAGCGGGCGTCGCGAGGTGATAGTCGATGCGCCAGCCGGAGTCGTTGTCGAACGCCTGCCCGCGCATCGACCACCAGGTGTAGGGGCCATCGATCTCGCCGTGGAACCGACGTCCGACGTCGACCCAGCCCAGGCCCGTGCCGATCGTGCCGTCGACCGCGGTGACCTCCGCGCCGGACTCGCCGAGGAACCGGTCGAAATAGGCACGTTCTCGGGGGAGGAAGCCGGCCTTCTTACGGTTGCCTCGCCAGTTCTTGATGTCGAGTTCTCGGTGCCCGACGTTGAGGTCGCCGGTCACGAGCGCGAGGGCGCCGTCGGAACCGAGTTCGCCGAGGCGGGTGCCGAACGCATCGAGGAACTTCCACTTCTCGTCCTGCTTCGGGGTGTCGGCCTCGCCGGAGTGCACGTACGCGCTCACGACGGTCAGCGGCTGGTCGCCGAGAAGGTAGTCGGCCTCGATCCAGCGCCCCTTGGAGTCGAAGTCCTCCGGGCCGAAGTCGGTGCGCGAGGCGAGCGCGGGCGTGCGGCTGGCGATCGCGACTCCGGCGCGCCCCTTCGCGGTCGCCTCGTCATGGACGAACGACCACCCCGGTAGAGCGGACTCGAGGTGCTCGTCCTGCCCGCGGACCTCCTGAAGGGTGAGGATGTCGACGCCGGCAGCGTCCAACCAGGCGCTCATCCCGTTGCGAGCCGCCGCTCGGATACCGTTGACATTGACCGTGGCGATACGCAGATGAGGCATGTCCACAAGCCTAACGAGCGCCCCCGACATCCCGGGACGACCGGTGGCTGAGCTCCGTGAGCAGCCGCTGCGCGAGGGGCGACGCGGCCTCGACCGGAGGGGGAGGGGAGGCCTCGAGGTCGGCCAGATCGCTCTCCGCCGCCCGCAGCGCCCTCTTCGCACCCCAGGCACGGAACCACGGAGCGTCTTCGCGGGCGGACTGCGCCTGTCGCACACGCACGCGTGCCGCGGTCAGCAGCGCCTCGTACTCCGCCTGCCGTCGCTCGGCCTCGGTCTGCTGCATGAGCGGGAGATCGCGATCCTGTGCGGCCACCGCGATCCACGACGATGCCACGAGCATCACGACGCCGTTGACGCGGAACCACAGCAGCAGACCGATGAAGATCGCGAACGTGGCCAGCAGGGGATTGGAGGGCGTGTAGCTCAGCAGGAAGCCCGCGCCGTACTGCAGCACGGTCATCGCCCCGCCACCCAGAAGGGCACCGGGCCAGATGGTGCGCCAGCGCAACGAGGTTCCCGTGAGGAACCGCACCATCGCTGCCAGGGCCGACGACAGCAGCGCGAACGAGACCACGACCGTTCCGATGCGGATGCCGAGATTGACCCCGTCGGAGCCGAAGTCCCAGTCGAGCAGGCTGAGGAGCCAGCGCAGCACCGTGGCGCTGGCCGAGCTGAGGAGCGAGCCGACGATCAGGGAGACCCCGAAGATCAGAGCGGCCAGCAGATCGCGGGCCTTCAGGATGATGTAGCTGCGCCGGTCGGGCGGCAGGCCGAAGATGTCCCTGGTCGCGCGACGGGAGAACGTCACCCACCCGATGGCGGTCCAGATCACGGTGCCGAGCGCGATCGCACCGGTGATGCTGAGGACGCCGGTGGTGTTCGCCGCGATCTCCTGCACCTGCTCGGGGGTGGCCACGCCGCCCTCGGGGACGATCAGGTTCGGGATGTAGCTGTTGATGATCTCGATCAGACCGTTGACGGCATCCTCGCTGCCGCCGAGCCAGAGCCCCGCGATCGCGAAGGCGAGGTAGATCGCCGCGAAGATCGCGAAGAGAGCCTGATAGCTGACGCCGGCCGCCAACAGGAAGCCGTTGTGCTGGAGGAAGTGCCGCCAGACGCGGATCGGGAACAGGCCGAGCGTCCGTCGGGTGATCGCGGTCGCGCGCTCGACGGCGGCATCGAGGCGGCGGGCCTCGCTCGAGGCGCCATCGGGATCGGACACCTGCCCACCTTATCCAAGCGGCGACGGGGGGAGAGCAGCCTCCACAGGTGACAGTGCTGCCCGCGACAACAGGCCAGAACGCGAGAACAGGCGGTCCCGCAGGGGAACCGCCTGTTCGCGTGAGTGCCTGATGCGGCGCGTCAGGGGCGACCGCGAAGGACCGCCTGCTTGACCTCGGCGATGGCCTTGGTGACCTCGATGCCGCGCGGGCATGCCTCGGAGCAGTTGAAGGTCGTGCGGCAGCGCCACACGCCCTCCTTGTCGTTGAGGATGTCGAGGCGCACTGCGGCGTTGTCGTCGCGCGAGTCGAAGATGAAGCGGTGCGCGTTGACGATGGCAGCCGGGCCGAAGTACTGACCGTCGGTCCAGAACACGGGGCACGACGAGGTGCATGCGGCGCACAGGATGCACTTGGTGGTGTCGTCGAAGATCTCCCGGTCGGCGATCGACTGCGTGCGCTCCTTGCCCTTCTCTGGCACGGAGCTGGCGACGAGGAACGGCTGCACCTCGCGGTACGACGCGAAGAACGGCTCCATGTCGACGACGAGGTCCTTCTCCAGTGGCAGGCCCTTGATGGCCTCGACGTAGATCGGCTTCGAGATGTCGAGGTCCTTGATCAGCGTCTTGCAGGCGAGGCGGTTGCGGCCGTTGATGCGCATGGCGTCCGAGCCGCAGATGCCGTGCGCACAGGAACGGCGGAAGGTCAGCGAGCCGTCGACCTCCCACTTGATCTTGTGCAGAGCGTCGAGCACGCGGTCGGTGGAGTAGAGCTCCACGTCGTAGTCGACCCAGTGCGGCTCGGCGTCGACCTCGGGGTCGAAGCGGCGGATGTTGAAGGTGACGATGAAGGACTGGATGCCCGTCTCTTCGGTCGTGTCCGCGGGTGCTTCCGCGATGGCGTTCGACATGCTCAGTACTTCCTCTCCATCGGCGGGTAGTTGAACTCGCCCTTGTCGTTCTTGGTGAAGACGACGGGCTTCCAGTCGAGCTTGATGTGGTCGCTGGGGTCGGACGAGTGCGGGTCGCCCGTGAGGTACGCCATGGTGTGCTGCATGTAGTTCTCGTCGTCGCGCTTCGGGAAGTCGTCGCGCATGTGGCCGCCGCGACTCTCCTCGCGGTTCTGCGCGGCGTAGACGACGACCTCGGCGATGTCGAGCAGGAAGCCCAACTCGACGGCCTCGAGGAGGTCGGTGTTGAACCGCTTGCCCTTGTCGTCGACGTGCACGTTCTTGTAGCGCTCACGCAGTTCGGCGATGACGCCGAGCACGTGCTGGAGCGACTCGTGCGTGCGGAACACCTGCGCGCCCTTGTCCATCTCGTCCTGCAGCGTCTTGCGAAGCACGGCGATGCGCTCGGTGCCCTGATTGTTGCGCAGGCCCTCGAGCATGTCGGAGACGAAAGCGGCGGGGTTCTCCGGCAGCGGGACGAACTCGGCCGTCTTGACGTACTCCACTGCGTTGCGACCCGAGCGCTTGCCGAACACGTTGATGTCCAGCAGCGAGTTGGTGCCGAGGCGGTTGGCGCCGTGCACCGAGACGCACGCGCATTCACCTGCGGCGTACAGGCCGGGCACGACGGTGTCGTTGTCGGCGAGCACCTCGCCGTTGTTGTTCGTGGGGATGCCGCCCATCGCGTAGTGCGCGGTCGGCATCACGGGCACCGGTTCGACGACCGGGTCGACGCCCAGGTACGTGCGGGCGAACTCCGTGATGTCGGGGAGCTTGGTCTCGAGCACCTCGGCGCCCAGGTGCGTGCAGTCCAGCAGCACGTAGTCCTTGTGGGGGCCGGCGCCGCGGCCCTCTGCGACCTCCTGCACCATGCACCGCGCGACGATGTCACGCGGCGCGAGGTCCTTGATGGTCGGGGCGTAGCGCTCCATGAAGCGCTCGCCCGAGGCGTTGCGCAGGATCGCTCCCTCGCCTCGCGCCCCCTCCGTGAGGAGGATGCCGAGGCCGGCGAGACCGGTCGGGTGGAACTGGAAGAATTCGAGGTCCTCCAGCGGAAGGCCCTTGCGCCACACGATGCCGACGCCGTCGCCGGTGAGGGTGTGCGCGTTCGAGGTGGTCTTGAAGATCTTGCCGAAGCCGCCGGTGGCGAAGATGACCGCCTTGGCCTGGAAGACGTGGAGCTCTCCGGTCGAGAGGTCGTATGCGACGACGCCCGCGACCTGAGTCCTGCCGTCGGCGTCCTTCACCGTCAGCAGGTCGAGCACGTAGAACTCGTTGAAGAAGTTGATGCCGAGCTTGACGCAGTTCTGGAACAGCGTCTGCAGGATCATGTGACCGGTGCGGTCGGCCGCGTAGCACGCACGGCGGACCGGCGTCTTGCCGTGCTCGGCCGTGTGGCCGCCGAAGCGGCGCTGGTCGATCTTGCCCTCGGGCGTGCGGTTGAAGGGGAGGCCCATGTTCTCGAGGTCGATGACCGCGTCGATGGCCTCCTTCGCGAGGATCTCGGCCGCGTCCTGGTCGACGAGGTAGTCGCCGCCCTTGACCGTGTCGAAGGTGTGCCACTCCCAGGAGTCCTCTTCGACGTTGGCGAGAGCCGCCGCCATGCCGCCCTGCGCCGCACCGGTGTGCGAACGCGTCGGATACAGCTTGGAGATCACCGCGGTCTTCGCGCCGGGGCCCGCTTCGATGGCCGCACGCATGCCGGCGCCACCCGCCCCCACGATGACGATGTCGAACTGGTGGTAGTGCACGCCGTCACGGACGACGGAATCCTGCGTCTCGGTAGTCACTTCTTCTTAGCCTTCTTCTCAGTTCCCGACCAGCGCGGCGCATTCGGTCCACAGGACGCTGTCCTCGGTCACACCCAGGCACGGGTCGAACGTGAAGACCACGAGCGTGCCGAGGATGATGAGCAGGCCGGCTGCGAGCCCGAGCGCCCAGGTGAGCGCTTTGCGGGCGGTGTTGTTCGTGACGTAGTCGTTCACGATCGTGCGCATGCCGTTGGCGCCGTGGATGAGCGCGAGCCACAGCATCAGCACATCCCACCACTGCCAGAACGGCGTGGCGAACTTGCCGGCGATGAATGCGAAGTCGAGGGCGTGGATGCCCTCGCCGACCATCAGGTTGACGAACAGGTGGCCGAAGATCAGCACGACGAGCACGACGCCCGACGCGCGCATGAAGATCCAGCCCCACTTCTCGAGGTTGACTCCGCGGCGACGGCGAGCCGGTGCGGCGATGGTCTGAGCGGTCATCAGTGTCCCCCTCCGAACCCGGCGAACGCGAGCATCAGGTGGCGCGGCACGAAGCCGACCATGATGATGCCCCACACCAGCAGCACACCCCAGAAGAGCTGCCGCTGATACTTGGCGCCCTTGGACCAGAAGTCGACCGCGATGATGCGCAGCCCGTTCATCGCGTGGAACACGATTCCCGCGACGAGGACGACCTCGCCGAGCGCCATGATGGGGTTCTTGTACGTGCCGATGACGGCGTTGTACGCCTCGGGCGAGACCCTGATCAGTGCCGTGTCGAGCACGTGCACCAACAGGAAGAAGAAGATGGCGACTCCGGTGATGCGGTGAAGCACCCACGACCACATGCCTTCGCGGCCTCGGTAGAGGGTGCCGCGGGGGGTCTTGGACGTGGTTTCCGAAATCGACGGTGTCAAGCGAGCGCTCGTGGACACGGTCGTCCTCCCTGATCGATGTGCGTCGGTCGCGTGCACTGCTCTCGTTCAAGTGTGAGCCTGTCGAAGTCAGGCACGCCCGATCGTCCTCCATCCTATTCCTGTCAGAACACTGGGAGCGACGAAGGGGAGCCTAAGTATCTCGATGTCGAGATGTTCTGTGCGGCTACCCTGTCAGGGTGAGTGAACTCATCAAGGATTTCTACGCAGTGATTCCCGCCGGTGGCATCGGCAGTCGGCTCTGGCCGCTCTCCCGCGCGGACGCGCCGAAGTTCCTGCACGACCTCACCGGTTCGGGGCACTCCCTCCTGCGCGACACCTGGGACCGTCTGGAACCGCTCACCGGATCGGATCGCATCGCCGTCGTCACCGGTCGCGCCCATCGCGCGGCCGTCGAGGCGGAGCTCCCCGGCATCGCCGACCTCAACGTCTTCCTCGAGTCGGAACCTCGCGAGTCGGCGGCCGCGATCGGGTTGGCCGCGGCCATCCTGCATCGCCGCGAACCCGACGTGATCATCGGATCGTTCAGCGCCGACCACGTGATCCGCAGCACCCGCGTGTTCGAGTTCGCGGTGCGCGACGCCGTCGAGGTCGCCCGAGAGGGATACATCTGCACGATCGGCATCACGCCGACGGAGCCGGCCATCGGGTTCGGCTACATCAAGAAGGGGGAGGAGCTCGTGGTCGACGGTGCGCGCGAGGCCGCCCTCGTGGAGAGCTTCGTCGAGAAGCCCGACCTGGAGACCGCGAAGGAGTACATCGCCGATCGGGGCTACCTCTGGAACGCGGGCATGTTCATCGCGAGGGCGAGCGTGCTGCTGGACGAGATCGCGGCGAACGAGCCCGAACTGCACGCCGGGCTCCTCGAACTGGCCGAGGCGTGGGACGACCGTGATCGGCGTGGCCCCGCCGTCGACAGGATCTGGCCGCGTCTGAAGAAGATCGCCATCGACTACGCGGTCGCAGAGCCGGCCGCTCGTCGAGGACGCCTCGCCGTCGTTCCGGGGCACTTCGACTGGGACGACGTCGGCGACTTCGCCTCGCTGACGAAGCTCATCAACAACGGGCGCAAGAACGACCTCGCGGTGCTCGGACCGAACGCGCGGGTGCTGACCGACGGTGCGAGCGGGATCCTGGTCAGCCAGACCACGCGCGTGATCAGCCTGGTCGGCGTCCAGGACATCGTCGTCGTCGACACCCCGGATGCGCTCCTGGTCACCACGGTCGAGCATGCGCAACGGGTCAAGGGCGTCGTGGAGTCGCTCAAGCTCACCGGTCGGGGAGACGTGCTCTGACAAGTGCGCTTAAGAGCACGCTCCGACGCTCATCGGCTGGCTTGATTTCAGCTTTGTAACCTTTGGCCAGCGCAAACCGCGCGAGAGTGCGCAAATGTCGAAACAGTAGGTAACTTTGATCGATCCGCGATGGCCGCGGTTTCGTTGAGGGAGGCATCCGTTGACCATCTCCACCACCAAGAAGCTGCTCGGCGCGACCGTCGCCGCGGGCGTCATCTTCGCGCTCGCCGGTTGCGGCCAGGCGCCGGCCGACAAGCCTGAGGGCTCCGAGAAGCCGGTCGACTCCGACTTCGTGCCGTGCCTCATCTCCGACGCCGGCGGCTGGAACGACAAGTCGTTCAACCAGTCCGCCAAGGAGGGCATGGACAAGGCCGCCGACGAGCTGGGCATCAAGCCGCTCGAGTTCGAGTCGGCCAACGACAACGACTACGCGCCGAACCTCGAGACCGCCGTCTCCGAGGGCTGCTCGCTGATCGTCTCCGTCGGCTTCAAGCTGTCGGCAGCCACGGTCGAGTCCGCTCTCGCCAACCCCGAGATCGACTACGCGATCATCGACGACTGGGCCGACAACGACTTCGACGGCAACGTGGACGCCCCGAACATCAAGCCGCTGGTCTTCGACACGGCTCAGGCCGCGTACCTCGGCGGCTACGCCTCGGCGGCATGGTCCGCGCAGAGCGGCGTCAACAAGGTCGGCACCTTCGGCGGAATGCAGATCCCGTCCGTCGCCGTGTTCATGGACGGCTTCCAGCTCGGCGTCGAGAAGTACAACGAGGACAAGTCCGCTGCGGTCGAGGTCTTCGGCTGGGACCAGGAGACGCAGAAGGGCTCGTTCACGGGCGGCTTCGACGCGAACGACACCGCGAAGCAGACCGCGCAGGGTGTGCTCGACCAGGGCGTCGACGTCATCCTCCCGGTCGGCGGACCCGTCTACCAGAGCGCTGCCGCGGCGATCGCCGACAGCGGCAAGGACACCCTGATGCTGGGTGTCGACAGCGACCTGGCCGTCGCGGACCCGAGCGTCGCCGACATCACGCTCGTCTCGATCATGAAGGCGATCGACGTGGCCGTGAAGGACGCGACCGTCGCCGCAGCCAAGGGCGAGTTCGACCCGGCCCCGTACGTGGGCACGCTCGAGAACGAGGGCGTCAAGCTCTCCGGCTTCGGCGACTTCGAGTCGCAGCTGCCCGACGGTCTGCTCGACGAGCTGACCGCTCTCCAGGAGCAGATCATCTCGGGCGACATCACGGTGGAGTCCCCGAACTCCCCGTAAGTCGTCGCAGGTCCAGCACGGGGCGAGTGGTGAGCAGGCGGCCACTCGCCCCGTGCCGTGGACGGACGGTGATTCTCCTGGATGACTCTTCTGGATAAGGTGCAGATATGAAGCTCGAACTTCGCGGCATCACCAAGCGATTCGGCAGCCTCGTTGCCAACGACCACATCGATCTGGTGGTGGAACCCGGCGAGATCCACGCGCTCCTCGGCGAGAACGGCGCGGGCAAGTCCACGCTGATGAACGTGCTCTACGGGCTGTATCAGGCCGACGAGGGCGAGATCCTCCTCGACGACGAGGTGCAGCGTTTCCGCGGCCCCGGCGACGCGATGGCGGCCGGGATCGGCATGGTCCACCAGCACTTCATGCTCGTCCCGGTCTTCACCGTGGCCGAGAACGTGATGCTCGGGCACGAGCAGACCAAGGCGCTCGGCACGCTCGACATCGCGAAGGCACGAGAGCACGTGCGTTCGGTCGCCGCGCGCTTCGGATTCGACATCGATCCGGATGCGCTCGTCGGAGATCTCCCGGTCGGGGTGCAGCAGCGCGTCGAGATCATCAAGGCGCTGTCGCGCGATGCCAAGGTGCTCGTGTTCGACGAGCCGACCGCCGTGCTCACGCCGCAGGAGACCGACGAGCTGATGAACATCATGCGCCAACTGCGCGATGAGGGCACGGCGATCGTGTTCATCACGCACAAGCTGCGTGAGGTGCGCGAAGTGGCCGACAAGATCACGATCGTCCGCCTCGGCCGCGTCGTCGGAGAGGCATCGCCGACCGCGACCAACGCCGAGCTCGCCTCCCTCATGGTCGGCCGCGCAGTGGAGCTCACGGTGCACAAGGATCCGCCGCGCCTCGGCGAGGGCGGATTCGAGGTCACGGGACTGCGCGTCCTGACCCCCTCGGGCGCGATCGTCGTCGACGGCGTCGACTTCGCAGTCCGCCCCGGCGAGGTCCTCGCGATCGCCGGGGTCCAGGGCAACGGGCAGACCGAGCTGGTCGAGGCCATCGTCGGCCTCGCCGCCCGCGTCGAGGGCAGCATCGTGCTCGACGGCACCGAGCTCGTCGGCAAGAGTGTGCGTGCCATCCTCGACGCCGGTGTCGGCTTCGTCCCCGAGGACCGCACGGAGGACGGGCTCGTGGCCGGCTTCTCCGTCGCGGAGAACCTGATCCTCGACCGTTCGGACGACCCGGCGTTCAGCCGTGCGGGGACGCTGCGCCGTTCGGCTCTCGACGAGTTCGCGCGCGCCCGCATCACCGAGTACGACATCCGCACCCAGGGACCGGAGACCGCCGCAGGCACGCTCTCCGGCGGCAACCAGCAGAAGGTCGTCATCGCCAGGGAGATGAGCCGCGACCTGCGGCTGCTCGTCGCGGCGCAGCCGACCCGCGGCGTCGACGTCGGATCCATCGAGTTCATCCACAAGCGCATCATCGAGACGCGCGATGCCGGGGTCCCCGTGATCGTCGTCTCCACCGAGCTCGACGAGGTCGCAGCTCTCGCCGATCGGATCGCGGTCATGTACCGCGGCACGATCGTCGGCATCGTCCCCGGCGACACGCCCCGGGAGACGCTCGGACTCATGATGGCCGGAGCGGCCGAAGGTGAGGTGGCCGCGTGAGCGGAGCGACGCCCGGCGCGGGTGATGTGACCAAGGGGATCCCGCCGCAGGAGCTCGCGACGAGCACCGGCACGGTGCCCCGCGACCCCGCCGACGTGCCGCCGCCCCCGCGCGGCAACGTCATCCTCAAGGAGATCCTCCGCGGCAACGCCGTCACCACGATCCTCGCGATCGTGCTGGCCCTCGTCGTCGGCGGAATCCTCATCGCCTTCACCAACGAAGACGTGCAGGCGGCATCGGTCTACTTCTTCGCACAGCCCGGTGACACGTTCGTCGCCGCCTGGAACGCCGTGTACAACGGCTATGAGGCGCTGTTCCGCGGTGCGATCTTCAACGCGAGAGGGGCCGACTTCGCGGCGCAGATCCGCCCCCTGACGAACACCCTCGGCTTCGCTGCACCGCTGATCGCAGCCGGCCTCGGCGTCGCCCTGGCCTTCCGTGTCGGGCTCTTCAACATCGGTGCTCGAGGCCAGATGCTGATCGGCGTCGCGGTGGCGGCGCTGCTGACCTTCTCGCTCGACCTCCCCATCTGGCTGCACATCCCGGGCACCCTCATCGCGGGTATCGCCGGCGGTGCGCTGTGGGGCGCCATCGCCGGACTCATCAAGGCCCGCACCGGTGCCCACGAGGTGATCCTCACGATCATGCTCAACTACATCGCGTACTACCTGCTGCTGTGGATGATCCGCACTCCGGGTCTGCTGCAGAAGCCGGGCACGAACCAGGCGCTCGGTTCGGCGACTCCCGAGAGTGCGCAGTTCCCGACGTTGCTGGGGCCGCAGTTCCCGCTCCTCGACCTCGGGTTCGTGATCGTCATCGTGGCGACCCTGTTCGTCTGGTGGCTCATCGAGCGCTCGTCGCTCGGTATGCGCATGCGCGCCGTGGGGGAGAACCCGCACGCCGCCCGTGCCGCGGGCATCAGCGTCCAGCGCATCTACGTGTACGCGATGCTCTTCGCGGGCGGTCTCGCCGGTCTCGCCGGCATGAACCAGATCCAGGGCGCCGTCACCACGGGTGTCACCGAGACCATCGACGCGGGTATCGGCTTCGACGCGATCACCGTCGCCCTCCTCGGACGCAGCCGGGCGTGGGGCACCTTCGCCGCCGGCATCCTGTTCGGCGCGCTCAAGGCGGGCTCGTTCTCGATGCAGGCCCAGGACATCCCGGTCGACATCGTGCTCGTGGTGCAGTCGCTCGTCGTGCTGTTCATCGCCGCGCCGCCGCTGCTGCGCTCGGTGTTCTTCCTCCCCAAGACCGATGCCGAGAAGGCCGCCAAGGCGAGAGCCAAGGCCGCGAAGAAGGCGGTGACGGCATGATGTCGCTCGTGCAGACCCAGGCCGCAGACGGCACCGTGCAGCTCGCCACGGTGAAGGAGCGGCACCTCAAGGCGCCCATCGTGCTCGCCGCCGCCACCGCGCTGCTGGCCCTGCTGTTCCTCGCGGTTCCCCGCGACGGCATCAGCACCTTCCGCCTCTCCGACCAGTCCTCGGCGCTCGCGCTGCCCGACGTCGCGCTGCCGACGGCGTCGACCTTCTGGGTCGTGTTCGGCATCCTCGTGGTCCTGACGGTCGGCGCCTTCCTGCGGGCCTGGACGTACCGCACGCCCTCCCTGTGGTTGGTCATCGCGTACGGCGTCCTCGCCGTCTTCGCGTTCCTCGTATGGGCGGCCGCCGGGGGACTCGTCCCGGTCACGAGCCTGCTCTTCGGCGCGGTGTCGCTCTCGGTGCCGCTCGTCTTCGGCGCCCTCGGCGGCGTGATCGGCGAGCGCGCCGGAGTCGTCAACGTCGCGATCGAGGGCCAGCTCCTCCTCGGCGCGTTCTCCGCCGCCCTGCTGTCCAGCATCACCGGGAACCCGTTCGTCGGTCTGTTCGGTGCGATGGTCGGCGGTGTCCTCGTGGCCAGCGTGCTCGCCGCGTTCGCGATCAAGTACCTCGTCGAGCAGGTCATCGTCGGTGTCGTGCTCAACGTGCTCGTCACCGGTCTCACCGGCTTCCTCTACGGTGCGCTGCTCGCGCCGAACGAAGCGACCCTGAACACACCGGTGCGCTTCCCGCGTGTCGAGATCCCGGTGCTGAGCGACATCCCGATCATCGGGCCTGTGCTGTTCAACCAGACGTTCATCGGGTACCTGATGTTCATCACGGTCGCCGTAGTCGCATGGGGGCTCTACCGCACCAGGTGGGGTCTGCGGCTGCGCGCCGTGGGAGAGCACCCGCAGGCAGCCGACACCGTGGGCATCAGAGTGAACCCGACCCGTTTCTGGAACGTGCTGCTCGCCGGTGCGATCGCGGGCATGGGCGGCGCGTACTTCACGCTCGTCTCGGTGCCGCAGTTCGGAAAGGACATGACGGCTGGTCTCGGCTTCATCGCCCTCGCCGCCGTGATCTTCGGCCGCTGGGACCCGATCCGCGCGACACTCGCTGCGCTGCTCTTCGGCTTCGCGACGAACCTGCAGAACCTGCTGTCGATCCTGAAGACGCCGATCCCCGGCGAGTTCATGCTGATGCTCCCGTACGTGGTGACGCTCCTGGCGGTCGCCGGGTTCGCGGGGCAGATCAAGGCTCCTGCCGCCGACGGCAAGCCGTACATCAAGTCCTAGGTCTGCCGGGAAGAGGGAAGCACCGCAATGACGGACATCGACTGGGACGAACTGCGCCAGGTCGCCACGGAAGCCATGACGAAGGCGTACGCGCCGTACTCCCGCTATCGCGTCGGTGCGGCCGCGCTGGTCGGCGACGGGCGCATCGTCGCGGGCTGCAACGTCGAGAACGCGTCGTACGGAGTGACCCTGTGCGCGGAGTGCGCGCTCGTGGGTGATCTGCACATGTCGGGCGGCGGGCAGCTCGTCGCGTTCGTGTGCGTGAACAACGACGGACAGACGATCATGCCGTGCGGTCGCTGCCGGCAGCTGCTCTACGAGCACGCGATGCCCGGGATGCTCCTGGAGACGGTCTCCGGTATCCGCACGATCGACGAGGTGCTGCCCGACGCGTTCGGGCCGCGCGACCTGGAGGACGCACGATGACGACGGTGGAGCCTTTCGACGCGGTGGACGTCATCCGCGCGAAGCGCGACGGAGGTGCGGTTCCCGAGGCGGCGCTGCGGTGGATGGTCGACGCGTACACGCGCGGGTACGTCTCGGACGCGCAGATGGCGTCGTTCGCGATGGCGGTCTTCCAGCGCGGCATGGAGCGCGACGAGATCCGCGTGCTGACCGACGCGATGATCGCTTCCGGGGAGCGGATGAGCTTCGCGTCCCTCGGCAAGAAGACCGTCGACAAGCACTCCACCGGCGGCGTCGGCGACAAGATCACCCTTCCGCTCGCCCCGCTCGTCGCCTCGTTCGGCGTCGCGGTGCCCCAGCTGAGCGGTCGCGGGCTCGGCCACACCGGAGGGACGCTCGACAAGCTCGAGTCGATTCCCGGGTGGCGTGCCGCTCTCAGCAACGATGAGATGTTCGCGCAGATGCAGGGCGAGGTCGGCGCGGTCATCTGCGCGGCCGGATCGGGTCTCGCTCCCGCAGACAAGAAGCTGTACGCGCTCCGCGACGTGACCGGCACGGTCGAAGCCATCCCGCTGATCGCGTCGAGCATCATGTCGAAGAAGATCGCCGAGGGGACGGACGCCCTCGTCCTGGATGTGAAGTTCGGTTCGGGCGCCTTCATGCAGGACATCGACCGTGCTCGCGAGCTCGCCAGGACCATGGTCGCGCTCGGCACCGACTCGGGAGTGGCGACCACGGCGTTGCTCACCGACATGAACGTGCCGCTCGGGCTGGCGATCGGCAACGCCAATGAGGTGCGCGAATCGGTCGAGATCCTCGCCGGAGGCGGTCCCGCCGATGTCCGCGAGCTCACGTTGGCGCTGGCCACCGAGATGCTCGCGCTCGCGGGGCAGCCAGACGCCGACGTGGAGGCCGCTCTCGACGACGGCCGCGCGATGGACACGTGGCGGGCGATGATCCGCGCGCAGGACGGCGATCCGGACGCCGAGCTCCCCACGGCGAGGGAGACCCACGTCGTCACGGCGCAGACCGACGGGGTGCTCACCCGGATGGACGCGCTGCCGTTCGGCATCGCGGCCTGGCGTCTCGGCGCGGGGCGCGCGAGGGCACAGGACCCGGTGATCTTCGAGGCGGGGATCGACCTGCACGCGAAGCCCGGCGACCGCGTCGTCGCCGGCCAGCCGCTGTTCACGCTCTCCGCGGCCGACGAGGCACGATTCCCCCGAGCGGTCGAGGCCCTCGAGGGCGCGTGGGAGATCGGCGAGACGGCTTCGGCCGCTGGTCCGCTGGTCCGCGAGCGCATCACGGCGTGACCACCCGACCGCTAGCCTGAACTGAGCACATCCGCGACCGAGAGGATCACCATGTCGATCGATGCGAACGGCGACGTCACGCTCCAGGGCGTCTCCCTGCGGAGCCTGCCCAAGGTGTCGCTGCACGACCACCTCGACGGCGCGCTGCGGCCAGACACCATCATCGAGCTCGCGGATGCCATCGGGCTCGAGGTTCCGGCGAGCGACCCCGCGGCCCTCGGGGCGTGGTTCGCGAAGAAGAGCGACTCGGGCTCCCTGGTCGAGTACCTCAAGACCTTCGACCTCACCACGGCCGTGATGCAGACCGCCGAGGGACTCACCAGGGTCGCGCGCGAGTTCGTCCAGGATCTCGCAGCGGACGGCGTCGTCTACGGCGAGGTGCGCTGGGCCCCCGAGCAGCACCAGGCGAGCGGCCTCACGCTGGAGCAGGCCGTCGAGGCCGTGCAGCAGGGCATCGAAGAGGGGGAGGACGCGGCCGATCGCGGCGGCCGCAGCATCCGCGTCGGACAGCTGATCACGGCCATGCGTCACACCGACCGGGCGCGGGAGATCGCCGAGCTCGCGGTCGACTTCCGCGGCCGCGGTGCCGTGGGCTTCGACATCGCGGGTCCGGAAGACGGATTCCCGCCGTCGAACCATCGCGCCGCGTTCGACTACCTCGCAGAGAACTTCTTCCCGGTGACCGTGCATGCCGGCGAGGCGGCAGGTCTGGCCTCGATCCGTTCGGCGCTGCTGGACGGACGAGCGCTGCGCCTCGGCCACGGCGTCCGCATCGCCGAGGACCTCAAGGTCGTCACCCAGGAAGGCGATGAGGTGCAGGTGCAGTTCGGCGACCTGGCCCGCTGGGTGCGCGACCGGGAGATCCCGCTCGAGCTGTCGCCGTCGTCGAACCTGCAGACCGGTGCGATCGCCGCATGGGGAGACACCCTCGTCGACCACCCCTTCGACCTGCTCTACCAGCTCGGATTCGCGGTGACCGTGAACGTCGACAACCGCACGATGAGCGCGACGTCTCTCACGCGGGAGTTGGCGCTGCTGGTCGAGACCTTCGAGTACGACCTCGACGACCTCGAGACCTTCCAGTTCAACGCGGCTGCGGCGGCGTTCCTGCCGGTCGAGGAGCGGGAAGAGCTCGTGGAGATGATCGCCGAGGGATTCGACATCTGATCGTGGCTCCCGGGGGGAAGCCGCGCTCGCGCACCGCGACCGTCGTCGGCGTCTGCATGGCGGTCGTCCTCCTGGGCGGCGGCGCTGCGACCTTCGCGTGGGTGACCCGGGCACAGCCGGAGCCGATCCCGAAGGCGGGCACGGCGGCGCTCGCGCGCCCGTTGACGCCGGCGCAGCAGCTCGTGGCGGATGCCGACGACCCGCGGGCCTGCGCGGTGACTTTCGTCGGCGATGGTGCCCCCACCGCCCCCGTGCTGCAATGGCAGGAGGCCCTGTATCAGGGCCTGCCGATCCCGCAGTTGGAGGGTCGTGTGTTCGCCGGGTGGTATGCGAGTGCGGCGGATGCCGGGGCCTTCGCGGTCGACGGGCGCGTCAACGGCGCCGATCTCGTGATCTGCGACGACCAGCAGGTCGAGCTGTTCGCGGCATGGAAGACTCCGGAGGAGAACGCGGCGGACGGCGTGCGCGTGCCCATTCTCATGTATCACCAGTTCACGGCCGACCCCGACGGTGAGCAGGGCTGGCTGCGCGGGAACTACGCCTACATCGGCGACTTCGACGCGCAGATGACACACATCGCGACGACGGGCTTCTACCTGCCGACGTGGGACGAACTCAGCGCGTTCATCGACGGGCGGCTCTCGCTCCCCGCCCGGAGCGTGATCATCACGGACGACGACGCCGACCAGACCTGGTTCGACCTCGCGGTGCCGGTCGTCGACGAGCACCGCCTGCTCGCCACCTCGTTCATGGTCACCGCGTACCGCTCCGACCCGGCGCCGTCGATCTACGTCCTGCGCCGATCGCACACGCACGACATGCACCAGGCGGGTGACAACGGCAAGGGCCGGATGGTCAACTGGACCGCCGAGCAGATCGCCGCCGACCTCTCCGTCTCGGGCGACACCCTGGGCGTGCGCGAAGTCATCGCCTATCCGTTCGGGCACTACGACGACAGGGCGAAACAGGGCGTCGCCGCGGCCGGCTTCGAGCTGGCGCGGACGATCGAGCCCGGCTACGTCACGGTCGGCACGGACAAGCTCGCGCTCCCCGTCGTGCGGATCGACTACGGCATGGGGCTGGACGAGCTGGTGTCGCGCATCGGCTGACCTCCGTCGAGGCGGCAGGATGGTCGCATGCCCGCCTCCGTCTTCATCGCCGGCCCCGCGTCCTGGAACACCATCGTCGTGCTCGACCGGCTTCCGGAACCGGTGCCGCACATGCAGTTCGCGGAGGAGACGTGGGAGACGGTCGGTGGTACCAGTGCCGGCAAGGCGCTGAGCCTGACCGCGCTGGGGCGCGCGGTGGACCTGTACGCGCTGGCCGGATCGGATGCGGCGGGCGAACGGGTGCGGGCAGCGCTGCAGGCCGGTGGTGTACCGGTGCGCTGGGGCGAGGGGGCCACCGAGCGGCACCTGAACCTCATGACGCGCGACGGCGCCCGCGTGTCGCTGTACCTTTCGACGCCGACGGCGACCGCGGGCGAGGATGATGCCTGGGTTCGCGACCGGATGAGGGAGGCAGGGGCGGTCGTGCTCGACCTCGCCGCCGAGCCGCTGCGGCTCCTGCCGATGGCGCGGGAGACCGGAGTCCCGATCTGGGTCGATGTGCACGACTACGACGGTGAGACCGAGTTCCACCGCCCATTCCTCGCCGCGGCGGACGCGGTGTTCTGCAATGCGGATCGCCTCCCGGACCCGGTCGCGTTCCTTCGTGCGCGCATCGCCGCCGGTGCCTCACTCGCCGTGTGCACGCTCGGGGCCGAGGGTGCGGTGGCCGTCGATGCAGAGGGAGTCGAACATCGGGTGGCGGCCGCGCCCGTCGAGGTCATCGACACGAACGGTGCGGGCGACGCCTTTCTCGCGGGCGTGCTCGATGCCCGACTCGACGGGGCCGAGGTCGCCGTCGCGCTGGAGGCCGGGGCACGGACGGCCGCATCCGTGTTGCGCTCGCGTCACCTGCATCCGCTGATAGATGGGGTGCTCGATGCCGGAAGTGCGGCGTCGTGAGCGTCAGGGGGCGAGAGGCGCGAGGAACTCGTCGGTGAGTCGCGTGACCTCGTCGTGCATCTCCTCCGTCGAGATCGTCGGGGTACCGTCGCCCGCCTGGGGCCCATAGTCCCCGAAGGAGGCGTGCGATGCCCCTTCGATCTCCACCATCTCGGCGTCGGCGGGCAGCAGGTCCCGCGCGTCGGCGATCTTCTCCGGAGTGGAGAGACCGTCTTCGCTGCCGGAGATGCTGAGCACAGGAAGACCGCTGTCCGATACATCGGTCGCGCAGTACGAGCCGAAGAGCACCAGCGCGTCGGCATCCGCGGCGAGCTGGCAGGCGCGGACGCCGCCCAGCGAGTGACCGCCCACGCTCCACACGTCGATATCGGGTGCGGCCGAGGTGAAAGCGTCGAGTCCGCGCGGATCGAAGAAGGCCAGGTTCAGCCAGGGACGCGTGATCACGACCGTGACCCCGTCTTCGGCGAGCCCCTGGAGGATGGCGGCATAGCCCCAGGGGTCGACCTTGGCGCCGGGGATGAAGACCAGCCCGACATCCGACCCGCCGTCGGCGGGGGCGAGCACGATGCCCTCGTCCGCGTCGGTGACCGTGATCGCGGGGTTCTCCCGCACGGTCGCGAGGGGTTCCGGCTCCGCGGCCATGACGCCGATCTGGGTGTACGCGACGACGCCCCCGACGGCGAGCACCACCACGATCGCGAGGCTCCACAGCACGCGCTTCAGGATCCGGCGGCCACGCTTCTTCTGCACCCTTCAACGCTACTGCGCGGCGGGGTCGCTCCGGACCACGTCGGGGTGCGTGCGCAGGTACTCCTCGAACGCCTCGCGAGAGGTGCGCGTCGGCTCGTAGCCGAACACCTCTCTCAGTCGCCGGTTCGCGAGCACCGGTCGGTAGCGCAGGAACGGGACCTTCTCCGGGCCGTGCGCGGTGAGGTGCAGCATCCGTCCCAGCCGCAGGCCCACGCTCAGCGCCCACGCCGGGATCACGAGCTGACGTTTGTGCAGTCGTGCGGCGATCTCGGGCACCGTCATCCGCCCGTCGCCGGCGACGTTGTAGATCCCGCACGGTCCTTCGGTGGCGGCCTTCACCATCACCGCCGCCACGTCGTCCACCCAGACGAAGACGAACGGCGAATCGGAGCCGGCGATGCGGAGCAGGCGTGGTCCGTTCCAGAGGCCGGTGATCTGGTTCCGCACGGACGGACCGAGGATCGTCCCGATCCGGAAGATCACCTGCTCGAGTTCGGGATGCGACCGCCGGTGCTCGGCGAGCATCTCCTCGACGAGTCGTTTGTGCCGCGCGTAGGGGAAGGCATCGTTGCCGCGCAGCGGCTGGTCCTCGTCGATCCACTCCGGGTTGTCGGCGTGATACCCGTACGCGGCGCCGGAACTCGAGACCACGATCCGGCGAACGCCCGTCTGGACGCATGCGGCGAGGACGTTCGCGGACCCCGTCACGTCGACCCGGTACTCCGCCTCGACATCGCGCCCCGGGTTCACGATGGCCGCCAGATGGACGACCGTGTCGATGCGGTGCTCCTGCAGCAGCGGGGCGAGCGCTGCGGGATCCGTCACATCGAGGATCGCGTCGATGATGCCGTCGCGCGGCGAGCCCGTCCGCAGATCCGCGGAGACGACGACGTCCACGTCATCCCGCGCGGCGAGGGCCGCAGCCACGTGCGAGCCGAGGAAGCCCCCGCCTCCCGTGATGAGCACGCGCGACATCAGGCGGCCTCGACGGCGGTGCGACCGCTGGCGTCTCCTGACGGCGACCCCGTGCGCTTCTTCGTGTGTCGGGCCCAGAGTCCGGCCAGCACGAGACCGGCGATGATGTCCCAGATGCCCCACCAGCCCGCGACGATGGCCATGCCGCCGAGTCCGTCGAAGAACAGGAACACGAGCCCGAGCCCGAGGCCCGCGTTGCGGATGCCGACTTCGAACGTCATGGCCTTGCGCTCGCGGGTCCCGAGTCCGCCGACGACCGCTGTGCCGTAGCCGAGCGCGAGGGCGACGGCGTCATGGACGGCGACCACGAGCAGGATGATGCCCAGCACCTGAACGAACACGGCCCAGTTGCCGACGAGAGCGGCGATGATGAACCCGAGGAGCGCGATCAGGCTGAACCACTTCACGAAGGGCTGCACGCGCGCGCTGAACCCGGGGGCCTTGGCCCTGAGGAAGAGTCCGAGCGCGAAGGGGAGGCCGACGATGAGCAGGATCTCGAGCAGCATCCGCCACGGGTCGACCGCGACGTCACGCAACAGGGTGCGTGCGGTGGGATGAAGCGAACCCCAGAACGTGATGCTGAGCGGCATCGCGAAGATGTAGATGAGGTTCCCGACCGCGGTGAGCGAGACGGACAGGGCGACATTGCCGCCTGAACGATGCGTGAGGACCTGGGAGATGTTCCCCGGAGGGCAGCACGCGACCAGCAGCATCCCGAGGGCCATGGAAGGCGGCACCGGCAGCGCGAGGGTCAGCAGGAACGTCGCGATCGGGAGCAGGAGGAGCTGAGCGAGGATCGCGATCGCGAACGGCCGGGGGTGCTTCGCGACGACGCGGAAGTCGCTCGGCGCGGTGTCGAGCGCGATCCCGAACATGATCAGGCCGAGCACCACGTTCAGGATCGTGAGGGTCCCCGGCGTGAAGGAGAGGACGACGTCGTCGACGTTCATGCGCGTGCCTCCAGCGCTGCCTGCTCGTGCCGCACCGCTCGACGGTAGGCGTCTTTGTTGACGTAGTAGGCCATCCTGTCCAGTCCGAGGTAGTGGTACCCGCCCGTGACGTCGGGCCAGGCGGCCCCGGTGACGCGTGCGCGGAAGCGGTCGGCGCGCGCGGGGTCGTTCTCGACGGCCTCGAGGTATGCGCCGAGAAGGTCCGCCTGCTCGTAGCGGCCCTGCCATCCGATGCCGGAGGCCTCGATCATGCCCATCACGTACAGGCCGTTGAACGACGAGGGGAACACGTTGAGGAATAGGCGTGGCGAGGCGCCGCGCCAGTGCAGGTGCTGTCGGTCGACGAAGGGGTAGTCGAGGGCGTACCCCGTGGCGAGCAGCACGAGGTCGTAGTCGTCAGCGCTGCCGTCGCGGAAGTGCACGGTCGACCCGTCGAAGCGGTCGATGTCGGCGCGGATGCGCAGGTCGCCCTGGCCGAGGTGGTTCAGGATCAGGGTGTTCACGATCGGGTGCGACTCGTAGATGCGGTAGTCGGGCTTCGGGAAACCGAACCGCACCGGGTCGCCGGTGAACGCCCGCAGCACCCGGCTGTCGAGCGCCTGTTTGATCCGTGCCGGGAGTGGACGGCCCTGGTTGAGGGTGTCGCTGGGCTTCCCGAACAGGTATCGGGGGACGAAGTAGTACCCGCGGCGGACGCTCATGTCGACGGAGACGGCGTGATGCACGGCATCCACCGCGATGTCGCAACCGGAGTTGCCCGCGCCGATCAGCAGCACGCGCTTGCCGCGGAGCTGCTCGGGCGACGTGTAGGCGCTGGTGTGCAGCAGTTCGCCCGCGAACTCACCGCGGAAGGTCGGCACATTGGGTTCGGCGAGCGTGCCGTTGGCGAGCACGACCCCGGTGTACCAGCGGGTCTCCTCGCCGTCGGGGCCGATGCTCGTGAGGTCCCACCCGCCGTCGCGGGGCTCGAGGCGCGCGACCCTGGTCGAGAACCGGAAGAGACCGGTGAGGTCGAAGTGGTCGGCATACTCCTGGAAGTACTCCTTCAGCACCCGGTGCCCCGGGTAGTCGACGCGCGACCGCATCGGGAACTCCGCAAACTCGGTCGTGGTGCGCGACGAGATCAGGTGCGCTGACTCGTACATCGTGCTGCGGGGGTTGGTGATGTCCCACAGCCCGCCGACCCCGTGCGAGGCCTCGTAGCCGTCGACGTCGATCCCGCGCCTGCGCAGTGCGCGCGCTGCGGCCAAGCCGGACGGTCCCGCGCCGATCACGGCGTATCTGTTCATGCTGCTCCCCGCACGTCGCTGTGCTCTGAAAACGCCCCCGTCCTCCCGATCGTATCGGGTGGACGGGGGCGTCGATTCCGGAGCGGCGTCAGCCGATGCCGAGGTCTCGCTGACGAGCGGCCACGGCGTCCCGCACGTGCGGGAACAGCGGATGTTCCGGTTCCAGCCCCGTCGTGCGCGCCGTGAACGCGGCGGCCTCTTCGGTGCGCAGCAGCTCCTGCAGCTCGACCGACTGCTCGTCGGCCGGATCGTCGAATGCGAGGGCCGCGCCGATGGCGGCGACCAGCGCCTCGGTCGGCAGCGAGCGTTCTGCGGCCATCGCGGCGGGGCCGACGAAGCGCTCGTGCCGGGAGATCTTGCGCAGCGGCTGGCGACCCACCCGCTGGACCGTGTCGACGAGCTCGGGGTTGCGGAACCGGTCGAGGATGGCAGCACGGTAGGCGGCGAGATCGAGAGGATCGAGTCCGTGCTCGGCCGCCAGCACGGCGGACGTCTCTTCGAGGGCCGCCGAGACGGCCACCGCGATCGCCGGATCGGCCAGCGCGTCCGAGATGCGTTCGATGCCGGCGCGCGCGCCGAAGTACGCGGTCGCCGCGTGCCCGGTGTTCACGGTGAAGAGTTTGCGCTCGATGTAGGGCGCCAGGTCGCCGACGAAGTGCGCGCCGGGGATGCTCGGCGGCGTATCGCCGAACGGACCGGACTCGATCGCCCACTCGAAGTAGGGCTCGACCGTGACGTCGACCCCGGCTCCGGGCGGCTGTGCAGGGACGATGCGGTCCACCGCGGTGTTCGCGAACACCGCACGACGCAGCAGCGCCTCGGCATCCGCACCCGCGGCCGCGGTGACCTCGCGCCGCAGCAGGTCCGTGGCTCCGATCGCGTTCTCGCACGCCATGACCTGCAACGGGGCGGCGTCGGGGGAGCGGAGCGCGAGCCCGGCGACGATGGACGGCGCCACGAACCGCAGCACGGTCGGGCCGACGGCGGTGGTGACGACATCGGCCGTCGACACCTCCTCGGCCACGCCTGCGGGATCGGTGCGGCTGTTCACGGCGCGGAACCCGGTCACGACGTGATCGGTCCCTCCGGGGCCGGCCTCGTGCACGGTGTAGGAGTCGACCGCATTGATCGCGTCGACCAGGGCGTCCGCGACGTCGGAGAAGACGACCTCGTACCCGCCCTGGCGCAGCAGCAGACCGACGAACCCGCGCCCGATGTTGCCGGCCCCGAAGTGGACCGCCTTCATCCCTCGTTCACCTCCGAGAGGAGGGCGTAGAGCTCCTCGGGGGTCTGCGCCGCCGTGAGACGTGCCACATCGTCCTCCTCGGAGAACAGGATCGCGATGCGCGACAGGATCTCGAGGTGCTCGTCGCCGACGCCGGCGATGCCGATCACGAAGGTCGCCGGATCACCCGACCAGTCGACGCCGCCGTCGTAACGGACGACCGAGAGGGCCGAGGCGAGGATCGCGTCCTTCGCGTCGTTGGTGCCGTGCGGGATCGCGAGGCCGTTGCCCATGAAGGTCGACACGGTCTCCTCACGCTGTCGCATCGCATCGACATACGCCGGGGTGACGGCTCCGGCGGCGACCAGGATGTCCGTCGCCTCCTGGAGCGCCTCGTCACGCGTGGCCCCTCCGGGGTGGATGCGGACCTGTTCGGGGTTCAGAACGCTCATTCCGTGTCCTTTCGCTGCTCGCGCACCATCTCGACGACCTCTTCGTACTTGGGCGAGTTCATGAAGTTGTCCACCGAGACGTGCACCGAGTTCGGCGACTTGGCGGTCGCGCGTTCTGTGAGCTGCTGCTGCGTGATCACGACGTCGGCGGTGCCGTCGAGGTTGGCGATCGCCTGGTTGGTGACCACCACGTCGTCGATCCCGGCCTTCTTGAGCTTGTTGCGCAGGACGCTGGCGCCCATGGCGGACGATCCCATCCCCGCGTCGCACGCGAACACGATGCGCTCGATCGGCGCCGCGGCCACGGCGGTCGTGCTCGGCGCCGCGACGGTCTCGGGTGAGGCGGATGCGGTCGACGTGCGCAGGGCGTCCATGGCGACGGACGACTTGCCCTTGTTGGCCTCGGTCTGCGCGATCGCAGCTCCGAAGGTGTCGCCCTCGGCCTCGAGGTCGCGCTTTCGCGACGCGCGCAGGATCACTCCGGTGATGAGGAACGTGACCGTCGCAGCGATGATCACCGACAGGTACACGACGAGGAGGTTGCCCGCGCCGGGGCCGATGGCGGCTGCCGTCACCGCGATGATGCTCCCAGGGGCGGCCGGGAAGGCCAGACCGCCGCCGAGCACCATGTTCGTCGTGACACCGGCCGCGCCACCCGCGATGAGGGCGAGGATGGTGGTCGGCTTGCTCAGCGCATATGGGAAGTAGATCTCGTGGATGCCGCCGAAGAACTGGATGATCGCCGCGCCCGGCGCCGACGCCTTCGCCGCCCCGACACCGAAGAAGGTGAAGGCGAGCAGCAGGCCGAGGCCCGGGCCGGGGTTCGCCTCGATGAGGAACAGGATGGACTTGCCGGTCTCGGTGGCCTGCTCGATACCCAGCGGCGTGAACACTCCGTGGTTGATGGCGTTGTTGAGGAACAGCACCTTCGCCGGCTCGACGATGATGGACACGAGCGGCAGCAGGTTCAGTGACACGAGCCAGTCGACCGCAGCGCCGAGTGCCGCGCTGACGCCGAGCATGACCGGTCCGAACGCGAAGAAGCCGACGATGGCCAGCAGCATGCCCAGGATGCCGGCGGAGAAGTTGTTCACCAGCATCTCGAAGCCGGGGCGGATCTTGCCGTCCCACAGCCGATCCACCTGCTTCATGAGCCACGCCGCGATCGGCCCCATGATCATCGCTCCGAGGAACATCGGGATGTTCGTGCCGACGATCACGCCGACCGTCGCGATCGTCGCGACGACACCGCCGCGCTCGCCGTAGACCATGCGTCCTGCGGTGTTGGCGATCAGCAGCGGCAGCAGGTATGTGACCATCGGCCCGACCAGTCCGACGTACGCGAGGATGTTGCCGTCGGCGCTCTCCGCGACGGCCGTCATCGCGCCCTGCCAGCCGATCACGGCGGAATCGCCGCCGCCGCCGATGATCTCGGCGACTCCCGCCCAGTGCCAGTCGAACGGGCTCTCTGCCCCGAAGAAACCCTTGGGGATGAAGAGCATCGTGATGAAGCCCCAGGCGATGAAGGCTGCGATGTTCGGCATGATCATGCCGGAGAGGAACGTGCCGAAGCGTTGCACGCCCACGCGGAGGCCGCCCGGTCTGGTGGCGGCAGGTGACGTCGTCGTCATGATGTCGTCTCTTTCTCATGGAGGGGGAGGGCCGTGGCGAGCGTCGCCGCGGCGGTTCGGGCGGAAGGGGCGTCGTCGGCGGCCAGGGCGGCCTCGGCGAGACTCCGCGCCTCGGACAGGGTGTGCTGGGACAGGGTGTGCCGCACATCGGCCAGGGCCGATGGCGCCATCGAGAGGCTGGTCGCGCCGAGGCCGACCAGGACCACGGCGAGCAGCGGGTCGGCCGCGGCCTCACCGCAGATGCCGACGGGCTTGCCGAGACGCGTCCCGGCGTCGCCCACCTCGCGCACCAGGCGGAGGACGGCAGGATGCCACGGGTCCTGGAAGCCTGCGACCGATCCGAGCATGCGGTCGGCCGCCATCGTGTACTGCGTGAGGTCGTTGGTGCCGATCGAGGCGAAGTCGGCGTGCGCGAGCACCCTGTCGGCGAGCAGGGCGCTCGCGGGGATCTCCACCATGACGCCGGCCGTGCGCAGCCCGTACTCGCGGGCGAGCCCGGTGAAGTACCTCGTCTCCTCGACCGTGGCGACCATCGGCGCCATGACCCAGAGCTCGGCTTCGGTCTCGGCGTCGGCCTCGGCGAGGGCGGTGAGCTGTTCGCGGAGGATGTCCTCGCTCGCCCGCAGCGCCCGAAGACCACGGAGCCCGAGCGCGGGGTTCTCCTCGTGCGCATCGTTGAGGAAGGCCAGCGGCTTGTCGGCCCCGGCGTCCAGCATCCGCACCACGACCTTCTGCCCGGGGAACGCGGCCAGCAGTTCGCGGTACGCCTCCCGTTGCTGCGCGATCGTCGGTGCCTGCGCCGAGGAGAGGAACAGGAACTCGGTGCGGAACAGCCCGACGCCCTCGGCCCCCCGAGCGACCGCATCTGCGGCGTCTGCGGGCTTCCCCAGATTCGCGAGCAGTGCGACACGCGTGCCGTCGGCGAGGGCGCCGGGAGTCAGCGGGGCGGAGTCCGCGGAGCGACGAGCGGCTGCGCGCTGAGCCGCGCGAGCCTTCTCGTCGTCGGTGGGCTCTCGCGTGATGACGCCGGCAGCCGCGTCCACGATCACCGTCTCGCCTGTCTCGAGCATGTCGCCGTCTGCGGCGCCGACGATCGCGACGATGCCCTTCTCGCGGGCGAGGATCGCGGTGTGCGATGTGGGACCGCCGTCGGTGGTGATCAGGGCGAGCACCTGATCGAGGTCGAGCAGTGCGGTGTCGGCGGGCGCGAGGTCGCGTGCCACGAGCACGAACGGGTGCCCGGGCGCGGGTACCCCGGGGGCGTCGACGCCCCGAAGGTGCGCGAGCACGCGCTGCGCGATGTCGTCGAGGTCGGCCGCCCGCTCGCCGAGGTAGCCGCCGACGGCCTCGAGAGTGGCGCGGAATCCGGCGAAGGCGTCGTGCACGGCCCACTCGGCGGTGGCGCCGCCGTCGATGCGGGCATCCACCTCGTCTTGGAGGGTCGGGTCCTCGGCGATCATCGCCTGCGCCTCGAGCACCTCCTGCGCCGATCCGCCCGCAGCCTGACCGCGCGCGTTCAGCTCCTCCGCGACGATCGACACGGCCTCGCGGACACGGGCGCGCTCGGCGTCCGCGCCCGCGGTGCTCGGCGTGTTCTCGGGCGCCGGCATCGCTTCGGACATGCGCACGACCGGCCCCTGGGCCACCCCGAGGCCGATGCCGACGCCGCGCAGCTCGCTCATCCGGCGGCGTCCTGGTCGTGGTCGGTGGTGAGCAGCTCGGTGAGGGTGTCGAGCACGTCCTCCGCGCCGTCGCCCTCCGCAGTGAGGGTCACGTAGTCGCCGTGCTCGACGGCGAGGGCGATGACGCCGAGGATGCTGGCGGCGTTCACGGGCTTGCCGGAGTCCTTGGCGATCGTCACCGCGACGCCGGAGTCCTTCGCCGCCTGGGCGAAGAGCTTCGCGGGGCGGGCGTGCAGTCCGTGCGAGGAGCCGATGCGGACGGTGCGGGTGGCGGTCATGGTGTTCCTTTCGGGGTGTCGCCGGCGGCGGCGAGGATCGAGCGGGCGAAGACGAGCGTGCGCGACCCGTCGCGGTCGGCGAAGACGTCGGCCGGGAGCACGGCGACAGGGGCGCTCACAGTGCCACGGATGGCTTCCACCCGCTCACCGAGGTGAGGGCCGACGAGGATGAGATCGTGGTCCGCGTCGATGAGCGAACTCTCCATGCCGGCCGCCGCCTCCCAGTCGAGACCGGCGGCCGCTGCCGCGCTTCGCAGGCGTTGCGCGACGAATGTGCTCGACGCCCCGGCGCCGCACACCACGAGGATCTTCATCGATTCCCACCTTCCTGAGAACAGTCTGTGAACCGGGAGGGGCACGGCGCCAACACATTCCTTTCCGCCCCCGCGGAACTGCGCTTTCCGCCCGGGAGTGCCGGCATGCTGACATCATGGAGACCACGTCGAGACAGTGCGGTCAGCACGCGGAAGGGGAGCACCATGTCGCGCCAGCGCCAGGACCAGCTCCTCGCGACGCTCCTGCGCCAGGAGGGATGGTCGACGGCCGGAAGCCTCGCGGACCTGCTGGGTGTCACGCCGCGGAGCATCCGCTCCTACGTCGCCGCGCTAAACGCGCGCACCCCCGGTGCGGCCGCGATCGAATCCGGTCCGGCGGGGTATCGCGCAGGGTCAGGGGCGCGCGGTGCGCTGCGCACGCGGCAGATGGGGGACTCGGCGCCCCGTGACCGGCTGCACGCACTCGTCCGTTCACTCCTGGACGAGCCGAGCGGGATCGACGTGTTCGACACGGCCGACGAACTGCACGTCAGCGAAGCGACGCTCGAGGCCGACCTCGCACGAGTGCGCGGGCTGCTCGAAGGAACCGACCTCCTGCTCGAGCGCGACCGCGAGATCGTGCGGCTGCGCGGCGACGAGGCGGCTCAGCGGCGGCTGCTCAGTCGACTCGCGCACGACGAGATGGACGACGCCTCGTTCCACCCCGAGACGTTCCGCCGCGCGCTCTCCGGCTCCGCGGTCGCCGCCAGCGCCGTGGGGCCGTTCAAATCGGCCCTGGTGCGTGACCTCGGCGAGCTGGGGTACTACGTGAACGAGCTGGCGATCGCCGACGTGCTGCTCCATATCGCCATCGCGGCGGACAGGGTCGCCGCGGGCCACGCTCTCGAGGCGCCTCCGGTCGGAGCCCGCGAGGAGATCCCCCGGGTCGCAGCGGTGATCGCCCGACTCGCCGCCGAGCACTTCTCCGTCGGTCTCGGTGACGGCGACAGCAGCCATCTCGCGTCGCTCGTGCTCACCCGCATCGTCGCGCCGGGGGAGGACGCCACTCGCGAGGTCGCGCGCAGCGGGGTCGACGCCTCCGTGGAGGACGCGGTGCGCGCCGAGCTCGCCAGGGCGGCCGACGACTTCCAGGTCGACCTCGTCGACGAGACGTTCGTGCTCCGGCTCGCGTTGCACGTGCAGAATCTCCTGCGCCGCGCGGAGGAGAGCGCCCTGACACGCAATCCGCTCACGCGCTCGCTCAAGACGAGCTATCCCATGATCTTCGAGGTCGCGGTGTCGATCGCGAGCGGACTGCACGACCGCGTCGGCACCCCCATCCACGACGACGAGATCGCCTACATCGCCATGCATGTCGGCGGCCGTCTCGAACGCAGCAGGAAGGCCGAATCGATCCTCACGGCGACGATCGTGTGCCCGGGATACCAGGAACTGCACGAACTGCTGCGCTCCAGCGTCGACCGTTCGCTCGGCTCCGCGATCGAGGTCACCAGCGTGGTCACGAACGTCGACCCCGACTGGGCGTCGTTCGAGACCGACCTCGTGCTCAGCACGATCGAACCGGGGCGGCCGGGAGACCGGTTCGTGCGTATCCAGCCGTTCCTGACCGATGCCGATGTCGACCGCATCCAGCAGGCTGCCGCGCGCGTGCGACGGAGCAGGCGGCTCACACGGCTCCGCGGCGAGCTCGCCCGTTACTTCCTGGCAGACGCGTTCGTCTTCCCGCTGCCGGACGAGGGGGAGGAGGCGATCATCCGCCGCCTCGGAGGCCTTCTGATGCAGGCCGGACTCATCGGCGAGGACTACATCGAGAACACCATCGTGCGCGAACGGATGTCATCGACCGCGTTCACGGATGCGCTCGCCGTCCCGCATGCCCTGCAGATGACCGCCACGCGCACGGCGATCGCCATCGGCGTCGCCGACGGCTCAGCGGCGTGGGGCGGTGGACGCGTGCAGGTCGTCGCCCTCGCCGCGTTCAGCGAGGGCGACCGTGCGGCGTTCCAGACCGTGTTCGAGCAGCTGGTCGAGGTGTTCAGCGAACGCGAGAGCGTGCAGCGGATCGTGCGGAGAGGATCGACCTTCGAGGCGTTCCTCGATGAGCTCGTCGCCGTGATCGACGGCTGAGCCCCGCGCATCACTCCCGGGGGGCGAGCACCTCGGCGAGTTGATCGAGGACGGCCTCCGAGGTGTCGGAAGCCGCGGTCTCGAGCACCACCGCATCGCCGGACGCGATCCCGAGGTCCATCACCGCGAGGACGCTGCTCAGGTCGACCGTCGTGCCGTCCGCCGTGCGCAGCGTCACCGTCGTGCCGTGCGACTGCGCGAGCCGGACGAGCTCGGCCACCGGCCGGGCGTGCGCGCCGTTGTGCGCGCTGACGATGAGGCGACGCGTCGGCATGGTCAGGAGCGTTCGTCGAGCATGGTCCGCACGCCGGCCTCGAGTTCCGCCACGGCCGCGCGTGCGCCCTCTGCGGTGTCGGCGCGGGCGTCGATGTAGACCTTGAGCTTGGGCTCGGTGCCGCTGGGGCGCACGATCACGCGTGAACCGTCGCCGAGGATGTACCGCAGCACGTCGCCGGAGGGACGCCCGGGGGCAGCCTGCAGCAGATCCTCGGCCGACGTGATCGAGCGACCCGCGATATGGGTCGGGGGGAGCGTGCGCAGAGCGAGCATGACGGCGCCGATGACCGAGAGATCGTCGACGCGCACCGAGACCTGTCCGCTGGCGAAGTGCCCGTAGGTCTCGCCCAGCTCGGCGAGGAGGTCGACCAGCGTCGCGCCGCGATCGCGTGCCTCGGCGGCGAGACCCAGCACCGCGACGGCGGCGGACACGCCGTCCTTGTCGCGGACCGTGTCGGGGTTCACGAGGTAGCCGAGGGCCTCCTCATAGCCGAACACGAGGCCGGGGGCACGCGAGATCCACTTGAAGCCGGTGAGCGTCTCGTGGAAGTCCAGCCCGTGGTGGGCGGCGACGGCACCGAGGCCGGGGGACGAGACGAGCGAGCAGGCGAGCGAGGCGCCCGGCGTGCCCTCGGCGGCACGGGCGGCTCTCGCGCCGAGCAGGAGACCGACTTCGTTGCCGGTCAGTCGACGCCAGCCGTCGGGTGCGGTCTCGTCCGGCACGGCGACGGCGAGTCGATCCGCGTCGGGGTCGTTGGCGAGGATGAAGTCCGCCTTGACCCGGCGGGCCCTGACGAAGGCGAGATCCATCGCCCCCGGCTCCTCGGGATTCGGGAAGGATACCGTGCGGAAGGTCGCATCGGGAGTGAGCTGCTCATCGACGACGAAGGGCTGCGGGTATCCGGCATCCTTCACGATGCGGGAGAGCGTCTCCCACCCGACACCGTGCATCGCGGTGTACACCCAGCGCATCCCGGTGGCGCCTGCCGGCGCGGGGGCCACCGCAGCGGTCGCGGCGATGTACGCCTCGACGACCTCTTCTCCGGCCGTCTCGTACGCGATGGAGCGCGGCAGCTCCGCGACGGATCGGCTGTCTGCCACGCGCTGGATCTCCGCCGCGATCTCGGCATCCGCGGGAGCGACGATCTGCGAACCCTGGTCGGCGCCACCGAGGTACACCTTGTAGCCGTTGTCGTTCGGGGGATTGTGGCTGGCTGTCACCATCACTCCCGCGTCCGCGCCGAAGTGGCGCACGGCGAAGGCGAGCACCGGGGTCGGGAGCAGGCGGGGCAGCAGGATCGCACGCAGACCAGCGCCGGCGAAGAGCTCGGCGGAGTCGGTCGCGAACACGCGCGAGTTGCGGCGGCCGTCGTAGCCGATGACCACGGTGGGGGTCGCATCAGGCGTCCTCGCGCACAGATACGCGGCGAAGCCCGCAGCGGCCTGCGCCACGAGCACGCGATTCATCCGGTTGCTGCCGGCACCGAGTTCCCCGCGGAGTCCTGCGGTGCCGAACGCGAGACGCGTGCCGAACCGATCGTCCAACTCGGCGAGCGCGGCGTCATCGCCGGCGGACGCACGAGTGATGAGGCCGGCGAGCTCGTCGCGGGTCTCGTGGTCGGGGTCCTGCCGCAGCCAGGCGCGCGCCTGGACGAGCCGATCCTCGCTCACAGCGCCTCGACCACCCTGGCCAGCAGTGCGGAGATCACCGGCTCGGCTTCACGTCCGGCCTCGATCACCTCGGCGTGGCTCAGCGGGGTCTGCTGGATGCCCGCGGCGAGGTTCGTGATGAGCGAGAAGCCGAGGATCTCCATGCCGGCCTCGCGCGCGGCGATGGCCTCGAGGGCGGTCGACATCCCCACGATGTGACCGCCGATGTGCTTGGCCATCTGCACCTCGGCCGGGGTCTCGTAGTGCGGTCCGCGGAACTGCGTGTACACACCCTCGTCGAGGCTCGGGTCGATGCTGCGGGCGATGTCGCGCAGGCGCTTCGCGTACAGGTCGGTCAGGTCGATGAAGGTCGCGCCCTCGAGAGGGGAGTCCGCGGTGAGGTTGATGTGGTCGCTGATCAGCACGGGCTGACCCGGCTTCCAGGTCTCGCGGATGCCGCCCGCGCCGTTGGTGAGCACCATGATCGCAGCGCCCGTCGCGGCGGCGGTCCGCACGCTGTGCACGACGCGGCGCACGCCGTGATCTTCGTAGTAGTGCGTGCGCGCGCCGATCACGAGGACGTTCTTGCCGCCGGGGGTGCGGATGCTGCGGAGCGTTCCGACGTGGCCCTCGAGGGCGGGCTTGGAGAAGCCGGTCACCTCGGTGGCGGGGATGGTCGCGACGGTCTCGCCGATGATGTCGGCGGCCTTGCCCCAGCCGCTGCCGAGGGTGAGGGCGATGTCGTGCTTCTCGACGCCGGTCAGACGCGCGATGTCTGCGGCGGCCTCGGCGGCGACCTCGAACGGGTTCGCGGTCGGGTCGTCGAGGGGGTTGCTGTGCGTTTCAGGCATGGATCCACTCTAGGAAGGTGCAGGCTCGGGGGCCAGGATTGGGGAAGAATGGATTCCATGTCTTCCACCACTTTCGAGCGCACTCAGCGCGTCGCCGTCCTCGGCGGCGGTCCCGGCGGTTACGAGGCGGCCCTCGCGGCCGCTCAGCTCGGGGCCGAGGTCACCCTGGTCGAGCGAGTGGGTGTCGGCGGATCGGCCGTGCTCACCGATGTGGTGCCATCCAAGAGCCTCATCGCGACCGCCGACGCGGCCGTCGCGATCTCGGAGGCCAGCGACCTCGGGGTGAACTTCTACGCCAAGGGAGAGAACGGCAAGCCGCTCAAGCCCGAGATCGCCATCAACCTCGCCGCCGTCAACAAGCGGCTCATCGCGCTCGCCGGGCAGCAGTCGGAGGACATGCGCGCCACCCTCCTCGACGCCGGAGTGCGCATCCTCTCCGGTCACGGCCGGCTCGAGGGACCGACGGCGATCGTCGTGTCGACCGGTCAGGGCGGGACCGACTTCGATCGGGTCGAGGCCGACACGATCGTGGTCGCGGTCGGCGCATCGCCCCGCGAGCTCGACTCGGCCAAGCCCGACGGCAAGCGCATCCTCACCTGGACGCAGCTGTACGACATGAAGTCGCTCCCCGAGCACCTGATCGTGGTCGGATCCGGCGTCACGGGGGCGGAGTTCGCCTCCGCCTACATGAACCTCGGAGCGAAGGTCACGCTCGTCTCCAGTCGGGATCAGGTGCTCCCCGGCGAAGACAAGGATGCGGCGAGCGTCCTGGAGAAGGTGTTCAAGCGCGGCGGCATGCAGGTGCTCTCCAAGTCCAGGGCCGACAAGGTCGAGGTCACGAAGGACGGTGTCACCGTGACGCTGTCCGACGGGCGCACCGTCGACGGCAGCCACTGTCTCATGGCGGTGGGTTCGATCCCGAACACCGCGGGCATCGGCCTCGAGGAGGCGGGTGTCGAGCTCGACGACTCGGGTCACGTGCGGGTGAACAAGGTCGCCCGCACGTCGGTCCCGAACGTCTACGCAGTCGGCGACTGCACGAACTTCTTCCCGCTGGCCTCAGTCGCCTCCATGCAGGGGCGCACCGCCGTGTTCCACGCGCTGGGCGACATCGTGATCCCGCTCGAACTGATCAAGATCACCTCGAACATCTTCACCGCTCCCGAGATCGCGACCGTCGGCTACGGGGTCAAGGACGTCGAAGACGGCGTCGCGGACGGCATGGTCTACAAGCTCCCGCTCGCGGCCAACCCCCGGGCGAAGATGATGGGCATCAAGGACGGCTTCGTCAAGCTCATCGCCCGCAAGGGCTCCGGCACCGTGATCGGCGGCGTCATCGTGGCGCCCAAGGCATCCGAGCTGATCTACCCGATCGCGGTCGCCGTCGAGCGACGACTGACGGTCGATCAGGTGTCGCGCGTGTTCGCGGCGTACCCGTCGCTGTCGAGCAGCATCACCGACGCCAGCAGGGCGATGCACCTCGTCAACATCTCCTGAGCGCTGCGGACATGACGAAGGCGCTCCACCTCGGTGGGGCGCCTTCGTCGTTGCGAGTGCGGGTCAGCTGATCGTGAGCAGCTGGTGTCCTGCCGAGACCGTGGCGCCGGCGTCCGCGTTGATGTTGCCGATGACGCCGTCCTTGTGCGCCTGCAGCGGCTGCTCCATCTTCATGGCCTCAAGCACGACGACGAGGTCGCCCTTGACGACCTGCTGACCGTCTTCGACGGCGATCTTGACGACCGTGGCCTGCATGGGCGACTTCACGGCGTCGCCCGATGCTCCCGCGTTGGCGGTGGTGGCGTGGCTGCGGCGCGACGGCGGTACGGCCGCCGGGCGCCCTGCCGCACCAGGAGCGACGGCGACACGGTCGGGGAGGCTGACCTCCAGGCGCTTGCCCGAGACCTCGACGACCACGGTGTGCCGCGCCTCGGACGGGACCTGTGCCTCGAGCTCGCCGTCCCACGCCGGGATGTCATTGACGAACTCGGTCTCGATCCAGCGGGTGAAGATGCCGAAGTCGCCGTCTTCGGCGGTGAACGCGGGGTCGCGCACGACCTTGCGGTGGAACGGGATCACGGTGGGGAGTCCGGCGACCTCGAACTCGTCCAGCGCGCGACGCGAGCGCTCCAGCGCCTCAGCCCTGTCCTTGCCCGTGACGATGATCTTCGCGAGCAGCGAATCGAACGCCCCGGAGACCGCGTCGCCCGCCGTCACTCCCGAGTCGAGGCGGATGCCCGGACCGCCGAAGGTCTTGAAGACGTGGATCGGACCGGGCTGGGGGAGGAACCCGCGACCCGGGTCCTCGCCGTTGATGCGGAACTCGATCGAGTGGCCCTGCGGCTTCGGGTCGTCGTAGTCGATGGTGCCGCCGGCGGCGATGCGGAACTGCTCGCGCACCAGGTCGATGCCGGTCACCTCTTCGGAGACCGGGTGCTCGACCTGCAGGCGGGTGTTCACCTCGAGGAACGAGACCGTGCCGTCGGCGCCGATCAGGAACTCGCAGGTGCCCGCGCCGACGTAGCCGACCTCCTTGAGGATGGCCTTCGACGCGGAGTAGAGGAGGTCGTTCTGCTCATCCGTCAGGAACGGGGCCGGAGCCTCCTCGACGAGCTTCTGGTGGCGGCGCTGCAGCGAGCAGTCGCGCGTCGAGATGACGACGACGTTGCCCGCGGCATCCGCCAGGCACTGGGTCTCGACGTGGCGGGGCTTGTCGAGGTACTTCTCGACGAAGCACTCGCCGCGGCCGAACGCCGCGACGGCCTCCCGCGTCGCGGACTCGAACAGCTCGGCGACCTCGTCGAGTTCGCGCGCGACCTTGAGGCCGCGTCCGCCGCCGCCGTACGCCGCCTTGATCGCGATCGGCAGACCGAACTCCTTCGCGAAGGCGATGACTTCGTCGGCGCCGGAGACCGGGCCGGGGGTGCCGGGAGCAAGAGGTGCGCCGACCTTCTCCGCGACGTGGCGGGCGGTCACTTTGTCGCCGAGAGCCTCGATCGCCTCGGGTGAAGGACCGATCCAGGTCATCCCGGCGTCGATGATGGCGCGGGCGAACTCGGCGTTCTCCGCGAGGAACCCGTAGCCGGGGTGGACCGCGTCGGCGCCGGCGCGGCGGGCGATCGAGAGGATCTTCTCGATCTGCAGGTACGTCTCGGCGCTGGTGGAGCCCCCGAGCGCGTACGCCTCGTCGGCGAGACGGGTGTGCAGGGCGTCCCGGTCCTGGTCGGCATAGACGGCGACGGAGGCGATCCCGGAGTCACGGGCGGCGCGGATGATGCGTACGGCGATCTCGCCGCGGTTGGCGACGAGCACCTTGGCGATAGCAGGCATGGTTGCCAGCCTAGCGAGAAGGACCCCGATCCCTTTGACGACTCCCCACAAGAAAGACGCGAAAACGTGGAGGGGAGTCTACGACCACAGGTCGGTCCACTGGACTCCGAGCTCCGCGGCCAGGCGCCGCACCGTCGACAGGGACATCCCGACCACCGTCGACGGATCGCCGTCCACCCGGGTGATGAAGGCTCCGCCGAGGCTGTCGACGGTGAAGGCGCCGGCGACGAGAAGCGGCTCGCCGGATGCGACGTATGCGTCGATCTCGGCGTCGCTCACATCCTCGGCGAACGTCACCGCCGCCTCAGCGACGGCGGTGGCTTCCCTTGGCGTCTCGCCCGGCGCGATGCGGAAGACCGAGTGGCCGGAGTGCAGCACCCCGGTGGCGCCGCGCATCTCCCGCCAGCGGCGGGTCGCCTCCTCCGGGGTGTAGGGCTTGCCGTAGACCTTCCCGCCGATCGCGAACATGGAGTCGCCGCCGATCACGATGCCGTCGAACTCGCCGGCGGCGGCCAGGTTCTGCGCGACCGCAGCGGCCTTGGCGCGGGCGAGCAGCAGCACCAGCTCCGGGGGAGCGAGCGGAGCGCCGCGCTCGGCCTCCGCCGCTGCGGCGACCGCGTCCTCGTCGACGTCCGGCGACGCCGTGAGCGGCTCGATTCCGGCCTGGCGCAGCAGCATCAGTCGTGCGGGGGACGTGGAGGCGAGGCAGACGCGCATGTGCACCACCGTATCCTCGAAGGATGACTTCCTCCGCAGCCGACGTGCTCGAACTCGACATCACCGGCATCGCGCACGGCGGCACGTTCGTCGCCCGGCATGAGGGCCGCGTGGTCTTCGTGTCCGATGCGATCCCGGGGGAGCGCGTCCGTGCCCGACTGATCGCCCCTCCGGAGGGCTCGGATGCCGCGACACGCAGCTTCTGGCGCGCGGAGACGATCGAGGTGCTCGACGCGTCAGAACACCGACGGCCGCACATCTGGCCCGAAGCGGACCTGTTGCGCGATCCCGCGGAACGCCCAGGCGGCGCGGATCTCGGTCATATCGACCTCGACCACCAGCGCCTGCTCAAGCGCCGCGTGCTGACAGAGGCGCTCGACCGGTTCGCAGGCCACGGCCTCGTCGCCCCGGAGATCGAAGCCGTCGCGTCGGGCGACGGCACGGGATGGCGCACACGGGTCACCCTGCATGTCGATGATGAGGGCGTCGTCGGTCCCTTCGCTGCGCGGAGCCACCATGTCGTCCCCGTCACCTCGTACCCGCTCTCGCGGCCCGCCATCGCCGAGGCGGCGCTCGCACTGGGCGGAGAAGCGCCGGGGCGCATCGAGCTCGTCGAGCCGGCCGACGGCGAGGTGCGCGTGATACGACGCGAAGAGACCGAGCGGCCCGCCCGCGTGGCTCGGGGCTTCCGGCGGCGTCCGACCCCCGAGGTGATCCAGGAGGTGGTCGGCGATCGCCGCTTCCAGGTCGACGCCACGGGATTCTGGCAGGTGCACCCGCGAGCCGCGTCCGTGCTGGACGCAGCGGTGTACGGCATCCTTGACGGGCATGTGGACCCCGAGCGTACGCACTACGACCTCTACGGCGGCGTCGGGCTCTTCGCGGCGACCCTCGCCGATCTCGGGGGAACCGACATCGTGACGGTGGAGTCGAGCGCGCGGGCAACGCAGCACGCCGTCGAGAACCTGGCTCCGGTCGATGTCACCGCGGTGACGGCACGCGTCGACAGGTTCCTCGCATCGCGCACGGGCGCCGGCCGCACCGGAGCCGTGATCCTCGATCCGCCGCGCGCCGGTGCCGGCCGTCAGGTGGTCGAGGCGGTGCATGCACTGTCGCCCGAAGCCATCGCGTATGTCGCGTGCGACCCTGTGGCGCTCGCACGTGACCTCGGCACCTTCCGCACCCTCGGATGGAACGTGGACCGTCTTCGCGGTTTCGACCTGTTCCCCCACTCGCATCACTTCGAGGTCGTCGCGCTGCTCACGAGGTGACCGCCCCTCCCCGCGGGGTTCCGAGGCGACTCACTAGGCTGGGGGGATGAGCAGGGTGGCACTCATCGACGATCACGAGTCCGTACGCCTCGGCCTCGAGGCCGCGTGCGCGCGCGATTCGCAGACCGTCGTGTTCTCGGGAAGCACCGTCGTCTCCTACCTCGAGTGGCGTGCCGCGTCGAGGTCTGCTCCCGCTGACGTGGTCGTCCTCGACCTCACCCTCGGCGACGGCACCACCGTGACCGAGAACGTCACATCGCTGGTGAGCGACGGGGCGAGCGTCGTCATCCACAGCGTCGCCGATCGTCCTGCCGCCGTCCGCGAAGCGCTCTCGGCCGGAGCGGCGGGGGTCGTCAGCAAGTCCTCGGCCCTCGACGACGTCCTCGACGCGATCCGGACGGTCGCGCAGGGCGAGGCGCTCAACAACGTCGAGTGGGCCAGCGCGGTCGACGGCGATCGCGACTTCGCCGATGCGCAGCTCTCCACCCGCGAGCGCGAGGTGCTCCGGTTGTACGCGGCGGGCCTGCCGTTGAAGGCGGTCGCCGAACGGCTCGGCGTCGCCTACTCCACGGCCAAGGAGAACATCACCCGCATCAGGGTCAAGTACGTCGAGGTCGGCAGGCCGGCGCCCACCAAGGTCGATCTCCTCCGCCGGGCCATGGAAGACGGCATCGTCGCGGCCGACGGGGCATCGAGTGCCCGCTGACCCGCTCAGCATCCGAGATGCCTGGAGCAAGATCCCCTCTCCCGGCGGCACCGAGACGGAGTTCGAGCGCTTCACCGGGAAGCGCATGGAGCGCATTCTCGCGATCGTGGTCGCACTCGGCTCCGCGGTGCTCGGTGCGCAGGCGCTGATCGGCGCGGTGAACTCGCTGTCGCGGGCCGATGTCGTGCACATCGTGATGCTGGTCGTGGTGTTCGTCCCGCTCGCCGCGATGCTGGTTGCCTGTCTGATCGGCCGTGGCGTGCGCACCTTCTCCGGTGCGTTCGCCGTGGTCTACGTCCTCGCGCTCGCCGCCTGGCCGACGGTCGTCGACCCTGCGGACAAGAGCGCCGGCGACCAGCCGTGGATCTTCTTCCTCGTGAACGTGGGCGTGGTGGCGGCGATGCTCGCCTTCCCGCTGTGGCTCCAGTTCGCCTGGGCCGCCGGGATGCCGCTGGTCTACGGCTATGTCCGTCTCGTGCAGGGGGAGTTCTCCCGGGAGTTCTGGGTGACGACCGCGTTCGATGTGTCTTTCACGTTGATCCTCGGCGTCGTCATGATCTCGCTCGGCTGGATGTTCCGTTCCGTCGCCGCGGGGGTCGACGAGGCCAGGGCGCAGGCCGTGTCCTCGTACTCGACCGCCGCCGCTGCTGCCGCCGCCGAAGAGGAGCGCGTGGCGATGTCGGCGTTGATGCACGACAGCGTGCTGGCCGCGCTCATCGCCGCCGAGCGGGCCGAGGGCGACCGCGCGGAAGAGCTCGCGGTGGCGATGGCGCGCGAGGCTCTCACCCGCCTCGCGAACACGGAGGCGGCCGTCGCGCAGGAGGGGAGCGATGAGCCGGTCGGCACGGCGCAGATCGTGGTCGAGCTGCGCCGTTCGCTCTCGGAGCTCGGTGCCGACGCCGTGGTCGAGGAACGCGGGGGCATCGGGCTCATCCCCGGTCGGGCAGCGAGGGCTCTCGTGCTCGCCGCGCGGCAGGCGATCGGCAATGCCGTGGCGCACGCACATGGGCGGGGTCTGCACATCGTCGCGGAGGGGCATGGCGACGAGGGGGTCGCGGTCACGGTGTCGGATACCGGACCGGGCTTCGACGTCGAAGCGATCGGCGCGGATCGTCTCGGGATCCGCGCCTCGATCTTCGCGCGCATGGCCGGTGTGGCCGGGACGGCGGACATCCGCTCCGACGAGAACGGCACGATCGTCACTCTGGGGTGGGAGCGCTCATGAACCGCACTGTGCGCAGTGTCGCCACCTCGCTCGCGGTCGGGTTCGCCCTGTACTTCGTCGCTCGGGGAGTGTGGTGGATCGAGCAGCCAACGGCGCCGCTGCTGATGGTCCTCGCGATCGGCGTGTACCTGGTGGTGGTGAACATCGCGATCCTGGGTGATGCGACATCGGTGCGCATGCCTCTGTGGTCGGCGGTGCTGGCGCTGCTGGCAGCGGCGCTGATCCCGACGCTGGTCACCTTCTCGCTCGAGCCCGCCGACCGGACGGCGCCCTTCGCCACCTGGTACATCGGTGCGCTCGGGCTGCTCGGCGTCGTGTGCGTGGTGCGCCGTCGCTTCCTGATCGGCTGGTTGGTGCTCGTGGTGCTCGTGGTCGCCGCATCCGCGTACCTCGGCGTCGGCGTGGCCCTCACCCTCGGTCTGGTCGGTTCGATCATGTGGGTCGCCGTCGCCAGACTGCTCGTGATGTTCTGGGACCGTGCGGTGCGCGACACCGAGCGTCTCGCCGAGATCCAGCAGGCGGTCTCGGCCTGGCATGCCACGCAGCGGGTGCGACAGCGCGAGAGGCGTCTGCGCACCCAGTTCGCTCTCGCCGTGGCCGGGCCCGTGCTGAGTCGGGTCGTCGCCACGCGGGGAGCCCTCGACGACGGCGAACGACGGGAGGCGCGTCTTGCGGAGGGGAGACTGCGCGACGAGCTGCGCGGCGCCGACCTCCTCAACGATGCCGTGCGCAATGCGATCGATGTCGCGCGCAGACGCGGCGCCGTCGTCACCGTGTTCGACGAGGGCGGGTTCGACGGCATCGATGAGCCTCGTCGCGGCGCGATCAGAGACGAGCTCGCCGCGACGCTCACCCAGGCCAAGGCTGCGCGCATCATCATCCGTTCCGCGCGCGATCCTCGCGTCGCGGTGACCGTCGTCGGCCGAGCCGGAACCCGCTCCTCCGGCGACGATGACGCAGTCGACCTGTGGCACGAGATCCCCAGGGACCCCGCTACCGCAGACTGATCACGGCAGCCGTCGCGCGCACATCCTCGGCTCCGGCCTGGGGAGGTGACCGGAGTCGAGGATGCTGAGAGAGTGGGCGAGGGGCGGCGAATCCGCCTGCCCCTCGCCGTGCGGACAGTTACCCGAAAACCGTCCGCTGGTGGCCGATCAGCGTCTGTCTACCCTGGGACAGAGAGACCAGCCGAACGCGAAGCGTCCCACTCAGTCTGAAGGGTCGCGCACGCGTTGTCTGTAGGTATTTTGGGGGACACGGTTTCCACGCCGATGAGGGATCATTGGACGATGGGAATGCGTCGAGGCACCAATCTTCCGCGGATGGGTGACTTCAATCAATCCGTCGTGCTGGAGGCCGTCCGCCAGTCGGACGAGGGGCTGAGTCGTATCGAGCTCGCTGCCGCGACGGGACTGTCGGCGCAGACGGTCACGAACATCACGAGGCGCCTCCTGGACGACGGATTCATCCGCGAGGCGGGTCGCACGATCAACGGTCCCGGCAAGCCCCGCGTCACGCTGCGCCTCGTCCCGGACAGTCGCTTCTCGGTGGGGGTGCACCTCGATCCCGCGATCATGACGTTCGTCCTGCTCGACCTGTCGGGGACGGTGGTGCGGCGCATGAGCGTGCGCACTCCTGCGAAAGAGCCTCGACAGATCGTCGCCGCCATGGCGACGACGATCGAGGCGCTGATCACCGCGTCCGGAGTGGATCGGACACGGATCGCGGGGGTGGGCGTGGCCGCGCCCGGCCCGCTCGACGTCGAGAAGGGCACGGTGATCGATCCGCCGAAGCTCCTCGGCTGGCACCGGGTCCCGCTCCGAGCGGTGCTCGCGGAGGCGACCGGGATGCCGGTGGTGCTGGAGAAGGACACGACAGCAGCAGCCGTCGGCGAGCTCTGGAGGCGAAGGGCTTCCGCCGACGACTCGTTCGTCTTCGTCTATCTCGGCACCGGGATCGGGACGGCCGTGGCCAGAGACGGCAGGGCGATCCTCGGGAGCACGCGCAACATCGGCGAGGTCGGGCACGTCATCGTCGATCCGGACGGACCCGCGTGCACATGCGGTTCGCGCGGGTGTGTCGAGGTGGTGTGCACCCCGCAGGCGATCGTCGAGCAGGCCGAGCGCGCGGGCGTGTTCCGCGATGACCGCGAGGGGAGCGATGTGGAGGCCGTCGACGGGCGCTTCACCGAACTGTGCGAGCGCGCCGCCGCGGGCGATGCCTCCGCCGTCGGCGTACTGCGCCAGGCGGCGGTGCACATGTCGGTGCTGGTCGCTGCGCTGACGAACATGCTCGACGTCGATCGTGTGGTCTTCGGCGGACCGTTCTGGTCGCGGCTCGCCGGGGTGTATCTCCGCGAGATCCCCGAGAGACTCGCGCGCGCGAGTGCGACACGTGCGGTGCGAGAGATACCCGTCGACGGAACGGTCGTCGGAGACGACGTCGGCGCGGTGGGCGCAGGATGCGTCGTGCTCGATTCCGTGCTCAGCCCGCGCGCATCGGTGCTGCTGTTGGACGGCTGAGACCATCGCGGCAGCCTCGATCGGCATCGGCTCAGCCGGAGAAGCGTCCCCAGGGGATGTCCCGACGCAACGGTCGTCGGAGGGGACGCTGCGTGCGGGTCCAGGCCGAGACGGACGGCTCCTCCGCGACAGCGTCGGCGGCCTCGGTCGCGTACGCCTCACTGATCACGGCGATGAGCGCGGCGAGCTCTTCCTCGGTCGCCGTCCCGCGCGTGATCTCCAGCATCGGCGCAACAGGATCCGATGCCGCACCGGGGGCTTCCTGCCTGGTCACAGCGGGATGTTCCCGTGCTTCTTGGGCGGCAGCTCCGCGCGCTTGCCGCGCAGAGCGCGGAGGGCCTTCGCGATCGAGACACGGGTGTTCGCCGGCTCGATGATGCCGTCGAGCTCACCGCGCTCCGCCGCGAGGAACGGCGAGGCCACGTTGTAGGTGTACTCGTTCGCGAGCCGGGTGCGTACCGCGGCCACGTCCTCGCCCGCTTCCTCGGCCTTCTTGATCTCTCCGCGGTAGAGGATGTTGACGGCGCCCTGGCCGCCCATGACGGCGATCTCGGCCGTGGGCCAGGCGAGGTTGACGTCGGCGCCGAGCTGCTTGGAGCCCATCACGATGTACGCACCGCCGTAGGCCTTGCGCAGGATCACGGTGACCAGGGGCACGGTGGCTTCGGCGTAGGCGTACAGCAGCTTCGCGCCGCGACGGATCACGCCGGTCCATTCCTGGTCCGTGCCGGGAAGGTAGCCGGGAACGTCGACGAGGGTGACGATGGGGATCGAGAACGCATCGCAGAAGCGGACGAAACGACTGGCCTTCTCTCCGGCCTCGATGTTCAGCGTTCCGGCCATCTGAGACGGCTGGTTGGCGATGACGCCGACCGAGCGGCCCTCCACACGGCCGAACCCGATGACGATGTTCGGTGCGAACAGCGGCTGGACCTCGAGGAAGTCGCCCTCGTCGACGACGCGCTCGATGACCGTGTGGATGTCATAGGGCTGATTCGTCGAGTCGGGGACGATCGTGTTCAGCGTGCGGTCGGCATCCGTGGTCTCGAACTCGAACGCGCTCTCGTACGACGGGAGCTCCGCCATGTTGTTGTCCGGCAGGAAGCTCAGCAGCGTGCGCGCATAGTCGAGAGCGTCGTCCTCGTCTTCAGCCAGATAGTGCGCGACGCCGGAGCGGGTGTTGTGCGTGTACGCGCCACCGAGCTCTTCCATGCCCACGTCTTCGCCGGTGACCGTCTTGATGACGTCGGGGCCCGTGACGAACATCTGACTGGTCTTGTCGACCATGATCACGAAGTCCGTGAGCGCCGGCGAGTACACCGCGCCTCCGGCTGCGGGGCCCATGATGATCGAGATCTGCGGGATGACGCCGGATGCGCGGGTGTTGAGGCGGAAGATCTCGCCGTACTTGCCGAGCGCGACGACCCCCTCCTGGATGCGTGCGCCGCCCGAATCGAGGATGCCGATGCAGGGCATGCCGCCCGCGAGAGCGAACTCCATGATCTTCACGATCTTCTCGCCGGCGACCTCGCCGAGCGATCCGCCGAAGGTCGAGAAGTCCTGCGAGTAGACCGCCACGGTGCGGCCGTTGATGGTCCCGACGCCGGTGACGACCGAGTCGCCGTACGGGCGGGAGCGGTCCATGCCGAACGCGGTGGTGCGGTGGCGCACGTACTCGTCGAACTCGACGAAGCTCCCGGGGTCGACGAGCAGCTCGATGCGCTCACGGGCGGTCATCTTGCCCTTCGCGTGCTGCTTCTCCTTCGCCTTCGCTTCTGCGTCGACGACGGCTTCGGTGTAGCGAGCGCGCAGGTCCGCGATCTTGCCGGCGGTGGTAAAGAGGTCGGGCTTGTCCGTCACGGATTCCACCCTAGCGTCGGGTCGCCTCGGTCCGTTGGATGCTCGGCACAACGAGGTGGCCGATCCTTTGGCGACGAGCGTGCAGTGTGCCTCAGTCCGCCGGCTCGTTCCGATCGCGCTCCGTCGAGGGCGTGGAGCCCGAGAGGGACGTGAGGTCGTGGTCGCCGACGTCATGGGCGTTCGTCTCGAGCTGCTCGACGGCGGCTGTGCGTCGGCCGGTGGCCAGCTCGCCCACGCGGTGTCCCACCCAACCGGCGCCTCGGGCCACGGTGCCTGCCGCGCCCGCGACCGCGTTCCCGGCGTAGCGGGCGCCGCGGAGCATCCGCAACTCCAGCTTCTCGGCCCCCGGCACGGGTTCCAGCTCGATCGGCAGGTCGATCGGAGCGGCGCCGAACGCCTTGTGCGAGGTGGTGAGCACGCGGCGTCCGAGGATGTGGTTCCCCGCCCCTCCGACCGCGGCGCCGATGCCGAACGGAAGAGCCTTGCCGATGACCGAGGCGCCACCCTTCGCCGCGAACTGCTTCACGAACATGCTCTTGAGCTGGTCGACGAGCGGTCCGACGGCGGCGCGGGGGAGCGACTTCGTGACGAGCTCGCCCCAGTAAGATGACCTGCTCCCTCCTCGTCCTGCGATCTGACCCGCGAGCTGACCGACCAGGTCGACGCCCTCCTTGCCGAGCATGAGCGTCATCACAAGAGCCCTGGCTCTGTCGGGGTTGGCGACCGCGATGCCGTGCACCTCGGCGACGGACTGGGCGAACAGGGCCGTCGACTCCACGAAGCCCACGGTCTCGACGCCCGAGAGCGCGAGGGTGACGCCCGTGCCGATGCCGGGGACGACCGCGGTCGCACCGACAGCGGCGCCCCCGGTCGTCACGGCGGCGAGGTAACGCCGCTCGAGGATCCGGATGATCTCGGCCGGGGACGCCTGAGGATTGCGCAGACGGATGCTGCGGATGTGCGCGAGGACGAGCGGGCGCTGGATGGACAGGACCCTGTCGAGTCCGCGCACCATCATCGGATGCTCGGGAGAACCCTGGGGCGGCACGCCCTTGTCCCACGGGGCGTCATCCGGAAGGGAATGGATCTTGTGCACCTTGGGGGTCATGGAGCGATCCTACGAAGCCCGACCGCGAAAACGCCGAAAGCCCGGCTCCTCGAGGAACCGGGCTTTCGTGAGCGGATCAGACGAAGAGGTTCGCCCGCTCGAGGTCTTCGGCGAAGTCGACCTCGACCGCGTACAGGTCGGAGACATCCATCGGCTCGAGGAGCAGACCGTCTTCGGCGATCGCGAGCTCGAGGCCGCGCTCGAAGTAGTCCTGATCCTCGACGCGCTGCAGCTGGCGCATGAACGCCTTCTTGTGCGTGGAGGAGATGTAGTTGATGCCGACGGCCTCGCCGAGCCCGCCCTTGACGGTCTTGGACAGTTCGTTGATGAAGCCTTCGGCCGTGACCGTGTACTTCACCTCTTCGTCGCTGACCTTGGAGGTGTTGACGGTGACGAACGACTGGTCGCGCTCGATGTACGCCGCTGCACGACCGAGGATCATCGGGTCGAAGACCACGTCGCCGTTCATCCACAGAACGCCACCTCGTCCCGTCGCGCCGAGGGCGCGGAGCAGGCTCTTCGAGGTGTTGGTCTCGTCGTAGCGCTCGTTGTGGACGTAGTTGACCGAGGGGAAGGCGTCGATGATGGTCTCGGCGCGATATCCGACGACCGTCGTGATGCGCGCGTCGGAGCCGAAGGCGGCGCGGATGTTGTCGTGCTGCTGGCCCATGATCGTGCGGCCGTCGCTGAGTTCGGTGAGCGGCTTGGGCAGCGCACGGCCGAGGCGCGAGCCCATGCCTGCGGCGAGGATGACGGTCTGAAGAGTCACGAGTGCTCCTAAAGGAAGTTGTGTTCACGGTCGGTTCACCGACCAGACACTTCGTCGTGCCGCGTTCATGCTAGCGATTCAGGCTGGGAAGCTCCGGGTCCTGGCGTCCCCGTTGCCATTTCGTGACCGAGTACACACCGGACGCACAGGGTCCTCTTCGGATTCGGCTCCCGCGCGGATCTTCGGATCCGGAGCGGAATATTGCGCGGCGGCTTGGCTTGCGGCCGCCCGTTGATACCGTAGGACGGTGACTTCCTCCCCTGACGACCGCACCGCCCAGGTGGACGATACCGAGACCGTGCCGGGAAAGGCAACGGTGAAGCGCACTCCGGCCGCGAAGCGGCCCGTCGACACGCCGTCCGAGGCGGCGAAGAAGACCCCGACGGCGAAGAAGACCGCTCCTGCGAAGAGCGCCTCGGCCGCGAAGAGGACGCCCGCGGCGACGGTGAAGACCACCGCCGGCGCACGCCCCTCGGCACCGTCTGCGCGGTCCGCGACAGGGAAGACCGGAGCTGCGAAGACGGGGGCGTCGAAGACCGCTACGACGAAGGCCGCCACCGCGAAGGCAGCCGCCGAGAAGGCGGCGCCGTCCGCCGAGGTCGTGGTGGAACCCCTGACGAAAGCCTTGGACCGTCCGTCCGCTGCTCCGCGGACAGCGGCGGCCGCGCGTACGGCTGCGGCGAAGAACACGGCTGCGCGGGCGGCTAAGAAGCCTGCGACGGCGGCCACGGCCAAATCCGGTACGGCCAAGACCGGTGCTGCCACGTCCGGTGCGGCCAAGACCGGTGCGGCCAAGACCGGTGCGGCCAAGGCCGGTGCGGCCACGCCCGGTGCGGCCAAGACTGCGGCCGCCAAGTCGGCTGCAGCGAAGTCAGCCGCTGCGAAGTCGGCGGCCGCGAAGTCCACCGCCCGTTCTGCGACGGCGAAGACCACGGCCGCGAGATCAGCGGCGGCGAAGGCTGCCGCCACCAGGGCCGCGAAGGCGGCCGCGGCCAAGGCTGCCGCGGCCGATCCCGATGCGACGCCTGCAGCAGAGATGGCTCCCGCCGCCGAGCCGACCCCTGTGGTCGAGTCGAGCTCCGTGGTCGAGTCGGACGCTGTGGTGGTCGAGTCGGACCCGGTTGTCGAGTCGGCCCCGGTTGTCGAGGCGAGCTCCGTGGTCGAGTCGGACCCTGTGGGCGAACCTGACTCTGTGGCCGAGGCTGCATCCTCTGCTTTGATGGCGGAGGAGGGGGAGAGGCCCGTGGCGAGATCCGACGATGACAGCGAACCGACTCTCGTCGCCGAGCCCGAACCCGCGCCGGAGGTGGAGCCCGAAGCCCGTGTGAGAGCCGAATCGGAGGCAGGCGCCGACGACACGGCGGCCGGCGGCGTCGAAAGCGGTCCGGACGCCGAGGCGATCAGCATCCGCGGACTCGTGAAACAGTTCGGCGACAATCGGGCCGTCGACGGCATCGATCTGACGGTCCCCGCCGGGTCGTTCTACGGCATCGTCGGTCCGAACGGTGCGGGCAAGACGACCACGCTCTCCATCGTCGCCGGCCTCCTGCGCGCAGACGAAGGCAGCGTCGTGATCTGCGGCATAGACCAGTCGGCGCAGCCTCAGGCGGCGAAGCGACTGATGGGCGTGCTCCCTGATCGACTCCGCACCTTCGATCGCCTCACCGGGCGTCAGCTGCTCTATTACTACGGACTTCTGCGGGGGCTGCCCTCGGATGTCATCGAGAAGCGCGCGACCGATCTGGCCCGCGCGTTCGACCTCGGAGACGCCTTGAGCCGGGTGGTCTCCGACTACTCGGCGGGCATGACGAAGAAGATCATGCTCGCCGGAGCGATGATCCACTCGCCGCGCGTCCTCGTGCTCGATGAGCCGTTCGAGTCGGTCGATCCGGTCTCCTCCGCAGTCATCCTCGACATCCTGCGCGCCTATGTCTCGCACGGCGGGACGGTGATCCTCTCCAGCCACGGCATGGACCTGGTCGAGCGTGTCTGCTCTCGGGTCGCGATCATCGTCGGCGGCGAAGTGCTCGCGGAGGGCACCATCGACGAGGTGCGCGCGGGCCAGACGCTCGAGGCGCGCTTCGTCGAACTCGCCGGGTCCAGCGGAGAGGTGGAGGGTCTCGAGTGGCTGCACACGTTCTCCGACTGAGATTCGCGCTGCTGCTCGGGTCGTTGCGCGGCGATCGTCGGGTTCGCACCCTTCTCGTGTTCGCTGCCGTCGTCATCGTCACCGTCGTGGTCTGTCTCGCGGTGTTCAGCCTCACCGACGCCTCGGTTCCCGTCGCACGGGCGGTCACCGTCCTCGGCGGCGGCGCACTTCTTCTCGGCTTCCTCGTCGGCCCGATCCTCGTCGGCGCCGTCGACCAGCTCGATCCGCGGCGCTTCGCGGTGTTCGGCGTGGACGAGCGGCAGATGCCGTGGGTGCTGATCCTGGCGTCCTTCGTGAGCGTGCCGAGCCTCGCCCTCCTTGCGGTCTACATCAGCGTCTGCGTCGTCGCCGTGTCCGCCGGCACACCGTGGCCCCTCGCGGTGCTGTTCACCGTCGTCGGGGCGGTGACCACGGTGCTCATCGCTCGGATCGGGATGGCGATCAACGCCCTGCTGCTTCCGGAACGGCGCTCCCGTGAGCTCACTGCGCTCTTCGCGCTCGCGCTGCTCGTGATCGCCTTCCCCGTGGCGGTGTTCCTTGGTTCGTTGCGCTGGGACGGCCATGTGCCGGAGTCGCTGGCGACACTGTCCGCGGTGCTGGGGTTCACGCCGTTCGCCGCGTCGCCTGCGTTCCTCTTCTCGGCTGCGGAGGGGGAGACCGGGGCAGCCTGGGCGAGCGGCATCGTCGCGATCCTCACGATCGGTGTCCTCTGGCTGGTGTGGTCCTCGCTGGTCCGCCGCCTCCTCACGACCACCGAGCGTCCGGTCGCCTCGCGAGAGCGCACCGGTCTCGGCTGGTTCGGCCTTCTGCCGTCGAACGCGTTCGGGGCGATCGCCTCCCGGAGCCTGGTCTACTGGCTTCGCGATCGCCGATACATCATGAACATCATCGTCGTCCCGGTCGCCGGGGTGCTCACCGTGCTGCCGCTCATCGTCGCGGGCGTGCCGCTCGAAGTGGCCGCCCTCGTGCCCGTTCCGGTCATGGCGCTGTTCTTCGGCTGGCTTCCGCACAACGACGTCGCCTACGACTCGACCGCACTGTGGACCCACGTGGCCAGTGGCGTCCGAGGGCTTCCTGATCGTCTGGGACGACTGGTCCCCGTCCTGCTGGTGGCCATCCCGGTCCTCGCGATCGCCGTGCCGCTCTCGCTCCTCCTCGTCGGCGACTGGAGTCTGCTCCTGCCGCTCGGCGGTCTCGCGGCGAGCCTGCTCTTCTGCGCGCTCGGAATCTCGAGCATCGTCTCGGTCGTGGCGCCGTACGCGGTGTCCCGGCCCGGAGACAGTCCGTTCCAGCAGCCGCAGCGGCCGACCTCCCGCGGCGCCTACGGTCCGGCCGCGGCGTTCCTCGGGGCGATCGTGCTCAGCGTGCCGACCATCTGGCTGTTCGCAGCCTCGATCGTCGAAGGGTCCGCATACGCGCCCGCGGCGTTCTGGGTCGGACTCCTCGTCGGACTGGGCGTGTTCGCAGCGGGAGCGGTCATCGGGGGTCGCATCTTCGAGCGCAGCGGCGAGCGGCTCATGGAGTTCGTCGAGACCGCATGAGGGCGGCCCGCGAGGCGCACGACGACGCTAGACTCACGGGATGAGTACTCCGCTGGACAGCCCCGATCAGGGCGGCGTGGCAACGCTTGATCGCGAACTGGAGGAGCTTCTCCGTGAGGAGAACCTCGAACCGGGCGACCATGAGCGCTTCTCGCATTATGTGAAGAAGGACAAGATCCTCGAGTCGGCGATCACCGGCAAGCCGGTGCGCGCACTGTGCGGCAAGAAGTGGACGCCGGGCCGCGACCCCGAGAAGTTCCCGATCTGCCCCACCTGCAAGGAGATCTACGAATCGATGGTCGGCTGACCTAGTCGGCGTCGACGTACACGGTGGGGATCGCCGGGTCGGACTTGCTGAGCGCGAGCGCGCGCACCGGAAGCTCTTCGCGCACACGCAGGTGATGCGATCGCGCGGCAGCAGTCCCCTCGATCCCCTCGTAGGCGGTGTCGATCTCTCCTGCCTCCACGAACGTCACCTGCAGCGCGCGCCCGTCCGGATGCTCGCTCGCCGTGTCGATCTCTTCGAAGCCGTCCGAGACCACGACGGTCTCCGACGTGGCGACACCGTCGACCAGAGTGCGGAAAGCGGCCTTGCGCCCACCCTGCGACCCCTTGTCCGCCGAGGCCTTCGCGACGCCGATCCACGCCCCGGTCGCGTCTTGCCGTGCCACCAGCTTGTAGACCATGCTCGCGGTCGGATAGCCCGATCCGGTCACCACCGACGTGCCGACACCGTACGCGTCGACGGGTGACGCGGCGAGGGCCGCGATCGCGTATTCGTCGAGGTCGCTGGTCACCGTGATGCGCGTCGACGTCGCTCCGAGTTCGTCGAGTTGCGCGCGGACGTCGGCTGCCACGATCGGCAGGTCGCCGGAGTCGATCCGTACGCCGCCGAGCCCTGTGCCTGCGACGCGGATGGCCGTCTCGACTCCGGCGCGGATGTCGTAGGTGTCCACGAGCAGGGTCGTTCCGACACCCATGCTCTGCACCTGTGCGCGGAAAGCCTCTTCTTCCGTGTCGTGCAGGAGAGTCCAGGAGTGCGCTGCCGTCCCCATCGTCGGGATGCCCCAACTCCGCCCGGCTTCCAGATTGCTCGTCGCTCCGAAGCCGGCGATGTAGGCCGCGCGCGCCGCAGCGACCGCCGATCGTTCGGCAGCGCGTCGCGAACCCATCTCGGCCAGAGGGCGCTCACCCGCGGCGATGCTCATCCGCGATGCCGCGGTCGCGACGGCGGAGTCGTGGTTGAGCACGCTCAAGGCGAGGGTCTCGAGCACCACGGCGTCGGCGAAGGACCCCTCGACCGTGAGGATGGGGGAGCCAGGGAAGTACAGCTCGCCCTCCCGGTAGCCGCGGATCGACCCCGTGAACCGGTAGTCCTCGAGGTACTTGAGGGACGCCGCATCGACGACCTCCTCGTCGCGCAGGAACCGCAGTTCGTCCTCCCCGAACCGGAACTCGCGCAGGAGCCCGAGCAGACGTCCTGTTCCCGCCACGACGCCGAATCGGCGACCCCCGGACAAACGCCGCGAGAACAGCTCGAAGACGCTCGGCCGGAACGCCGTGCCGTCGCGGAGGGAGGCAGCGAGCATCGTCAGCTCGTAGCGGTCGGTGAGCAGCGCCGTCGACGTGGTCATGCGCTCAGCTTAGTGAGCGTGCTGATACGCGCGGTGGGCCGCGCGCGGGTAGGCTGGGTAGTCATGAACGACGCGCCGATCGGGATCTTCGACTCCGGTGTCGGCGGGCTCACGGTGGCGCGGGCCATCCGCGCCCAGCTGCCCCGCGAGTCCTTCGTCTACATCGGCGACACCGCCCACTCGCCGTACGGGCCCAAGCCCATCGCGGACGTCCGCAGGTACGCCCTCGAAGTGCTCGACACCCTCGTGGATCAGGGCGTGAAGATGCTCGTGATCGCGTGCAACACCGCCTCGGCCGCGATGCTCCGTGATGCGAGGGAGCGCTACGACATCCCGGTCGTCGAGGTCATCGGTCCCGCTGTCCGCCGTGCTGTCTCCACCACGCGCAACGGACGCGTGGGCGTGATCGGCACGGTCGGCACGATCGGATCGAGGGCCTACCAGGACATGCTCGAGGTGAACGAACGTCTTCAAGTCTTCACCGCCGCCTGCCCCCGGTTCGTCGAGTTCGTCGAGGCGGGGATCACGGGTACGCCCGAAGTCCTGGCGGTCGCCGAGGGGTACCTCGCACCGCTGCGAGATGCGGGAGTCGACACGCTCGTGCTCGGCTGTACCCACTATCCGTTCCTGCGGGGCGCCATCAGCTATGTCATGGGCGAGGGGGTCACGCTGGTCTCCAGCGACGACGAGACGGCCGGTGACGTGTATCGCCAGTTGGTGCGGGGCGACCTGCTCGCCTCGCCGAATGCCACAGCCACCTATGTCTACGAGGCCACCGGCGCCTCGACCGACGATTTCACCGCCCTGGCCAATCGCCTGATGGGGCGCGAGGTGCGCGATGTGCAGCTCGTGCAGACCGGTGTGATCTCCGTTCCCCGCACCGCCTTCGAGTAAGACCTCCCTCGAATCGTCCCGTCCGATTCGCTCACCCCGACCCGAGAGAAGCACATGACCGACATCGTCCGCGTCGACGGCCGTTCCACCGACCAGCTCCGCGAGATCACCATCGAGCGCGGCTGGAGCACACAGGCTGAGGGATCGGCTCTGATCAGTTTCGGGGGTACGAAGGTGCTGTGCACCGCGTCGTTCACGAACGGCGTGCCCCGCTGGTTGACCGGCAAGGGCAAGGGCTGGGTGACCGCGGAGTACGCGATGCTCCCTCGGGCGACCAACAGCCGGAACGACCGCGAGAGCGTCAAGGGACGCATCGGCGGCCGCACGCATGAGATCTCCCGCCTCATCGGCCGGGCGCTGCGCGCCGTCGTCGACACGAAGGCGTTGGGCGAGAACACGATCGTCATCGACTGCGACGTGCTGCAGGCCGATGGCGGCACCAGGACCGCCGCCATCACCGGCGCTTACGTGGCACTGGCCGACGCGATCGAGTGGGGTCGTGACAAGAAGTTCATCGGCAGGAACTCGACGCCGTTGCTCGACTCCGTCGCGGCCGTCTCGGTGGGGATCATCGATGGCGAGCCCATGCTGGACCTGGCATACACCGAGGATGTGCGCGCGGAGACCGACATGAACGTGGTCGTGACCGGTCGTGGGCTGTTCGTCGAGGTGCAGGGCACGGCGGAGGGCGCGCCGTTCGACAAGCGCGAGCTGGATGCGCTGCTCGAGCTCGGCCTCGCGGGCTGCGAGGACCTGAAGGGCAAGCAGCTCGCCGCGCTGGCGGGGGAGTGACGATGCAGGTCGTGCTCGCGACGCACAACCCGCACAAGGTCGCGGAGTTCCAGCAGATCGTGGCGCGGACGCGTCCTGACCTCGAGGTCATCGGGTACGACGGTCCTGAACCCGTGGAGGATGGCGTGACGTTCGCCGAGAACGCCCTGATCAAGGCCAGGGCGGCATCGGCGCACACCGGACTCGCGGCATTGGCCGATGACTCCGGGATCTGCGTCGATGTGCTCGGCGGGTCTCCCGGCGTGTTCTCCGCGTACTGGGCGGGGCAGCAGAAGGACGCGTCCGCGAATCTCGAGCTGCTGCTCGATCAGCTGCGCGACATCGCCGATCCCCATCGCGCGGCGCACTTCACCTCGACCATCGCGCTGGTCCTCCCCGACGGGAGAGAGCGTGTCGTGGAGGGGCGATGGCCAGGACGGTTGGCGCACGCCGCTTCGGGCGGGGGAGGCTTCGGCTACGACCCGATCTTCATCCCCGACGGGCAGCCGACGGGGAACGAGCGCACCGTGGGCGATTTCACCGCGGAGGAGAAGCAGTCGCAGTCCCACCGGGCTCGCGCGTTCTCCGAACTGGTGCCACTGCTCGCCGCACTCTGATCCGCCGACGGCGTCGTCGTGCTCACCTCCCGGAGCACTCGTGGGTCAACCCCTGGTGACGCTGAGAATCGTTACCCTTCCCGACTAGTCCTGATCGGCCTGTCGACCCGGTCGCGCGGTCTAGCCTGGTGGCATGCACGATCACGCACCCGCCCCCGGCGGCATCCGTTCGGCCAGCAGCCGACGCCTGCTGGCGATCTCGCTGTCGCTCACCGCGACAGTGATGATGGTGCAGGTCATCGGCGCGCTCCTGACGGGCTCGCTCGCGCTGCTGGCGGACGCCGCGCACATGTTCACGGATGCCTCCGCTCTGGTGATCGCCCTGATCGCCGCCACCGTGGCCGCGCGACCGGCAGACGACCGGCGCACCTTCGGCTACCAGCGCGCCGAGGTGTTCGGCGCCCTCATCAACGCCGTGATCCTGATCGCGCTCGCCACCTGGGTCGCGGTCGAGGGCATCGGCCGGCTGGTGAATCCGGGCGACGTCGAGGTCGCGGGTGGGCTCATGCTGGTCGTGGCCGTGGTTGGTCTGCTGGCGAACGCCGTGTCGATGTGGCTGCTGAGCCGCGCGCAGCGCACCAGCATCAACGTGCGCGGGGCGTATCTCGAGGTGATGGGCGACCTGATCGGATCTGCGGCGGTCATCGTGGCCGCCATCGTCATCCTCCTGACCGGATGGATGCCGGCCGACGCCATCGCGTCCCTGTTCATCGCGGCGATGATCATCCCACGGGCCGTCGCGCTGCTCCGTGAGGTGTTCTCGGTGCTCGCGGAGTCCGCGCCGAAGGGGACGGCGGTCAGCGAGATCCGAACACACCTCCTCGGCTACGGCGGCGTCGTCGGCGTGCACGACGTGCACGTGTGGCAGTTGACGCGAGGCGCACCCGTGTTCACGGCGCACGTGAGCGTCGACCCGCAGCTGTTCGCGGACGGGCGTTCCACGCAGCTGCTCGCCGACATGCAGGCGTGTCTCGCGGATCACTTCGACGTCGAGCACTCCACCTTCCAGATCGAGCCGGCCGAGCAGTCCGACTGCGAACCGCACCACGCCTGAGCGGAGCCGGTGCGATGAGCCTCGGTCAGGACTCGACGACGATGTCGCCCGGTTCCTTGTCGGGGCGCAGCCCGCGCCACCGCGCATGGCGCAGCACCCCATCGGGTGTCCAGTTCGCGAACTCGACCTCACCGACCAGTTCCGGACGCACCCAGAGCGCATCGGAGGCGTCGAGGGCGGGGACGCCGCCGAGCGGTGCATCCCGGATCCGCAGCGGTTCCAGCCGTGCGAGGAGATCACGGAGGATACGGTCGGTGAATCCGGTGCCGACGCGTCCCACATAGCGCAGTCGGGGCGACGCACCCGCGGACGAGGACCCCCGCTCCGGCACAGCGAGCAGCAACGAGCCGAGTGTGCTCTCCCTGTCTCCCTTTCCCGGACGGATCCCGACGATGACCGCTTCCTGCATCCGGGTGTGCTTGAGCTTGAGCCAGGAGGGGCTCCGCTGACCGGGGCGATACCTGGACTGCGGATCCTTGACCACGACCCCTTCGAGTCCGAACTCCCCGCTGGCCGCGAGCGCCGCGTCGACATCGTCGAACACGGGAGGGAGCTGAACGGGTGCCTCGAGACCGGAGACCACGTCTTCGAGCAGGGTGCGGCGCTCGCGCAGCGGCATCCCGGTGAGGTCATGCCCGTCGAGGCGCAGGAGGTCGAACACCATGTACACGATCGGCGTGCGCACCACCTCGCGTTCGATCTCGCGTGGCCGGGTCAGGTGCATCCGGTTCTGCAGCAGGGAGAAACTCGGTCGCCCATGACCGTCGAAAGCCACGATCTCCCCGTCGATGACGGCGTCCGCGACCGGGAGGAACGGGGCGCCGTCCGCGGTGAGCTCCGGGTACCGCGCCGTGATGTCGGTGCCGCGACGCGCGTGGAGCAGCATCCGGCCCTCCGCCCACGTACCCATCGCCCGGATGCCATCCCACTTCACCTCGACCCACGAGGGTGCACTCAGGGCGCGTGCCATGCCGGGCGTGCCGTTCTCGGCGAGCATCGGGGAGAGCGTGGCGACGGTGGTCGCTGCCGTCCGAGCCGGCGTCGGTGCGCTGCGCGGATGGCGGGAGGCGCGATGCGGCGGAGGAGCGGACGCAGGCGCAGCGACGAGAGGCCGGAGCGCCGCGAGGGGATCGACTCCGGCAGCGGCGCGGGCGAGCACCTCGTCGAGGTCGAGCTGCGCGAGCTCCGGGTCATCGAGTTCTTCCCAGGTGCGGGGAGCCGCGACCCAGGGCTGCGCGCGGCCTCGCAACGAGTAGGGCGAGATGGTCGTCTTCTTGCCGTTGTTCTGGCTCCAGTCGAGGAAGACCTTGCCGCCGCGCACGGCTTTCGACATGACACTGGTCGCGAGGTCGGGATGGTCGTTCTCGATGAGGCGGGCGAGTTCCTTCACCACGGCGGAGATCTCGTCGCTCGTCTGCTCGCCGGGAAGCGCGGCGTAGAGATGGATGCCCTTGCTGCCGCTCGTCACGGGGAACGGATCGAGGCCCATGTCGGTCAAAATCCCTCGGGCGATACGGGCGACCTCAGCGCACTGATCGAGAGCGACACCCTGGCCGGGGTCGAGGTCGAGCACGAGCCTGTCCGGTCGCCCGGGCAGGCCATCGGGCGCGAAACGCCACTGCGGGACGTGCAGTTCGATCGCCGCCACCTGCGCGAGCCAGACGAGGGTCGGCACATCCTCGACCAGGGGATACTCCTTCGGGCCGTCGGAGTGCTGGATCGCCTGCCGGAGGATCCAGTCGGGCGCCCCTGGTTCGAGCTGCTTCGTGAAGAAGGCATCGGCCGGAGCATCCGCGGTGCCGACGCCCTCGACCCAGCGCTTGCGGGTGACGGGTCGGCCGTCGAGGAGCGGGAGGATGAGCGGTGCGATCTGCGTGTAGTACGCGATGATCTCGCCCTTGGTGGTGCCGGTGGCGGGGTAGACCACCTTGTCGAGGTTGGTCACGCGCAGTCGGCGGCCGTCGATCTGCACGATCTGCCCTTGTCCGACCATGCAGCCAGCGTAGTCAAGGGTCTGGTCGCGACGGCTCCGCCTGGTGTTCACTGGTGTCATGAGGACCATCTGGAAGGGCGCGCTGACGTTCGGGCTCGTGAACGTGCCGGTGAAGGTATATTCGGCGACCGAGGACCACGACGTCCCACTGCACCAGGTGCACGAGAAGGACGGCGGACGCATCCGCTACCAGCGCACCTGCGAGGTCTGCGGCGAGACCGTGGCGTACGCCGACATCGATCGCGCCTACGTCGACGACGGGCAGACCGTCGTGCTCACGAAGGACGATCTCTCGGCGCTCCCCGCCGAGAAGAGCCGGGAGATCGACGTCGTCGAGTTCGTGCCGTCGGATCAGGTCGACCTGCTCACGCTCGACAAGCCGTATTACCTCGAGCCCGATTCGAAGTCCCCGAAGGCGTACGTCCTGCTGCGCAAGACGCTGGAACAGACGGACCGCACCGCCATCGTGCGATTCACCCTTCGCCAGAAGACACGGCTCGCCGCGCTCCGCGTGCGGGGGAAGGTCCTCGTGCTGCAGACGCTGCTGTGGGCCGACGAGGTGCGCGAGGCGGAGTTCCCGGCGCTCGACGAAGATGTGCGGATCTCGAAGAAGGAGCTCGAGTTGTCGGCATCGCTCGTCGACAGCTACTCCGCCGACTTCGACCCGGAGGAGTTCGTCGACGAATACCAGAAGGAGCTCCGCACCCTCATCGACGCGAAGATCGAGGCGGGCGACACGTTCGACGTCGCCGAGACGTTCGGCGAGGCGGAGAAGGCTGCGGAGGGTGGTGAGGTCATCGACCTCATGGAGGCGCTGCGCGCCAGCGTCGCCCGCACCAAGGAGGAACGCGCGAAGAACGCCGGCTGAGCGATGCCGGTGCCCTTCGGGCGTCTACGGCGCGGTCAGTGCTTGCCGTCGCCGTCCAGGTCGGGGGCGCGGTCGAACACGTCGGTGTCGAGGACGAGCTCCTGCGCCTCTTCGGCATCCGTCACGACGTCTTCGCCCGCTGCCGCAGCCTTCTTCGCCTTGTGCCGCTCCGACAGGTAGTGCCACAGCGTGACCAGGGCGGTACCGCCCACCGCCGCGAGGAGGATGAGGTCGATGTAGCTCTCGACGAACTCGGCGACCGGCGGGATGAAGCCGATCAGATAGCCGAACATCGTGAGTCCGAAGCCCCAGAGCACCGCACCGATCAGGTTGTAGAGCGTGTACTTGCGCCAGGGCATGTGGCCGACGCCGGCCGCAACGGGGGCGAAGGTGCGCACGATCGGGACGAAGCGCGCCAGGATCACGGTGATGCCGCCGAAGCGCTCGAAGAACGCGTTCGTGCGCTCGACGTTCTTCCTGCTGAAGAGGCCCGACTCCTTGCGCTCGAAGACGGCGGGACCGCCCTTGTGGCCGATCACGTAACCGACCTCGCCGCCCACGAAAGCCGCGAGTCCGATGAGCAGCGCGACGAACCAGACGTTGATCCCGAAGACGCCGTGCTCCGAGCCGGCGATCGGGTGCGAGAGCAGGCCGGCGATCACGAGGAGCGTGTCTCCGGGGAGGAGGAACCCGACCAGCAGGCCCGTCTCGGCGAACACGATGAAGCACACCACGAGCAGCGCCCACGGCCCGGCGGTGCCGATGATCGTCGCAGGATCGAGCCAGGGGATGAGAGCGGTCGGTGCGTGCAGCATGGATTCGAGCACTGGGGGAGTCCCGTCGGTCGTGAGTGGTCGGCGGTGCGGCTGAGCGACGAAAGCGGCGGCCTGCGGCAGGCACCATCGTCTCTCGTGCGGAAGGTGGGACTTGAACCCACACGCCCTGGGGCACAGGAACCTAAATCCTGCGTGTCTGCCAATTCCACCACTCCCGCGCGGTGGGTTCATTCTAGTTGCCGCCGTAACCGCATGCCTGGAGATCGGCCCGCAGTCGTGCGCGGTCCTGATCCCTGTGGATAACTTCGGGCCCCTGCGTCGGGAACTTGCGAGGATGCCGGGGTGAGTCATCCCGCTGCCCTGGTCGCCGAACGCGTGCGGGTGCGACTGCGGGCCGAGGGCATCGACCCCGGCGTCGATCCGGCCGCTGCGACGCGGATCGCACGCGCGGAGGTGCGCCGGCACGATGACCTCGCCGTCACCCGGGGCGATGGACTCATCGACGACGAAGAGGCGTGCGTCCGCGATGTGTTGGCTTCGCTCAGCGGTTTCGGCGCCCTGCAACCGCTCCTCGACGACCCCGACATCGAGGAGATCTGGCTCAACGGCACGGGATACGTGCACGTGGCGCGCGGCGGGAGGGGCGAGCGGACCGCGGTGCGCCTCGATGACCCCGCCGTGCGCGACCTCGTCGAGCGGATGCTCCAGTCGACGGGCCGACGCGTCGACATCAGTCAGCCGTTCGTCGACGCCTCCCTGCCCGACGGCTCGCGGCTGCACGTGGCGATCGCGGATGTCGTGCGCGGAGGCTGGGCGGTCAACGTCCGGAAGTTCCTGCCGAAGTACCGGTCGCTGGAGGCGCTCGTGGAGCAGGGGATGCTGCCGTCCTCTGTCGCAGAGATGCTCCGGGATGCGATGGACGACGGCCGCACCGTGATCGTCTCCGGTGCGACCCACGCCGGGAAGACCACCCTGTTGGGTGCGCTGCTCGCCTCATGCGCGGCCACGCAGCGCATCGTCACGGTCGAGGAGACATTCGAGCTGGCGGTCGTCGGCTCCGACCTGGTCGCGCTCCAGGGACGCCAGCCGAGTCTGGAGGGCACGGGTGAGATCACCCTGCGCCGACTGGTGAAGGAGGCGCTGCGCATGCGGCCGGATCGCCTGGTCGTCGGCGAGGTGCGAGACGCCGAGGCACTCGATCTCGTGCTGGCGCTCAACACCGGCGTACCCGGCGCCTGCACGGTGCACGCGAACTCCGCGACGGAGGCGCTCGAGAAGCTCAGCCTCCTGCCGCTCCTCGCAGGCCGGAACATCGACCGCGCGTTCATCGCGCCGGCTCTGTCCGCATCGGTCGACCTCGTCGTCCACTGCGGTCGCGGTCGCGACGGACACCGCAGAGTGCAGGAGGTCATCGCGCCGACCGGCTCGGTGGAGGGCGGCATCATCCGGACCAGCAGTGTGTACCGCTCCGCCTCCTCTGCTGACGATCTCGCCTCTCGTCGGCGAGGCCAGACCGAGGTCGCCTCGTGACGTTCCTGCTCGGGGCCGCGCTCGCCGCCGGCGTGCTGCTGTGCATCTCCCCGTGGATGTGGCCGCGCCGTGCCGATGACACCGTCGCCTCGAGGTCGGGACGCCTCACCCGGCTGATCGGAGAGGCCGGGCTCGAAGCGCTGTCCTCGCGCACCCTCGTCACGGGGATCGTCGCGGCGGGAGGCATCGCCGCGTCCGCGGTCTGGCTCATCACAGACCTGGCCGTACTCGCGCTGCTCGCGGGAGCGGCGGGGGCGGCGGCACCCATCATGTTCCTGCGCGGTCGACGCATGCGCCTGCGGAGACTGCGGCGCCAGCTCTGGCCCGACGTGTGCGATCTGCTCATCGCGTCCATTCGCGTCGGTCTCTCGCTCCCCGATGCGGTCGCGAGTCTGGCGGAGTCCGCACCCACGATGCTCCGGCCGGCTTTCGCCGTGTTCGCGAGAGACCTTCGCGCGAGCGGCAGATTCGAGACGAGCATCGACCGGCTGAAGGCATCTCTGGCCGACCCCATCGCCGACCGGATCGTCGAGACGCTGCGGATGGCCCGGCAGGTGGGCGGAACGGAGCTGATAGGCGTGCTCCGGGCGCTCTCGACGTCGGTGCGGGCGGATGCCGCGCTGCGTGGCGAGGTCGAGGCGCGACAGTCGTGGATCCGCGGAGCCGCGGTGCTCGGCGCCGTCGCGCCATGGGTCATCCTCGGTCTGCTCGTGCTGCGCCCCGAAGGGGCATCCGCGTACGGGACGCCGGAGGGGGTGCTCGTGATCTGCGGGGGCGCCGCGATCTCGGTGGCCGCTTTCCAGATCATGGTGCGCATCGGTCGACTCCCCGAACCCCGGAGGTGGTTCGGGTGACCGGGGTCTCCTCTGTCGCCGCCGCGATCCTCATCGGTGGAGCCTTCGCGGGAGGTGTCCTCAGCCTGCTCTCCGTCCTGCCGCGCTGGCGGGCTGCGTCTCTTCCGGTCCGCGTCGGTCCCTATGTCCGCGATGTGGTGCCCGACGATGACCTTCCGCGCGGGGCGCTGCCCACCGCGGGTGCTCTCCCCGCGAGCACCCGCACGGTCTGGGCCGTGATCCGAGACGGCTTCGAGCGGATGATGGGCGGGGGAGAGGCGCTGCGGCGACGCCTCGCTCAGGCGGGTGTGGCGATGGAGCCAGCGGCGTTCCGGGGCAGGCAGCTCGGATGGGTGGTCGCCGGCATCGGCGCGGGCGCTGCGGTGCTGATCGTGCTGGCCGTGATCGGGCGGCTGACCGTCCCGACGAGCGGATTGCCGCTGCTGTGCGGTGCGCTCGCCGCCGTCACCTACGACATGCAGCTCTCCGCGCGCGCCAGGGCTCGGCGCACCCGACTCACTGATGAGCTCCCCACGACACTGGAGTTCCTCGCGCTGTGTCTGTCCGCGGGCGAGGGGTTCCTCGAATCGCTCCGCCGCGTCGCTGCGGTCGGGTCCGGCGAACTGACCGCGGAACTCCGACAGGTGGTGCTCGCGGTCGGCACCGGATCGCCTGTGGCCGACGCCCTCGGCGAGCTGTCGCGGCGCCTCGAACTGCCCGGGCTGTCGCGCGCGATCGATCAGGTCATCGCCGCACTCGAGCAGGGGGCGCCCCTTGCCGCCGTCCTGCACGCCCAGGCGGGCGACGCGAGGGAAGGCGCGAAGCGCACCCTCATCGAGCAGGCAGGCCGCAAGGAGATCCTGATGCTCCTCCCTGCTCGGTCGGCTTGCATCTGACGCCCCGGTCACCCTCCCGAAGTTCCCGTTCGAGGTCTCCCTCCGGCACATCGCAGAGGCCGCGTGATGCGCTCTCTCGACGTGGTGACTTGTGCCGCGAAGTCGCGCACGGTTTTGTCGCGCCCGAAAGCTCCCGCCAGCAACGGCTGACGGGTCACCCAGGGCGAAGTCCACCCAGGACCGAAGGTCCACCCAGGGCGCAGTCCACCCAGAGAAACGAGATTCAAATGACCACCAACACCGCACCCTTCGTGCAGGCTTTCACGACTTTCCGCCGCTCGGTGGCGCAGGCTGTGGACTTCCAGAACCCGAACTACACGAACTCCGCGCTGCACCGCGAGCGGTTCAAGCAGCTCATGGACGCCCGCGCCGCGCTGCTCGACCGGATCCCGGACGCGAAGGACGCCGACTCGGATGCGCAGATCGCCGAGGTGCTGGACGGCCTCGCGCCGAAGAACGCCGACGAGGTGGCGCTCCAGGAGGCGGAGTGGCGCAAGGTTTCCGCGCTGGTGACCGCTGGTCGGTCGCTGGAGGCGCTCATCCGCGCAGCGAACCCGCTCCGGCTCGCGGCGATCGCACAGTGGATCGAGGTCTCCCCGGAGGCGCTCGCATCGACCGACCCATCGGGCGTGATCGCCGAGGTCCGCGAGCTGGTGTTCCAGCAGCTGGTGGAGCATGGCGTCCCGGCCGCTGTCCGGGTCCGCGATCTGACGGCCGACGCGAACATCGTGGCAGCGTGGCGCAAGGTGCTGAGCGAGGCGCTGGAGGGCGCGGTCTCGCTGGGTACCATGTCGCGCATGGCGCATCTGGATCCGCAGGGATACGCGGCGCTCGGGGTCGACGAGAACCTGGATCGTGACATCCAGATCGACTTCAAGGTCGAGAAGCTGGACGGTCTGAACCTCCGCCGCGACACGATCCCCGCAAAGCAGGCGTGATCGTGTCCGCGCGTCAGTCGGGGGTGCGGACGCCACCGGAGGTGGAGGCGGAGATCGTGCGCCTGGTCCGCGATGGGCTGACGCGCGGTCAGGTCGCGAAGGCTGTGGGCGTCCACCCCGCGACGGTCTCTCGGGTTGTCCGTGATACTGAGGGGCTGGAGTTCGCCCGCACGGGCTCCAGTTCCTCGGGCACCCCGGCAGCTATGGCGAAGGCTCGGGGAGTGCAGAGCGAGTACGCGCGGAACCGACGAGCGGCACTGTCCGATCGGATCCTGGATGCCACGGAGAAGACCCTCGATCTGCTGGAGAATACGACGGCTCCTCGGGAGCGGCAGTTCCTCTCCCAGGCGCTCCGCAATCACACGGCGGCATACGCAGACCTGACGGCGCAGGACGCGAAGGCGGCTCCGGACCTCACCGCGGTCGTTTCCCTCTTTGACCGATTCATGACTGGGGCCGAAGCGGTTGTCGCGGCAGCTGGTCCCGCACGCCCCGGTCTCATCCAGGACTGACGCTCCGCGCCTCTCACTTGAATCGAGAAGGCCCGGCACCCCTCGGAGGGCGTCGGGCCTTCTCGATGTCCAGGAAGACCCCACCGGAGGCCGGGGAGAACCGCTCAGTGCTCCTCTGCGAGTTGCCGGGCTTCTTCCTCTTCCTTAGCCTTGGCCTGGAGCTTGCGCGACTCGACCAGTATGAAACCAAGCTGCCGCGCGCACTCGTCCGCCGAGTCCTCGCCCCGGGCATATCGGTGGAGCTGTCCGGACACTCGACCTGCAGTTCGTACCACGGCGATATCGCTGGGGCCGAAGTCTTTGAGCACGTTCGCGATCATCCGGTCGGCGGGCTGCCCGAGGACGTATACATCGGAGATTCGGTCGAGTGCGGCTGCTTGGTACTTCGACTTTTCCCACCCTGGGACGGCAACGTAGCTACTCAGCGCCCCGCATATGGCCAACCACCGACGGGCTGCCTCGGCCTTCTCGGTTCGGTCGAGCTCAGCCTGGCGCGCTGCATGAGCGAACTCCCGCTCCGACTCACGATCCAGCCGATCCTGCTCTCGTTCCTGCTTGCGGTCCTCCCGCTCGCGTCGCCGCAGGTCCAGAGAGAATAGCCACGCTGCAAACGCGCCGATGACAGCGCCGCCGAGGGCTCCCCACATCGTGGCCCAAAAGGTGTCCCAGAACTCCATGTCCGTACCTTAGCGATATGGTTCACGTGGGGGCGTCGACTGCCCCTCGACCGGCGCGCGCCGCGTGAACAACGAAGAAGTTGGGGAGTTTTGTATGCGTGTTACCAAGACCTTCAGTATCGCTAATCCGGTGCCGTTCGTGGACGTGCATGTCCATCGGGATAATCTGCTGTTCCTGGACCCGAGCGCGATTCGAAACGGTAAGGGTAAGTACGCGACTGCGGCGAACAGCGCCCTCGTCGCCTTCTTCGGCGAAGTGCTGAGGCTTCGGCTTTCAACTGCCTCAGGCGACCATGTGAAGGGTCAGGAGTTGCTCGGACACCTTCATGAGCCTAATGAAACCCGTCTCGGGATGAGCGTCAAGAGCAAGTTTGGAAGAGCGTTCGGAGACGAGGAATCGAAGGACCTTTGGGATCTACTCGATAAGAGCCACGAGGCCAGGATCGCAGTCTTGACGCGGCTCGAACACCTGAGGCTGTTCGCAGACGGAGTCGGATATGACCTGATTTCTGATGCGACCACACGGATCGTGTTTCACGTCCTCGCGGATTTCACAGCAGACATGATGAACACCTACCCCAGCCTCGCTGCGGGAGCTGCGACGGACGAGTACGACCTCTTCGACCCTGCATCCTTGACGTGGAAGAAGCGCAACCTCACACTTCCGGTCGCGGACGGGCGGCCGTTGCTGCTCGTGCCCAAGGAATGGGTCTACTGGCGACTGTTGATGGACGTCTCCCCGTTCTACAACCGATACGCGACTGAGACTCTTCAGATCGAGCAAACGGTGATCGGATCCGATGGGAAGGCCCGCAAGCCTTCCAAGAAGAAGCTCAACGAGAGTAATCCCGATAAGCGAGAGCTGAACCGTAAGCAGGCAACCAAGTACAAGGAGCAGGACAATCGCAACCTTGTTGATGAGTATCAGCAGGAAGTTGACTCCGACTTCGCTCCTCTGACGGATGACGACATCCGAAATCGCACTGAACTCTGAGGGTCTCAGAGGTTCTTAGAACAACGGGGGCGCGTCAATCGGGGCTACCGAGGAATGCACCTCATCGAGGGCGTCGCTGAGTTCGTTAGTGGTGCGGATCGCCTTCGCGCCCTTGTTGATCAGGATGCGGTTACCCATCGGAGTGTCCTCGCCGAAGTCCACGGCGAGGACTGGCCGACCAAGTTGGATCGCGCCCTCGCCAGCAGCCAGGGTGCCGCCCTTCTCCCCAGCTTCAATGACCACGAGCGCCTTCGATAGACCGAAGATGATGCCATTGCGTGCCATAGCGGCGTGAGCTTGCCATGTCTGGCTCGGGGGGAACTGGGATACGACGAGAGTGCGATCCCAGTTGAAGTCGTCGGCGAAGTTCTTCTTCACTCGGAAGTAGTTGAACCCCTCGGCGAGCACGATCACAGTGCTGCCCCCGTTCCGTAGAGCGGCGAGGTGAGTTGCCGTGTCCACACCGGCGGCGTACCCAGAAACGACAGACATGCCCTTGTTAGTAACCAATTCACCGCATCGCCCTGCGGCTTCAAGCCCCTTGGCGCTCACGTGACGGGAGCCGCACATACCGACTCCATCCGTGTAGAGCAGGTCTTTGTTGCCTCGGTAGAACAGGATGGGGGCGATGGGTTTGTCGTTCTTCACGAGGATTTTCGGGAAGTCCTCGGCGCGGAAGATCACAGCGTTAATGCCAGCGCGCTGCATCTCGTCGGCCTTGGCCTCTACCTCCACTCGCGCCGATTCCGAGAGACCGGCGAGAGCCTCTTCGAGAACGTCGAGACCCCCAGCCCGTAATGCGCGGGTGATCTGACCGGGCGTGCGCAACTCCGCGAACCCGGCGAGAGCGAGTTCGAGCGTGTGCACGGAATTCAACAGTGTCACCACCTAATAGTCCTCGCGACGGTTAGCGACAGGGCCCTGTCGGCTCCGGCACGCTTGGCGGCGGCAGCAGCGCCGCTCGCGCTGCCGCCAGTGTGGTACACGTCGTCCAGCACGATGACATCGCCAGTGAGCTGCCCTTCCACGGTGAACACGTCAGTGAGGTCCTGCGGCGTCTCCTTCTGCTGCGGCCGAGGTCCGGGGGAGGAGGTCTCCACGAAGGGGATACCGACCTTCGTGGCGACCTCGCGAGCCAGTATCTCGCCGAAGCTCTGGCCGTCAGCCTTGTGGCCCGGTGCCGTGACAATCGCGGTTGCGTTGGCGTACAGGGGATGATGCTGGATCACATTGACGAGCGCGTCGATCATGAGGCGGCGCGAGTTGCGCGAGTTGCTCCATGTCGGTTCGCTCGCGTGCTTGGTCGTCCAGATCCAGTACCCGGCCGGAGTCCGTTCAAGCTCATCTTGATCGTTCGGCCGGTTGTACATGTCGAGGGTAATCGCGACGTCCACGTAGTCCGGCGCAGGAATGCTGAGCACCGAAGATAAGTTCTGCATGGTGGTTTCGAGGGAGTCGGGTGCCCCGTCTCGGAACAGGAAGCCATGTGTGTAATCGTCTGCGACGTGTTCGGCGAGCGCTCGTGACTCGCACGAGCTGCCAAAGATCATCTGTATTTGGTCGGCGATCCAATCCGGGCAATCGACTACGAGCGCCGTGCCCCGTCGCACGTCCGTGATGCGGTACTTCGCAATCTTGTCGCCGCGCCGTTCCCAGTGCAGCCCCTTCCAGATGATGTCTTGACTCATCTCGTCCCCTTTGCGCCTTAGCCGAACGATACACGCGACCGCGGACATCGTCGTGGGGCGCTCCGGTTTCGACGGTTCATGGGCGTCCCTGCTGCAAGTGGCCGTCGACGTGTCTTCAAGGAAATCCCAGTCCAGCGAAATAAAATGGACTCGGAGTCACTGTGGTGGACGTGAGACACCCGCCGCGAACCCTGTTGTGAGACCCCCGTCCTAGAGGGCGGGGGTCTTGCTGTATCCCGAGCGATACGCGACACGCCGACGAGTACCCCACTCATTTTCCGCCGGGTACTCGGCTGATAAAATTGGATGCGAAGACGGCGCTCAGCGCCAACAAACGAGAAAGAGAACTCACCTCCAGGCGTAGGTGAGGGCGAAGGGACCCGGCACCGTAGACCGGCAGCGAAGCACCAGAAGGTGCCGTAGCTAGACGCCAGGACCTTAGGGGTTCTGACTCTTGTCTCGTTCAACATTTCATTCTGACGTCTCATCTGACTGGGACGCTCGCCCATTGCCTACGGAGGACGTAGCTCGCTTCCTGCAGCTGCTGTTCGCTCCCGCCGTTGACGCACCCGCAGGGGGCGATCCGCGATGACGCTGCTGCATCTCTCGCCCGAGTCGCGAGAAGCGCTCCATGACCACGTGTTCTACGGATCGGTCACCGTTGCACTGGTAGTCCTCGGGTCGGCCGCGAGCGTCGTCCTCGGCTTCCTCATCCAGGCAGGGGCACTCCGATGAACTACCTGGAGATCGCCCTCGCCAACGCCTCCAACGGATACCCGACTTTCCCGGTCCGTCTCGACAAGCGGCCGCTCTGGGGCTTCACCGACTGGGAAAACCTCGCAAGCACGTCGCCCACAGTCATCCTCAAGTGGTGGGAGCGGCACCCGGCCGCGATCCCCGCCGTCACGCCCGGCCGAATCGACAAGACCGTGGTCGACGTGGACCGCAAGCCCGGCAAGCCAGACGGCTGGGAGTCGCTCATCGACCGTCGCGTCCATGTGCCGCCGACGACCTTCCGAGGTGCGTCGGTCTCGGGGCTCGGATTGCACCTCTGGTTCCGCGATCTCAGCACCTCGATCAACGGGCTCCTGCCCGGTGTCGACCGTAAGAGCCGAGGCGGGTACGTCGTCACGCCCTACCTGCTTCCGCCCGTGTCGCAGATCAAGGTACGAGTACCTCTCGCGTTGCAAGGCGGCAAGGTCCGCGAAGGTGCGACTGGGATGCCCTATTCCGGTGGTGTCGTCGCTTGGTTCGGTGATCACTCCGGCCTCACGCCGTCCCATGCAGTGCAGCGGGTCGTCCGCCGATTCACCGGGGCAAAGGCCGAGACCTTCGCCGGTCATGAGCTGCTGCTGGAAGTGCAGACCCACCTGGTTCTGCTCGGCGTGGAAGGCCACGGCGGCGTCCCCGAGGCACTAGACCGCCTCGCGACCATCTGGGCCGACACCCCACACACGTCCGCGGAAAACCCCGTCGCGGAATGGAACAACGCCCTCGCCGGGGCAATCGAGAAGTCCGGAGGGGCAAAGCATGGCAACCACTGACGCCGACATCGCACGAGCGCTCGCGCAGGCATGGGCGGACGAATACGCGAACACAGAGTCGGGGTGGCTCCGGCAGGAGAACGGGATCTGGCGACCGCTCCCGCGCGAGTCGCTGCTCGCCGCCGTATCGGACTGGATCTGCTCCAACGTGCAGTCTCCCGACCCGCGAGAGATCCACATGCTCCGGTCCGCGAAGAAGGCCCAGGCAGTCCTGTCGCTGCTGTCCGGGAGGCTCACCATCCCGATCGCCGCATTTGACGCCGATCCGTTCGTGCTCAATTGCCCTAACGGGGTTGTGGACCTGCGAACGGGCAAACTCCGTCCGCATCGGCCCGTCGACAGGTTCACCCGTTGTGCCGGGGTCGAGTATCACCCCGAGGTAGACCGTTCGAAGTGGGATCGCGCGCTGGAAGCAGTGCCTGAGGACACGCGGAGTTGGCTCCAGCTGTCGTTCGGTGTGGCCCTGTTCGGGAAGCAGTCAGACAACGCCCGCGTGGTGATCCTGAACGGCGGCGGGCAGAACGCCAAGACGACCATCGCCTACGGGGTCCGGAAGGCGATGGGCACATACGGGATGAGGCTCGATCCCGAGGCAATCAGCTCCAGCGCTCGAACGAATCCCGAGTACCACATGGCCGACCTCAAAGGGGCACGGTTCCTCCTCGCCGAGGAGCTGGAAGACAAGATGCTCAACGAGTCGGTGCTTAAGCGGATCACGGACTCCGGAGAGGCCAAGGGCCGGCACCCAGCCGGTCGGCCGTTCTCGTTCACGCTGACTCACGACCTGTTCATCTCCACAAATTCCTCGCTTCGGCTCCGGAACGTCAACCGTGGAACCGTCCGCCGGTTCGCCGAGGTACCGTTCCCGTTCACCTTCAAAGACCAGCCGGTCGCGGAGAACGAGCGCAAGCGCGACCCGTCGATTAAGGCATGGTTCGAAACCGCTCGCGAGGAAGTGCTCGCGTGGCTCGTCGAGGGAGCGGTGCAGGCCCACAAGAAGCCGCAGTTGCTGGACGAATCCCACCTGCCAACGTCGGTGAAGGTCACCACGGATCAGTGGGTGAACAGCCAGAACATCGCGCAGGAGTTCGTGACGCTGAGGCTGATCCGCGACGAAGGGCACTACATCGGAAACCGCGAGCTGCTGTCCGCCTACAACGAGTTCCGGCAGCAGCAGGGCCACCGCCTGGACGTGACCGTCACGACGATGCTCGGTGACCTCCGGGAAACCGTGATCGCCGACCTGGTGCCGAAGGGGGCTCAGCCCATGCGAGGTTCACGGTCGGGCGGTCGTGACCGTGTGGTGCTGGGTCTGCGACTCCGGCAGGCCAACGAGCGCGTGAACGAGCGCCTCGGCGACCAGATCGGAGAGTTCTGATGAACGCCGCATATCACCCCGTGCACACTGCACAGCCGACGGGGCAAGGGGTTTCTAACTCTCCCAAGTTGGGAGCTCTAGAGAAATCCCCCCGCGAGAAGTGTGCAGTGTGCACGCCCTCCCCAGCGGCAACAACCTTCTCATCTCTTCCCAACCTTTCGCGCGCGATGGAGGCGCTCTCATGAATGACAAGAAAATCAAGCCCGCCGTCCCGCAGTTCAAGATTCCGTCCTGGCTCCTCGCGCATGTCTCGGAGGTCAGGGCGTGGGGTCCTGTCGCGGGTGAGGCGACGACATGCTGGGTCGAGGGGTGCGAGCGCTCGCCGCATCTGCATGGTCTGTGCCGCCGCCACTACTTCCGTGCTGCAGAGACCTGGAAGCGTCCTCGCGTGCGCAACACGCAGCCGGAACGACCGTCCCGGCTCGAAACCAGTGGAGGCGAGTGATGTCGAAGCGTAAGCGCACCCCGACCGTGTGGGCCTTCACAGCCGCACTGATCGTCGCCTGGCTGGCATTCATCTTGACCGCAGTCCTGCATCACAACTAGACCCCCGGCGGCTGGAAGCGTCCCGCCCGGACGTCCGCGCCAGCCGCCGGGCTCGACAACAACAACAACGACCCGAGGAGGTCACCATGAACGAAGCAATCACCGAACATGTCGCAAAGCTCAGGGAGTGGGGCGAGTACCGCGACCGGTACCCCGTCCTCAAGGTGCCCTATGCGGAGCGCACGCTCGATCAGCACCTCCAAGAACGCAGCATCAACGACCTCTACTGGCGGCGGATCATGCTCCTTGGCGTTCATGACTTGTACGCGCGGGTGCTCGCGGTCGCGGCACGTCTTGGGGTTCAGCCCGAGGACATCCCCGGCGCGGAGGTTCTTACGTATCTCGACCGGTTCGTCCTGGAGTTCTACCACGACACCCACCGCGAGCGTTACCCGCTCGGGGGTGCTCAATGAGTCTCGATCCGTTCGAGCCGGTGCCGGTCGGCGATGACGCCCCGGCACTGGCTCCCGGCCAGGAGTGGGTGATCCCTGCCGGTCGCCCACTCGACCGGCTCGTCGTCCAAAGCATCCCCGACGACGCACCGGCCGTCGTGCGGGAGGGGCTAGCGCGCCGTCGCATCCAGGCGATCGAGGGGGAGTGTCCGTGTGGTGGCCCGATGGTCTGGGCCGACCAGCTCGACGATGACCAGCTGGCCAAGATACGCGCCCTCGGTCTGCTCGACGGCCACATGGTGCACGGCGTCCACTTCGGTGACTGCCCGGGCGGCGACCGGGTGCTGGTGCCCGCTCTCGCCGACTGGCACGCGGAGCATGACGCCGGGTAAATCCCGGCCGCACCCGACGTGGTGCGTTGTGCGGCGAAATCGGGGCGGGTTGGATCGCCCGCGATCCGCACTGGCAGCAACGAACTCTGGAGATCTCATGGCAATGGACATCGGGACGCTGGTCGCGAAGCTCAAGGTGGACGACGGCGACTTCGACAAGAAGACCGACAGCTGGTCCACCAAGGGCGCGGCGATCGGCTCCGCCTTCGGCAACCTCGCCGCTGACGCAATCGGTCAGGCGGCGGACATGCTCGCCGATTTCGTCGGTGATGCGGTCGCAGCGTCGGACGCGACCGACAAGTTCAAGCAGACCCTGGAGTTCGGCGGTCTCAGCACGGCCAAGATTGACGCCCTGACCAAGAGCACCCAGGCGTACGCCGACACCACGACCTACTCACTCGGCGACATCCAGTCCATCACCGCCACTCTGGCCGCGAACGGCGTCAAGGACTACGACACCCTCGCGATGAGTCTCGGCAACCTGAACGCTGCAGCGGGAGGCAGCTCGGAGACCTTCGGCCGTGTGGGGTCGGTCCTGACCCAGACGGCCGGTCAGGGCAAGCTGACCACCGAGAACTGGAATCAGCTCACGGATGCCATTCCGGGAGCCTCGGGGAAGTTGATGGATGCCCTGCTCCAAGCCGGTGCCTATACCGGCAACTTCCGGGAGGCGATGGAGAAGGGCGAAATCACCGCCGAGGAGTTCAACGCCGCGATTACTCAGCTGGGCACCGAGCCGATCGCCGTGGAGGCCGCGAAGTCCACCGAGACCTTCGAGGGGTCGGCGGGCAACCTCGCCGCCACGATCCAGGGGAAGCTGGTCGCCGCCCTCGATCTGGTCAAGGGGCCGATCACCGAGGTCACGAACTTCCTGGCCGACCTTATCGCCAACTCCAACGTGTTCATCCCGATCGTCGCCGGTCTCGGGGCGGTCATCTTGGCCGCACTCGCACCGGCGATCTGGGCGGCGGTCGTGGCGACGGCCGCGTGGACCGTGGCGCTGCTCGCCAACCCGATCACCTGGATTGTGTTGGCTATCGGGGCGCTCGTCGCGGCGATCGTCTGGCTGATCATGAACTGGGACACGGCCGTCGCCTGGATCTCCGAGGTCTGGGGCGGCTTCCTCTCGTGGGTCACCGGAGTGGTCGAGGGCTTCGTCGCCTGGTGGAATTCGATCTGGGCAGCGGTGGGTCAGTGGATCTCCGACGTCTGGAATGGCTTCATCGGGTGGATCCAGGGCGTGTGGTCGGGCTTCGTCGGTTGGCTGATGGGGATCGTCAACGGCATCGCTTCGTGGTGGAACGGACTGTGGTCCGCGATCGGCAACTTCATCCAGGCGGTGTGGTCGGGGTTCGTCGCCTATGTGCGAGGCATCTTCCAGGGGTGGGTCTCCTGGATCATGGGTGCGCTGAATGGCTTCATCGGTTTCTGGTCGGGCATCTGGAACAACGTGAAGAACACTGCGGTGGCTATTTGGAATGGCACGATCGCGTGGTTCCAGTCGATCCCGGACAAGATCATGGCGGTGTTCACCGGGGCGGCGACCTGGCTCTACAACATCGGCCGTGACGTTGTGCAGGGCCTGTGGAACGGCCTCAAGTCGATCTGGCAGTCGGTCTCGGCGTGGTTCCAGGACACGTTCGGCGGAATCGTCGACACCGTGGCGGGGATCTTCGGTATCGCCTCCCCGTCCCGGGTTTTCCGCGAGTTCGGTATCTACATCGGTGAGGGCCTGATCGACGGCCTGGACCGCATGTCGGGTCCGGTCGAGGATGCGTTCGCCGATACGTTCCGCGTGCCTGACCTGGGCGTGGTCGGTTCGGGTGGCGGCGGTGCCGTGGTGAACAACTACTCGAAGGAGATCACCTACGTGGCCGAGCCGAACGCCTCGTTCAGCGCTCAGGAGGAGTTCTTTGCCGCGATGGGCTCGCCGAGGGTTCGCGACTGATGGGCAGGCTTGCAGCAGGGATGTCCGTCCTGCTTCCGGCTGGCGCTTCTGTGACCTCGGAGGAGCTCGCCCCGCTCGGGCCCGTCCTGGCACCCGCGAGTTCGCGGGAGACCCCACCGGACCCCAGGGAGCTGTACTCCAGTCTGATCGAGCAGGTGCATGTCGCAGTCGATAACGGCGCGAATGTGCCGTGTGTCGGATCGGATGCGGGGGAGTGGACTTCTGACGATCCTGCGGACCAGGAGCGCGCAGCTGACCGCTGCTGGGACTGCCCGCTCGTGTTCCAGTGTCGCGCCTACGCGATCGAGGCGGGCGAGCGGGCGGGGGTCTGGGGCGGCTTCGCGCCGGAGCTGGAACGCGCGCAGAATCGCCGAGCGTATCGACCGAGCGAAGAGGCGAAGCAGCGCGCGAAGGAACGGAGGCGTGCCCTCCGTGCTGCTCGGAAAGCTGAGGCGGAGGAGGGGAATTGTGCGGACGCATATGCGTACATTTTGATGGAAGGTGGGGCAGATAAAGCCCAGATCAAACCAGAGATTGGATACCCCACCATGAGTGCCAGAGCCACCGCCACCGAGATCCCCGTCAACACCTGCGCCTGTGGCAACTGCCACGAGCAGGTCGGACCCAAGGCTATCTACAGGCCCGGACATGATGCCGCCCACGTGAGCTACCTGCTCCAGGCGCTCGTGAACTCGTACGCGGACGGGCAACCCGTCACCAAGGCGGTCATCAACGGCCTCGCGAAGGAGCTCCCGAGCGAGCCGCTCCGCGCCAAGTTCCACCGTGCCGCCGCCCGCCTCGTCGCCAAGCACGAGGCCAACGCCAGGGAAACCAAGTGACCCAGCCTGGCGACCACATCGCCTTCGTCAGCACCACCGACGAGTACACCCGCCTCCGTGCGGGTGATACCGGCGTGGTGACCTCGGTCGACGACCTCGGGACGGTGCATGTTGCCTGGGATCCGGACGGCCACGTCCTTGGGCTCGTCCCTGGCATCGACGTGTGGCGACCGCTGCATCCACGTTGGGACGGCGAGCACGCCCCCATGACCGGAGGTGCGAAGTGAGCGCCGTTGTCACCAAGGTCTGTCGTCGGTGCGATCGGAACCTGCCCGTTGGCGCGTTCTCTCGGGTCCGGTCGGACCGGCCGTGGCTTCGATCGAAGTGCAAGGACTGTGAAGCCGCGCGGAAGCGCAACAGCCGAAAGGAGGCACGCCGTGGCGATGCCTGAGCGCCTAACCCTGGACGAGTTCATCGTGGCCACGATGGTCTCCCAAGGACCCGTGGACCCCGGCCAGACGATCCGGAACCTCCGAGAGCTCCGGATGCACCTGTCCCGGGCGGCGGAACTACATGACCCCGACCTCACCCTGGACGACGAGATCCCGCTCGCTCAGGCACTCTCGATCACCCACGACGCGAACGACCTCGAAAGGCTCCGCCATGACCGCTAAGCGCGCCGCCTACTACGCTCGGGTCAGCACCGACCTCCAGATCGACAACACGTCGCTCCCGGAGCAGCGCGAGATCTGCGAAGCAGCGATCAGGGTCCGGGGCTGGGAACTCGTCGGGGCCTACGTCGACGAGGGCCTGTCGGGCACGGACGCGAACCGTCCGCAGTGGCGGCAGATGCTCCAGGATGCTCGCGACGGCAAGATCGACGCGATCGTGGTGTCCAAGCTCGACCGATTCGCCCGCAAGGCAGGTGACGCGATCCGGGAGACCGACCGCTTCGCCGAGATGGGCGTCGACCTGGTGCTGGTCAAAGAGCAGATCGACATGAGTACTCCGCAGGGCAAGATGATGCGGACTGTCATGGCGGGGTTCGCGGAGATGGAACGTGACACCATCGTCGCGCGCACTGCCGCAGGTCAGCGAGCCAAGGGGCGCGCTGGCGGCTGGGCGGGTTCGAAGCCGCCGTTCGGTTGGAAGCTCGAAGGGCTCAAGCGGGAAGCGCGTCCCGTACCGGACGAGCGCGAACGCGAGGTGCTGCGCGCTATACACCGCCTGTTCGTCAAGGAGCGGCTGTCGACTGCTGAGGTTGCCGAGCGGCTCAACCAGATGGGGATGCACCCGCGCCAGGCGGCGCAGTGGCAGTACCAGACCGTCCGCCAGACCGCCACGAACCCCTCGCTGTGGACGGGCGAGACGGAGTGGGGTTCGGCCACCACTGGCAACTATCGACCTCACCGCAAGGTCACCAAGATGAACCGCGACGGGACCCCGAAGTACGGCGACACCGTGAAGGTGCCACTCGGTGACCCGGTTTTCACCCGGCAGGAGTGGCTGGCCCTACAGCGGGCGGTCAACCGCAAGGCATCGATCACGCCCTCAGCACCCCAGCGGCAGATGCTCACCGGTCGTCTGTTCGGCCCGTGCGACATGGACAAGCACTACGACGGCGTGACCACGAAGTCTCGTCCGAACCCGTACTACGTGTGCTCGGGGCGGCGGTATCGGTCGAAGGAGCAGCCGCGCTGCTCGTGCCCGCAGATCAAGGGACCAGCGATCGACGAGCCCGTATGGGCGGAGATCGCGGCGATGCTGGCCGACCCTGAGCGTCTGGAGCGTCTGGCGCGGCAGTGGCTCGAACTGGACGACTCCGCCGACCTGACCGACGAGGCTCCGATGATTGCGGCCCTGCGCAAGCAGGAGGCGACCTTGGAGCGGGCGATGGGCCGCGCGAAGGATCTGTACCTCATGGCCGATGACCCCGAGGAGCACCGGCAGACGATGGAGCGCCTTCGCAGCGAGCTTGCGGACGTCCGGGAGCGACTGGAGGGGCTTGCCTCGATGCGGGCCGTGCGGGGCGAACAGGCCCAGCGAATCACGGATGTGGCGGCGCTCGCGGAGCGTGCCCGTGGCCGTCTGGAGAACGCGTCAGCGGCGATGCGACGTGAGGTCGTGGAACTGCTCGACGTGCGGGTGATCGTGTCGGACATCGTGCAGGGACGACCCCAGGCGATCACCATTCACGGAGTGCTCGACCCGTCGATGTTCCTGCCCGCCGACACCGCAGAACGCAAGCCAACGGAAGCGGCACGCTCCTCCCGCTCGTCTTCCTCATCCTCCCGTTGTCGGTGCTGTTCGCCGTGTACCCGGGACTGTTCATCCTCCGGCTCGGCATCGGCTGAACCCCACGAAAGGACGACCATGACATCACGATCTCTTGCCACCTGGAAGACCCTTCGATCCCTGGCGGCCGCGCGCCTTCGCGCTCTGTTCCACGACGAGGACGGGGACGTTCCGGGCTGGGTGCTCGTCACACTCATGACAGCGGGGCTGGTGGTGCTGATCTGGGCCGTCGCGGGCCCTGCGCTGACCTCGCTGTTCGAGCAGGCGATCCAGCGGGTCTCGGGGCTCTGAGGTGCGCAGGGAGCGCCGTTTCGTCGACGATCGCGGTTCCAGCGCGGTGGAGTTCCTCCTGGTCGGAACGCTCCTCACGGCGTTGACGCTCGCGGTCCTTCAACTCGCCCTCGCGGTGTACGTGCGCAACGTCGTGCACGACGCCGCAGCGGAAGGGGCGTATCACGCGGCGCTCGCTGACACCAGCGAAGAAGAAGGGGTCGAGCGCACGAGAGACGTGATCACGCGTGCTGTCGGTGCGAGCTATGCGGAGGACATCCGCATCGCCACCTCCGGCCCCGAGCGGCAGGCGACGGTCGATGTGCAAGTGCGCTCGACGTTTCCGTTGATCGGCCTGATCGGGATCCCGTTCGCGATGGAGGTGGAGGCGCATGCACCCGTCGAGGCGTTCGGGGATGGATGACGACGGGTCGGCCGCACTCGAGTTCATCGCGGTCGGTGTGATCCTCCTGGTGCCGCTGATCTATCTCGTCATCGCGCTGGGGACCATCCAGGAGCAGACGCTGGGAGCGGAAGCGGCCGCGCGGCATGTGGCGCGCGCGGTCGCGCAGGCTCCGGACGCGGCTGCAGCCGCCGCGTATGGCGACTCGGTGCTCGCGGGAGTCGTCGACGAGTACGGTCTCGACCCCGATGCGGTCGACCTGTCGTTCTCGTGCACTCCCGCGGGCGTCGCGTGCCCGTCACCAGGAGCGGTGTTGACCGTGGAGGTCGACACGCGGGTGCGACTTCCTCTCGTACCCGACCTGTTCGGGCTCGCGCGTTCGGCTGCCGTGCCTGTTCACGCCGAGGCGGTGCAGAAGGTGTCGCGGCTGTGGGGTGCGCGATGAGGGCGAGCAGGACCTGCCTTCCGCGGGGTGCCGCGCATGACGAGGGGAGCGTGATGCTGTTGACACTCGGGTATGTCGTGCTCGCCCTGGCGGTGATCTTCGTCTGCGTCTGCGCGACCGACCTCTACATCGAGCAGAAGCGGTTGGATGCGCTCGCCGACGCCGCCGCGCTCGCCGGAGCCGACGGCTTCACGGTCGTGGTGGACGGCGCCGATCACGCCAGGGCGCAGCTCACGGACGACGGTGTCGAGGAACAGGCATCCGCGCTCCTGGACGAGGTCCCGGGGGAGGCCGCCCTCGTGACGGCGCGCACGCCGGACGGGGTCTCGGCACGCGTCACGGTCGCCGTGGAGTGGCATCCACCGCTGCTCTCCTCGTTCGTCCCGGACGGGGTGTACCTCGAGTCCACGGCGACGAGTCGCACCGTGCTGCGGTGACGCGCGATCAGTCGATGGGTGTCGCTCGCGCGCTGCGCGTCAGGGGGACTCCTCCGCAACCGGGGCGTCGTCCGGCCGCTGCCGCGGGACGAACCGCGGGATCCATCGCAGGAATCCCGCTGCGCCGACGAGCCCGATCACGCCCATCGCCGCAGCGGCGAAGGGGAGTGCGGCGATCGCGGTGATCGCCGACACGAGGAGGGGAGCGACAGCACCGCCGGCATCCGTCAGGGTCCGCCACGATCCGAGGAACGCCGCGGGTTCACGCTTCGGGGCGACGTCCGCGCCGAGCGTCAGGAGGATCCCGCTGGAGAGGCCATTCCCCACGCCCAGGACCGCGGCGAACATGCCGAACCACAGCACCGCGGCGTCGAGATCGTGTGTGAGCGACAGGGCGAGGAATCCTGCGCCCATGAGCACCATCGCGGGCATCGCCGCCCAGAGCCTGCCGAAACGGTCCATCACCTGGCCGCTCGCATAGAAGAGGGCGAAGTCGATGGCGCCGGAGACGCCGACGACGAGGGCGATGGTCGAGGCGTCCAACCCCAGTGACAGTCCCCACAGCGGAAGCACCACCTGCCGCGCAGAGCGGACGGCGGACAGCGACGCGGCGGCGAGTCCGAGGCGCCCCAGCACCGCGCGCTGGCGCCACATGGTCTGGAAGATCCCGACGCGTTCGACCGTGGGGATCGACCCGCTGACGGCCTCGCCCGAGTCCTCCAGGTAGCGCTCGTGGGTGGTCGACGCGACAGGGGGGATCGTCTTCTCCGGGTCGGGACCGAACAGGACCAGCACGACCATGACCACGAGGCAACCCAGGAAGAACCAGATCGCCGCATTCTCGCTGCCGAAGAGCTGCAGGAGTCCCGCGGCGACGAAAGGCCCGATGAAGATGCCGAGCCGGAAGCTCCCGCCGAGCAGCGAGAGCGAGCGCGCCCGGAATGCGACCGGCACCCGGGTGGTCATGAAAGCGTGCCGTGCGAGTCCGAAAGCCGCCGCGCATATTCCGAGGAGGAAGACCGCGGCCGCCAGCACCGCGAGCGACGGCGCGAACACCATCCCGACGCCGGCGACGATCGCGACCACACCGGCGATCACCATCGTGAGCCGTTCGCCGATCCTGCCCACCGCCCATCCGGCCGGCAGGTTGCCGCACAGCTGGCCGATGACGAGCGCTGACGCCACGAGCGCGGCGAACGCCACGTCGGCGCCCATGGATGCGGCGATGACGGGGATGAGGGGGATGACGGCGCCCTCGCCGAGTGCGAAGAGGATCGTCGGCAGGTACACCATGGGTCCGAACTGCCGGAGGACCGTCGATGCACTGCTCACACCTTCACGCTACTCCCGCTGATCACGAGTCCCGGACGACGGGTCCCCGCGTAGGCAGGCGGCACGTTAGGCTGAGGTGTCATGCTCGAACTAGATCTCTCCGCCGAAATCCAGGCGCTCAGGCACACCTTCGGCGACATCAGCGAGGTCGTCGATGTCTCCCGTCTCCGCGACGACATCGCGCGTCTCAGTGAGGAGGCCGGTGCCCCCGACCTCTGGGACGACACCGAGAACGCGCAGAAGGTGACCAGCGCGCTCAGCCACCGTCAGTCCGAGCTCGCCCGCATCACCGGCATCGCTCAGCGTCTCGACGACCTCGAAGTCCTCGTCGGCCTCGCCAACGAGATGGGTGACGAGGAGTCCGCTCAGGAGGCGCGCACCGAGCTCGCCGCGCTGACCGACCAGATCAACCAGCTCGAGGTGCAGACCCTCCTCGACGGCGAATACGACGAGCGGAGCGCGATCATCACGATCCGCTCCGGCGCGGGCGGCGACGACGCCACCGACTTCGCCGAGATGCTCATGCGGATGTACCTGCGCTGGGCGGAGCGGCACAAGTATCCGGTCAAGGTCATGGACACGTCCTACGCGGAAGGCGCGGGGATCAAGTCAGCGACCTTCGAGATCGACGCCCCCTATGCGTTCGGCACGATCTCGGTCGAGGCGGGCACGCACCGCCTCGCCCGCATCAGCCCGTTCGGGTCGGCCGACAAGAGGCAGACGTCGTTCGCCGCCGTCGAGGTGATCCCGCTCATGGAGGAGGCGACCGAGGTCGACATCCCCGAGAGCGACATCCGCGTCGACGTCTTCCGCTCCTCCGGCCCCGGCGGGCAGTCCGTCAACACGACAGACTCCGCCGTCCGCCTCACGCACCTCCCGACCGGCATCGTCGTGTCGATGCAGAACGAGAAGTCGCAGATCCAGAACCGCGCCGCCGCGATGCGCGTGCTGCAGACCCGTCTCCTGCTGCTGCAGAAGGAGCAGGAGGCCGCGAAGAAGAAGGAGCTGGCGGGGAACATCACCGCGAGCTGGGGCGACCAGATGCGCTCGTACTTCCTCTACGGCCAGCAACTCGTGAAGGATCTCCGAACGGGCCAGGAGTCGGGAAACCCCGCCGCTGTGTTCGACGGCGACCTCGACGACTTCATCTCGGCCGGCATCCGCTGGCGCAAGCGCAGGGACGACGACGACTGATCGCACGAGACGGGCCCCTGATCGATCAGGGGCCCGTTCCGTGTCTGCGGACGTCGCTCAGTAGCCGGCGTTCCGGAGAGTGCCGGTGACGTCGTCGTAGCTGAAGAGGATGCACTGCACGGTGCGGTCGTCAGCGCGCGTCCAGGACCCCTTCGTGGGCTGATACGTGTAGAAGTCGATCGTCGAATCGTCGTAGGGGATGCCGACGTAATCGTCGAACTGCGCGAGGCACCCGTCCCACGCGGTCTCGCCGAGGGCATCGTCGCCCGGGAACGCGCCGTCCTCCACCTCGAAGATGAAGTAGACCTCGTCGGTGTGCGGGCGATCACAGGAGACGACCGGCAGCTCATAGATCTGCTCCACGTCCTCGTACTCGACGAAGGGGAGACAGTCACCCACCTCGAGCTCCGCGAAGGGCACCATCTCCGCGCCCTCGATCGACTCGGGATCCTGTGGGGCATCGGCCTCAGGGCGCTCGCTCGGAGCCGTGAGCGGAGGGGTGTCGTCCGTCGGCACGGGGGGAGCGGCCACCACCAGCGTGATGAGCGACACCGCGACGGCGAGCATCGCGCCGACGGCGCCGATCACGAGCCCCGTGATCCCCGGCCACTTCCGCCCGCGCAGGAACAGAGACACGATCGAGAGCACGATCCCGACGACCAGGATCGCCCAGCCGACCACGGCGATCACGGGGATGCACGCGCACACGACGCCGACCACCACGACGGCCAGACCGATCACGCCGAGCACCGACACCCCGGCGGCGGGCTGCGGCGTGGGCGATGCGCTCCCGGGGACGACCGGTGAGCCTGCCGCCGGTGGGTAGCCATGGACGCCGGCGCCGGGCATGGTGCCCGGAGCGTCGGTCGACCGCGACGGCAGCGTGTACGGCGGCGCGAAGCCGTCCGCCGGGGGCGACGCTGCCGGGGAAACGGTCGAGTCGGACGGCGCGGTTCCGGGCGCTGCCGGAGGCACCGCAGTCCGCACGTGCGCGGTCCACCGGGTGCCGTCCCACCAGCGCAGACTGCCTGAGCCGTCGTCGTACCATCCGGCGGGTGTGGTCATGCGCTCGTCCTGCTCGAGTGTCGGATCAGGGGACGAAGCACGCCGTGAGTGCCTCGGTGTCTCCGAGGACCTCGGCGAACCCGTATGCGGCATCGACGTCCGTGAGGGTTCCATCGCTCTCGGCGATCGCGCGCAGAGCATCGTTGTCGAGCTCGGATGCGACGAGGAGGTCGGCGAGGCAGGTGATCTGCTCCTCGGTGTAGATGTCGGTGTCTTCGGCGGCAAGGATCGCCGCCAGGCCGACGGCCACCTCGGCCGAGGTCGGGCGCACGCCCTGGTCGGTGCCGTCGGCGTCGCCCGTGTCGCTCGGCTCGGTGGCCTCGACGGAGGGCGAGGAGCTGGGAAGGTCGTCGATCTCGTTGCTCACGCCCTGCGCCACGGCGAAGAGGAACACGAACGACACGATGACGCCGATGATCGTGCCGACGACCGAGAGGGCGAGCCCGGTGATCCCGGGCCACTTCTTGCCCTTGAGGAACAGCGAGATCAGGGAGACGATGAAGCCGGCGGCGAGAAGGAAGAAACCGACGACGCCGATCACGGGGATGAACACCAGGATCGTTCCGAGCGCGGCGAGCCCGAGCCCGACGAGTCCCAGGACCGAGACCTTCACCGGGGCGTCAGGCCCGGTCGGTCCGGCCGGCGCAGTGCCCGGGTAGCCGTTGGCAGCCCCCGTGTAGGCGCCGGGGTAACCCGGGGCGACGCCCTGGGGCTGAGCTGCAGGGTCCGTTGGCGAGGCCGCGGGGGGCGCGTACGCGCCGAAGTCGTCTCCGAGCGGGGTGGTCGCTGCGGTCGCGGACTCCTCGGAAGGACGGATCACGGTGTCTTCGACGGTCGGCGTCTCCGGCGCGGCCGCTGACGTCTGGTCGGCGGGCGCTGCGGCGTCCGGTGCGAAGTGCTCGGTCCACTGCTGGCCGTCCCACCACCGCTGGCGTCCGGAGCCGTCGTCGTACCAACCTGCAGGTGTCGTGGTCATGATTCCCCCGTCGAAGATGTCCGGCCGCACACTGGAGCGCCCGCACCTTCATGTATAGCAGTGGGATGTGACGCGGCAGGGGCCGCGCGTCGACGATCACGCGCGGCGGAATCCTCGACGCGGACGAGCCGTGCGGGGTGTCGCTCGCGGTCAGCCGGAGGGCCGCGCTTAGGCTCGAAGCGCCATGATTCGGTTCGAGAACGTCACGAAGCGCTACCGCGGGACGTCGAAGCCCGCCCTCTCCGGCGTCGACTTCGAGGTGCAGCGCGGGGAGTTCGTCTTCCTCGTCGGAGCGTCCGGCTCCGGCAAATCCTCCTGTCTGCGCCTCATCCTGCGTGAAGACGTGCCAACGTCGGGTCGCGTCGCCGTGCTCGGGCGGGACCTGCGCGCGCTGGCGAACCGCAAGGTGCCGTACTTCCGGCGCCACATCGGTTCGGTGTTCCAGGACTTCCGGCTGCTCCCGTCGAAGACCGTCTTCCAGAACGTCGCCTTCACGCTGCAGGTCACCGGTTCCTCTCGCGGCTTCATCCAGCAGGCGGTGCCCGAGGCCCTCGCCCTCGTGGGCCTCGACGGCAAGCAGAAGCGCATGCCGCACGAACTCTCGGGCGGCGAGCAGCAGCGCGTCGCGATCGCCCGCGCGCTGGTGAACCGTCCGCAGGTGCTCCTCGCCGACGAGCCGACCGGCAACCTCGACCCCGCGACCTCCGTCGACATCATGCAGCTGCTCGCGCGCATCAACGCGGGAGGGACGACGGTGTTGATGGCGACCCACGAGGCAGGCTTCGTCGACCAGATGCAGCGTCGCGTGATCGAGCTGCGCGACGGCGAGATGGTGCGCGACGAGGTGCACGGCGGGTACGGAGACACCTCCAACATCCCGCGGCTCGTGCCGGAGGAGGTGCGCGGGGCCGCTGCAGCAGCCGCCCTCACCGCCGTGCAGGAGGTGCAGCGCCAGACCGCCGATCTCTCGGTCGTCCGCGCCGCCCTCGCCGAGGAACTCAGTCTGCAGCGCAAGGCCGCCGCGGCCGGTGAGCGCGAGACCGACGACCCGGGCACCGCGCCGACTCCCGCTCCTGCGCAGACCGTCGAGCCGCCGGAGCAGCCGACGGCGCCAGACGGCGCCTCACCCGCGAACGTCGTGGAACCGCCCGAGGCGACCCCTCCGGCTGTGATCCGGCCTCGCACCCACCCCATCACGCTGCCGACCGTCGACGTCGCAGAACTGGGGGTCGCGGACCGCCTCGGCCTCTCCGACGAAGACGACGAGGAAGTGGGCCCGACCTCATGAGATTCGGTCTCATCCTGACCGAGGCCCTCGGCGGGCTCCGGCGCAACATCTCGATGGTGATCTCGGTCATCCTCGTCACCTTCGTGTCGCTGACGTTCGTCGGCGCGGCGATCCTGATGCAGGCGCAGATCGGTGTGATGCGCGGCTACTGGGCGGAGCGCGCGCAGGTCGCCGTGTACATGTGCTCATCGGTGTCCGAATCCGACACGTGCATCGACGGCGCGGCCAGCGAGGAACAGGTCGCCGCCGTCCGCGCACAGCTCGAAGGCGATGCCCTCGCGCCCCTCATCAGCTCCATGACCTTCGACACGAAGGAGGAGACGTACGCCAAGCTCGTCGCCCAGCTCGGCGAGGACCAGGCGAGCGTGCTCACCCCGGATCAGGCGTTCGAGGTGTTCTTCGTCACGATGAAGGACCCCGGTCAGTCGCAGGTGCTCGCGGAGGCCTTCAGCGGGCAGGCGGGTGTCGAGCAGGTCAAAGACCAGCTGCAATACCTCGAGCCCCTGTTCTCGGCGCTCACGGTGGCGACGTACATCGCCGTCGGCATCGCGGTGCTCATGCTCATCGCTGCGACACTGCTCATCGGCACGACCATCCGATTGTCGGCGTATGCGAGACGCAAGGAGATCGGCATCATGCGGCTCGTCGGCGCGTCGAACCGCTTCATCCAGACGCCGTTCGTCCTCGAGGGCGTGTTCGCCGCGTTCCTCGGATCGGCACTCGCCAGCGCCGCGGTCGTGGCCGGCATGCACTTCGGGGTCGACGGCTACCTGAGAGGGCGGGTCCCGTTCATCACGACCTGGGTGACGATGCAGGATGCGGTCCTCGTCGTACCGGTGCTGATCGGGATCGGCATCGTGCTCGCCGCGCTGTCCGCCGGCTTCGCGATCCGGCGCTGGCTCCGCACCTGATAGCCTGAAAGGCTGCTCGACCGGAGAGATCGGCCGAGCTCATCACGGCAACAGGAGAGCATCATGCCCAGGGAACGCGGAGAGAAGGTCGTCGCGACCAATCGTCGCGCACGTCACGACTACACGATCGAGAAGTCGTACGAGGCGGGGATGGTGCTCACCGGCACCGAGGTCAAGTCGCTGCGCCAGGGCCGCGCGAACCTCAGTGACGGGTACGCGTTCGTCAAGGGCAACGAGGTCTTCCTCGACGCCGTGCACATCCCGGAGTACTCCCAGGGGCACTGGACGAACCACTCGGCCAAGCGCATCCGCAAGCTGCTGCTGCACCGCGAGGAGATCGCGAAGATCGCTCACGCCGTCTCCGCGGGGGGATACACGCTCATCCCGATGAAGCTCTACTTCTCCGACGGTCGCGCGAAGGTCGAGATCGCCCTCGCGAAGGGCAAGCGCGAGTACGACAAGCGGCAGACCCTGCGTGAGCGTCAGGACACCCGCGAGGCCGAGCGCGCCATGCGCCTGCGTAACCGCGTCGGGGAGTAGGTCGAGCGCGTCACAAGCGCGGTTCGAAGCCGAACACCCGTCCGAGGAAGGTCAGCTCACGTTCGAGCGCATCGATGATGTTCTCGGCGCTGCGGAAGCCGTGACCCTCGGTCGGGTACAGCACGTACTCGTGATCGATGCCACGGGCGACCAGGGCGTCGCGGATGGCCTCGGACTGCGTCGGCGGCACCACGCGGTCTTCTCCGCCCTGCAGCAGGAGCACCGGCACGGCGATCCGGTCGGCGTGGGTCAGCGGCGACCTCTCGATGTACACGTGCTCGTACGAGGGCAGCGGTCCGACCAGGCCGTCGAGGTACGACGCTTCGAAGTCGTGGGTCTCCGCCGCCAGCATCCGCAGGTCTGCCACGCCGTAGCGGCTCATCCCGGCCGCGAACGCCCCGCCGCGCACGAGGGCGGACAGCACGGTCCAGCCTCCGGCTGAGCCGCCGCGGATGGCGATGCGCGACGCGTCGGCGAGGCCCGCATCCGCGAGGCCGCGGGCGGCGGCGATCACGTCGTCGACGTCGACGACGCCCCACTGCCCGTCCAACCGCTCCCGGTAGTCGCGGCCGTATCCGGTCGAACCGCCGTAGTTGACGTCGAGCACCCCGATGCCGCGGCTCGTGTAGAAGGCGATGGCCGCCGAGGATGCGCCGGTGACGTGCGCAGTCGGTCCGCCGTGCACCAGCACGACGTACGGGGGCAGCTCGTCATCCGGCGCTTCCGCCCCCGGGTTCGCGGGTGGATAGGCGAAGGCATGCACGGTGCCGTGCGGTCCCTCGACCTCGATCGGCAGGGCGCGGGGCATCCAGTCCGGCTCGACGGGCTCGCCGCCGCGCACCGCGACGACCTCGCCCGAGTCGACGTCGACGCACCAGAGCCCGGGCGCCACGACGGAGCCGTTGCCGGAGAGGAGGACGCGCGTGCCGTCGACATCGTCCACGCTCACGTGGCCGTCAGCGGGAACATCGAGAGGGCGAGCCGCACCATCGGGGTCGATCACGACCACCGCGTCGCGGCCGTTCGTGCGGACGGCGACGACGCGTCCGTCGTCCAGCAGCTGGTACCAGCGGTTCCCGAGGACCCAGAGCCCGTAGCCGGTGTCTGCGTCGACAGCCGCGAACGGTTCGGGATCCGCCGCCGCTCCGTTCCCGTCGATCGTGACACGGTGCAGGGCCCAGCGCCCGGTCGGGTCGTCGGCGAACAGGAGCTCCGCATCCGTCCGCCATTCGGGCTGCAGTGCCGCGTGCGAGGCGATCGTGCGGGCTTCTCCTCGTGCGAGTTCCGCGACGCGCACACGGGCGGATTCCCACGGCATGCGGCCGCGATCCCATGCCACCCAGGCGACCCGCTCGCCGTCCGGGGACAGCGCGGGGTGGGCGAAGAACCCGTCGCCCTCGGAGACCACCCGGATCGCCGAGGCGTCTTCGGCGGCCGAGCCGTCGACCGGGATCTCGACGATCGCGCGGGTGTGCGGCTCCGTCGAGAGGTCTTCGCGCACGGCGAGGAGGCGGCCGCCCTGAAGGCGCAGACCGCCGTGCGAGGGGCCGGGAGGCGTGAGCGGAACCGGCTCGGCCCCCGGCGTGAGCCGCCACACGCGCTGGTCACCTGCATCCACGAAGTACAGGCCGCCGACGGCATCGCTGGTCCAGGCGCCGCCTCCGTACTCATGCACCCGGGATCGCGCGCTCCACGGAGCGGGCAGGATCTCCGCGCCGGACGAGCTGCGCACCGTGACCCTTCCCTTCTCTGACGGGACGGACTCGCCCCACCAGATCTCGGAACCGACGAAGCGGGCACCGTCGATCCGAGGGGAGGAGGCCGCGACGGACGCGGCGGAGAAGGGCGAGGACCAGGAACCGTACGGGGACGACATGCCTCGAGCCTATGCGGCGATGACACACGACGTCACACACGTGCAGGGACCGTCCGCCGTGTTCTAGGTTTCTGGAAACGCACCGGTTCGCCCCGGAGCGTGGAGCGACAGCCGAGCCCGGCACCCGCCCGCGAACGACGCCCTTGTGTCGTGCGCGGTCCCCGGCCCGCCTTGTCCCCAGGAGAGAAGATGTCTTCCGAGACTGAGACCTCAGGCATCCCTCGAGTGCCCTTCTCCTTCGAGCTCTACCCTCCGCGTTCGGAGTCGAGCGAGGAGGCGCTGCACGAGACCGTCCTGCGCCTCGCCGCAGCAGGACCCGACTTCCTGTCCGTCACCTACGGCGCCGGCGGCTCGACGGGCGGACGCTCGCTGGATGTGCTGCGCTTCATCAGGGAGCACACGGATGTCGAACCGCTCGCGCACCTGACCTGCGTCGGCAACACCTATGCGGGCGCGGCGACGCTCATCCGCGAGTTCCTGGACGCCGGCATCCTCAGCTTCCTCGCGCTGCGCGGCGACCCTCCCGTCGGCCAGACCGAGGGGTACCTCGGCGACCTGGAGAGCGCGGCTCAGCTCGTACAGCTGATCGACCGCGTGCAGGCGGAGCGGGCTCCCTACGAGGAGTCCCCGGTGCCGGGCTTCCCCCGTGCGGCGCGTGTCGATCCGCGGCGCAAGGTGAACATCGCGGTCGCCGCGTTCCCCAAGGGGCATCCGCGTGCGACGCACCGCACGCAGGATGTCGAGGCCCTCCTCGCCAAGCAGGCCGCGGGTGCGACCTTCGCGATCACGCAGCTCTTCTTCCACCCCGACGACTACCTCGCGTTCGTCGAGCGCGCTCGTGCCGCCGGGGTCACGATCCCGATCCTTCCCGGCATCATGCCGATCACCTCGCCCGCCCGGCTGAAGCGCGTGCTCGAGCTCACCGGAGAAGACCTCCCGAGCGAACTCGCGATCGCGCTCGACGTCGAGCCGACGGCGCCTGGCCGCCGCGAGATCGGGATCGAATGGGCCGCCCGGCTCGCCCGCGACGTCGTTGCCGGCGGCGCGCCCGGCGTGCACCTCTACGCGTTCAACCAGCACGAGACCGTCCTCACCGTCCTCGCAGAAGCCGGCATCCTCCCGGCTCTGCGCCACTGAGCCCCGCCGAAAGGAAAGACCATGACCGCATTCCCCGAGGGCACCATCCTCGGCTACCCCCGCATCGGCCGCCGCCGCGAGCTCAAGAAGGCCGTCGAGGCGTTCTGGGCGGGTCGCATCGACGAGCAGGAGTTGGAGCGCACCGCCTCCGAGTTGCGCGCTGCGACACGCGACCGTCTCGCTGCGCTCGGGCTCGGACGCGACGACTCGGCCATCCCGGAGTCGTTCTCGTACTACGATCAGGTCCTCGACGCCGCCGTGACCGTCGGCGCGATCCCTGCGCGCTTCGAGAGTCTGCGCGCCGCAGACGGCACCGTCGGTCTCGCCGCGTACTTCACGATCGCCCGTGGTGAGGGGGAGCGCGCGCCGCTCGAGATGACCAAGTGGTTCGACTCGAACTACCACTACCTGGTGCCCGAGATCGGTCCGGAGACGGTGTTCTCGCTCTCCAGCGACAGGCTGGTCAGGGAGGTCGCCGAGGGCGTCGCCTCCGGTTTCGTGACCCGTCCGGTGGTCGTCGGTCCGGTGACGCTGCTCGCGCTCGCGAAGGCGTCGGACGATGCCCCGGAGGGCTTCGACCCGCTCTCGCGCCTCGAGGATGTGCTCCCGGTGTATGTCGAGCTGCTCGCGAAGCTTCGGGCCGCAGGTGCGGAGTGGGTGCAGCTCGACGAGCCGGCGCTCGTGAGCGAGTCCCTCCCCGCGGGGGTCGCGCAGCTGTCGGAAGCGGCCGAGCGGGCTCTGGCCGTGCTCGGCGGTGCGAGCGATCGCCCGTCGATCCTGGTCGCCGCGCCGTACGCCGAGCTCGGAGCGGTGTTCCCCGTGCTGGCGGCGGCGCCGATCGAGGCCATCGCGGTCGACCTCGTGCGCGGGGGTGTTCCTGCCGCGGCAGCCGGGCTCGAGGGCAAGACCCTCGTCGGCGGTGTCGTCGACGGACACAACATCTGGCGCGGTGACCTCGCGAAGGCCTTCGGCGCGCTCGAAGACCTCCGTGCGCTCGGTGCGCCTGTCGCGGCCGCCACGTCGACCTCGCTGCTGCACGTGCCCCACGATGTCGCGGACGAGTCGCAGCTCGACGCTCGACTGGTCTCCTGGCTGGCGTTCGCGGACCAGAAGGTCGAGCAGGTCGGTGTGCTCGCCCGCGGTCTCGTGGCGGGACGGAGCGAGATCGCCGCGGAGCTCGACGCGGCATCCGCAGCACTCGCGGACCGTCTCGGCGCCCCCGGTGTGCGTGACGGAGCGGTGCGTCAGCGTGTGCTCGGCGATGCCGACTTCTCGCGGGTCTCCTACGAGGAGCGGGAGATCGCACAGGAAGCACTCGACCTTCCCGCCCTGCCGCTCACGACCATCGGCTCGTTCCCCCAGACCGGCGACATCCGTCGAGCGCGCGCCCGCTTCACACGCGGCGAGATCCCGGCAGAGGACTATGACGACTTCCTGCGCCGTGAGGTCGCCAGCGTGGTCTCGCTGCAGGAGGACCTCGGGCTCGACGTGCTGGTGCACGGCGAGCCGGAACGCAACGACATGGTCCAGTACTTCGCGGAGAACCTCGACGGCTTCGCGGTCACGGAGAACGGCTGGGTGCAGTCCTACGGCTCCCGTGCCACGCGTCCGTCGATCCTCTGGGGCGACGTGTCGCGACCCGCGCCGATCACGGTGGACTGGTCGAGCTACGCGCAGTCGTTGACGACGAAGCACATGAAGGGCATGCTCACGGGGCCCGTGACGATCCTCGCGTGGTCGTTCGTGCGCGACGACCAGCCACTCGGCGAGACCGCGAACCAGGTGGCTCTCGCCCTGCGTGACGAGATCACCGACCTCGAGAAGGCCGGTATCGCGATCATCCAGGTCGACGAACCCGCACTGCGCGAGCTCCTCCCGCTGAAGAAGGCCGACCAGCCCGCCTACCTCGACTGGTCGGTGGCGTCCTTCCGCCTCGCCACGGGCGGCGCAGCGGCCGGCACACAGGTGCACACGCACCTGTGCTACTCCGAGTTCGGCGTCGTGATCGATGCGATCCGCGCCCTGGATGCCGACGTGACCTCGATCGAGGCGGCCCGCAGCAGGATGGAGGTCGTCGCCGACATCGCGGAGGTCGGTTTCGACCACGGCATCGGGCCCGGCGTGTACGACATCCACTCGCCGCGCGTGCCCACGGTGGAGGAGGTCGAGTCGCTCCTGCGCCGGGCGGTGGAGGAGATCCCGACCCGTCAGCTCTGGGTGAACCCGGACTGCGGCCTGAAGACCCGTGGATACGACGAGACCACCGCGTCTCTGCGCAACATCGTCGAGGCGACCCGTCGTGTGCGTGAGGACGTGAACGTCACGGCCTGATTCCGCCTGTACCGCTCGAAGGCCCTCCCGGATCCCGGGAGGGCCTTCGTCGTGAAGCGTGAAGGGTCAGACGGCGCGGAGCACCGCCACGACCTTGCCCAGCACCACCGATTCGTCGCCGAGGATCGGTTCGAAGGAGGAGTTGCGGGGGAGGAGCCAGGTGTGGCCGTCGCGGCGGCGGAGCACCTTGACCGTGGCCTCGCCGTCGAGCATGGCGGCGACGATCTCGCCGTTCTCCGCATTGTTCTGCGAGCGGACGACCACCCAGTCGCCGTCGCAGATGGCGGCATCGATCATCGACTCGCCCGACACCTTGAGCATGAACAGGTCGCCTTTGCCGACGAGCTGCCGCGGGAGGGGGAAGATCTCCTCGACCTGCTGGTCCGCCGTGATCGGCACGCCGGCCGCGATCCGGCCCACCAGGGGGACGAGGGCGGCGTCTCCGACCGGCGTCGCCACGTCGGCCGGGTTCTCACCGCTCGCCCCGGGGAGATCGATCAGCACCTCCATGGCCCGCGTCTTGCCGGGGTCGCGGCGCAGGTAGCCGCTCAGCTCGAGCTGCCCCAGCTGGTGCGTCACGCTCGAGAGGGACTTGAGGCCGACGGCGTCTCCGATCTCGCGCATGCTCGGCGGGTAGCCGTGGTGCGCGATGGAGTTCTGGATGACCTCGAGGATCGCCATCTGCTTCGGGCTCAGGCTCTTGCGACGGCGCGTCCGCGGTGCCTCCGACTCGGGGGCCGAGTTCTCGCTCATGGTGCTCCTTAAGTGCGGTGATCCGACGTCGCTCTTCGAATGTCGGAGGCCCGTGGTGGGGTGTTCTTATCGAAACCGTATCCGAGAATCGGCGCGATCTGGTAGATCTGTTCGAGCGTGTCGCCCGAAAAGCGGAGGTGGTTTCGAAGAATACTTGACAGATGTTCGAACTCGAAGATATCTTCGGTACGTAGCTTCGCATTCACGGCTCCCGGCCGAGTCGGGAATGCGAACGCTACGCCAACTTCCCCGAGGCTCCGGCCGAGGGACAGGCTAAGGAGCACGACATGAGCAGCATCAGCTTCAGCACCGCAGCGATCATCCCGGCGCAGGCTCGTCCGGCCACGCGACTCCGACTGACCGCGCGTGGACGTGGCGTGCTGCTCGCTCTCGCCTCCCTCCCTCTGGCCGCCGGCATCGCGTTCGCGGCACTCAGCGGAGGCAGCGCCGCCGCCTCCGGTGCGGACACCGCCGTCGCGGCGGTCGAGACCGTGACGGTCATGCCGGGAGACACTCTCTGGTCGATCGCCACCGCCGTCGCTCCGAACTCCGACCCCCGTGACGTCATCGGCGAGATCAGCCGCATGAACCTGCTGCGCAGCGGTGGACTCCAGGTCGGGCAGGAGCTCGCGATCCCGGCGGAGTACGCGGACTGAGGCGGCGCGGGAGACGAGGCGACGTTTCGTCATCCGCCCGACCAGCCGCTTAACATGGGGAGGGTGACCCTCTCCCTCAATGATCTTCCTCTTCGTGATGATCTTCGCGGTCTGACGCCCTACGGTGCACCGCAGGCGCCCCTCCCGATCGCGTTGAACGTGAACGAGAACACGCATCCGATCCCGGATGCCGTCGCGAGCGACATCCTCGACGACATCGCGGTGGCGATCCACGAGGTCAACCGGTACCCCGACCGGGAGTTCACGGCACTTCGCGAGGCCTTCGCCGAGTATTTGGGGCACGGCCTCTCCGCCGACCAGATCTGGGCAGGGAACGGTTCGAACGAGGTGCTCCAGCACATCCTCCAGGCCTTCGGAGGGCCGGGGCGCACCGCGTTCGGCTTCGCACCCACCTACTCGATGTACCCGCTCATCACGCAGGGCACCGGTGCCCGTTGGATCGCAGGCACGCGGCAGCCCGACTACACGATCACCCCCGAGGAAGCCGCGGAGCAGGTGCGCGCCGCCGACCCCGACGTGATCATCCTGTGCACGCCCAACAACCCCACGGGCACTCCGCTCGGACTCGATGTGGTCGAGGCCGTGTACGAGGCCGCCCGGGGGATCGTGATCGTGGATGAGGCGTACCAGGAGTTCGCACCGCACGACGCGCCCTCGGCCTTGACGCTCCTCGAAGGGCGTCCTCGCCTCGCGGTCTCCCGCACGATGAGCAAGGCCTTCGCCTTCGCCGGCGCCCGTGTCGGATATCTGGCGGCCGATCCCACGTTCATCGATGCACTGCGCCTGGTGCGCCTGCCGTATCACCTGAGTGCGCTCACGCAGGCGGCCGCCGTCGCGGCACTGCGCAACGCCGACGTCATGCTCGGGATGGTCGAGGAGATCGTCGAGCAGCGCGACCGGATCACCGCGACTCTCGAAGCGCTCGGCTACACCCCGCACGAGTCGTGGTCGAACTTCGTCCTGTTCGGCGGGGTGGCGGATCCGCACTCGACGTGGCAGCAGCTGTACGACCGCGGTGTGCTGGTGCGCGATGTCGGGATCCCCGGACACCTCAGGGTGAGCGCGGGCACCGAGGCCGAGACCACGGCGTTCCTCGACGCTCTCGCCTCGATAGGATCGGCATCATGAGCACCCCCGGAACGACACCGCGCACCGCCAGCCGCGTCCGCAGCACGTCGGAGTCAACCGTCGAGCTCGAGCTGAACCTCGACGGCACGGGTGCGAGCCGCATCGACACCTCGGTGCCCTTCTTCGACCACATGCTCACGGCCTTCGCGAAGCACTCGCTCACCGACCTCACCGTGCGCGCTTCGGGCGACACCGACATCGACGCGCACCACACCGTGGAAGACGTCTCCATCGTGCTCGGACAGGCGATCCTCGAGGCTCTCGGCGACAAGTCGGGGATCTCCCGCTACGGTGACGCGCTCGTGCCGCTGGACGAGGCTCTCGCGCAGGCGGTCGTCGACATCTCCGGACGCCCGTACCTCGTTCACACGGGCGAGCCCGCGGGGTTCGAGCACCACCTGGTCGGGGGGCACTTCACGGGGTCGCTGGTGCGTCACTCGTTCGAGGCCATCACGTTCAACGCGGCGTTGACGGTGCACGTGCGCGTGCTGGGCGGACGCGACCCGCATCACATCGCCGAGGCGGAGTACAAGGCCTTCGCCCGGGCGTTCCGCCAGGCCAAGGCTCTGGATCCGCTGGTCGATGGCATACCCTCCACCAAGGGGGCACTGTGAGCAGGACGCCCCGGGTCGCGGTCTTCGACTACGAGTCGGGCAATGTCCACTCCGCGGTCAAGGCGCTGGCCGCGGCCGGAGCGGATGCGGTGCTGACGCGCGATCGCACGGCGGCGCTCGAGGCCGATGGACTCCTGGTTCCGGGCGTCGGTGCGTTCCAAGCCGTCCGCGATGCGCTGCATGCGCACGGCGGCGACGAGATCATCGACCGTCGGCTGGCCGGAGGCCGCCCGGTGATGGGCATCTGCGTCGGCATGCAGGTCCTCTTCGCGCACGGCGTCGAGCGAGGGCACGACACGGAGGGCTTGGGGGAGTGGCCGGGAGCCGTCACCGAGCTCAATGCGCCGGTGCTTCCCCACATGGGGTGGAACACGGTCGCGCCCGGAGCCGACAGCGTCCTGTTCCGCGGACTCGAGGAGGAGCGCTTCTACTTCGTGCACTCCTACGCGGCGCAGTCCTGGGAGCTCGACGTCATCCCCCCGTTCCCCGAGCCTGTCCTCACCTGGACGACGTACGGCGATCCGTTCCTCGCAGCCGTCGAGAACGGGCCGTTGTCGGCGACGCAGTTCCACCCGGAGAAGTCGGGTGAAGCGGGCATCCAACTGCTGCGCAACTGGGTCGGGAGTCTCTGACCCCGACCGTCGACGTCATCCGTTTTGTCAGCCGCCCGTCGGCCGACTACCCTCGGTTCTCGTGCCCGGTCCGGGCCGCAGACCTTCCCGATGCAAGGACCCCATGAACGACTTCGCGCAGTCCCCCTCGCTCACGCTCCTTCCCGCGGTCGATGTCGCCGGGGGCAAGGCCGTCCGCCTGACCCAGGGTGAGGCCGGCTCCGAGACGAGCTACGGCGACCCGCTCGACGCCGCAGGGGAGTGGGCAGCGCAGGGCGCGAAGTGGATCCACCTCGTCGACCTCGACGCGGCGTTCGGGCGCGGCAGCAATGCACCGATCCTGCGCAAGGTGATCAAGCAGTTCAAGGGCGTGAACATCGAGCTCTCCGGTGGCATCCGCGACGACGCGACGCTGGAAGCGGCACTAGAGAGCGGCGCCACCCGGATCAACCTGGGCACCGCAGCGCTGGAGAACCCCGAGTGGGCAGCCGACGTGATCGGCCGTTACGGCGAGGCGATCGCGGTCGGCCTCGATGTGCGGGGCACGACGCTCGCCGCACGCGGCTGGACCAAGGAGGGCGGCGACCTCTGGGAGGTGCTCGAGCGCCTGGAGGACGCCGGCTGCAGCCGCTACGTGGTCACCGACGTCACCAAGGACGGCACGCTCCGCGGACCCAACCTCGAGCTGCTGCGGGAGGTCACCGCGCGCACGCCGAAGCCGGTCGTCGCGTCCGGCGGCATCTCGAACCTCGACGACATCGCGGCCCTCCGCGATCTCGTCCCCCTCGGTGTGGAAGGTGCGATCGTCGGCAAGGCTCTCTACGCCGGCGCGTTCACCCTGGCTGAGGCACTGGATGTCGCCGGAGACTGACGGACACGCCTGCGGGCCGGAGTCGCACAACCACGGCGACTCGGCCGGAGTCCCCTGGGAGGGACGCAGCTTCGAGTCGAACCCGCACGCGGCGGACGACGGCTCCGCCGATCCCGCACTGCTCGCCGCGCTCCTGCGTTTCCGCGCGGGGGAAGGCAGCCAGGTCGAGGTCGTCGACGCCTTCCGCTCCGCGCGCGTGCTGATCCCGTTGATCGCCGAGAAGGGCGAAGAGGGCGTCGCACCGAACGGGCTCGCCGTCGACAAGACGCAGGAGCTGTCGATCGTGACGGTGGCCGCTCCGGATGGCCGCCGCGTGCAACCCGTCTTCTCGTCGGTCGACGCGATGCGGAAGTGGGATCCCGCCGCGCGGCCCATCCCGGTCGAGGCGCTGCGCGCCGCGCTGGCCGCCTCTGCGGAGGACACCGATCTCATCGTGCTCGACCCGACCTCCGACACGGAGTTCGTGATCCGGCGGCCCGCGGTGTGGGCGATCGCCCAGGAGCACCCGTGGGAGCCGAGCTTCCTCTCGACCGAGGTGTACACCGCGCTCCAGGAGAGCGTGGCGCACGAGTTGGCGGTGATCGACGTCGCCGTGGCTTCCGGTGACCCCGATGCGCGCCTGCGCGGGCCGGAGCTGATCGTGATCCTGGAACTCGTGGACGGCCTCGAGCGCGACGTGCTCGACGCGGTGATGTCTCGCTTGGCTCAGCGCTGGGCAGCCGACGACCGGGTCGCCGTGCTCGCGGACTCCCTCACGGTCAAGCTCCGCCGCAGCGCCTGACTGCAGCCTCTCCAGTCGACGCGCGACCGACGGATCACGTGACCGGGCCGGTCCACTTCTCGCCCGGGCCCTTGCCGATCGGGTCGGGGATCGAGGATGCTTCGCGAAACGCGAGCTGCAGCGACCGGAGCCCGTCTCGCAGCGACCGTGCGTGCATGTCGCTGATCTCCGGTGCGCCGGCGGTGATGAGGCCGGCCAGGGCGTTGATGAGCTTGCGGGCCTCATCGAGGTCGAGCTGTGCCGCGGCATCCGGATCGTCGGCGAGGCCGAGCTTGACGGCGGCCGCGCTCATGAGGTGCACGGCGGCGGTGGTGATCACCTCGACCGCGGGGACATCGGCGATGTCTCGGGTGGCCGACGATGCGGCCTCCTCCTGACGTGCCCAGCGCTCTTCGCGCTCGCGTGCAGCCTCGTCCGATGCCTGGTTCGTCACGTGCCTTGCTTTCTGTTAGACTTTGGCGGGCTTCGGGGCGTCACGCTCCGAATCGAAAGAGGATTCATTTCCCACCCGCGCTTGCCGTTCAAGGCTACCGGGTCTTGCACTCCACCGGTTCCGTCACTGCGACGAAACCGGCAGACAGGGTGTGGAGCCGGCGTCTGAATGCCGGTGGGTGGGGGACGATTCCGATTTCGCCCGTGATGCAGACAGCATCGCGGTGGCCGAGATCACATCGTCTAAGGAGCTCCGCATCAGCGATCCCCGTACCAATGAGCGCATCCGCGTCCCCGAGGTCCGCCTCGTCGGCCCCGCGGGTGAGCAGATCGGCGTCGTCCGCATCGAGGCTGCACTGCGCCTCGCGCAGGAAGCCGATCTCGACCTCGTCGAGGTCGCCCCCAACTCGAAGCCGCCCGTCGTCAAGATCATGGACTACGGCAAGTTCAAGTACGAGGCCGCCCAGAAGGAAAAGGAAGCGCGCCGCAACCAGGCGAACACGATCCTCAAGGAAGTCCGCTTCCGTCTGAAGATCGAGGCTCACGACTACACGACCAAGCTCAAGCGCGCCGAGGGCTTCCTCAAGGCCGGCGACAAGGTCAAGGCCATGATCCTGTTCCGCGGTCGCGAGCAGTCGCGACCCGAGCAGGGTGTGCGTCTGCTGCGCAAGTTCGCTGAGGACGTGGCCGAGTTCGGCACCGTCGAGTCGAACCCGACCATCGACGGTCGCAACATGGTCATGGTCGTCGCTCCGCTCAAGAGCAAGTCCGAGGCCAAGCAGGAGCAGAACGCCGTCCGCGACGCACAGCGCGCTGACAAGAAGCAGGCCGCGCGCGAGGCGAAGAGCGAGTCCGCAGCCACTCCCGCGGAGTAACTCCCGCCCCAGAACTCCCGCACCGCGGGTTGACACCGTCGCCTGAGAAGGCGCCATACGAAGGAAGAGAAGATGCCGAAGCAGAAGACCCACTCGGGTGCTAAGAAGCGCTTCAAGATCACCGGCAGCGGAAAGCTGAAGAAGCAGCAGGCCGGGATGCGCCACAACCTCGAGCACAAGTCGAGCCGTCGCACCCGTCGCCTCAACCAGGACCAGGTGCTCTCGAAGGCTGACACCAAGGTCGCGAAGAAGCTTCTCGGTCGCTGACGCGCCCGACGCACGAATAGGAACACAGGAAAATGGCAAGAGTCAAGCGGGCGGTAAACGCCCACAAGAAGCGTCGCGTCATCCTCGAGCGCGCCTCCGGTTACCGCGGCCAGCGTTCGCGCCTCTACCGGAAGGCCAAGGAGCAGGTCATCCACTCCCTGGTCTACTCGTACCGGGACCGTCGCAAGCGCAAGGGCGACTTCCGTCGTCTCTGGATCCAGCGCATCAATGCCGCTGCTCGCCAGAACGGCATGACCTACAACCGCTTCATCCAGGGCCTCGGCCTCGCGGGTGTCACGGTCGACCGTCGCATGCTCGCCGACCTCGCGGTCAACGACGCTGCCACGTTCACGACCCTGGTCGAGACGGCGAAGAAGGCTCTGCCCTCCGACGTCAACGCACCGAAGTCGGCTGCGTAAGCACCTCTTCACACAGGGCGCTCTCCTTCGGGAGGGCGCCCTGTGGCGTTTCTCGGCATGTCGCCGGCCTTCGCCCGGCTGATGGCGCCGTCGGCCAGAGCCGTCACCGCGACGGCCACGGCGTACACGACGATGTCGCGCGCATCGAAGCCGGAGCCGAGGATGAGCGCGCTCGGAGGGAAGACCGACGCCAGCTCGCGGGGGAGCCCCGTGAGCTGCAGCAGCTCGACGGCGGCGCACACGGCGAACGCGATGACCGCGACGGCAGCGGGATGAGCCCGTGGCGCGACGAGCGCGACCAGCAGGAAGATCAGCACCGCGTACAGCGCGTCTCCTGCCACGTCTCCCGGCACGCCGGTCACGGTGCAATGCACGATCAGTCCTGCGGTGACGGTGACGGCGGCGAGGATGAAGAGGACGATCCGCCGCCGAGTGATCGCCGTCACGGCATTCCCTCTCATGGGGGCATGCTATCTCGATGGTGCGGGAACCCATCGTCGGTTCCCTAGACTGTGATCGTGCTGGAGAACCCCCGCTCGCCCCGAGTCCGTGCCGTCGCGAAGCTGACCAAGCGCAGTGCGCGAACCGAGACCGGACTGTTCCTTCTGGAAGGCCCGCAGTCCGTCCGAGAGGCGCTCGTCTACCGTCCGGAGGCGATCGTCGAGCTGTTCGCGACGCCGAACGGCTGGGAGAAGCATCCCGACATCCGTGCGCGCGCTGCCGAGGCGGACGTCGACGTCGAGTTCGTGACCGAATACGTGCTCAATGCGATGGCCGACACGGTCACCCCGCAGGGTCTGGTGGCGGTGGTGCAGCAGACGCCGACCTCGGTGCGCGACATCTTCGATGCGTCGCCCCGATTGGTGGCGATCTGCGAGGAGGTGCGGGACCCAGGAAACCTCGGCACGATCATCAGGGCCGCAGATGCCGCGGGCGCGGATGCCGTGGTGCTGACCGGTCGCACCGTCGACCCCTACAACCCGAAGGTCGTGCGGGCGACGACAGGCTCGTTGTTCCACCTCCCGGTCTCGATCGGCGGAGATCTCTCCGAGGTCGTCGATCGCGCACACGCCGCGGGTCTGCGCATCCTCGCTGCCGACGTGAAGGGGGACGACCTGCTGAAGGCGCGAGCCGATGGGGTGCTGGCCGAACCCACGGGGTGGCTCTTCGGCAACGAGGCGCGCGGGCTCGAGGACGATGCTCTCGCGCTCGCCGACCAGGTGCTGCGTCTGCCCATCTTCGGCAAGGCCGAGTCCCTCAACCTGGCGACAGCTGCGAGCGTGTGCCTGTACGAGAGCGCCTTCGCTCAGCGGGCGCTGTCGCTCGACTGACGTTCCGGTCGACGAAGGAAGCGGGAAGCGGGGTCGATGAGGATTCTGATCGTCGAGGACGACGACCGGGTCGCCGGTGCGCTGGAGGCTTTCCTCGCGCGTTCCGGGTATGCCACGGTGCGGGCCGCCGACGGGGCAGCCGCGTTGGAGCTCCTCGGTGCGGACACCGAGGTCGTCCTCCTCGACCTGGGACTGCCCGACATCGACGGTGTCGACCTCTGCCGTCGGATCCGCGGCCGTTCCGAGGTGCCGATCGTGATCGTGACGGCACGCAACCAGGTCGCCGAGCGCATCAAGGGGCTGCGCGCCGGTGCCGACGACTTCGTGGTCAAGCCCTACGACGTGCATGAGCTGCTCGCCAGGATCGAGGCGGTGACGCGCCGGTCGCGGCCGATGCGTTCCGAGTCCGACGCGCGGGTGCGGCTTCTCGACGGCGCGCTCGAGATCGACCTCGTGTCGCGTCAGGTGCTGGCAGAGGGTGTGCCGGTCGACCTCACCCGCAAGGAGTTCGACATCGTCGCCGTCCTTGCGCGGTATCCCGGTGTGGCGGTTCCGAAGGAGCGCCTGATCCGCGAGGTGTGGAACACGGATTGGCGTGGATTCGGGCATTCGCTCGAGGTGCACGTCGGTGCGATCCGGAAGAAGACCGGCGCCCGCAGCGTCATCGAGACGGTCCGCGGCGTCGGCTACCGGCTCGCAGGATCCTGAGTCATGCGTCGTCGTCTGGTCATCGTGTTCCTCGTGCCGCTCGTGGCGATCCTGATCGCCCTCGGCGGAGCGGCCGGCTGGAGCGCGGCCGGGAGCGTGCGGCAGTCGTTCTACACGCAGCAGCTCGGAGACCTCGGTTACTTCGTCACGAGCGCGCGCCAGGCGCTGCGGTCGGGGAGCGCGACGGTGATCGACGCCGAGGTGACGCGGTTCCGAGAGGTGTACGACATCGACGTCACCGTGTTCGACCTCGGCGGTGGCGTGTGGGCCTCCGGCGATCAGGACGCCGCGGCGCTCACGGAGGAGGACGCGGAGCGCGTCAGGCTCGCTCTCTCGGGGCGTCGGGCGGAGCAGCCTGCGGCGGTGTACCCCTGGTCGGTCGCCGACGCCGCGCTCGCCGAACCGGTGTTCGACGACGGCGACGTGATCGGTGCGGTGATGGTCGCGGGCGATGTCGAGGCTCCCCGTGCCGCCATCCTGCAGCAGATCCTGGTGATCTCCGCGATCGCGCTCGTCCTGATCGCGCTCGGGGTGCTGCTGGTGTTCCGCCTCGCCCGCTGGGTGCTGTCGCCGGTCGGACGACTCGACGAGGCGATGGTGGCGATCGAGCGCGGCGAGATGGACGCGCGCGTCGCGGAGGACGCGGGTCCGCCCGAGCTGCGGCGGATGGCGCGGGTCTTCAACGGCATGGCCGACGAGATCGAGAGGGTGATGACGCGGCAGCAGGAGTTCGCGCTGAACGCCTCCCACGAGCTGCGCAATCCGCTCAACGCCCTGCTGCTGCGGGTCGAGCATCTGGCCACGGGACTGGGCACGGAATGGCGTGAGGATGTGGAGGAGACGAGGGAGGAAGGGCGACGGATGACGCGCATCCTCGAGACGCTCCTCGGACTCGCCAGAGGCGGCAGGGGTGATTCGCCGATGTCCGCGGTCGATCTGTCGACCCTGGCCGCTCGTCGCCGTGACGCGTGGCGGGATGTCGCCGGGAACCGGGGCATCGTCCTGATCGGATCGGGGGAGACATCGGTGATGAGCGTGACCGACAGGACGATCGTCGAGAGCGCCCTCGACGCGGTGATCGACAACGCCGTGAAGTTCTCCCCGGATGGCGGGCAGATCGAGATCGGCGCGCATCGGGAGGGCGGAGCCTGCCGCATCACGGTCCGCGATCACGGCCCAGGGCTCAGCGAAGAGCAGGCGGCGGCGGCGACCGGCCGGTTCTGGCGAAGCGCCGAGAACGAGGACACGCCAGGCACGGGGCTCGGACTCGCCATAGCGAGCGACCTGCTGGAGACGGTCGGCGGCGCACTGACGGTCGCGGCGGCCGCGGACGGTGGACTCGTCGTCGCGCTGCAGCTGCACGACAGGACCACCCCGTGAACGTCAGGGCGCGTCGGGTGATGGCCGGGGTCGCGACGCTCGCGCTGCTCGGGGCCTTGGCGGCGTGCACCCAACGAGCGAGCGAATGGACCGACGGGGAGTACGCGATCGCCAGCGGCGGGTCGACGGGCGTCTACTACGACTACGGAAGCCATCTCGCGTCCGAGCTCTCGAGTGAACTGGACATCCGGGTGACGGCCCTCGAAACGGCGGGTTCGGTGGACAACCTGCTGCGCGTGAGCTCGGGAGACGCGCTGGTCGGCTTCGCACAGGGCGACGCCGCCGCAGACGCCGTGGCAGGTGCCGGGGCGTTCGAGCATCCGCTGGAGGTGCAGGCCGTGGCCCGTCTGTACGACGAATACGTGCAGGTCGTGGTGCGCGGCGACTCGGAGATCGCGGACGTCGGTGATCTCGCCGGGCGCACGATCTCGCTCGGCGCCGAGAACTCCGGGGTGAACGTGATCGCGGCGCGCGTCCTCGATGCGGCCGGCGTCGACCTCGAGTCGGTCCGCAACCCGAGGTTCGACCTCGGAGAGTCGATCCGTGCGATGGAACGCGGGGACATCGACGGCTTCTTCTGGGTCGGGGGAATCCCCACCCCTGGCGTCTCGGAACTCGCCGAGGTGACGGCGGTGCGCCTGCTGCCGATCGAACAGGAATGGGTCGACCGCGTCAACGAGCGGTACTCCGATGCGTATCGCCCTGCCGATGTGCCGGCCGGCACCTACGGTCTGACCGAGGCTGCGACCACGATGGCGGTTCCGAACTATCTCGTCACCTCGTCCTCCACCCCCGACGGCGTGGTCCGTGACCTCCTGGCAGGGCTGTTCGACGCCCGGCTGCGGATGGCAGGTCAGGTCCCGGCGGCCGCCCTGCTCGACCGCCGGTCGGCGATCTTCACGGGCCCTGTCCCGCTGCATCCCGGAGCGATCGACTACTACCGAGACCATCGAGGCTGACGGCTCAAGAAATCCTCAAGAAGTCTGACACGACGGCCGCCTTCTGCCAGTGTGAGGGCGATCGCACACGATCGGAGGCCTGCCGCTTCGCTGTCGCTGGGAGTGCAGCAGCAGGATGATCCCGCGGCCCGAGGGGGCGGGCCGTGGGGTGCCCATGCAAGGCAGCATTGGCGCCGCGATCAGGTGATTACGAACGTGTAAATCTCACCGGAGTGCCTGGAACCACGCGTACGACGTGGCTAGTTTGGAGAAATGATGACCTCTGGTACACCCCTCGTCGTTGTCGAGAACGTTCAGAAGCACTACGGCGACTTCCAGGCGCTTGCCGACATCGATCTGACGGTCAACTCCGGTGAGGTCGTCGTCGTGATCGGCCCGTCCGGTTCCGGCAAGTCGACGCTGTGCCGCACGATCAACCGGCTCGAGACCATCACGAGCGGATCCATCCTCATCGACGGCAAGGAACTGCCGGCGGAGGGCAAGGGGCTCGCGCACCTTCGTGCCGACGTCGGCATGGTCTTCCAGTCGTTCAACCTCTTCGCCCACCTCACGATCCTCGAGAACGTGACCCTCGGTCCGATCAAGGTCCGCGGCCTCAAGAAGGCGGACGCCGAGGCCGAGGCGATGATGCTCCTCAAGCGCGTCGGGGTGGACAAGCAGGCCTCGAAGCTGCCGGCACAGCTGTCCGGCGGACAGCAGCAGCGCGTCGCCATCGCGCGTGCGCTCGCGATGCAGCCGAAGGTGATGCTGTTCGACGAGCCGACCAGCGCGCTCGACCCCGAGATGATCAACGAGGTCCTCGACGTGATGGTCGAACTCGCCCATGAGGGCATGACCATGATCGTCGTCACCCACGAGATGGGCTTCGCGCGCAAGGCGGCCGACCGCGTCGTCTTCATGGCCGATGGGCGGATCGTGGAGGAGGCGACTCCCGAGGAGTTCTTCACGCATCCGAAGAGCGACCGCGCGAAGGACTTCCTCTCGAAGCTCCTGACGCACTGAGTTCTGCGCTCAGCCCCCGTACCCCCAAGACCCTGCACACACAGCACACGAAGGAGACGCACATGCGACGCACACGGACACTGGCAGGCATCGGAATCGCTGCGACAGCCCTGCTGGCGCTGACGGCCTGCAACAGCGGCAGCCCGTCGAACCCCGGCAGCACCGACGGCGGTGACGCGGGCGAGGACAGCACCTGGTTCGAGGTCGCGACCGACGTCCAGCTCGAGGGCAGCCCCACATTCGATGCCATCACGGATCGCGACAAGGTCGTCATCGGCGTCAAGGAGGACCAGCCCGGTCTCGGCTACCTCGACGTGACCACCGGTGAGCGCACCGGCTTCGACGTCGACATCGCCCGCTGGATCGCCGCTTCCCTCGGATACGACGAGGACAAGATCGAGTTCAAGCCGATCGCCTCCGCGAACCGCGAGCAGGCGATCGTGAACGGCGACGTCGACTACTACGTCGGCACCTACTCGATCACCGACAAGCGCAAGGAGCAGATCGCCTTCGCCGGTCCGTACTTCATCACGGGTCAGGGCCTCCTGGTCGCCGCCGACAACGAGGACATCAAGAGCGAAGACGACCTGACCGCCGACACCACCGTGTGCTCGGCGACGGGTTCGACCCCGATCCAGAACATCCGCGACAACTATCCGGATGTCCCGACCAAGGAGTTCGACCTGTACTCGGCCTGCGTCGAGGCGCTGCTCTCGGGCGAGGTCCAGGCGGTCACGACCGACCAGGCCATCCTCATCGGCTACGCCGCACAGGATCCCGACAACCTGAAGGTCGTCGGTGAGCCCTTCACAGAGGAGCGCTACGGCGTCGGCCTCGCGAAGGACGACACGGCGCTCCAGGAGCACATCAACACGCTGTTCACCGACGGCGGCGACATCTGGCAGGCGATCTTCGACAAGAACCTCGGATCGTCCGGCATCGAAGTCACCCAGCCGGCCGTCGACTGATCGACCAGAGGGGGCGGCTGCACAGCCGCCCCCTCTCCGAATCCTGAAGGGGAGGGTGGCGTGGACGTCATCTTCGGAAACCTCGATCTGTGGGGCGAGGCGCTCAAGAACACGCTGATCATCTTCTTCGGCGGTGGGCTGCTGGCGCTCGTCCTCGGGATCATCGTCGGAGCGGCGCGCGTCTCGCCGGTGCCGATCGCGCGCGGGGTCGGCACGGTGTACGTGAACCTGATCCGCAACACCCCGCTGACCCTCGTCTTCTTCTTCTTCATCTTCGGCTACCCGCAACTCGGGCTGCCGAAGCTCAGCACCACGGTGCTCGGCATCCTCGCGATCGGCATCTACACCGCCACCTACGTCGCCGAGGTGCTGCGCGCCGGCATCAACACCGTCCCGGTCGGGCAGGCGGAGGCCGCGCGGGCGATCGGTCTGCCGTTCGGGCAGGTGATGACCCTCGTCGTCCTCCCGCAGGCCTTCCGCTCCGTCGTCCCTCCCATGATGAGCGTGTTCATCGCGCTCCTGAAGAACACGACCGTCGCCGCAGGCTTCTCCATCGTCGAGCTCGGCGCCGTCCGGTCGTACCTCAGCGAACGCGGTGAGAACGCGCTCGCTGTCCTGCTCTGGGTCGCCGTGATCTTCGTCGCTCTCGTCCTGCTCCTCAGCTGGCTTCAGCGGTATCTCGAGAACAAGTGGAGGATCGCGCGATGACTTCCGTCCTGTACGACGTCCCCGGCCCGAAGGCGATCCTGCGCAACCGTCTGATCGGTGTCGCGACGGTCGTCGTGGTGCTCGCGCTGCTGGGCTTCATCGGCTACCGCTTCTACGAGAGCGGGCAGTTCGACGCGTCTCGCTGGTACGTGTTCACCTTCAGCGCGGTGTGGGAGCAGATCTTCGGCGCACTCGGGCGCACGCTCGCCGCCTTCGGGCTCGCTGCGGTCCTGAGCATCGCGCTGGGCTTCGTGCTCGCCATCGGCCGCATGTCGGAACATGCGTGGGTGCGCGTTCCGGTCACCGTGATCACGGAGTTCTTCCGGGCCGTCCCTGTGCTCGTCTTCATGATGCTGCTCTACTACGGGCTCCCCGTCATCGGCGTCAAGATGGATCCGTACTGGGCCGTGGTGCTGGCGCTCATGGCGTACAACGGCTCGGTCCTCGCAGAGGTGCTCCGCGCCGGAGTCGAATCGCTGCCCCGGGGGCAGAAGGAGGCCGGCTACGCGATCGGTCTGCGCAAGAGCGGCGTGATGCGCTTGATCCTGCTCCCGCAGGCGATCCGCGCGATGCTGCCGGTCATCGTCGCGCAGCTGGTCGTGACGATGAAGGACACCGCGCTCGGGTTCATCATCACGTACCCGGAACTGCTGTACTTCGCGAAGCAGCTCACCTCGCAGCAGGGGCGTCCGGTGCTCCAGTCCGCCTTCGTGATCGGCGGCATCTACATCATCATGTGCCTGATCCTCTCCGGCATCGCCAAATGGCTCGAGATCCGCACGAGGCGCTCTCCGCGGCTCAAGGGGTACACCCCGGACGCCGGCGGCGGCGACCCGCGGATCCACGGCGACTCCACGGTCACCGAGGTCATCGCGCTGCAGCGGGGCGCAGGCAAGTTCGACGGGACGAGCGGCGGTCCTGCTCCGCTCTGACCGCACGGTGACGCGGTGCAGCCCCGGTAGACTCGATTCTCGTGTCAGAGTCTCCTGAAATCACCCCGGAAGCGGTCGAAGCCGCCGTCGCCGACGCCCTCGCGGCGATCGCGGCCGCAGCCGACACCGCAGAGCTGAAAGCAGCGCGTGCCGCCCATGTGGCCGAGGGATCGCCGCTCGCGGTCCTCAACGCCTCGATGCGCCAGGTCGCGCCAGAGAACAAGGCAGCGTTCGGCAAGCTCGTCGGCCAGGGGCGTGGGCAGGTCACCCAGGCGCTCGCCGCCAAAGAGGCCGAACTCGCCGCCCAGGAGGTCGCGGTGCGGCTCGAGGCGGAGCGCGTCGACATCACCGCCCTCCCGTCGCGCACCCGCGTCGGCGCCCGTCACCCGCTCACGCTGCTCCAGGACCAGGTGTGCGACATCTTCGTGGGCATGGGTTGGGAGATCGCGGAGGGACCGGAGCTCGAGCACGAGTGGTTCAACTTCGACGCCCTGAACTTCGACGTCGACCACCCCGCGCGTCAAGAGCAGGACACGTTCTACGTCGACCCGACCTCACGCCACCTCGTGATGCGCACGCACACGAGCCCGGTGCAGGTGCGTTCGATGCTCGACCGCGAGGTGCCGATCTACGTGCTCTGCCCCGGCCGTGTCTACCGCACCGACGAGTTCGACGCGACGCACCTCCCGGTGTTCACGCAGTTCGAAGGCCTCGTGATCGACAAGGGCATCACGATGGCGCATCTCAAGGGCACGCTCGACCACTTCGCGCGCCAACTGTTCGGACCGGAGGCGAAGATGCGCTTCCGCACGAACTACTTCCCCTTCACCGAGCCCTCCGCCGAGCTCGACCTGTGGCACCCGACCTTCAAGGGCGGCGCCCGCTGGATCGAGTGGGGCGGCTGCGGCATGGTCAACCCGAACGTGCTGCGTGCGGCGGGGATCGACCCCGAGGAGTACAGCGGCTTCGCGTTCGGCATGGGCATCGAGCGAGGACTCATGTTCCGCAGCGACGTGCAGGACATGCGCGACATGGCAGAAGGCGACGTCCGATTTAGCGAGCAGTACGGGATGGTGGTGTGATGCGCGTCCCGCTTTCGTGGTTGCGTGAATACGTCGATGTGTCAGCGGATACCACGCCGGAGGATGTCCTCGCGGCGCTGGTGACCGTCGGCTTCGAAGAGGAGGACATCCACCGCTTCGACATCACGGGTCCCGTCGTCGTCGGCCAGGTCGTCTCGCTCGAGGCCGAGCCGCAGTCCAACGGCAAGACCATCAACTGGTGCCAGGTCGATGTGGGCGAAGCGCACGGCGGCGTCCGCGGGATCGTCTGCGGCGCCCACAACTTCGTCGCCGGGGACAAGGTCGTCGTGACCCTCCCCGGTGCGGTGCTGCCCGGCCCGTTCCCGATCGCCGCGCGCAAGACCTACGGTCACGTGTCCGACGGCATGATCGCCTCGGCACGTGAGCTGGGCCTCGGCGACGAGCACAACGGCATCGTCGTGCTGTCGGACCTCGGCATCGACGCACCCGTCGGCACCGACGCGATCGCCCTGCTGGGCCTGGACGACGTGGCGGTCGAGATCAACGTCACGCCAGACCGCGGTTATGCCTTCTCCCTGCGCGGCGTCGCCCGTGAGTACGCGCACGTCACGGGGGCGGCCTACCGCGACCCCGCGGAGCGCGACTTCGCCGAGCTGCAGCCGGGCACGGGACACACCACCGTCGTCGACGACACCGCGCCGGTGCGCGGTCGCGTCGGCGCGAGTGAGTTCGTGACGCGCGTCGTCCGGGACGTCGATCCGTCGCGCCCCACTCCGCCCTGGATGATCGCGCGCCTCAGCCTCGCCGGCATGCGGTCCCTCGGTGTGCTCATCGACATCACCAACTACGTCATGCTCGAGCTCGGCCAGCCCTTGCACGGCTACGACCTCGACAAGCTCGCCGGCGGCATCACGGTGCGCCGTGCGACGGCGGGGGAGAAGATGACCACGCTCGACGGCGTGGAGCGGGAACTGCATGTCGAAGACCTGCTCATCACCGACGAATCGGGGCCCATCGGTCTCGCCGGCGTCATGGGCGGCGGCACCACGGAGATGGGCGACACGACGAAGAACGTGCTCATCGAGGCGGCGACCTTCGACCCGACGACCATCGCCCGCACCGCGCGCCGACACAAACTGCCGAGCGAGGCCTCCAAGCGGTTCGAGCGCGGTGTCGACCCGCTCATCCCGTTCGTGGCCGCCCGTCGTGCCGCCGACCTCATGGTCGAGCTCGCCGGTGGGACGCTCACGGACGAGGGCGGAGCACTGTTCGCCGAGATCTTCGTCCCCGAGATCGAACTGCCCGCCGAGTTCGTGCCGGAGCTCATCGGGGTCGACTACACCGACGAGGAGATCCTCGGTGCGTTGACGACGGTCGGAGCCGAGGTCTCGGACACGGACGGCGGCTGGACCGTGATCCCGCCGACCTGGCGACCCGACCTGACCGACAAGTGGACGCTCGCCGAGGAGGTCGCTCGCATCCACGGGCTCGAGCGCATCCCGTCGGTCCTGCCCACCCCGCCCTCCGGACGCGGCCTCACCGCGCATCAGCAGGGTCGACGCCGCGTGGCCGATGCCCTGGCCGCTGCCGGACTCGTGGAGACTCCGGCCTTCCCGTTCACGACCGAGGCGCAGAACGACCTCCACGGCTCCGCGACGGGCGAGCACCTGCCGAGCATCCGTCTGGCGAACCCGCTCGACGGACAGGCCCCGTATCTGCGTCGCTCGCTGATCCCCGGGCTGCTGCAGACCGCGCACCGCAACATCTCGCGGGGGCTCGTCGACCTCGCGATCTTCGAGACCGGCGTCGTGTTCGTCCCCGAGCCCGGCGTCGAGTACGGCACCGACGACGTTCCGCCGCTGGGGGCACGTCCGTCCGACGAGACCCTCGCCGCGCTGAACGCATCGATCCCGCCGCAGCATCGACACATCGCGGCTGTGCTGACCGGACACATCGCGCCGCGCCAGCCCGGCCGCCCCGCCGAGGCTGCGGGGATCGTCGAGGCCTTGGACGCGGTCCGGGTGATCGCTGCCGCTGCGGGCGTCGACATCGACGTCGTGCAGTCAGAGCGTGCCGCCCTCCACCCCGGTCGGACGGGCTCGCTCCTGGTCGCCGGCGAAGAGGTCGGCTACGTCGGCGAACTCCACCCCGCGGTCGCGGAGGACGCAGATCTCCCCGGACGCGCGACCGTCTTCGAGCTCGACCTGGATCGTGTGCTCACGCTCGCGAGCGGTCGGGTCGTCGCCGCCTCGCTGTCGACCTTCCCTGCGGCGACGCAGGACGTCTCTCTCACGCTCCCGGCCGACGTGGCCGCCGCGGATGTCCAGGCGGCGCTCGCCGAGGGCGCCGGTGCGCTTCTGGAGGCCGTGCGACTCGTCGACGACTACCGTGGCGAGGGCGTGCCGCAGGGGTCGAAGAGCCTGACCTTCGCCCTGCGCTTCCGCGCCGATGATCGCACGCTCACCGCGGCCGAAGCGACAGCGGCCAAGCTCGCCGGTGTCGAGGTGGCTGCGCAGCGCTTCGGGGCCGCCCTGCGCGACTGAACCCGGCACAGAGTGCGCGGCGCCCCGGACGGGTGCCGCGCACTTTCGCGTGGAAGGGCTCCGCTCTGAGCGGAGCCTCTTCCCCTGACGCCTCGTCGCTGGTGTTATGAGGTCATGACGGATGTGCTGATCCTCGGAGGGACCGGATGGCTGTCGGGGAGGGTCGCTGCGCACGCCCTCGGGGCAGGGGCGACGGTGACGTGCCTGGCCCGCGGCGAGCGGCCGGCGCCGCCGGGGGCGAGCCTCGTCCTCGCCGACCGCGAGGACGAAGACGCCTACGACGTCGTGTCACGGACGGAGTGGGACCACGTCGTCGATGTCTCGTCCCGGGCGGATCACGTCTCCGCGGCGGTGAGCGCTCTCCACGACCGCGCCGCGCGATGGACCTACGTGTCGTCGATGTCGGTGTACCGGGACGACGAGACCAGCGGCGCGGACGAGTCGGCTCCGCGGCTCCCCGCGGCCCAGCAGGAGGACGACGACTACGGCCCCCAGAAGGTCGCGGCGGAGGACGCGGTGATGGCGGGTCTCGGCGACCGGTCGCTGATCGTGCGTCCTGGTCTCATCGTCGGAGAGGGCGACCCGAGCGACCGCTTCGGCTACTGGGCGGCGGCGTTCCTGAGAGCGCCGGACGAGCCCGTGCTGGTTCCGCCTCTCGAGTCACGTTCGGCGCAGGTCATCGACGTGGACGATGCGGCCGCGTTCATCGTGTCGGCCGAGGTCACCGGAGCCGTGAACGCGATCGGCGAGGTGCACGGTCTGGCCGAGGTGATCCGGACCGTGCGCGATGCCGCGGGCCACACCGGGCCGATCGTCGTCGGCACGGAGGAACGTCTCGTCGCCGAGGGCGTCGCGTACTGGTCAGGGCCGCGATCGCTGCCCCTGTGGCTGCCGCCCGAGATGACCGGGTTCATGACCCGCTCGAACATGCGGTACCGACAGAACGGCGGCACCCTCTGCTCCCTCGCCGACACGGTGGAGCGGGTGGTGGCGGACGAGCGCGAACGCGGCGTCGATCGCGGTCGGCGCGCGGGACTCACCAGGGCGGAGGAGCGCGCGCTGCTCGACGCTTTCGCCTGAGCGTCGCGAACGGTCGGTCGTGGCTCATCGCTAGACTGCCAGCAGTGACACGGGGTGCCGCGACCTGCGGCTGAGAACAGACCCGTCGAACCTGATCTAGTTCGTACTAGCGAAGGGATGTCGCGATGAGCGATCTTCTGCGTCCTGAAACCACCATCGACCTCGCCGACGGGGCTGCCGCACTGTTGGAGGTGCTGCGCGCGGCGCCCCCGTTGACCCACTGCATCACGAACGCGGTCGTCACGGGCTTCACCGCCAACGTGCTGCTGGCTCTGGGAGCCGCTCCCGCCATGGTCGACATCGTCGACGAGGCAGGCATGTTCGCGGGTGTCGCCTCCGGGTTGTTGATCAATCTGGGGACGCCCACTCGGGAACAGCGCGCCGCGAGTCGAGAGGCGGTCGCCGGTGCCACCGCATCCGGGACGCCGTGGGTGCTCGACCCCGTAGCCATCGGCGCCCTCCCGGTGCGCACGGCGCTCGCGCACGAGCTCGTCGAACAGCGCCCGACCGCGGTCAGGGGCAACGCCTCCGAGATCCTCGCCCTCGCCGGACTCAGCGCCGGTGGCCGCGGGGTGGACTCCACGGACAGCACCGAGGCCGCCGCCGATGCCGCCGTCTCCCTCGCGCGCCGGACGGGCGCGGTGGTCGCGGTCTCGGGGCCGATCGACTTCATCACCGACGGTGCGCGGACACTGCGCGTGGCCAACGGGCATGAGCTTCTGACGCGGGTCACGGGCGGAGGGTGCGCTCTCGGTGCAGTGATGGCTGCTTTCCTCGGGGCCGCCGGGGCCACGGAGCACGACGATCTCACGGCCGTCGCCGCCGCCGGTCTCGTCTACACGGTGGCGGCCGAACGGGCTGCCGCGACCTCCTCCGGTCCCGGCAGCTTCGCCGTCGCGCTGCTGGACGCGCTCGCCGCGGTGACCGCCGAGGACATCAGGGCGGCCGCGCGCGTCGAGGTCGTCGCGCTGTGATCGCCGACCTGTCGCTGTACCTCGTCACGGATCCCGACCTCTGCAGTCGACGAGGCGTGATCGAGACCGTCCGGCGCGCCGTCGACGGCGGCGTGCGCATCGTGCAGTTGCGGGACAAGACCGCGACGGATGCCGAGACTGTCGAGCAACTGCTCGCGCTGTCCGCAGTCATCGACGGGCGGGCGCTCCTCGTGGTGAACGACCGTCTCGACGCCGCCGTGGCCGCCCGCGCACGCGGAGCCAGGGTCGACGGAGTGCACGTCGGGCAGAACGATGCGTCTGTGCTCCGTGCGCGCGAGGTTCTGGGGCCGGATGCGCTGATCGGTCTCACCGCGAACAGCACCGTCCACCTCGAGGCCGTTCGCGCGCTCCCCGAGGGCACGGTCGACTACCTCGGCGTCGGCGTCATCCGCCCCACGGCCACCAAGCCGGACCACCCCGCACCGCTCGGCATCGAGGGGTTCCGGGAGTTCGCTGCCCGCTCACCGCTGCCGTGCGTGGCCATCGGCGGCGTCGGCATCGACGACACGGAACACCTCAGCGCTGCCGGAGCGGCCGGGCTCGCCGTGGTCTCCGCGCTGTGCACCGCCGAGGATCCGGCAGCCGCAGCGGCCGAGTTCCGCAAGCGGTGGCTCGCCGCGTCCGTGCCGCGGGTGCTGAGCATCGCCGGCAGCGACCCCTCAGGAGGCGCGGGTATCCAGGCCGACCTGAAGTCGATCGCGGCGAACGGCGGATACGGGATGGCGGTCCTGACGGCGCTCACTGCGCAGAACACCCGCGGCGTGCGTGCGGTGCACGTGCCCCCGGTGGACTTTCTCCGCTCGCAGCTCGAGGCGGTGTCGGACGACGTCGTGATCGACGCCGTGAAGATCGGGATGCTCGCCGACGCCTCGGTGATCCGGACGGTCGCAGCCTGGCTCGATGCCGTCCGTCCGCCCGTCGTCGTGCTCGATCCCGTCATGGTCGCCACCTCGGGCGACAGGCTGCTGGAGCCGGATGCCGAGCGGGAACTGCATGCGCTGCTGAGTCGGGCGACCCTCATCACCCCGAACCTCGCCGAGCTCGCGGTGCTGTCCGGCCGCGCGACCGACGACTGGGCCGAGGCCGTGTCGGCCGCGGAGCAGCTGTCCGACCAGGTCGGGGTCGCTGTCCTCGTCAAGGGTGGGCACCTCGGCGGGGAGCATGCGCCGGACGCGCTGCTGGATGTCCGCAGGGGACTGCGCCGGGAGTTCACGGGTCCCCGCATCCCGAGTCGGAGCACACACGGCACCGGCTGCTCGTTGTCATCCGCCCTCGCGACCCGGCTTGCTCGCGGCGACACCCCGGAAGACGCCGTCCGCGCCGCCAGGTCCTGGCTGCGCGAGTCGCTCCATGCGGGGAAGTCGCTGCGCGTCGGCGGAGGTAACGGACCGATCAGCCATTTCGCGGGACTCTGGCGTCGCGGCGGCACGGAGGCGCCGGGGGACGCCGCCGACATCGTCGCGTCGTGGTGGCGGGACACGGCGGAGATCCGCGCCGACATCGACGATCTGCCCTTCATCCGCGCGCTCGCCGACGGGACCCTGGAGCGCCGACCGTTCCTGTCGTACCTCGCGCAGGATGCGCTCTACCTGCGGGAGTACGCGCGTGTCCTCGCCGAGGCCTCGCGCCTTGCGCCCACCTCGGCGGAGCAGGCCTTCTGGGCCGAGTCCGCGCGCAGCTCGATCGCGGGCGAGCTGGAGCTGCACGCGTCCTGGCTGACGCCGGCGCAGGGCGTGAGCGCCGCGACCTTCGCCGCGGAACCGGATGCCACGACGACGGCGTACCTCGATCATCTCCGCTCCATCGCGTTCGGCGGCGACTACGCGGAGATCGTCGCTGCGGTCCTTCCGTGCTTCTGGCTGTACACGGACCTCGGGCGCCGCCTGCACGCAGGGGAGTTCGGCGACTATGCCAAGGACCCGGAGCATCCCTTCGCGTCCTGGCTCGCGACCTATGCGGATCCGGCGTTCGAAGGCGCGACCCGCACCGCGATCGCCTATGCGGGCGCGGCTGCAGCATCGAGCAGCGCCGATGCCGCGGAGCGGATGCGTCGGGCGTTCACGACGTCGAGCGCGCACGAGCGCGCCTTCTTCGCCGCGCCGATGGAGTCGCAGCGCCCCGCATGACGGGCCGGATTTGCGGTGGTGGCCGAGCCCGCGCTACTGTCGCGACATGCCTTCGGCCGCCACCGCTCCTTCGACGCTCGCTCCGAGCGTCATCGCTGTGCGCCGACGCCGCGGCCGCCGACTCTAGGCGACCCCGCCCTTCTGCCTGCGCATGCGCGGCGGTCGAGTGCCGGTGTCGCCGCCTCCGGCCCCGCCCCCGGTCCTCCCATCGCGGAAGGACCCGACCGTTAAGGTAGAAGCATGACGTATTCCGTCGCCGTGTCCGGCGCATCCGGCTATGCGGGAGGCGAGATCCTCCGCCTCCTGGCCGATCACCCCGACATCGAGATCCGCACCGTGACGGCGCACTCGAACGCCGGTCAACCGCTCATCGATCACCAGCCGCATCTGCGCTCGCTCGCCCACCTCACCCTGCAGGACACCACGCCGGAGACCCTCTCCGGCCACGACATCGTGTTCCTCGCCCTCCCGCACGGCCAGTCCGGGCAGTACACCGACGCGCTCGGCGATGCACCCCTGGTGATCGATGCGGGTGCCGACCACCGGCTCACGTCGTCCGCCGCCTGGGACGCGTTCTACGGCGGGGAGTTCCACGAGCCGTGGACCTATGGCGTCCCGGAGCTTCTCGTCGCAGGGACGAAGCAGCGCGAGCACCTCCGTGCGGCCACCCGCATCGCGGCGCCGGGTTGCAACGCGTCCACCGTGAGCCTGAGCCTGGCCCCCGGGGTCGCCGCCGGGGTGATCGACCCCTCCGACATCGTCTCCGTCCTGGCGGTCGGACCCTCCGGTGCCGGCAAGAGCCTCAAGCCGAACCTGCTCGCGAGCGAGATCCTCGGCTCGGCGAACCCCTACGCGGTCGGCGGTACGCATCGCCACATCCCCGAGATCCGTCAGGCGCTCGCTGCGGCATCCGGTGCGGACGCCGACGGCATCCGGATCTCGTTCACCCCGGTGCTGGTCCCGATGTCGCGGGGGATCCTCGCGACCTCGAGCGCGCCGATCGTCGAGGGCGCGTCGGACGAACAGATCCGCGCCGCCTGGCAGGACGCCTACGGCGAGGAGACCTTCGTGCAGCTGCTCCCAGAGGGGCGCTTCCCGCGCACGGCCGACGTGCTCGGGGCGAACACCGCGCTGATCGGCCTCGCGATCGATCGCGCCGCGAACCGCGTGACGGTCGTGACCGCCGTCGACAACCTCGTCAAGGGCACCGCCGGCGCTGCCATCCAATCCATGAACATCGCGCTGGGCCTTCCCGAGACCCGCGCCCTCTCAGTGAACGGAGTCGCCCCGTGAGCGTCACCGCCCCCGTAGGATTCGAGGCGGCCGGTGTGGCCGCAGGGCTCAAGTCCACCGGCAAGCCCGATGTCGCCGTCGTCGTCAACCGAGGTCCGCGCAAGGTCGGTGCCGCCGTGTTCACGAGCAACCGCGCCAAGGCGAACCCCATCATCTGGTCGCAGCAGGCCGTCGCCGACCGTGTGGTCGAGGCCGTCGTCCTCAATTCCGGAGGGGCGAACTGCTTCACGGGGAGCTTCGGGTTCCAGACGACGCATCAGACCGCCGAGAAGGCGGCAGAGCTCCTCGGGGTCAGCGCCGGTGATGTCCTGGTGTGCTCCACGGGGCTCATCGGTACCGGCGACGAGGTCTTCCGCGCCAAGGTTCTGGACGGCACGGCGCAGGCGATCGCCGAGCTCAGCCCGGACGGCGGAGACTCGGCCGCTCACGCCATCATGACCACGGACACCGTCGCCAAGACGGCGGTCGTGCAGCGGGACGGCTGGACCATCGGCGGGATGGCGAAGGGCGCGGGGATGCTCGCGCCCGGTCTCGCGACGATGCTCGTCGTGATCACGACCGACGCCGTGCTCGAGCCCCTCCAGGCCGACGAGGCGCTGCGCCGTGCAACGGGGAAGACCTTCGACCGGCTCGACTCCGACGGCTGCATGTCCACCAACGATCAGGTGACCCTGCTCGCGAACGGCGCATCCGAGGTCGTGCCCGATCTGGACGACTTCGCCGCCGCCCTCACCGAGGTGTGCCAGGAGCTGGCCGTGAAGCTGCAGGGCGATGCCGAGGGCGCGAGCCACGACATCACGATCGAGGTGCAGCAGGCGGTCTCGGAGCAGGAAGCCGTCGAGGTCGGACGCTCCGTCGCGCGGAACAACCTGTTCAAGGCCGCGATCTTCGGCAACGACCCGAACTGGGGCCGAGTGCTCGCCGCGATTGGCACCACCGGCGCGCAGTTCGACCCGTACGACGTCGACGTGTGGATGAACGGCGTGCGCGTCTGCACGGCGGGCGGCCCCGACCGTCCGCGCGACGAGGTCGATCTGACCCCCCGTGCCATGCACCTGGTGATCGACCTGAGGGCGGGAGACGCGACAGCGACCGTCCTCACGAACGATCTCACCCACGATTACGTGCACGAGAACAGCGCCTACGCCTCATGACCGACATCCAGGACACCACTCCGGACATCGCCGCGCAGAAGGCGACGACGCTGATCGAGTCGCTGCCGTGGCTGAAGAAGTTCCGCGACCAGATCGTCGTCGTCAAGTACGGCGGGAACGCCATGGTCTCGGACGAGCTGCAGGAGGCGTTCGCGCAGGACATCGCCTACCTCCGCTACGTCGGCGTCCAACCGGTCGTGGTGCACGGCGGCGGCCCGCAGATCTCGAACATGCTCGAGCGCCTCGAGATCCCCAGCGAGTTCAAGGGCGGCTACCGCGTCACCAACACCGAGGCGATCAGCGTCGTGCGCATGGTGCTCACCGGACAGGTGAACCCGCAGCTCGTGTCGAAGATCAACTCGCACGGGCCCATCGCCACGGGACTCAGCGGGGAAGACGCCGGGCTCTTCGGCGGACGTCGTCGCGGAGTCGTGATCGATGGCGAAGAGGTCGACCTCGGCCGGGTCGGCGATGTCGTCGAGGTCGATCCGACGCCCGTGCTCGATCACCTCGCCTCCGGTCGCATCCCGGTGGTGTCGAGCATCGCGCCGGACCTCGACCATCCTGGGCAGTCGTTGAACGTCAACGCCGACGCGGCCGCTGCGGCACTCGCCGTCGCCCTGAAAGCCCGCAAGCTCGTGATCCTCACGGACGTGCCCGGGCTCTATGCCGACTGGCCCAACCGCGACTCGCTCGTGTCGCATCTCACGTCGGAGGCGCTCGTCGAGATGCTGCCGACGCTCGAGTCGGGGATGATCCCGAAGATGCGCGCGTGTCTCGACGCGGTCGAGGGCGGCGTCGACGCGGCCGCGATCATCGACGGGCGGGTGCCGCACTCGGTGCTCGTCGAACTTTTCACCAGCAAGGGAATCGGGACCGAAGTGGTCCTGGGAGCGAAGGGAGCGACGGCATGACCGTCTGGCAGGACGACGCGGCACGTGATCTCGTGCTCAACGCGGGGGAGCGGCTCGCGCTGCTGGTCCGCGGTGAGGGCTCGTACCTGTGGGATGCCGACGGCCGACGCCACCTCGACTTCCTCGCCGGCATCGCCGTCACCTCTCTCGGTCACGCCCACCCGGCGTTCGTCGCCGCGGTGTCGACGCAGGCGGCCACGCTCGCGCACGTGTCGAACTACTTCGCCACGCCTCCGCAGCTCGCGCTCGCCGCGCGACTCAAGCGCCTCGCGGGGGCCGGCATCGACGGACGGGTGTTCTTCTCCAACTCGGGCGCCGAGGCCAACGAGGCCGCGTTCAAGCTCGCCCGCCTCCACGGCGGTGCCGAGCGGCCGCGCATCCTCGCGCTGGAGAACGGCTTCCACGGACGCACCATGGGCTCGCTCGCCCTCACCGCGAAGGAGTCGATGCGCGCGCCGTTCGCGCCGATGCCGGGCGGCGTCGAGCACATCCCCGCCACCATCGAAGCGCTCGAGACCGCGATCGACGACCGTGTCGCCGCGGTCATCGTGGAGCCCATCCAGGGCGAGGCCGGCGTCGTCGAGCTGCCGGACGGGTACCTCGCGGCCGCGCGGTCGCTGACCCTCGCGCACGGCGCCCTCCTGATCGTGGACGAGATCCAGACCGGCGCCGGGCGCACCGGTCAGTGGTTCGGTTTCAGCCACGAGGGCATCACGCCCGATGCCATCACCCTCGCGAAGGGCATCGGCGGAGGCTTCCCGATCGGGGCGCTGGTCACCTACGGTGCGGCCAGCGCGCTGTTCACCCCGGGTTCGCACGGCTCGACCTTCGGTGGCAACCCGCTGGCGACCGCCGTCGCGGACGCCGTGCTCGCCGAGATCGAGAGCGCAGGACTCGTCGAGAACGCCGCGCGCCGCGGGGCAGAACTGCGCGAGATCCTGCTCGACATCGACTCCCCGCTCATCGAGGGCGTGCGCGGGCGGGGCCTCCTCGTCGGCGTCGCCCTCAGCCAGCCGGTCGCGGGTGCGGTCGTCGCCGCCGCGCAAGAGCGCGGCCTCATCGTCAACGCCGCCAACCCCGAGACCGTGCGCATCGCTCCGGCTCTCACCATCGGCGACGCCGAGCTCGCCGAGTTCCGCGAGCTGTTCACCGCCGCCCTCGCCGATGTCCAGGCCTCTGTCGCCGGAAAGGTATCCGCATGACCCGCCACCTCCTTCGGGACGACGACCTGACCCCCGCCGAGCAGGCGGAGATCCTCGATCTCGCCCTCGAGCTGAAGAAGGACCGGTGGGCCGACAAGAGCCTCGCCGGTCCGCAGACGGTCGCGGTCATCTTCGACAAGTCCTCCACGCGTACCCGCGTCTCGTTCGCGGTGGGCATCGCCGATCTCGGGGGATCGCCCCTGATCATCTCGACCGCGAGCAGCCAGCTCGGCGGCAAGGAGACCCCGTCGGACACCGCCCGCGTGCTGGAGCGCCAGGTCGCGGCCATCGTGTGGCGCACCTACGCGCAGTCCGGACTCGAGGAGATGGCCGCGGGCACCCGGGTCCCGGTCATCAATGCGTTGTCCGATGACTTCCACCCGTGCCAGCTGCTCGCCGATCTGCTGACGATCCGCGAGCACAAGGGCGACCTGAAGGGCCTCACGCTCACGTTCTTCGGCGACGGCCAGAGCAACATGGCGCACTCCTACGCGCTTGCCGGCGTGACCGCGGGTATGCACGTGCGCATCGCCTCCCCGGAGGACTACGCGCCCCGCGCCGACGTCATCGAGGCGGCCGACCGCCGCGCCGCCGAGACGGGCGGCTCGATCACGCTCTTCACCGACGCGGTCGAGGCCGCGGCCGGCGCCGACGTCGTCGTCACCGATACCTGGGTCTCGATGGGCAAGGAGGAGGAGAAGATCGCGCGTATCCGTGATCTCGGCGGCTACAAGGTCACGCCCGAGACCATGACGCTCGCCGATCCCGAGGCGATCTTCATCCACTGCCTCCCGGCGGATCGCGGCTACGAGGTCGACTCCAGCGTGATCGACGGTCCGCAGAGCGTCGTGTGGGACGAGGCCGAGAACCGCCTGCACGCGCAGAAGGCCCTGCTGGTCTGGCTCCTCGGCAAGAAGGACGCGTGATGGCCGACTCGACCCACGAAGGCACCAACGAGGGAGCGCTCTGGGGCGCCCGCTTCGCCACCGGCCCGGCACCCGAGCTGGTCGAGCTCAGCCGGTCCACGCACTTCGACTGGATCCTGGCGCCGTACGACATCGCCGGGTCCCACGCACACGCCACGGCGCTCGAGGCCGCAGGTTACCTCGAACCCGACGAGGCGCGGCGGATGCACGAGGGACTCGACGCCGTCGCCCGCGCGGTGGCCGACGGAACACTGCGCCCCGTGCCGACGGATGAGGACGTGCACGGTGCGTTGGAGCAGGCGCTGATCGCCGAGCTCGGACCGGAACTGGGGGGACGACTCCGGGCCGGACGCAGCCGCAACGACCAGATCGCCACGCTGGTGCGGATGTACCTGATCGACCACGCTCGCGTGATCGCGCGCGACATCCTGCGGGTGATCGATGCGCTGGTCGCTCAGGCAGAGGCGCATCCCGAGGCGATCCTGCCCGGCCGCACCCACTTGCAGCACGCGCAGCCCGTGCTTCTCGCGCACCATCTCCAGGCCCACGGCTGGCCGCTGGTGCGCGAGCTCGAGCGCCTGGTGGACTGGCGTCGCCGTGCCGGTGTCTCGCCGTACGGTGGGGGAGCCCTCGCCGGCTCGACTCTCGGTCTCGACCCCGCGCTCGTCGCGACGGAGCTGGGCCTCGATCGCCCGGCCGAGAACTCGCTCGACGGTACCGCCGCCCGTGACGTCGTCGCCGAGTTCGCGTTCATCACGGCGATGACCGGCGTCGACATCTCGCGGCTCTCCGAGGAGATCATCCTCTGGAACACCCGGGAGTTCGGCTTCGTGACGCTCGACGACGGGTATTCCACGGGGTCCAGCATCATGCCGCAGAAGAAGAACCCCGACATCGCGGAGCTCGCCCGCGGCAAGTCGGGGCGCCTGATCGGCAACCTCTCCGGGCTGATGGCCACGCTCAAGGGCCTCCCGCTCGCGTACAACCGCGACCTGCAGGAGGACAAGGAGCCTGTCTTCGACTCGGTGCAGACCCTCGAGGTCGTGCTTCCCGCATTCGCCGGGATGATCGCGACGCTCCGTTTCGACACGGCGCGGATGGCGGAGCTGGCCCCGCAGGGCTTCTCGCTCGCGACGGACGTCGCCGAGTGGCTGGTCAAGCGGCGGGTGCCCTTCCGCGATGCGCACGAGATCTCCGGCGCGCTCGTGCGTGCGTGCGAAGAGCAGGGGATCGGTCTGGAGGATGCCTCCGACGAGCTGTTGCTGTCCGTGTCGCCGCACCTCGTGCCCGAGGTGCGTGAAGTCCTCACGATCGAGGGGTCCGTGGCCTCACGGACCGGCGTCGGCGGGACGGCTCCGGTCCGCGTCGCCGAGCAGCGCGCCGAACTCGTCGCGCGCGCGCAGGCCGCCGCCCACGCGCTCGGTCTGTAACCCGCTTCGTCGAGTCGGGGGATCGGGTCCCGCAGCGGATCAGTGCAGCTCGGTGTCAGCCGCGGTTCGCTCCCACCGTGTGAAGCGAACCGTCAGACCGGCGCGGGTGGGTGCGGCCAGGAACGGTCCGGCGGAGGCGGCTGCCTGGCCGTCGAACGGGGCGACCCTGACCAGCCTCCAGGCGCCGTCGTCCGCGCGGGCCCGCACGATCAGGGCGTCCGACCACCGGCTCACTCGCATGGTGATCTCGCTGTCACGCCACTCGTCCACCTGGCCGACCGACCAGTCCGAGCGTCCGGCGGTCACCACGGCGCCGAGTCCGAGATGGTCGTCGGCGTACTCCACACCCGTCTTCGCCCAGTGCTCGTCATCGATGCGGACGAAGATGCCCGCCTGGTCGAACTGTCCGTCCCAGGGGGCGCGGAACGACACCTCCATCGCCTCGCCCACTCGGAGGGGCGCGAGGAGTGCGTGTTCGGAGTCGTGCACGAAGCCGTAGGCGGTGTGGCGCCACGCATCGCTTCCCTCGACCGCGGTCGCATCCAGGTGCTCGGCGACGGTGAGGGCTGCAGGGGCGTGGGTCCAGGTCCCGTCGGTCCACGGGATCATGCGTGATTCAGGCATATTTCCATTCCATAACCATATACGGCATAACTCAGAGATATTCGTGATAAGGTTATCGCATGGTCATCGCCGTCATCGCCGACATCGTCGGGTCCCGTGAACTGAGCGATCGCGGAGAAGCTCAGCGGATCCTCGACGAGACCATCGCGCAGGTCGAACATGACCTCCCCCTCGCGGTGCACCCGCTCACACCCACGGTGGGAGACGAGCAGCAGGCCGTCTACGGTGCCCTCCCTGACGCCCTCGCATCGCTCCTGATGATCCAGCTGCGGCTGCCGGACGGGATCGCCTTCCGGTTCGGTCTCGGCATCGGGAAGGTCACCGCGGTCGAGTCGGTGCACGGCGAACTCGCCGACGGGCCGGGCTGGTACGCCGCACGGGCCGCGATCGAGACCGTCCACTCCCGCGAGCAACGCGCCGTTCCCCGCACCCGCACCTGGATTGTCGGTGCTCCGGGGCAGGATGAGGTCATGGAGACCACCGTCGCCGCATCCAACGCCTATCTGCTCGTCCGAGACGAACTGGTCGGCGCGATGAGCGCCCGCGAGCGGCGTCTCACCTACGGCCGGGCGGTCGGTCGGTCCCAGCAGGAGCTCGCGGCGCAGGAGCAGATCTCTCAGCCGAGTGTCTCGAAGTCCCTGCGCAGCGCCGGAGCCGCCGCTCTCCTCGAAGGCCTCGAAGCGCTGAGGGGGGAGAAGGCATGATCGTCGCCGGGTTCATCCTGCTCGCCATCGGAGCCGCCGACCTCGTGCGGCAGTTCGTCCCCCGACGATGGATCGGATATGTCGCAGCAGCGGCCGTCGTCATCCTCCTCGGCATCGGCGGTGACGCGTTGCTCGCGGCGCTCCTCGGTCTCGCGGTCGGCGTCCTCTGGGTCTGGAGCATGCCGGATGAGGGACCGTCGCGCGCCGGATTCTGGCCGGCGGTCGTCCTCGCGGCGGTGAGCGTCGGGTCCGTACTCTGGGCCGGAGCTCGACCGGAAGCCGGGCTCATCGGCGAACTGTGGAGTCTGCGCTCGCCGTTCGGCGTAGTGGAGTTCGATCTCGCCGTGCTCGCGCTCGGTGCCGGCGTGTTCCTCCTCGAGTCGTCGAACCTCGTCGTGCGCGCGGCGCTCGACGGTGAGCACACCTGGCGTCCTGCCGATCCCGCACTGCCCGCCGCGCAGCCGTCCGTCGATCCCGCACCTGCCGACCCTGCTCCCGTGCTCGACACCGCGCCGACCGTCGCCGCCACCGCGCCCCGGGCCGACCCTCGGAACGGATTCAAGGGAGGACGCCTCATCGGGCCCCTGGAGCGCGTCCTGGTCATGATCCTCACGCTCGCCGCCGCCTATCCCGTGCTGGCCGCGATGCTCGCGGCGAAGGGAATCGTGCGGTTTCCGGAGATCTCGCGAGACGGCGACACGGGCGCCAGGGCCGAGTACTTCCTCGTCGGCAGTCTCGTGAGCTGGGTGATCGCGCTCGGCGCCGCCTTCCTCGTATGGTGGGCCGCGCACAGCTGAATCAGTCGAGCTGCCCCCGGTACCAGGTCAGCTTCTCCGAGAGCCGGCGCTGCTGCGCGAGCACCTCGGCCAGCTGACGCTCCACCGTCTCCGCGTGCTCCTCCAAGAGCGCGATCCGCTCGGGGATCGTGTCTTCGCTCCGGCAGAGCTGGCCGTAGCGGCGCAGTCGTTCCACCGGCATGCCCGTCTCCCGCAGGCACTTGAGGAATTCCAGGAGGCCGAGCTCGGTGTCCGTATAGGCGCGATGCCCGCCCGCCGTGCGCGGAACCGCCGGGAGGATCCCCTCGCGCTCGTAGTAGCGCAGCGTGTCGATGCTGAATCCCGAGCGTGCCGCCGTCTCCGCGGGGGTGTAGGTCGTCATGGCGTCGATCCTAGGCCTTGACCTGGAGCGCGCTCCAGGTTGCAGGCTGAACCCATGACCGTTCAGAACACCCCTGCTTCCCCCCTCGTCCTCGGCGCCATGTCCTTCGGGACGCTGGTCGACGAAGACGCCTCGTTCGCCCTGCTGGATCGTTTCGTCGAACGCGGCGGCGTCTGGATCGACACCGCAGACTGCTACAGCTTCTGGGCGAGCGACACCGGGCACGGAGGGGAGTCAGAGGCAGTGATCGGCCGCTGGCTCGCCGCGCGTCCCGGCATCCGCAGCCAGGTGCACCTCTCCACCAAGGTCGGCGCGGAGCCGCTGTGGCCCGGCTCCTGGCCGGAGCACCGCACGGGACTCTCGCCGCGCGCGATCCATCAGGCGATCGAGGGCAGCCTCGAACGTCTCGGCGTCGAGGCCGTCGATCTCCTCTGGCTCCACCAGGAGGACCGCACCGTACCGATCGAGCAGACGGTCGACGGCCTCGCATCGCTGACCTCGAGCGGGGTCGTCCGACGCGTCGGAGCGTCCAACCACCCGGCGTGGCGGATCGAGCGGGCGCGGGCGCACGCCGCATCCATCGGCAGCATCCCGATCGACGCCTTCCAGCTGAACGGCACATACTTGCGGGTCCGCCCTGGCACACTGCCTCCAGGGGTGATCCACCCGTTCGGGGTCCTGAGCGACGAGCAGCGCGACTTCGCCGCCGCGAACGGGCTGGAGACCTGGGTGTATACGCCGCTGCTGTCCGGTGCGTACGACAACGCGGCCAAGCCGGTGCCCGACGTGTATGAGCACCCGGGAACGAGACAGCGACTCGCGGTCCTCACCCGGATCGCCGATCGCCGCGGTGTGCAGCGCGGACAGATCGTTCTGGCATGGCTGCTCGCGCAGGGCATCCGTCCGATCCTCGGCGGCAGCAAGATCACCCAGCTGGACCTCGCCCTCGACGCGGTGCACATCGAGCTCAGCGCAGAGGAACGGGACGAGCTCGACGCACCAGCGTGAGGCGGGAAGGGCGTTCGCGCGCTGATAGCCTGGAGCGCGTGTCAACTCCCGCTCTGACGACCGCGACGCCGGCGATCGACCCCACGTTCGAGAACGTGTGGGACGAACTCGTATGGCGCGGCCTCGTCCACGTGTCCACCGACCAGGAGGCGCTGCGCGCCCTGCTCGCGGGAGACCCCATCACGTATTACTGCGGGTTCGACCCGACGGCGCCGAGCCTGCACCTGGGGAACCTGGTGCAGCTGCTGACGTTGCGCCGCATCCAGCTGGCCGGCCACAAGCCGCTCGGCCTGGTCGGCGGCTCCACGGGGCTCATCGGTGACCCTCGCCCCACGGCCGAACGCACACTGAACACGCGCGAGACGGTCGCGGAGTGGGTCGACCGGCTGCGTGGCCAGGTCGAGCGCTACCTCAGCTTCGAGGGCGAGAACGCGGCCCGCCTCGTGAACAACCTCGACTGGACGGCGCCCCTCAGCGCGATCGACTTCCTGCGCGACATCGGCAAGTACTTCCGGGTCGGCACGATGCTCAAGAAGGACGCGGTGGCGGCGCGGCTGAACTCCGACGAGGGCATCAGCTACACCGAGTTCAGCTACCAGATCCTGCAGGGCATGGACTACCTCGAGCTGTACCGCCAGTACGACTGCGTGCTGCAGACCGGCGGCTCGGATCAGTGGGGCAACCTCACCAGCGGCACGGATCTCATCCGGCGCGCGGAGGGTGCATCGGTGCACGCGATCGGCACGCCGTTGATCACCAACAGCGACGGTACGAAGTTCGGCAAGAGCGAGGGCAACGCGATCTGGCTCGACGCCGAGATGTGCAGCCCGTACCGGATGTACCAGTTCTGGCTCAGTACGGCGGACAACGACGTGATCGAGCGGCTGAAGGTGTTCACCTTCCTGAGTCGCGCCGAGATCGAGGAGTACGCGTCTCTCGTGGAGACCGAGCCGTTCCGTCGTGCAGCCCAGAAGCGCCTCGCGCTCGAGGTCGTCGCGACGGTGCACGGCATCGAGGCGACGGCGGCAGTGATCGCGGCCTCCGAGGCGCTGTTCGGGCAGGGAGACCTCACGGCACTCGATGCGGACACGCTCCGCACCGCGCTGGAGGAGTTGCCGAACGCGACGGTCGCGGCCGATGCTCCGGTGGTCGAGGCGCTCGTCGCCACGGGTCTCGTGGCGAGCCTGTCAGAGGCCCGACGAGCGATCGGCCAGGGCGGCGTCACTCTCGACGGAGAACGCGTCGAAGACGACTCGGCGACGATCCGAGGAACTTTGCCGGGCGGAGTCTCCGTGCTCCGCCGAGGCAAGAAGACCCTCGCCGGCGTCTTCCTCGCCTGAGTCGTCGACGGCATGCCGTTCACTCCGAGCCACGCGGTCGTCGCGCTGCCCTTCGTCCGCACACCCCTGGTGCCTGCGGCGATCGCGATCGGAGCCATGACGCCGGACCTGCCTCTGTTTCTCCGCGGGGTGGGTCTGAACTACGCGTTCACCCACACCTTCGGCAACGTCGTCTGGACCGCGCTGGGGGCGTTCGTGCTGTTCATGCTATGGCGCGTCGTGCTGCGGCCTGCTGTGCCCGAGCTGGCGCCGGCGTGGCTCGCCCGCCTGCTGCCGACGGAATGGGGCGACCGGGGGATGATCGCAGCCGGGAAAGCTGTCGGGGTGGGGGCGAAGCGCTCGTACCCGGTGCTCCTCGCGGTGTCGCTGCTGCTCGGGGTGCTCTCGCACATCGTCTGGGACCTCTTCACGCATGAGGGTCGGTGGGGTGTGGAGCTCTTCCCCGGACTCGACGCGATGTGGGGCCCGTTGCCCGGATTCAAGTGGCTCCAGCACGGATCGAGCGTGATCGGTCTCGCCGTGATCGGGGTGTACGCGCTGTTCTGGCTGCGCGGTCGACCTGCGCGGGCCGATGTCGAGCAGTCGCTTCCCGGCGTCGTGCGCGTCGCGTGGTGGGTGTCGCTGCTCGTGATCCTCGTCGGCGCCTGGGTCTGGGGACTCGTGGCGCTCGGGCCACTGGATGCGCAGTTCACGGTGCAGCACCTCGCCTACCGGGTGCTTCCCCCGGCGTGCGCGCTCTGGGGTGCGTTGACCCTCGTGCTGTGCGTCGTGATATCGCTGCGCGGCGGTCGTCACCAGACGGGCTGATCCCGGCCCCACGGGCGCGGCGCGGCGAAGTCGAAGCCGCTCAGTGCGGGCTTCGATGTCACGAGTTCATGCCCATCCACGACGAAGCGGGCGAGGTGGGGGCGTGGATCGAACGCGGTCTCGGGTTCGGGCTCTCGAACGCGCGCCATGCCCAGGAGCTCCGCGGCGACCCGGCGCAGCGAGGTACGGACCCGCCATGTTCCTCCCTCGACGGCGCGACGTCGCACGAGCGCCGTCACAGCCGCGGCGAGGAGATATCCGGCGCTGTGGTCGAGTGCCTGCGCGGGGAGGACGCCCGGCGTCTCGGCGTCCCGCGATTCGATGAGTGCGATGCCGGACTCCGCCTGCACGAGGCTGTCGAAGCCCGCCCGATGGTGGTGCTCCGCGCCCCACGCGCTGAGCTGAGCGATCACCATGCCGGGGTATCGGAGAGCGAGGTCATCCGGATCCAGTCCGAGCCGAGCGAGTGCGGCGGGACGGTATCCCAGCACCACGGCGTCGGCCTCGCCGAGCAGTTCGTGGATCCGCGAGACACGGGCATCGAGCACCGCGGAGCGCTTGCCCTGACCGGTGTCGAGGTGCTGCCACTCCGGCTCCCGGAGGTGAGGGGGGTCGATGCGCAGCACGTCCGCGCCGAGCAGGGCGAGCGTGCGTGTGCAGACAGGTCCGGCGATGACCCTGGTCAGGTCGAGAACCCGGAGGCCCCGCAGGGGGAGGTGGGGCTGGTCCTCGGGAATGCGCCGTGGCGGACGAACCGGGGCGGGGAACCGGACGATGTCGAGGACGGGAGTGTCCCTCAGTGCGCGGTCTTCAACCGGACGCTCGGTCTGAACGGGAACGGCGAGCCCGCCGGCCGCCGTGACCGCGGAGAGGACATCCGCCTGTGTCCGTCGCTCGATCGCGAGGCGCACGGCGTCGGCGTCGGCGTCGGAGGCGAGCCGCAGGCCGCGGAGCAGGGCCGCCGCGTGATGAGGGTAGTTCCCGTGGGTGCGGATCCAGCCGTCGTCCGTGCGCCAGAAGCCCGAGTAGGGCGACCACACCGGGGGAGCGGTGCCGTCGATCTCCAGATACCTGTCGCTGCGGTAGGCGACGGCGACGCGATGCGGGTCGATCGTGTCGGGCGTCCGGCCGGCGGCGATCTGCGCGGCAGCGACGCAGGTCCAGGCCAGCTCTCCGGTGGCGAGGCGCGAGGGGAGGGGGACGTGGCGCCCGCCGTCGCGGGTCACACCGCGGGCGGGGAGTCCGATCTCCCCCAGGATCCGCGCGAGCAGGGAGGCGCCGGATCCTCGAACGGGGGAGGGCACGACGGGGGACGATGACATGGCGCGATCGTACTCCGAGCAGGCACCGTCGCCCGAAACCTGCGCTGATCCGGCCGAAACCGCACGCAGGGAGTCCGCGACACGCCCGGGGGGTGCGGCCCGATTTGCCAGAACCCCGGAATCCACGTAACTTATTACTTGTTCGCCCCACAGGGAAGCGGAGGAGCCGAGAGCTTCACCCCCCTCAAGCGGAGAACCACTCCCACACATCCTTCTCTCTTGAGAGATCAGACGCTTGCGTCTAGGATGGGAGATCCACCCCTTCTGCGGCTGTCAAAGGCTGCGCAGCGGATCACTGATTCGCCGGGCGCGTCGATTTGACAAGCGAGACAGGGTGGCTAAGATAGAGAAGTTGCCCTGCGGGCCTGGTTGTGATGGCTGGGTCGTGGGAGCATCCGATCCTTGAGAACTCAACAGCGTGCACTTGTCAAATG
>NZ_JBEZXF010000003.1:0-736932 GCF_040637855.1 Microbacterium sp. NPDC028030 | reverse complement strand
CGGCGGTCGATGGTATCAACGACATGTCGGAGTCGCTGCTCGGGATGATGCGGGCGATCCAGGACCTGGATCAGCAGCTCGCCGGCAGCTGACACACGGTTTCCCGGAAGGGGTCGACGGTTCGCCGTCGGCCCCTTCCGTCGTGTCAGGGCCGTCCATCGGCACGGGGCGCCCGATGGGCAGTTCTCCCCATCGTCTCGCCGCAGCGGCACGGATAGGGTGGACCTGGCGGAACCGGGGGGAATGGCCATGTCGGATGTCGAGATCTTCTATGCCGAGTTGAACGGCGCCTCCAGCGCACTCACCACCGCGACCACTCAGCTGCTGACGGAGGCCGCGAGCGTCCAGGGCGAGGACACCGGGGTCGACAATCCCGCACAGCGCGTCGGACTGCGTCTCGAGATGCATCGTCGATTGACGGCTCTGCACGACAGGGCATACGACCGCATCGAATCCGGCGACGCTCTCGCGGCCGACATCGCCGCCATCGCCGCCAAGTACTCCGAACTCGACGTCGAACTCACGGGCGGTGATCGTCCGTGAGTCTCACCTCGCCGAATCGCGGATATCCGCTCGAACGCCTCGACGGCAACACCGGCTCGATGGCGTATTGGAGCAACCTTTTCACGCGGGTGGCCGACCGGCTCGGAGATCTGCGCACGGCCGCGCACGCCGCGCATGACCTGCCCGGCGTCGGACGCTCCGTCACAGCCGTTCGTACGGACGCGAACGACCTCGCCGGCGCACTCCCCGGCGACATCGCCGAGGCGCAGCTGCTGGCGGGCGTGCTGCAGCGCTATGCCGACGCCTTCGACGCGCACGCCAAGCCGGCCAACGATCTGATCGATGACATCGAGGCCGCGCACGCGGAGTGGTCGAGGCTCGACATCGCCGCCGATCACGCCGGTCGCGCCGCGATGGCTGCCGCCTATGGCGACGACCAGTCCGAGATCGACGACACGAACGACGCGGTCACCGAGGCCATCGGCGTCCGGGACGCCGCGAAAGACGCCCTCGACGAGCTGTGGACCCAGTATGAGAGGTTCTACGGGGACTGGGATGCCGCCTACGCCGCCGCGCTGTCGGAGCTCGCCGGTGGTACCGGGGCCGTGCTGACGAACGAGGCACGCGATCTCCTCGCCGACCTCCTCGCGGCGACGAGCCCGGAAGAGGTCGCACGGCTCTGGGCGGAGAATCCCGAGCTGCAGCAGGAGCTCATCGACAATCACCCCGCCGTCGTCGGCAACCTCGACGGGGTGCCCTGGGATGTGCGTGCGACGGTCAACGCTGCGCGACTGGAGGAGCTGCTCGAGACCGAGCCCGAAGGTCCGCATCGCGACGAGCTCGCCGCGGTGTGGCGGGCGCTGACGACAGGTGCGGTGCCGAAGCCGAACCTGATCAGCTTCGATCCGGACGGCGCGGAACAGGTGACCGCGGCACTCGCCTACGGCGACCTCTCGACCGCGTCGGAGATCAACACCCTCGTCCCCGGGATGAACGGCAACGTCGACGACCTCTTCAGCTGGGGGCAGTCCGCGCAGGCGCTCAACCTCCGGGTCGGCGAGGGGTCCGCCACCGTCGTCTGGTTCGGCTACGACACTCCCGATCTGCTGGAGGAGCCGGCGATGTCGCGGGCGGAAGACGGTGCGGCCGCGCTGCGGTCATACCTCCTCGCCGTGCGCGCCCTGTCGCCCGATGCCGATGTGAACGTGATCGCCCACTCCTACGGCAGCACGACCGCCGCTCTTGCGATCGGGTCGCAGGCGGACGGCCTCGGCGTCACGTCGTTCATCGCGGTGGGGTCCGCCGGTTTCCCGAAGGACCCGACGGTGGTCGAGAACCTCTCCAACGGCGGCCCGCCGCAGCTCTACGCGACGATCTCGGAAGACGACGCGGTCGCCAGGGTCGGCCGCGGCACAGCTCCCGGGCATCCTGTCAGCCCCGAGCGCCTGCCAGGCGCTACCGTGTTCGATAGTGATGGTGGCGTCGACGCACGTGGAGAGAGCCTCCCGGCGGCAACCGGACATGACGCCCTCGGCCCCGGCGCCTACCTCGAGCCGGGTTCGGAGTCGTTCTACAACGTGGGTGAGATCATCATGACCGGCCAGCCGGGAACCGAACGCGGCGGCGAGGGCAGCACGCAGGGTTTCTGGGATGCGGGCAACTGGTGGATCAGCGATGAGTACGCGCTCATCGACTTCTGAGCGGATGGGACGACGGATGCGCGGTAGGTGGCAGCGCGGAGCGATGGCGGCAGCGGCCGTCGGATTGGTGATGGCGATGACGGGTTGTGGTTCCACGACGGCGCCGACGGGTGATGCGCTGTATCGCGACGGGGAGAAGCACTACGTCGCCTATGCCACGGCCATGCACTCGGTGATCATGGCGATCCATGAGGGGGACTGGACCGTGGACCAGGGCTCGTTCGGTGCGTCTCCGATCCCGTGCAGGATCAACGGCGAGCCGTCGGGCTACACGTTCTCCTGGTCTCGCCTGCTCGAGCCGGAGGAGCCGATCGATGTGGACGCGGTGGTCGAGGCGGCGATCGCGGGCTTCGACGAGGTGGGAGTGACCGCGAAGACCTCGACGCTCGGCGAAGGCGATCGACAAGAGGTGAACGTGATCGGCACCGGGGGTGACATCGGGCGCGGTGTCGTCACCATCTGGCCGGCGCGCAACACCATCTGGGTGTCCGCGACGCCGGGGTGCATCCCGGGCGATGCGGCCGACCTGTCGGACATGGTCTTCGGCGGCGAACTGGCATACGAGGGCGCGTCGTTGCGCTTCCCCGCGTTCGAGGGGCCGGATTGGCAGCCGCGGTTCTACTTCCCCGAGGAGGGAAGCCCGGTGTACTACAACGAGGACGGTACGCCGGTCGACCCGCAGCCGACGCAGACGGAGTTCCCCGAAGCGCCGTACGGCGACTGAGGCTTCGCGCAGAGTCGCGGGTCAGCGCGCGGCTGCGGCGTCAGCGAGGTGCCGTGCGTCGTGGTTCAGTACCTTGACGATGATGCCGTGGCGGCGCAGCTCCGCGACCGTGCGCGCGCCCTCCTCGGCGTCGAGTCCGAGGGCCTTGATGTTCGCGACGACCACGACGTCTCCTGTGCGCAGCGTGGAGATGAGGCGCGCGAGGCGGTCGTTCCAGCTCTCCAGGATGTCGGGCGCCGGGTGACGGAAGCCCTCGATCGGCACGCCGAAGCGGGTGAGGTCGTCACGCTGCTGCACGACCGACGGCATCCCCTCGCGCGAGACGACGAGTCCGACCAGCCGGGAGCCGTCGGGCCGCGCTGTCCAGAAGTTGCGGTTCTGCTGCAGCTCGGTGAAGCACTTCGGGCACGCTGCGGCATCGTGCGGCAGGTGCAGGGGACTCGTCAGCGCCGCCTCGACCGACGCCGTGGTCTTCGTGGGATCAATCGTCTCGCTCATCGCGCACCTCCGGCATCCATTCTGCCCTGTCGCCGAGGGGAGCGGTGACCGGATTCACACGAGGCCGAGGGCCTGAACCGTCTCGCGTTCCTGCAGCAGTTCGGCCACCGAGGCGTCGATGCGCTTCCGTGCCCAATCGCTCACCTCGAGCCCCTCGACGATCTTCCACTCGCCGTCGACCGAGCGCACCGGGAACGACGAGACGAGCCCCTCAGGCACGCCGTATTCGCCGTGCGAGACGACGCCGGCGGAGGTCCAGTCGTCCGTGCCAGTGACCCAGTCGCGGGTGTGCTCGATGGTCGCGTTCGCGGCAGAGGCCACCGATGACGATCCGCGCACCTCGATGATCTCCGCGCCGCGTTTCGCCACGCGAGGGATGAAGGTCTGGTCGAGCCAGGTCGGCACGTCGCCCACGATCTGCTCGAGCGCGTCGCCGACCGGGCGGCCGCCGACCGTCGCATGCGAGATGTCGGGGAACTGCGTGGCCGAGTGGTTGCCCCAGATGGGGACGCGGCGCACGGTGTGCACGGGGGCGCCGAGCGTCTGTGCGAGCTGCGCGCGAGCCCTGTTCTCGTCGAGGCGTGTCAGCGCAGCGAACCTCTCCGCCGGCACGCCGTCGGCAGAGGCCGCAGCGATGAGGGCATTGGTGTTCGCGGGATTGCCGACGACCGTGACGCGGACACCGGATGCCGCATTCGCCGCGATCGCCGCGCCCTGCGGCCCGAAGATGCCGGCGTTCGCCGCGAGCAGGTCGGCGCGCTCCGTGCCGGGCCCGCGCGGTCGTGCGCCCACGAGGAGGGCGAGGTCGCAGCCGTCGAAGCCGACCGCGGGGTCGTCCGTCACCTCGACGTGCTCGAGCAGGCCGAACGCGCCGTCCTGGAGCTCGAGCGCTGCACCCTCCGCTGCGCCGAGACCCTGCGGGATCTCCAGCAGTCGCAGGCGCACCTTCTCATCGGGGCCGAGCATGTCTCCTGCCGCGATGCGGAAGAGGAGTGCGTAGCCGATCTGTCCGCCCGCGCCGGTGATGGTGATCGTGGTCGTCATGCCCCGAGCCTACGTCCGTTCGGTGCGCGTGCGCGCGGAGTACCCTCGACGCATGACCTTCAATCCCGACGCCGACCTCTCGGGCAACACCACCCGCCGACGCGGACGCACCGCCGCCATCGCCGGCGGTGCCGGTGTGGGTGTGCTCGGCATCATCGCGCTCATCGCCGGCCCCTTGCTCGGCATCGACCTGACCGGGCTGCTGGGCGGCGGGACCCCGGGCGGAGGCAGTGAGCCCGCGGGCGGATCGGCCATCGAGGACTGCGACACCGGTGCACAGGCGAACGACGACGTCGACTGCCGCATGGCGGGAGCGCAGCTCGTGCTCGACGACTTCTGGGCCGACGAGGTCGAGGGCTACCGCAAGCCCGGGTTCATCGTGGTCGACGGGGCGACGAACACGGCCTGCGGCACCGCATCCAACGCCGTCGGTCCGTTCTTCTGCCCGGGCGATGAGACGGTGTACATCGACCCGACCTTCTTCGACCTGATGCAGGAGCAGTTCGGCGCCTCCGCCGGCGAGCTCGCCCAGCTGTACATCGTCGGGCACGAGTGGGGTCACCACATCCAGTGGATCACGGGCGTGATGGACGAGTATCCGAACAACGGCACGGGGCCGGGAAGCAACGGCGTCCGCACCGAGCTGCAGGCCGACTGCTACGCGGGTGCCTGGATCGGACGGATCTCGGAGGAGACCGACAGCAACGGCGTCCCGTACCTGCAGCCGACGACGGAGGCGCAGCGCATCGATGCGCTGAACGCGGCGTTCGCGGTCGGCGACGATCACATCCAGGAGCAGGCCGGGTTCTCGAACCCCGAGAGCTGGACGCACGGCTCCAGCGAGCAGCGGCAGCGCTGGTTCGCCGAGGGGTATCAGAACGGCCTCGGCGTGTGCGCACAGGTGCTGACGCTGCCCGCCGACCAGCTGGATCCGTAACGGGTAGCGCGCGGGGCGTCCGCTACCGTGGGGAGAGCACCACTGCACGACCGGCCGGGGGACCGAAGATGAAGAACACGGATGCTCTGTATCCACCGATCGAACCGTATGAGACGGGCGAGCTGCTCGTGGGCGACGGCCACCGCCTCTATTGGGAGACCAGCGGCAACCCCGAGGGCAAGCCGGTGGTGTTCCTGCACGGAGGCCCCGGCAGCGGGACGTCCCCCTGGCAGCGGCGGTTCTTCGACCCCGAGGTCTATCGCATCGTGCTGTTCGACCAGCGCGGATGCGGCCGCAGCACTCCGCACGCGAGCGAGCCGGACGCCGACCTCCGGTATGTCACGACGGCGCACATGATCGCCGACATCGATCTCCTCCGAAGGAACCTCGGGATCGAAAAGTGGCAGGTCTTCGGCGGATCCTGGGGCAGTGCCCTCGCGCTCGCGTACGCACAGACGCACCCCGACACCGTGACGGAGCTCGTGGTCCGCGGGATCTTCACTCTGCGGCGGGTCGAGCTCGAGTGGTTCTACGAGGGAGGGGCTGCCGCGCTGTTCCCTGACCTCTGGGAGAGCTTCATCGCGCCGATCCCGGTGCTCGAGCGCTCGCGCATGATCGAGGCGTACCACCGTCGACTGTTCGATCCCGACCCTGCCGTGCACGTTCCTGCGGCGATCGCCTGGGCCACGTGGGAGGCATCGACCGTCACGCTCATTCCCGACGCCGCGCAGATCGCCGCGATGTCCGACCCGCGCGCGGCCACCGCCTTCGCCCGTATCGAGAACCACTTCTTCGTCCATCGCGGCTGGTGGGACGAGGGACAGCTGATCGCCGGCGTCCCCGGCATCCGCCACATCCCGACGGTCATCGTGCAGGGGCGGCACGATGTGTGCACCCCGATGATGACGGCGTGGGACCTGCACCGTGCCTGGCCGGAGGCCGAGTTCATCGTGGTCGACGATGCTGGCCACTCCGCCACCGCGCCCGGGACGCAGAAGGCCCTTCGCGACGCGACCGACCGCTTCGCCCGCGCCTGACGCGGGACTCCGCTCCTTACGCCCGCAGCGCCTTCGTCAGGGTCTTCACGAGTCCCGCGATGCGGCCGTCCACGCGGTACCGGGTCAGCCCCTCGCTCACGGCGGCCCCGGTGCGCGCCGAGACGAACCACGGCGGCTTCGGCAGGATCGTGAGCCGTCCGCCGCCGTTCGCGACCGGCAGTGACCGCGGGAACGGACGGAAGGGACCGCGGAGGACGGAGCGTTCGACGCCGTCGAGCAGCAGCGCGTTGTGCACCACGCCGATGCCGCTGCCGACGTCCTCGATCGTGCTTCCGGGGTACGCGCCCCACGTGAGGGTCGGAGTGATGAAGCCGAAAGCGGTCCAGCCGTTGATCGCGATGGAGCCGTAGTGGAGTGCGGCGATCGCCCGCTCGAATCCGGCGCCGAGAGACTTCTCGGTGGCGGGGTCGATCAGCAGGTTCGCGCCGAGCGTGCCCTGAAGTCTGTCGTTGGCGTGGGACACGGCGGCATCCAGGAACTCCTGCCCGGTGCCGGGCACCGTCACGACCCCCAGCACCGGCGCGAAGTACTCGGTGGTCTCCAGCGCCGTGGCGTCGGCATCGGCGTCGACCTCGACCAGCAGGCGATCGCCGAGCACCAGCGCGTCGGGGTACGCCTCGGTGGCCAGGTCCATCCGCGCGGGCGATCCCGGATACCAGATCGGACGCTCAGGGGCGTTCGCGTATGCGCGTCGGAGGGCCGCGCGGAAGGCATCGGCCTGGTCCCAGTCGGACGACAGGATGACGACCTGCCCGGCGATGCAGTTGTGTCCGCAGTTCTGCAGGCGCATGGTCGCGATGTGCTCGGCCTGGTAGGTGAGGTCGGCGTCGGTCCAGGCGCCGGGTACCACGATGATCGGTGAGACGCCGCCGAGCTCCGCGGTGATCGGCTTCTTCAACAGAGGCCGCTTCTCGCGCCGTCGACGCTTCGTGGCGGCGGCGCCATCGCCCTTCGACGGACCCCAGACGATGGTGTCGAACGTGGCGGCCGACCCGGTGATGTGCACGTGCGCGAGCCCAGGATGCCCGGTGAGATACGTGCCGACCGCGGGGCCGCCGCGGACGATGCGCAGCAGGCCCGGTTCGATGAGCGGTGCGAGCGCGCGCTTGTACACCGGGACCAGGGCGTCCTGCGTGGGGTTCACCTTGAGCAGGGCGGTGCGGTTGTGGGCGAGGAGTTCGTACAGCACGTCGAGCACCGGGATGGAGGTGACATTGCCCGCGCCCAGCACGAGTCCGACGCCGCCCGATTCGCTCGGCGTGCGCTGTGCGAGGCCCGCCGATGCCCGCGCGGCGCCCGGCGTGATGCCCGGCTCCAGCCAGACCTCGCCCGTGAACCCCGACAGCAGGAACTTGTCGATGCCGGTCAGGGGGAACGCGCGCACACGGGTGCGGCCACCGGGGGCGCGGTCGATCGTGACGCCGTCGAGGGGATTGGCTCCGGCTGCGAGGCGCGAGAGGGTCTCGATGTAGGCATCGAGCGCGCCGAGCACGCTGTACGGTCCGCTGAGCCATTCCTCACCGCGCAGCGGATGCCGGGCGTCGAGGCCGTTTGATGCCGCGGCGGTGTTCGCCCAGTCCTCTGCCGTGGCCGCGACGCTCGTGCGGACCGCACGCAGCAGCGTCACCCGCTGCGCGATCGTGAGCGCGGACCACGTGCGCGCACCCACCTCCAGCGCCTCGATCGCGGTGTCGAGCCGGTCACGTTCGCCCTCGTCCAGTGCGGGAGAGGTGGGGCCGGGCGTGCGCTTCGACGCCGCGGCGGGGGTGGTGGCTGTGCTCGCAGAAGTCATCGACGTCTCCTTCGGACGGGATCCCAGCTTAGGCGGCGGACGCCGCCCCCGCCTCGATGTCGTCTCGGCGCAGGTGGTAGCGGCGGAGAGTGAGCAGGCTCGCCGCCATCAGCACGGCGGGCAGGATGCTGAAGCTGAGCACGATCCCCGTGATGGCGGCGGACGGCTGCACCACGGTCACCCCGGCGACGGTCGAGACGTAGCCGGTCGCGGCGAGGATCAGCGACACCGCGGTCGCGCCGAGCGCGAATCCGACCGTCTCACCCGCGGTCCAGATGCCGGTGAAGGTGCCCGCCTGGCCGGGCCCGCTCGTGCGCTCGTCATGGGAGATGACGTCGGGCAGCATGGCCATGGGCAGCGACTGGAGCCCCGCGTAGGCGATGCCGGCGACCGCGACCGAGGCGTAGATCCAGGCACCGGGAGTCCACACGGCGACGACCAGCGACGCCGCGGCCGCCGTGAAGATGATGCTCGCGATCGCGAACGCCCGCTCCTTGCCCACGCGTCGGGCGATGACGGTCCAGCCCGGTGTCGCCAGCAGGGCAGGACCGACCAGTGCGACGAACACGAACGTCACCGCGTCCTCCGAGCGCAGCACCCAGGTTGCGACGTACTGCGCACCGGCGAGCATGGTGCCGGTCGCGAGCGCCTGCAGGACGAAGGTGCCGAGCAGCGCGCGGAACGGCTGACTGCGTCCGAGTGCCCGGAACCCCGACATATACTGGTCGCGCCACGTGGAGGAGCTGGCAGCGGTGGTCGGGGTCGAGGTGCGCCGGGCGGCGGCATCCGCCGTCCTCGAGGCGATGAGCATGCCGACGCCGATGACCACGCCCGAGGCGATGCCCATCAGCAGGTAGCCCATGACCGGGTCGGAGCCGGCGTTGCGAAGCGCGGGTCCTCCGGCGCCGAAGAGCAGGATCGCCGCCGTGAGCACGACCACGCGCCAGCCGAGCAGCCTGGTGCGCTCGTCGTAGCTCCCTGTCAGTTCGGCGGGCAGCGCGACGTACGGCACCTGGAACAGGCTGAATGTGGTCGCGGTCGCGAGGAATGCCAGCAGAACGCTGATCGCCCCCGCGATCGGGCCCCACGCCGGAGGCACCGCGAACGTCAGCGCGAAGAAGAGCGGCAGCGCCAGGGCGCCCGTGACCATGAAGCCCCGCCGGGAACCCGTCCGGGCGAGCTGACGATCGGATGCGGCGCCGATCAGCGGGTCGATCAGCACGTCCCAGATCTTCGCCGCCGTGACGATGAGTCCCGCGGCGAGGGCGGCGACACCGAGGTTGTCGGTCAGGAAGTACGTCAGCACCAGTCCTGGCAGCGTGGCGTACCCGCCGGTCCCGAGCGATCCGATCGCGTACAAGACGATCGTGCGCGCGGAGAGGCGGACGGATGCTCGCTCGGGCCGAGCCTCGGTGCTCATCGCGCCAGTGTAGCGGCGCGATGAGGCTCGCTCAGATCAGCGCGAGCTCGCGGAGCTTCGACTCGACGTCGGCGTTCGACGGCTCCACGTGGTGCGAGGCGTCGGGGTACACCACGACCGGGATGTTCGTCCGGCCGGAGATCTCCTTCGCGACATCGGCCGCCGCGGGCTCGGCGACGAGGTCGACGTATGTGTATTCGATGCCGAGCGCGTCGAGCTGCTTCTTCGTGCGGATGCAGTCGCGGCACCAGTCGGCGCCGAACATCGTGATGGTGTCGGGGGCGGCAGAAGTCATGTCTCCAGCCTACGGCCGCCCGCATGAGGTGGCGCTGAGAGCGCTCATGAGAAGAAGCGCGCGAGGGCGTCCGCCACGGCGGGCGCCGCTTCCTCCGCCATGTGGTGCCCGCTGTCGATGCCGAAGCCGACCGGGTCGCGCGCCCACGCCCGCCACACGCGCAGCGGGTCGCCGTACAACTCCTCGAGATCGTCCCGCGTCGACCAGAGGACGAGGGTGGGGGCTTCGATGCGCCGACCGGCGGCTCGGTCCTCCTCCTCATGCGCCCGGTCGATGGTGAGGCCTGCGCGGTAGTCCTCGAGCATGGCGCGGACCACGGCGGGGTCCTGCACGGCGCGGAGCAGTTCGGCATGGTTCTCCGCGCCCATCGTGGCGGGGTCCGCCTTCGGCGCATACCAGGACGCGGGATCGGCGTCGATCACCCGCTCCGGGATCTCCGGTTGGGCGAAGAAGAACCAGTGCCACCATCTGGTCGCGAACTCGGCGTCCGCTCTGCGCAGGTGCTCGCTGATCGGGAGGCAGTCCATCAGGGCCACGCGCTGCACAAGAGACGGATGGTCCATGGCCATCCGGAGGGCGACGTAGCTGCCGCGATCATGCCCGGCGAGGTGGAAGCGATCGTGCCCGAGCCGACGGGCGACCTCCACCATGTCGGCCGCGACCGCACGTTTCGAATGCGCCGAGTGATCGGCCGTCGGCTCCGGCCCACGGGAGCGCCCGTACCCGCGGAGGTCGGGGCAGATCACCGAGAATCCGGCGGCGACGAGAAGCGGTGCGACGCGGTGCCAGGTCGCCGATGTCCGAGGGTGGCCGTGCAGCAGCATGACCGCCGGTCCCGAACCACCATGGCGCACGAAGATCCGCGCCTCGCCGGTGTCGATCTGCTGGCTCGTGAAACCAGGGAACAGCTCGGCGTCGTCCGCCGGAGTCATCGGCCGGGATCCGCCTCGTCCGGGAGCTGCTCGACCGGGACGATCACCGCGTCCTGGATCTTCCAGTCGAGGTCGGTGACCTGCTTCTGGAGCGCGGTGAGGTCATGGACGGGAACCTTGTGCCGTCGCGGCACGATGAACGCCTCGACGTGGAACACCTGGCCTTGATCGCGAACACGCACAGCAGCTTCCGCTATCCACAGCCTGCTGCGCAGGAACGAGACGATGTCGGCCGCCAGCGGATGCGGGTGCTTGCTGTCGTACGTGCGCGCCCGCTGGTCCATGAGGTCGACGATCGCGGTCTTCGTGTTGCGGAAGCCGTCCCAGATGATGCCGAGCGAGATGAACAGGGCGGCCGCGCCGTCGAGCCACCACACCCCGACTCCGACGCCGAGCACGCCGACGATGGAGGCGACCGTGGTCTGCCAGTCGGCCTTCGCCATGTCGGCATCGGCGTAGAGCAGCTTGTTGTGCAGCACGGGCGCGAGCTTCGACTTCGCCGGGCCGTAGAAGAAGACCGGCCCGATGATGACCACGACCATCACGCCCACCATGAGCCAGCCCAGCCAGATCGTCTGGCCGAAGAGCTGCACGGTGCCGATGGTCGGATGCTCGCCCGAGATCAGGCCCGTGACGGCTTCGATCGCGAGGTTCAGCCCGACCGCGAGCAGAGCGACCCCGGCGACGAGGTGCCCGACCCCCATCGCCCGGTGGAGGCCGTAGGGGTGTTTGCGTGTGGGGCCGCGACGCACGAAGAGCAGCGCCGTGAGGAAGGCGAACTGGGGGATCAGGGAGAGCATGTCCTCGATCCAGGCCGTCCGCATGGCCTGGGACTCGCCGACGACGAGCGCGATCACCGCGATCGTTGTCGAGGTGTAGACGATCGTGAAGACCTCCCAGCGCACGGCCTTCTTGATCGCGCGCTCCTGCTCGGAAGGAAGCGCTCTGCGTCCGTACTGCTTCGTCTCCGTCATCCGCCGACCTCCTCGTCGAGGAACCTCTCGAGCGTGGCCAGGAAGGCGTTCTCGCCGAGCGGGACGAGCATGACGAGCTCTCGGCCGTCCGCGCCCTGGATTCCGGGGTAGCCCCGCGTGAGGCCGGCCCTGTCGACCCACGGCGTGTCCGCGGTCATGCCGCCCGCGATGAGGTCGAGGTCTCCGGCTTCCAGCATGCGCACGAGTGTCTCCTCCGACGCGACGGTCCACTCCGGCTCGGCGTCGATGCTCGCGGCGAAGCGATCCACGAGATCGACGATCGGGCCCGATGGGTCGTCGTCGGTCACCTCGACGAGCGCTCCGTCGGGGGACGTGCCGATGCGGAGTTCTCCACCGGAGACGGCGTCGAGAGTGCCGTCGGGATCGGCGGGGACCGTCAGTCCGCACCCCGACAGTGCGCTGACGAGGGCGATCCCTGCGATGAGGGAGACGGCACGGGATGAGCGCCGCCCGAGAGGTCTTCGACGTCCGTTCACCACTCGAGGATGCGCCGCTGTGCCCCGGCGGACAAAGGCGTTGACGAGAGGGTTCGTGGGGCGCTAGAGCGTGAATCCGACGGACGCACCCTTGTGAGTAAGGGTACCCTTACCTATACTGAACTCCATGAGCGGCGCATGCGAGCACCTGCAGGATCCCGACTGGGACGACATCGAGGGTGCGGTGCTCATCGCGGGCGACGCGGCCGATGCGGGATTCATCGCGAGCATCGCGGCCCGGCTGCCGTGGGACGCGCAGGGTGTGGTCCTGCTCGAGGCGGCGGCACGCATCCAGTTCCGGCACATCGACGTTCCCGAGGGCGTTTCGGTGCGCTGGCTGGTGCGCGACGACGGCATCAGAGCGCACACCCGTGGCGAGCGCCTGGCCAACGCCGTGCACGCCTGGTGCGTCGAGTGGGCGTGCAGCGAGCCGCCGTCGCAGTGGACCGTGTGGCTCGGGCCTCACACGCCGCCGCATGTGGCGAGGATGGCGCGCAGCCTGCTCGGCGTCGCGAACTGACGAGCGCGGTTCTCGTCTCGTCAGCGGGTCGCGGCGGCGGGCACGCCGGCGCCCGCCGTGATCGCGTCCAGGGCGCGGCGCAACGACGAACTCGACGTGTGCGCCGTGTACGGGAAGTACACGACCTCAACGCCGACCTCGGCGAACTCGCGCTCGAGGCGGAGGCCCTTGTCGGTGCCACGCCAGTCGTCGCCTTTGAAGAAGTGCGTGAACTGCACGTCGCGCCACGAGTCCATCTTCGACGGAGTGGTCTCCACGTACACGTCATCGACGAACGAGATGTGCTTGACGATCTCCGCACGCTCTGCCGTCGGTATGACGGGCTCGATGCCCTTCACCTGGCGCAGCATCTCGTCGCTGACGACGCCCGCGATCAGGATGTCGCAGTGCTGCTTGGCGTGACGAAGAAGATTCAGATGCCCGACGTGAAAAAGGTCGAAAGCACCAACGGCATAGCCGATACGCGTCCCCATGATCTCCCCAGATCAGTGTTTCCCCAGTGAGCGGATCCCCATCCGCTTCGCGACTCCCACAGCCGCGTCTCGGAAGTCTAGCAGGTCCGGATTCGTTCCCCACAGCAAGCCATGGAACGATGGAGGGCGCACGCGCTGCGCGTGGGGATCGAGGGGGCGGACGTGGGGACACCGGTGACGGTCATCGTGCCGACGTTCAACGAGCGTGACAACGTCGCCGAGCTCGTCGCCAGGAGCGCGGCCGCGCTCGCCGGATACGACGCCGAGATCCTGTTCGTCGACGACAGCACCGACGACACCGCATCCGAAGTCGAACGCGTCGCCGCCGACGCCGCCATCCCAGTGCGGGTGATCCACCGTGCGGAGAACACGGGCGGCCTCGGCGGTGCCGTCGTGGTCGGGCTCGAGGCGGCGGCGGCCGACATCTGCATCGTGATGGACGGAGACCTGCAGCATCCGCCGGAGCTCCTGCCCGTCCTGATGGCACGGCACGGCGAAGGAGACGCCGACGTGGTCGCGGCCTCGCGCTACGTCGGCGGGGGAGACACCAGCGGCCTCGGCACCGCAGTGCGGTTCGGGGTCTCGCGGGTGGCCACCTGGCTGACCAGGGCCATGTTCCCGATCCGACTCGCCCGCAGCACCGACCCGATGACCGGCTTCTTCCTGGTCGACCGGCGGCGCCTCGACCTCTCCGTCCTCAAGCCGCAGGGGTTCAAGATCCTCCTGGAGATCCTCGCGCGCAACGATCTGCGCATCGCCGAGGTGCCGATGGAGTTCGCCGAACGGCGGCACGGGACCTCGAAGGCCAGCCTGCGGCAGGGCGCCACGTTCATCGCGCATCTGGCGCGCCTGCGGTTCGGCAAGATGTCGCTGTTCGCCCTGATCGGTGCGATCGGCGCCGCTGCGAACCTCGGGATCATGTGGGCGCTGACCGCTTCCGGGGTCCCCTACATCTGGGCGGCCGTGATCGGCGCCGAGGTGACGATCATCGGGAACTTCCTGCTGCAGGAGCGCTTCGTGTTCGCCGACATGCGGACGGATGCCCGCGCGCTCGGTATCCGTTTCGCGAGCTCGTTCGCGTTCAACAACGTCGAAGCAGCGCTGCGTATCCCCGTCATGGCTCTCATGGTCGAGTCGTGGCACATCTCGAGCGTGCTCGCGACGGGGCTCTCGCTCATCGTCGCCTTCTTCGCGCGCTTCCTGTTCCACTCGCTCGTCGTGTACGCCCCGCAGCGGCGGAAGAGGAACGGCGACTCTCCCGCTGCCGAACCGCCGACCGACACCGCTGCACAGCGCGTGATCAGGGCGATCGACGTCGAGGTGATGAAGCCGGGCGAGCTCTAGCCGCTCGTCGCGAGGTAGGCCTCGAGCGCCGCATCCGCATCGCGCGGACTCCAACCGGTCGACTCGATGCGGTGCAGGTCCAGCACGCTGTTGAGCGGACGCGGCGCGATCGGACCCGCCTGATCGGCGAAGTACTCCGCGGTGCTCACGTCGGTCACCCCGGCCGGGTCATGCCCGGTGAGCCGGTACACGGCGCGTGCGATGTCCGCCCAGGAACGGGGCTCGCCGGCTCCGGTGACGTTGTACACGCCGAACGGGGCGGCGCTCGACAGCAGATGCACGATGGCCGAGGCGAGGTCGTCCGTGAAGGTCAGGCGTCCGAACTGGTCGCCCACCACCTTCGGTGAGATGCCTCGTTCTGCGAGCGAGGCCATGGTGCGCACGAAGTTGCGCCCCTCGCCGATCACCCAGGACGTTCGGACGATGTAGTGGCGCGGCACCGCCGCGACGACCGCGTCGCCCGCGGCCTTCGTCTGCCCGTAGACGCCGAGCGGTCGCACCGGGTCCGACTCCGTGTACGGGCTCGGCTTCGTGCCGTCGAACACGTAGTCGCTGGAGACGTGCACGAGGGTGATGCCGTTGTCCGTGGCGATGCGGGCCAGGGCGGCGACCGCGGTGGCATTCGCCGCCCAGGCGTCCTCGCGCCCCTCCGGCGTCTCCGCGAGGTCCACCGCGGTGAATGCGGCGGCGTTGATGATCACGCCGTAGTCCCGCCACCGTCGTGCGGAGACCAGGTCGTCCGCACGGATGTCGAGCGTCTCGCGCGTCGTGTACTCGACGTGGTCGGCGTCCGCGAAGGCCGCGCGCAGGGCGAGACCGAGCTGGCCGGAGCCGCCGAGCACCAGGATCTTCCTCGGACCGATCGGTGTCACATCGGCGAGGCGCGGGTGCGCGAGGTCCTTCGCCGAGATCTCGACCTCGGAGAGCGGGATCGGCCAGGCGATGGCGGCCGTCTCATCTGCGAGGTTGAGGAACGAGTACTCGGCGTCGGGAGACCAGTGATCGTTGACGAGGTACGTGTAGGCGGTGTCCGGTTCGAGGGTCTGATACGAGTTGCCGACCCCGCGGGGCACGAGTATCGCCCGCGACGGGTCGATCTCGGTCGTGAAGACCGTGCCGAAGGTGTCGCCGGCGCGGAGGTCGACCCAGGCGCCGAAGATCCTCCCCGTGGCGACCGAGACCCATTTGTCCCACGGCTCGGCGTGGATACCGCGCGTGGTGCCGACCGCGTCGTTGAACGAGATGTTGTTCTGCACGGGTCCGAAGTCGGGCAGCCCGGCGGCGACCATCTTCTCGCGCTGCCAGTTCTCCTTGAACCACCCGCGCGAGTCCCCGTGCACGGGCAGGTCGACCACGAGCAATCCGGGGATCGTGGTCTCGGTGACGGTGAGCGCCTTGCCGAACGCCGTCATCACTGACCCTTGGCCGCGTAGAACGACTCGGTCGCGTCCTTGGCCGGCGCCCACCACTCCTCGTTGTCGCGATACCACTCGATCGTGGAGGCGAGGCCCGACTCGAAGTCCGAGAACTGCGGCGCCCATCCGAGCTCGGTGCGCAGCTTCGTGGAGTCGATCGCGTAACGCAGATCGTGGCCCGCACGGTCGGTCACATGGTCGTACGCATCGGCCGGCTGGCCCATCTGCGTCAGGATCAGCTCGACGACGGACTTGTTGTCCTTCTCGCCGTCCGCGCCGATCAGGTAGGTCTCGCCGATCTCGCCCCGCTCGAGGATCGTCAGCACGGCGGAGGAGTGGTCGTCGGCATGGATCCAGTCGCGCACGTTCTGCCCCGCGCCGTACAGCTTCGGGCGGATGCCCCGCAGCACGTTCGTGATCTGACGCGGGATGAACTTCTCGACGTGCTGATACGGCCCGTAGTTGTTCGAGCAGTTCGAGATCGTCGCCTGCACACCGAACGAACGCACCCAGGCGCGCACGAGCAGGTCGCTTCCGGCCTTCGTCGACGAGTACGGCGACGAAGGGTTGTACGGCGTCTGCTCGGTGAAGCGTGCGGGGTCGTCGAGCTCGAGGTCGCCGTAGACCTCGTCGGTCGAGATGTGATGGAAGCGCCGCTCGTGCCGCCGTGCCGCCTCGAGCAGCGTGTACGTACCGACGATGTTCGTGTCGAGGAACGGCCGAGGGTCGTGCAGGGAGTTGTCGTTGTGGGACTCCGCCGCGTAGTGCACGACCGCATCGGCCTTCGCGAACAGCGCATCCACGAGCTCGGCGTCGGCGATGTCGCCCTCGACGAAGTCGACCCGGTCGGCGGAAAGCCCGGCGAGAGAGGCGCGGTTGCCCGCGTAGGTGAGCTTGTCGAGCACGGTGACATGCGCGTCGGTGTGCGACACGACGTGGTGCACGAAGTTCGATCCGATGAAGCCGGCGCCGCCGGTCACGAGCAGACGGGTCATCGCGCGCCCCTCTCCAGCAGCTCGAGCAGGTAGGAGCCGTACCCCGACTTCACGAGCGCCTCTGCCCTGACGCGGAGCTCGTCATCGTCGAGGAATCCCTGGCGCCAGGCCACCTCCTCAGGCACGCCGATCTTCATGCCGGTGCGGCGCTCCATCGTGCGCACGTAGTCGGCGGCGTCGGTCATCTGGTCGAACGTCCCGGTGTCGAGCCAGGCGGTGCCTCGGGGCAGGACCTCGACCTGGAGCTTGCCGCGTTCGAGGTACTCGCGGTTCACATCGGTGATCTCGTACTCCCCGCGGGCGCTCGGCGCGAGGCCCCTCGCGATGTCGATCACGTCGTTGTCGTAGAAGTACAGGCCAGGCACCGCGTAGTTGCTCTGCGGGAGCTTCGGCTTCTCCTCGAGCGAGATCGCCTGACCGTCGGCGTCGAACGCCACGACGCCGTAGGCCTCGGGCTCCGCGACCCAGTACGCGAACACCGCGCCACCGTCGATCTCGGCGAAGCGCTTGAGCTGCGTGCCCAGGCCCGGTCCGTAGAGCAGGTTGTCGCCGAGCACGAGAGCGACGCTGTCGTCTCCGATGAAGTCCGCGCCGATCGTGAACGCCTGGGCGAGGCCGTCCGGCGACTCCTGCTGGGCGAACGTGAGCGAGATGCCGAACTGGGAGCCGTCGCCGAGCAGCCGTTCGAAGTGCGCGGCGTCGTGCGGGGTGGTGATGACGAGGATCTCCCGGATGCCGGCGAGCATCAGGGTCGACAGCGGGTAGTAGACCATCGGCTTGTCGTAGACCGGGATCAGCTGCTTCGAGACCCCCAGCGTGATCGGATGCAGACGCGTCCCCGAGCCGCCTGCCAGAATGATGCCCTTCATGATCCCCCTCGTGAAACGTCGATGTCCATGGTGGCGTCACAGAAGGGACGGCCATCCCCTGCCGTCCGACGACCCCCACAGTCGTATGTCCGACTCTAGCGGTTCGTGCCCTCGCATGTGAGTGACCGATATGACGCGCGCTCTTGTGGGAAACCCTGCGTGCGCGTCATAGTTGGCTCGTGGAATCCGGGGGCGGGCCCGCGTTGTCTCTCACCTGGGCGCATCGTGCCGAACAGTCGGCGCACGCCTGGGAGCAGAGTCACGCCAGGGGAGACGTCCCGAGCATCTGGCCTTACGGACTGGACGCGCTGCGTGAGCACGCCGCGGTCGAGGTGGTCGATCTCCCCGCACCGGGGCGTTTCGCGCGCGCGAGGTCTCGCCTGTCCCTGGGGCCGCGCCCGGTCGACGGCCTCGCCCTGACCTGGGACGAGAACACCGCCTACCGCATGCAGACGCTGCACCCCCGCGCTCGCTTCGCCACCGGGGTGATCTGGCTGACCGACATGATCGCGAACGGGAACGTGCCGTCGCAGCTGATCGCGATGCTGAGCCGAGCCGAGGCGGCGTGGGTGCTCAGTGAGGCGCAGGTGGACCCTCTTCGTCGAGCGCTGGGAGCGCGTGGGCCCCGGGTGTTCGCCGTGCCCTTCGGCATCGACAGCGACTTCTTCGCCCCGAAGTCGTATCCGGAGCGCCCGCGCATCGTCAGCGTCGGCAACGACAGGGACCGCGACCCGGTCACCCTCTACGCCGCGCTCGCCAGGGTCCTCGCCATCCGTCCCGACACCGAGGTGGTGGTGCAGACCCGGTCGGATGTCGTTCCGCCTGAAGGCGTGCGCGTGGTGCGGAGCATGCCCCATGCGGAACTCCGCGACCTGTATGCGACGGCGAGCGTCGTCGCGATACCGACCAGGCCGAATCTGCATGCATCAGGGATGACGGTGGCCCTCGAGGCGCTCGCCACCGCACGCCCGGTCGTGGTCACCGCGACGCCGGGCATGGAGCAGTACGTGAGCAAGGGCCGAACCGGTCGCCTGGTGCCCCCGGAGGATCCGGCCGAGCTCGCCCTCGCGATCCTGCGCCTGCTCGACGACCCCGTGAGCGCGGCCGAACTGGGGCGCAACGGCCGGATCGAGGTCGAGCAGCGCTTCACCACGCAGATCATGGTCGCGGCGCTGGTGCAGGGACTGCTGCACCGGGTGTGATCGTGGCCGGACGTGATCCGATGACTCGGTGCCGCGGCGGGACAGTCAGGTCGCGACGTCGCTGATGATGTACTTCGTCTTGCCGCCCGTGTAGGGCAGACCGTCGACGTAGTCCACGGTCACCGGAACCTCGTGCGCGATCCGCTCGCGCAACGACGCGACCGCGCTCTCGATGTGCCTGCGTGCTTCTGCCCCGTCGCCGATGACGACGCGGACGACGATCGAGTGGTCGGCGAGCTGGTGGATCTGGAAGAGCCGGACGGCCTCCGGGTGTGCGGCGAACATCGCCATGAGGCGATGCGCGAGCACGGTGCCGCTCGGAAGACGGATCACGTCCGTGGTCCGGCCCTGCGGCTGCTCCATGAGCGGAAGCGCGCGGCCGCAGCGGCAGGGGTCCGCTCGCAGGATCCCCTTGTCGCCGGTGCGGTAGCGGATCAGCGGGAACACCCGATTCCGAAGATCCGTGATCACCAGGTCGCCGAGCTGGCCGGGAGCAGCGGGAGCGCCGTGTTCGTCGACGACCTCCACCCGTCGGACGTCCGAGAACACGTGGAGTCCATCGCGGTGGCCGCACTCGCCGGCGATCCAACCGAACTCGGAACCGCGGTACTCGTCGTAGACGGGTGCGCCGAACGCCGCCTCGAGCCGGGCGCGGGCGGACTCCGTGAGCGGTGCAGCCGTCGTCGCGATCGCCTTCGGTGCGGGTACCCGGAGTTTTCGGCGTTCCAGGAAGTCGGCGAACTCGAGCATGGCTCCGACGTAGCCCTCGATCAGGCGGGGGCGCGTCGCGGTGAGCTGCCGGTGGAACCTCTCCATGGTCTCTGCCGAGATGAGGCCCGCGTCGAGGTACACCTGCTTGGTCGGCCACCAGGCCAGGTCGTTCTTGATGGTCGCCAGGCGACCGAAGTTCCAGCGGCCGACGCGGGCGAGGTCGTCGTGCGGCTCGACTCCCCACCAGGAGTACATCCGCCAGCTCAAAGCGAGCGACGGCACTCTGGCGTCGTGGAACGTGGACAGCGGTTCGCCCGTGCTCCCGCCGGTCAGCGCCGGGCGGCTGTTCGCTTCTGTCGCCTCGGAGGTGCGGATCTCCGCCGCGTGATGTTTCACCGTCGCGCGGTCGAGGATCGGCAGCGACGCCCACGCCTCCGAGTCGGTCAGCGACTCCGTCCGCACGCCGTGCGCGCGGAAGTGCCGCTCGTAGAACTGCGACGAACGCATGGCGAATGCCGCTATATCGCGTGCGAGCCGATTCTGCATCCGTGCGGATTCGTCCGGATGCAGCCGCTCGTTGGCGAGCAGCTCGCGGTGGAATGCGCCTGCATCGGCGCGTACGGTGGCGGCCTTCGCACGGAAGAACGCCCGCTTGATGGGGGTGGACATCGATACAACCTCTCGTCGTTGAGGAGATGCATATGCCGGGTGATGGTCAGCTGCGCCCGCGGCGCTTGTGCGCGACGCCTTCGCGGAACGCGTCCCGATGCGCGGGGCCGGCATCCGCCCACTCGCGTCGGGAGAGATCGGGGGAACCGGTCAGCGTCGATGCCGCGCGCCACGCTTCGACGACCGCGGCGGCGTCGAGGTCGCCGTCGTACATGAGCACCCAGTCGGCGCCCACTTCGCGGGCCAGCGCCTCGTTCGCCTCGTTCCGCGGCACCAGCACCGGGCGGGCCATCGACAGGGCGGCCAGGACGCTGCCCGAGTTGTGCATGAACCGGTACGCCAGCACGATCAGGTCGGACGAGGTCGCGAGTTGGACGAGTTCGGCGTCGCTCAGGAAGTCGAGGTGCAGTTCGACGCCGGGAAGGCCCGCCGTCCGCGCGCGGAGGTCGTCTCCGAGGTCGGGGGTCGACGGGCGCCCGCCGATCTTCAGGCTCAGCGTCGGCTCGATGGTGACGGCCTCCGCGTAGGCGTCGATGAATCCTTCGAGACCTTTGTAACGGCGGACCCCGCCGAACGATCCGAGTCGACCGGGCACCCGCTCGGCGGACGGGAACTTCGCATACCAGTCGCGGTAGTGCCCGTGCAGGATCAGGCTGTGCGGTGTTCCCGGCGCGAGCGGAGTCGTCTCGTTGATGACGATCCGGTAGTCGGTGTGCCGGTCGATGAAGCGCAGCAACCAGAGTCGGGGGGCGTTGTCGTCCGGGAGCTCGATGTTGTGGACCGTGCGGACGACGGCGATCCGCCGCGACAGACGGTGCCGGAACACGAGAGCAGTGGTGAGGAGGAACTTGCCCGTGGACTTCCACCAGGTCGACCCGTGCAGCTTCGCCTCCGGCCAGTGCCAGTGGAAGGCGTCGTAACGCCCGAACAGCGCCGTTCCCCAGGAGAAGCGCAGGCGGGTGAGCCCCTCGGTCGCGCCCAGGGCCTCATCGAGCATCTTGTTGTACGGGTTCGTCGTGGGTCGCGGTGCGCCGAGCGACTGCATCACGCGGATGGTCGATCCGGGATCGGTGGTCATGGTGTCATCCTCCGATGGGCGACGGTATTCGTCGTAGCGGCGGCCGAGGGCGGCGGCGATCGTGCCGCGGCCGCGGTGAAAGAGGCGCGTGCCTCTGGCGTGATGCGTGATGTTCGAGGTGAGTGCGCCGAATGTCCTGCGCAGACCGCCGACGACGATCCGCACCACGCCCCCCAGCAGCGCACGCACGCGGAGGACACCGCGCCGCAGTCGTCCCTCCGTCAGCTGGAGCTGGATCCGGGTGCCGGCATTGGCGGAGCTGAACGCGCGTTGCGCGGCCCACGCCCGGCTGAGCCGCGACGCGACGACGAGGTCCTCGGTCTCGGACTCATTGCACCAGACGATCAGACCGCCGTGATGGGCCAGCTGTCGGGAGAAGAGAGTGTCCTCTCCGCCGCCGAGTCCCAGTGACTCGTCGAACCGGAGGCCGAGGCGACGGATGGAGCGGAGGTCGAGCAGGAGGTTGCCCGCCGCGGCGACCTGGAGCACGGTGCCCGTCTGCCTCGGTGGGCGCCGGAAAGTCCCGGAGGCGAGCAGCCAGGGGTCGACGTCCTCGTCGAAGACGGAGATCACACGGCCCATGACCGCATCGGCGCGGTGCTCCCGCCACACCGTGAGGAGCGAGGAAAGCCACCCCTCTCGGGGGATCTCGTCATCATCGATGAAGGCGACGAGGTCTCGGTCGGCGCATTCGTCGAGGATGCGGTTGCGCGCGGCGGCGATTCCGGCCGTCCTCTCGACCACGTACCGAACGGGGACACCGGCGTGCGCTGCCACGTCACGGGCGGACGCGTCCGGGTCGTTGTCGACCACCAGCACGTCGATCTCGGCGCCGAGGTCGGCGCATTCGGCGATGCGCGCGGGAAGCTCCTTGAGCAGGGCGTCGAGGAGCTCCGGCCTGCGATACGTCGGCACGCCGATCGTCACAGCGATCACGTCGCTCGATTCCGGTCCCCTGGTCATCCGCCCCCCATGGCAGTAGTGCGCCTCGACTCCGACGCCGGCTCATCGTATCGTGAACCTCTGGAGACGGTGTGGGGAGACGGCTCTCGCGTATAGTCGTTCTCCTGGGAGTCGACGCCGGTCGCGACTCCGGGGAATTCGACCGGCGACCCGAAGCGATCCGTGAGCAGGATCGGGGGGAGGACCGCGTGTCTATCGTGCACGGACGGCTGGCTGTGGTCGTCGTGAACTATGCGTCGGCAGGGTTGCTGCAGCGCAATCTCGTCGTGGTCGAGCGTGAGGCGCGGGCGGTCGCATCCGACGTGCAGGTGATCGTGGTCGACAACTGGTCGAGCGCCAAGGAGCGCGACGCCGCCGGAGCGATCGCGGCAGCGCACGGATGGACGCTGATCGAACCCGAGACGAACTCCGGTTTCGGCGGCGGGGTGAACATCGGCGTGACGCGTGCGCTCGCGGATGGCGCGAGCGATGTCCTCGTGATCAACCCGGATGCCCACATCGACCGGGAGTCCCTGCGCCGCCTCGCGGAGACCACGGCCGCCTCGCGCACGACGCTCGCGTCGCCGGTCATCTCGGACTCCGACGGACGCACCTGGTTCGCCGGCATCGACCTCCTGCTCGACGACGGCACGATGCGGGCGCGGCGCAAACGCGTCAGCGGCGACCCGCAGCCGTTCGAGCCGTGGCTGAGCGGGGCGTGCCTGTGGATCACGCGCGAGCTGTGGGAGCTCGTCGGCGGCTTCGACGACGACTATTTCCTGTACTGGGAGGACGTCGACTTCTCCCGGAGGGTCGTGTCGGCGGGAGGCACCCTGGCGCTGGTGGAGGACGCGAGCGCCGTGCACGACGAGGGCGGGACGCAGCGGGTCGAGCCGGAGGTGTCCCGAGCGAAGTCGGAAGGCTATTACTACTACAACATCCGCAACCGGATGCTGTTCGCGGTGCGCCATCTCGACGACGCGGGCGTGCAGCGATGGCGTCGATCCATCCCGCGGACGGCTCGCGAGGTGATACTCCGCGGAGGGCGCCGGCAGCTGATCCAGTCGCCCGCCCCGATCCGCGCCTACCTCCGCGGGGTACGGGACGCGCGTCGGATCGCACGCAACAGGGGAACGGACGAGAAGGGCAGCACATGGTCGTAGACGCCTACCACCGTCTCGCGCGGGCACAGAAGGGCCACGCGCGAGGTGCCCCCGCATACTCGGTGTACGTGAACCGGCGGATCGGCAGAATGCTCGCTGCGGTCGCGTACCGGATCGGGTTGACGCCGAATCAGGTCTCGATCATCAGCGCCGTGCACTCCTTCATCGCGATCGGACTCATCGCCTTCGGGCCCGTGAACGTGCCGATGGGCGTCCTGATCGCGGTGCTGCTCGTCCTCGGCTACGCCTGGGATTCGGCAGACGGACAGGTCGCGCGACTGCGCGGCGGCGGGAGTCCGCAGGGCGAATGGCTCGATCACTTCATCGACACGATCAAGATCGCCTCCCTCCACCTCGCGGTGCTGATCGGGCTGTATCGCGTGCTCCCTGAGGCGTCCCTGCTCCTGCTGATCCCGATCGTGTTCAGCATCGTCGCCACGACGACCTTCTCCGGGATGCTCCTCAACGACCTCCTCAAGGGCAAGCACGCCGTGGCGTCGACCCATGAACGCGGGGGCGGGACGCTGGTGCGCTCGCTCATCCTGCTGCCCACCGATTTCGGGCTGGTCTGCCTGGTGTTCGTCCTCTGGGGATGGACCCCGGCGTTCCTCATCGGCTACGGCGCACTCTGCGCCGCTGCTGTCCTGTTCCTCGCGCTCGCCGCGGTGAAGTGGTTCCGCGAGATCGGAAGACTCGGGGCGCCCGCATGAGCGGTGAGAGCATCCTGGTCGTGTGCGCCGCCAACGTCTGCCGCTCTCCGCTGGCCGAACTCGCGCTGCGGCGGGGGCTCGGCGCCGACTCGACCATCTCCGTGAGCAGCGCGGGTGTCCGGGCGAATCCCGGGGATCCGATCTGCACCGTGGTCGCGGCGCGCCATGACGACGAGGGATGGCAGGCGCACGCGCAGGTGCACCGCGCGAGGGAGGTGACGGTCGAGCTCATCGAGCAGTCCAGCATCGTCCTCGCGGCATCACGCGACATCCGCGGCGAACTGGTGCGGCTCGCTCCTCGTTCCCGCGATTGGATGTTCACGATCAAAGAGGCGGCGCATCTCGGCAGCGGCTTCTCGTCGTCCGCGCACGACCGCGTGGCGGAGTATGTCGCGCATCTCGATCGTGCGCGCTCGCGGGCGGTCCCGCTCACGCCGACGACCGGAGTCAGGGGTCGTGTCCGGCATCTCTTCGGCAGCCGTGGCGCGGCCGACCCGAGCAGCATCGCAGACCGGCACGGCAGTCGAGGACACGGCGAGACGATCGCCGAGGTAGAGGCGGCCGTCGCCGGTATTCTGGCTCAGCTCGGCGGCCACCGTCGTCATTCCTGAGAACAACCTTGTGGTTTTGCGCTCCTCGCATTATCGTTAGCCGATACCGCGTTCTGCGCGGGTGAAGGGGAACCAAGGCCGAGGGGGCCTTGGATGGGGATCTGGGTTCTGGGGAGCTGCAGTGTTCAACGTTTCATCATGCCGTTCTGGGGACGGCACATCGCGATCAGTGCGCACGATGCTCGTCGCACCTCTGGTCGCGCTCGTACTCGTCGCGGCAGGCTGCACGGCGGCGCCCGACGCGGCGGAGACGCCGGCACCGGAAGGCACCAGCACCACGGACTGGACGCCCCCTGCCGACACCGACGCCGTCGGGCCCACGGAGGCGCCGACGCTGACCGAGGAGAGCGGGGCGCTCGACGCCCCCGTCTCCCTCTCGACCGACATGGTCGTCAAGGTCGACAAGATCTCGACGACGACCATCAAGCCCGAGACTCCCGGAGAGTACGCCGGTTCCGCCGTCGTGGTCACCGTCTCGGTGACCAACGACTCGAAGAAGGCGCAGAGCATCGACTCGGCGGTCGTCAATCTGACCACGGACGACGGGGATGTGGGCGTGGCCACGACGGCCGGGCCGAACGAACCCCTCTCGGGCGAGGTCGCGGCCGGCGCTGAGGCCACAGGGACATACGTCTTCATGCTCGACCCGATCAAGGGACGGTCCGTGAAGATCAGCGTCAACTATGCCGCAGGTGAGCCGGTGGCCACCTTCGCGGGCACGCTCTCCTGAGAGCGCGCACACCTATTTCTCGTTCTTTGTAATTCGTTCGCAGACAGACAGCACTTTCTCAACTTCATATTCACAACAAACGTTCCGGCGGCTGGGGAGTCACAAAATGGGGAACAAAACGACCATGGGTCGCGCGCGCAGCGCGCTCGCATCTGTCGTGACGGCGGCGTTGCTCGTCGCAGGCATGACGACACTGGGCGCGCAGGCCGCGTCGGCGGATGTTCCGTCGACCGTGCCTCCGTTGCTGCAGCGCGACGATGATGTCGTCACGTCGGATCCGATTCCGACGGTGCAGATCGACAACGGGTATGTCTGGGCGCAGACGATGATCGGGTCGACCGTGTATGCGGTGGGCAAGTTCGACAACGCCCGCGCGCCCCTGGCGGTGCCGGGCACGAGCCTGACGGCGCGGTCGAACGTCCTCGCGTACGACATCAACACCGGTCAGCTGCTGTCGTTCGCTCCTCAGGTGAACGGTGTGATCAAGGCGGTCGCGGCCTCACCCGACGGCAGCCGCATCTACATCGGCGGATCCTTCAACTCGGTCAACGGCCAGGCGCGCTGGAACTTCGCCGCTCTCGATGCCGTCACCGGACAGCTGGTTCCGGGCTTCTCGCCCTCGATCGGCGGCAGCGGCGTGTACGCCCTCGCCACCTCAGGGTCGAGCGTCTTCGTCGGAGGCCTGTTCACGCAGGGCAACGGCACCGCGCGCAAGAACCTCGCCGGCTTCAACGCCGCCAACGGTGCGCTGCTCAGCTGGGCGCCGCAGACCGACCTGCAGGTCGACGCGATGGTGATGGACCCCGCGGGGCAGAACGTCATCGCCGCCGGCCGGTTCTCGCAGGTGAACGGCGACCTGACGATGCGAGGCACGGTCGCGCTGGACAAGGGGTCCGGTGCGGTCGACACCGCATGGGCGCTGCCGCAGACCGTGAAGAACGGCGCGGGAACGGGCAGCAACACCGGCAAGGCCGGCATCTTCGGTCTCGCCGCCGACGCCACCGCCGTCTACGGCACCGGGTGGGTCTACGCCGACGCGGCGACCGGCAACCTGGAGGGCACATTCGCCGCCGAGGCGGGTACCGGACAGGTCCGCTGGATCGCGGATTGCCTGGGCGACCACTACGGCGTGTACTCGACCGGGAAGGTCGTCTACACGACGAGCCACACGCACGCCTGCGGCACCATGGGGCTGCACCCGGAGCAGAACCCGCGCACGCACCGCTACTCCGAGGCATACACCGCTGACGCCCGCGGAACGCTGGGCAACCAGCCCGCCGCAGGTGGCACCTACAAGAACTGGGCGGGAACGCCTGCGCCGTCGCCCTACGCCTGGACGCCCGACTGGGCCGTCGGTGTGACGACGGGAATGGGCCAGGCCGGTCTCTCCATCACCGGAGCCGGCAACATGATCTCCATCGGCGGCGAGTTCCGATCGGTCAACAACGGCCGTTTCGAAGGCCTCGTCCGGTTCTCCACGAATCCTCCGGCCGGAGCGAAAGACGGCCCCCGACTGTCCGGTGCCAATTGGACCGCCACAGCGCAGTCGTTCATCCCTGGGCGCGTGCGCGTGTCCATTCCTGCCAACTGGGACCGGGACGACCTGACGCTCACCTACGAGCTGCGCCGCACGGGCACGACCGCCCCGGTCGCCACCAAGACCGCCGACGCGACCTGGTGGAACCGACCGACGATCACTCTCGAAGACAAGACGGCTTCTCCGGGAACGACACAGGAGTACACGGTCGTCGCCAAGGACGGCAACGGGAACACGGTCAGCAGTCAGGCCGTGAGCGCCACGGTGACGGCGGGGGCGGTGTCGTCCTATGTCGACGCCGTGACCGCTGACGAGCCGCAGCTGTACTACCCGCTCGGCACCGCCGCGCAGGACTGGGCCGGTGCCAACACTCCGATCTTCGGGTCCGGCGTCTCGACGTCGACGTCCGGCGTCGCGAACACCGCTACCGAGGCGTCGACCTTCACGGGGACATCCTCAGGACGCGTGGCGACGACGAACAAGGCCGCCGTGTCCGCGGAGTACTCGACCGAGCTGTGGTTCAAGACGAACACCACGAACGGCGGCAAGCTGATCGGTTACGGATCTGCCGCTTCCGGTGATTCCACCAGTTACGACCGCCACCTCTACATGACCAACAACGGTCGGCTGGTGTTCGGCAACTACGACGGCAGCACGCGGACGATCCAGAACAACACCGCGCTCAACAACAACGCATGGCACCATGCCGTCGCGACGCAGAGCGCGGCCGGCATGAAGCTCTATGTCGACGGTGTGCTCGTCGCGTCCGACGCGAGCGCGACGACGGCGGAGAACTATCTCGGCTACTGGCGCATCGGCGGGGACAACCTCACCAGCTGGCCGTCCGCCCCGAGCTCCAAGTACTTCAAGGGAGCGCTCGATGAGGTCGCCGTGTACCCGTACGCGCTGACGCAGGCTCAGGTGCAGACGCACTACGGCATCGGCAAGGGCTTCCAGGCCCCGACCGCCGCCTTCACCGCGACAGCGACCGACCTCGACGTGGCGTTCGACGCCAGCACCTCCGCGCCGGCGGGTTCCGCGACGATCGCCGGATACCTCTGGGACTTCGGCGACGAGTCGCCGACGGCCACCGGGGCGACGGCTTCGCACACCTACGAGGCGAGTGGCACCTACACGGCTCGACTCACCGTCACCGACAGCAACGGACTCGCGGCGACGACCGAGAAGCAGATCGTCGTCGAGGCGGCGAACGTGCTCCCGACGGCATCCTTCGAGGTCACAGGGACAGGGCTCTCGGTCTCGGCCGATGCGTCCGCGTCCACCGATTCCGACGGCACCATCTCCACGTACGCGTGGAACTGGGGTGACGGATCGACGTCGACCGGCCAGGTGGCCAGCCACGTGTACGCCACGGCGGGGACGCGCACGGTGACGCTGACCGTCACGGACAACCGCGGCGGAACCGCGTCCACGACGCGTCAGTCGGTCACGACGCATGCGAACCCGGTTGCGACGTTCACCTCGACCACTTCCGGCCTGAGCGTGAACGTCTCGGGCTCCGGCTCGAGCGCCTCCGACGGTGCGACCCTGTCGTACGCCTGGAACTGGGGCGATGGAACGCCTGCCGGAACTGGCGTCACCGCGGGTCACACCTATGCCCAGGCGGGGAACCATGACATCACCCTCACGGTGACCGACAGCCTCGGCGGGTCGGCGACCGTCACGAACACGGTGACCGTCCAGGCGCAGGTCTTCGCAGCATCCGACTCGTTCGGCCGCGTGGTCTCGAGCGGCTGGGGTGCGGCGGACGTCGGTGGCACGTGGGCGCCGATGAGCGGTTCGGCCGCGGTCACCTCCGTCGCCGACGGCGTGGGCAAGATCAACATCGCTCCCGGTGAGACGCGCGAGATGCTGCTGCAGGGCACGTCGCTCCTCGACACCTCAGGACGGGTCAGCTACACCCTGGCCTCCGGGCCGTCGACGGGCGTCGCCTACGAGGGACTCGGCGCGCGCCGATCCGGTGCGAACGGCTACCGCGCACTCGCGTGGCACCGTACCGACGGGACGACCTGGCTCGTGATCCACCGCAACGGCACGGCGATCGCCAGCACCGCGGTCTCCGGCCTGAGCTGGGCCGCCGGCAGCAGCTTCACGCTGGCGATGGAGACGACAGGTTCCACGACCACGACGATCCGAGCCAAGCTGTGGGCCGCCGGGTCCGCTGAGCCCGCCAACTGGCAGCTCTCGACCACGGATGCGACTCCGGCCCTGCAGGTCGCGGGTGCGCCGACGGTGTTCTCGTACCGGTCCGGCAGTGCGACGGGGACCAACAACGTGAGTTTCGACGACTTCACGCTGAAGAACCTCGGCGCAGCGGCGCCCGATCCCGAGCCCGAGCCCGAGCCCGAGCCCGCGAACGTCGCACCGACGGCCGCCTTCTCGGCGACCGCCACGGGGCTGACGGTCAACGTCGACGGCACCGCGTCGACCGACTCGGACGGCACGATCGCGTCCTACGCCTGGAACTTCGGCGACGGATCCACGGGGACGGGCGCGACGAGCTCCCGGACCTACACCACGGCAGGGACGTACACCGTGACGCTCACGGTGAAGGACGACAAGGGTGCGACCCACACCGCCACCAAGTCTGTGACGGTCACGGCAGCCCCGGTCGACCCGGATCCGGATCCCGAGCCGGAGCCCGCTCCGCTCGCGAGCGACGAGTTCGATCGCACCTCCGGCCCTGGTTGGGGCAGCGCAGTCACCGGTGGTGCATGGACGATCGCCGGCGGTTCGCAGGCGGCGGCCACGGTCGCGAACGGCCAGGGCAAGCTCGCCCTGATCGCGGGGGACACGCGCCACGCGACGCTCAACACCACGTCGATCGGCGACGCGATCCTCGAGACGCAGTTCCGCGTCGACCAGGCGCCGGCGGCGGGCGGGGCGTACGTCGGTGTGATCGCACGCCAGACGGCTGCGGGCAAGTACTTCGCCCGCGCGTGGTTCCGCCCTGACGGCGCCATCTGGCTCGTCGTGCACCGCGAAGGCACCGTGCTGCTCACGCAGGCCGTGCCGGGTATGACCTGGGCTGCGAACACGTCGTACAGCCTGAAGGTGTCCGTCACGGGGACCACGTCGACGGCCATCTCGGCCAAGCTCTGGGCCACGGGTGCTGCGGAACCGGCGAACTGGCAGATCAACGCCACGGATGCGACTCCGCTCGCCGCAGGTGCCGTGGGTCTGAGCGGAAACCGGTCGGGTAGCGCGACCTCTCCGCTCGCAGTGACATTCGATTCGTTCCGGGTCACGGCGCCACTGTAAGATCCTGACGCATGGCCACTGCTGTACCGATCGTGCTCCTCGCCGTCGGTGGTATCGCAGCAGTGGCCATCGTCGTGTTCGGGCTTCGGCTGCTGCCCCGCACGGCGTTCGTCACCTGGGCGTGCGTGCTCTTCTTCGTTCCCCTCTGGGTCGGCGTCAACGTCGGCTTCTACTGGGCGGCGATCACGCTCCTGACCGCCTTGATGATCCTCGTCAACTGGTCGGTCGTCCCGTTGCGCGCTGCGGATGCGTGGGTGGCGGTGTTCGTCATCGTCATCGTCGGGCTGTACGCCTTCGACTCGGTCGATCTCGCCTCTCTCGTCGCGGCGATCCTCGAATGGGTGATCCCGTACATCTGGGGGCGGGTCGTGCTCGCGCGCGTGTCGCCGGAATGGGTGACCTCCACGATCGCGGTGGTCGCCATCGTCGCGGCCGTCCTCGGCACGATCGAGTTCTTCACGTCTTTCAACCCCTTCGTCCTCATCCCCGGCTCCGGAGTGATCTACGACACCTGGAGTCCGCTGCAGGAGCGCGGCGGCGTGCTCAGGGTGGAGGGCGCATTCGGCCACTCCATCGCGCTCGGCGCCGCCTTGGCGATGTCCTCGGCGTTCGTGGTCGCGACCAGATGGCGCCTGCTGCCCAAGATCGCGGGTGTCGTGATCATCGCGGTGGCGACCGTCCTCACCTTCAGCCGGGCGGGTCTGCTCACACTCGTGCTCACGCTCGTGCTCTCGACCTTCCTCATCGTCGGTGTGTCGACGCGTTTCCGGGTGACCGTCGCCGTCGCGGGCGTCATCGGCACGGCTATCGTCATCCCGATCATCGACACCGTCTTCGGGGCGGCGGGAGAGGAAGCGGGCGGCAGCGCGGACTATCGGACGGATCTCCTGGTGCTTCTGAAACAGGTGCAGCTGTTCGGCAATCCGGGGGACTGGCATTCCCTGGTCTCCGGTGACTACTACCTCGGATACTTCGCGCGCTCCGTCGACAACGCTCTCGTGCTCACCCTGCTCAGATACGGCTACGTCCCGACACTGCTGATCATGGCGGCGATCGTGTGCGCCGCGGTGATGACGGTGCGGCGACCGACGCGCAGCCCAGCCTCCATCGCCGTGGTCGGGCAGCTGCCGAGTCTCGTGGTCGTCGCCCTGATCACGCAGTACAGCATGTTCCTCTGGTTCTGCGTCGGGCTCGCGATCACGTGGGCTCGCGACGTCGATATACCGCGCGCTTCCCGCGGTGAGCCTGAAGAAGCGCTGTTCGGGTCATCGGATACGCTGCAGGCGCCGCACGGTGCGACGTTGCCGCGTACACAATCGTGAGGTCGTCGAATCGAACACTCCTCTAGAATCGAAGTCTCAGGGGGGAATGGGGAATCATGGGCGAAAGCCGGGTCAGTCTGCGCGTCATCGCCAGCTCGTTGCGCAAGTTCTGGTGGATGATCGTGCTGTTCGGCGTGGTCGGCGCGGCAGGTTCCTTCGGATACGCCTCGCTGCAGACGCCGCTCTTCCAGGCGACGACCTCGCTCTACTTCGCTCTCAACCAGGGCACCAGCGCCTCTGATCTCAACCAGGGTTCTGTGTACACGCAGAGCCAGATGCTCTCCTTCGCGCAGCTCGCGACCAGTTCGCGCGTACTCGAGCCCGTCATCGACGAGCTCGACCTGGACACGACGCCGAAGGCTCTTGCGCGCGACATCGAGGTGTCGATCCCGCAGAGCACCGTCACGTTGCGCGTGACCGGCACCGCCGACGATGCGAAGGCATCTGCCGAGTTGGCGGACGCCGTCGCCGCTCAGCTCATCGTCGTCGTCAAGGACGTGGCCCCCAAGAACCCCGAAGGCGAATCGACCATCACGGCGGAGGTCATCGACGACGCCGTCGTGCCCGAGTTCCAGTTCACGCCGAGCAAGCCGCGGGATGCCTTGCTGGGCGGCTTCCTGGGTGGTGTCCTCGGCCTCGCGATCGCCGTCCTGATCGGGGTACTCGACACTCGCGTCCGCAACGAGGAGACGCTCACGCAGGCGGGCGGTGATCCCGTGCTCGGTGTGGTCTCGAAGTCCTCGCTGCTCGCCACGCGGGGCATCGCGGTGGCGCAGGAGCCGCTCGGTCACACGTCGGAGGAGTTCCGACGGATCCGGTCCGCGCTCGCGTACGCGAACGTCTCATCGCGAGTGAAGGTGCTGCTGGTCACATCCGGCATGCCGGCCGAGGGTAAGTCCACGATCTCGGTCAACCTGGCGATGACGTTGGCGGGCCTACGCAACTCCGTGCTGCTCATCGACGCCGACATGCGCCGTCCGCGCGCGCATGAGCATGCGGGGATCGACGGCTCGATCGGGTTGACCAGTGTGCTGCTCGACGAGGTGGACTTCGAGGTCGCCAAGCACAGCGTCGCCGACAGCACCCTCGACATCCTGCCTGCGGGTACCGTGCCGCCGAACCCTGCAGAGCTGCTCACGTCTTCGCGCATGGCGCAGCTGCTCGACTTCGCCGCAGCGGAGTACGACTACGTCGTGATCGACTCACCACCGACTCTCAGCGTCGCAGACGCCAACCTCTTCGCGACGCAGACCGACGGCGTGATCCTCGTCGTCGATGCGACGAAGACCCGACGTGCGGCCTTGGCGAAGAGCATCAAGTCGCTGGAGTCCGGTGGCGCGCGCATCCTCGGCACCGTGCTCAACCGCGCCAAGCCCGATCGGCATCGCAGCGAGTACTACAGCGACTGATCCGCGGATCGTCCGTTGACGACGCAATGACGCGGTCATGCGTCATATCGGTAGACGGGCGTTCCGGTTTGTCTTTTGCCCCGTGAGCCGGTTACTCTTCATGAGTTGCGAGGGGGACTCGCACGTGCCGCTGGGGTTGAAACTGCGGCGTGGCGGGTCGGTCTGAATCTGCCCCAGAAGACGGTGACATCGTGTTCTTTTCCCTCCCCTCTGTTGTGTCATCTCGGATGACCCCCTCTCCGCACCGGCGAATCCGCGTCCGGACCGCTGCCGGCGGCCTCGCCGCAGTCCTCTCGATCACAGCGGCGATGACGGCTGTGCCAGCAATGGCACACGCCGACGCTTCGCAGACGGCGACGTCTGCCGTTGCGGTCACCGACATTCCCGTCGTCGACGATGACATGGACCGCACGGTGAGCACCGGCTGGGGTTCCTCGGCTGACGGTGCGTGGCGTGTGGTCGAGGGCGCATCCAGCGTCACGGGCGACCAGGCGCTTCTCGCGAGCCGGGCACCGGGCATCACCGCCAGGGCGACCACGGAAGGCGTCGCGGCCACCGATGTGACCAGCCGCTTCTCGCTCACGGTTCCCACCCTTCCTGTGGGAGGACCGCTCTACCTGGCGCAGGCGGTCCGAGTGTCCGGACACGACTCCTACGGCGTGCGGGTGCGGGTGCACCCGGACGGCTCCGCGTACGTCTCGATCGTTCGGCTGACCGATCTGATGGCCGTCGACAGCCTCGCCGAACGCCGTCTCCCGTCGACCGTGTCGAACGGGACCACCCTGAACGTGGCCCTCAGCGTCACCGGCACCGACCCTGTCGCCCTGTCGGCGAAGGCCTGGGCTGCGGATGCCGAAGAGCCCGCCGACTGGCAGGTCTCGCACACCGATTCCTCTTCGTCGCGCATCCAGAGCGAGGGCGGCTACGCATTCGCGCTCTATACCTCCTCGGGTGCGACGGCGGCGGTGCCTGTGGGCATCGACGACGTCTTCGTGACGACGCCTGCGCCTGAGCCGGCACCGGCTCCCGTGCCTGAGCCGACGACTGCTCCTGAGCCGACGACTGCTCCCGAACCGACGACTGCTCCCGAGCCGACGCCGAGTCAGGAGCCCGTCCCCGCACCGTCCCCGACCGATCCCGTGACACCTGGTCCCGTGGCGAGCGAGAACGGCGCCGGGTCTCCTGGGGTATTCGCCTACGCTGTTCCTTCTGGCGCCGTGTGGGCTGCCCCCACCGGGTCGGATGCAGCAGCGGGGACCCAGAGCGCGCCGGTCAAGACGATCGCGGCTGCGCTGAGCCGGGTCGCCGATGGAGGAACCATCGTGCTCCGAGGCGGCACCTACCACGAGCAGGTGATCATTCCGCCGACGAAGCGGGTCACCATCCAGCCGGCCCCGAAGGAATCGGTCTGGCTCGACGGAGCCAAGACCGTCACGGGCTGGAAAGCCAGCGGAAGCACCTGGGTGGTCGACGGATGGACGACGTCCCTCGATTCGAGCCCGACCTATACCCAGGGCGCGCCCGACAACACCACACCCGGCTGGCAGTTCGTCAACCCCGCGTATCCGATGGCCGCTCATCCCGATCAGGTCTGGGTTGCGGGCACGCAGTTGCGTGAGGTCGCATCTGCAGCGAAGGTGACGGCCGGCACGTTCTTCGTTGACGACGCGGCTAAGCGTCTCGTGATCGGCACGGACCCCACCGGCAAGAGCGTCGAGGCGAGCGACCTCACCCAGGCGCTGTCGATCCGTTCCGTCGGTACCGAGATCCGCGGAATCGGTGTGCGCCGCTACGCCACCAGCGTTCCCCAGATGGGGACGGTGATCGCCGCCGCGGCCGACGTCACGCTCACCGACGTGACCATCCGCGACAATTCGACGACCGGCTTCTACTCCTGGTCGCCCGGCACCACTCTGACGCGGGTCTCCTTGATCGGCAACGGGCTCCTGGGCGGCGGCGCCTCGCGGGCGGACGGGCTCACCGTCGACGACATGCTGTCGGTCGGCAACAACAGCGAGCACTTCAACGCCGCACCGGTGTCCGGTGCCTTCAAGGTGACACGCACGCATGACGTCACGGTCAAGAACAGCTCGTTCACCCGCAACTACGGCGCGGGCCCGTGGTTCGACGAATCGGTGGTCGGCCTCACGTTCACCGGCAACAACATCACCGGCAACACCGGAGATGGGCTTCTCGTCGAGCTTTCCGAGCACGCCGTCGTCGCCGACAACGTGATCGCCCAGAACGGCGCATTCGGCCTCTATGTCCTCAACTCGGGCGACGTCGACATCTGGAACAACACGTTCGCCGGCAACGGGAACCGCAACATCAACGTCGCGCAGGACTCCCGCCGACCCACCGACGCCGGGGCGCCGGGGGTCGACCCGGAGGCGCCCTGGATCGTCCACGACGTCGTGATGTCGAACAACATCCTGACGAAGAGCGCCGGCAACTGCCTCGTCTGCGTGCAGGACTTCTCCCTGCGGTACACGGGATCGCAGATGGTGTCGAGCAGCGAGGGCAACCTCTACCACCAGGCGACGGCCGGCGCCCCGACGTGGTTCTCGGCATGGTCCCGGGGGCCGGTCTCCAAGGATCCGGCTGTGACGGAGACCCTCGACCAGTTCCGGGCAGCCACCGGCAACGACAAGCGTTCGACCTGGGTGGTCGGTGCGGACGTCCTCGGCACGGGATACGCGTTGCTCCCGGCGTACGCGACCACTCAGTCGTCTGTGGCGGTCCCTGTACCGTCCGCGATCGCGTCGGTATCGCGACTCCCCGCGGCCAGCGCGACCCTGGGAGCCCTGCCCCGGTGACGATATAGGTATGGGTTCACTTCTCGCTGTCGGCGCCCGCGCGCTGACGATGGTCATCGCGCTGGTCTGTGGCGTTCTCACGACCAGGATGATCATCGGTGACGCGGGCGTCGACAGCTTCGCCCTCTACACGTTGCTCACCACGATCCCCTCGCTGCTGACGTTCACGGACCTCGGCAGCGGGGCGGTCCTGGTCAACGCGGTGGCGACGAGCGACGACGTGCGCAACGACGAGAAGCTGCGGTATCAGCTCACCTCTGTGGGGCGAGTGCTGCTCATGTTCGCGGCCACCGCGATGGCGATCAACACCATCCTCGTTCTGACCGGGGCCTGGGAGCTGGTCTTCGGCGAGGCCGGCGGACGCCCTGGCGCATCGTTGGCTGCGTTCTATTGCGTGACGATCTTCTGCCTGGGAATCCCTCTCGGGATCTGGGCGCGCATCATGCTCGGGCAGCGCCGCAACCACGTCGTGATCCTGCTCCAGGGGCTGATCTCTCCGCTGACGCTGGCCGGCGTGTGGCTGATCCTCACCTTCGGAGGGGACGACCTGCACTCTTTCGTGGCGGTCGCGTCCTTCGCGGCGTCGTTCCTCGTCTCGGTGCTGGGCATCCTGATCACCGCGAGGACGACGTCGCCGTTGATCCCCACCGCCGCCCGCATGGTCTTGCGCCCTCGGCGGTTTCCCGGCGTTCGGGTCATGGACGTCGGCTGGCCGATGCTCGCACAGATGGTCACCTACCCGATCGCAGTCGGTTCGCAGCGGTACGTGATCGCTCAACTCGGCGGACCGACCGACGTCGCCGAGTACGGCGTCGCCGGTCAGGTCTTCTTCGCGCTCAACGGTCTGGTGATGGCGGGTGGTCTCGCGCTCTGGCCGCACTTCGCGCGGATGCGTCATACGGGCGGTCTGCAGCGGGGACCGTTCCTGCTCTCCGCACTCTTCGCCATCGCGATCGCGGTGGCGACATTCATGGTGTGGCTGGTCGGCCCGTGGCTCTTCGGCTTCATCACGCAGGGCGAGCTGACCGTGCGACCGAGTACGATCTTCGCCTTCGGACTGATGATCATGATGACTGCGGCCGTGTACCCGCTGGGCATGTTCATCATGGACAAGCCGGGCATCCGCTTCCAGGTCATCCCCACGCTCAGCATGGCGGCTGTGGGGATCGGGCTCTCCTTCGTGCTCACGCCGATCCTGGGCATCGCCGGGCCCCTCATCGGCGTCGCGTTCGCGCTGCTCGTGTGCCAGCTGATCCCGTTCTCGATCTACATCGTCCGGCACAAGACGCGGCTCACCGTCGGCAGTGCCGCGGCGCCGACGTCGGGTGACGCGCTGTAGCCCAGATCGTCAGCGCGGTCGGTGATCGACGTCAGTTCAGGACGTGCGCGGTGATGCTCGCCCGGTACACGTCCGGCGCGTGACGTCGCAGCGCCTCAGCGCGACTGTCGGCCACCGTCGAGACCATCTCGTCCCAGCGGGTGTGGATGTCGCTCAGCGCGGACGCGATGGATTCCGGGTCGCCGGCGGTGACGAGCTGCGCAGTCTCATAGCCGCCGGCCGCTTCGCGGAGCCCGCTGCTGTCGCTCGCGATGACGGGACGCAGAGCGAGGACGCCCTCCACTGCGGTGTTCCCGAACGGCTCGTCGACTCGCGAGGGGACGAGGAGCACATCCGCCTGGGCGAGGAACGGCCAGATGTCCGAGTGGAATCCGGCGAAGTCGACGGAGACACCCGCCTCGGAGGCCTGTTCGCGCAGCTGGTCCTCGAACCATTCGTATCCTTCGAAGACCGCGCCCAGAAGTGTGACGTCGACCGCTCGTCCCGCATCGTGCAGCAGTGATGCGGCCTCGATCACGAGATCAGGACCCTTCCTCGGGGAGAGACGGCCGATATAGAGCACCCGGAGCGCGTCTTCGATGCGAGGGCGCGGCGAGAGTGGTTGCGGCGGCGAGGCGACGCCGTTGTAGACGACGTGCGCGCGTCGGGCGAGCACCGGCAATGCCGCGCGGATGGTGTCGAGGCTGAACCGACTGTTGACGAGCGTGCGGTGGGAGGCCAGGTGAGGGGAATAGAGGATCCCGTTGACGATTCTGTTGCCGGAAGCCTCGGCCTCGTGCACGTGGCTCACCGTACGCACGCGCCTCAGGCGGGCGATCAGCGGCCATTGCGGGATGATGATCGTCGAGACGTAGACGACGTCGGGACGCACCCGGCCGATCAGGCGCCATGCGGCACCGAGTCCTCGGAAGGTGTCGCGGAAGAGTCGGGGGAGTCCCCGTGGGGTGAGAAGCACCTTGCGCAGCACGAGCATCGGGACGATGACGACCTCTGCGCCGGCGGCGCGGAGCTCGGGAACGAGGAGACCGGAACTCGGCAGCGCCACCACCACGCGCGCACCCGCTTCGACCAGACCTCTGGCGCTTTCGAGCAGCATCCGGTCGGAACCGAACATCTCGGCTCCGGGATGGACGAGGAGCGCGGTGCGGCGGTCGCTCATGGCGCTGCCGACTCGGCGGGTGCGGGCGACCAGTCCGTCGTGCGACGACGCGCGCGGCGAGCCGATGGGTGAATGGTCGAGCGCTCGGCGAGTCGGCGCGCGAGCGCTTCGTACTCGTCGGCGACGTCATCCCAGCGGAAGCGGGTGCGGGCGATCTCCTGGACGGTCTCGGCGCGCGAGGCTGTCAGCTCCGGGTCGGCTTCTGCGGCGACGACGTGTGCCGCGACGTCGCTGGAATCGGAGAAGAACCAGCCGTTGCCGTCGAGCACCTCGCGGTTGAACGGCACGTCGAAGCCGATCACCGCGGTCCCGGCCCCCATCGCGCGGAGGAGCGAAGGGTTGGTGCCCCCGACGGAGTGGCCGTGCAGGTAGGTGAGGGCGTTCGCGTAGAGGGCGTCGAGCAGCTCCTGGTCGTAGACGCCGCCGACGAGGCGGATCCGGTCATCGCCGTCGGCGACGCGCTGGATCTCCTGCGTGTACCCGGCGCTGTAGGGGGCCGAGCCGACGACGACCAGCGGCAGCTCAGCGTCGCTGTCGTGATAGCCCTTGACGATCTCGAGCACGTGGTTCTCGGGTTCGAACCTGGCGACGACGAGGTGGTACCCGCCCGGGGTGAGATCCATCTCGGCGACGCTGCGCTCGGGCAGCTCGTCCAGAATCGGAGCGCCGTAACGGATGAGCTCCGTCGGCACATCGAACTGATGGCGGTAGTAGTCCGCGATCCCTGGTGCATCTGCGATCAGGGCGTCGGCCGTCCGAACCCCGAACTGCTCGGCCCAGCGGTAGTACGCCTTGCCGCGTGGCCCCCACTTCGACCGTCGCCACTCGAGCCCATCCATGTGCAGCGCGACCGGAGCGCGGCGAAGGCGCAGGAGCGGCAGGAACGGGGAGTTCGCGGCGTTGAAGACGAACGTCGCATCGGGGCGTCGGCCGAACATGAGGTGCAGAGCCGAGAGGCCGGTGTGGCTGAGCGTCTCGACCTGCTTCACCGGGACCGCGGGAAGGTGTACCACGCGCATGCCGAGGTACTCCTTCTCGCGGCGCTCGGAACCACGGGTGTACACGACGACGTCATGGCCACGATCCGCGAGGCGACGTCCGACCTCTTCGATCGCCGTCTCGAAACCGCCGTACGCCGCGGGCACTCCTCTGGTCCCCACCATCGCGATGGTGAGGCTGTTCGAATCGCTCATCCGATCAGTATGCCCCGCTGGGCTGCACCATGACCTTGGCAGTACGCCACATGATCTGCAGATCGTTCATCACAGACCAGTTCTCGACGTACCGGAGGTCGAGCCGGACGCTCTCATCCCAGCTGAGGTCGCTGCGACCGGAGACCTGCCACAGGCCGGTGATCCCGGGCTTGATGTAGAGGCGACGGAAGACGGTGCCGTCGTACGCGGTGACCTCGCTCGGGAGCGGCGGACGAGGTCCGACGACGCTCATGTCTCCGATGAGCACATTCCAGAACTGGGGGAGCTCGTCGAGAGACAACTTGCGAAGCACCCTGCCGACGCGGGTGACCCGCGGGTCGTCCTTCATCTTGAACAGGAGGCCCGCGCCCTCGTTCTGCTCCTTGAGCGCGGCGAGCTGCTGCTCGGCATCCGTCTTCATGGAACGGAACTTGACCATCTTGAACCGGCGCCCGTCACGGCCGACGCGCTCCTGGAAGAAGAAGACGGGGCCGGGCGAGTCGAGCTTGATCAGCAGCGCGAGCACGGGCGCCAGCAGGCCGATCGGGATCAGTGCCAGCGTCGCCACAGCGACGTCCAGCGCACGCTTGAGCAGGTGCTGACCGCCTTCGTAGGTCGGGATCTGCACCTGGATGAGCGGCAGGCCCTCGACCGGAGCGAAGGAGATACGCGGTCCGGCGACATCCGTGAGCCGACTCGACAGCACGAGTTCGGCAGCGGTCCCCTCGAGCTGCCAGCTCAGCTGCTTCACGAACTCCGGCTCGCCCTCCGGTCGGCTCGCCACGATGATCGTGTCGGCGCCGACCTCGGCGGCGACCGACGACACGGAGTTCACGTTCCCCAGAACCGGGAACCTCGTGTCGTCGATCAGGATGTCGCGTGCATTGCCGTCGAGGAGAGTCGCGCCGACCACCTGGTAGCCGGATGCGCCGATCGGATGCAGCGTGCGGACGACGTACTCCACGTCATCCCGATTGCCCACGACGAGCGTGCGAGAGGCGAACCTCCCGTGCGCACGCTGCGTCTGCAACCAGTGGCGCCACATCCACCTGGTCACCAGAAGCGTCAGAACACCCAGCGGCAGCCCCAGCAGCAGCACCAGTTGCATCGACTTCCATGCGAGCAGCACCGCCACGATGGCGATGATCCCGAAGGCGAGTCCGCTGGCGTGGACCACGCCGCGGTACTCGGTGGCACTCGCGCGGAACAGCGCGGCGTCCCGCGTGTGCAGCGCGCTCAGCATGAGGTACCAGAGCGCGGCGAGCGGGATGCCGTCGCGCAGGACCTCGAACGCAGGGACGCCGGCGGACAACTGGATCGCTGCCGTCAGACCGACGGCGGACAGGATGACTGCAGCATCCGTGATCCGCAGCCGCATCCGATAGCGCCGCTCCCACTGCCGACGCCTCTCCAGAGTCGCCGAGGCGCGCGGCGTTACCACCGTGCGCGTCACCGACTTGGTCGCTCGCGGAGCCGCGACCGGCACGAAGCCCGTACGAGAGATGCTCAGAGCATCCTCGACGGAAGTCATGCCGAGGCCCCTTGAGCCGTGAATGTACGCAAGTATCCCCAGTGCGTCATTTGATTCCCCAGATTTCCCCAGACCATGAACCCCACGTTCACGGCATCGTCTGCGTCCCGACCCCTCGGGTCCTGCTGAAACCCTTCGTGATTCCCACATCACGAGGTGCGTTTTTCGCCGTCCCACACGGCGGTCGCTGACAGCAGGCACTGCAGACTCTCATCACTGTAGCGGAACATGCCCTTAACCGAAAGGTAATTCTCACGAATGGATGAATCGGTCCTCTCACTGGCGGCGATCCTGGCGCTATCCTTTCGCCGTGACCCCCGATGCCACCGTTCCCCGCTTCCAGCTCCGTCGGATGCAGCCTCGGGATCCCGCTCAACCGCATCGCACCGCGAGCACTCTGGAGCTGTTCTTCGATCTCGTCTTCGTCGTCGCCGTGAGCATCGCGTCGGCGGAGCTGCACCACGCGCTCAGCCACGCCGACTTCCTGCACGGCATCACCTCGTACGCGATGGTCTTCTTCGCCATCTGGTGGGCGTGGATGAACTTCACGTGGTTCGCCACCTCCTTCGACACCGACGACTGGCTCTACTGCGTCACGACCTTCGTGCAGATGGGTGGAGTCCTCGTCCTCGCTGCCGGCGTCCCGCGGGCGTTCACCGAAGGCGACTTCACCGTGCCCGTGCTCGGCTATGTCGTGATGCGCGTCGCCATGGTGGCGCAGTGGCTCCGCGCGTCGCGTTCTGCGGGTCCGCTCCGCTCGGCCACACGTCGATACGCCTTCGGCATCGCGGCCGTGCAGGTGCTGTGGATCCTCTTCCTCTTGATTCCGACAGGCCCCTGGCAGCTCGCTGCGTTCGTGCTGTTCGCGCTGATCGAGATCGGCGTGCCGGTGTTCGCCGAGTACCGCACGCAGACGCCGTGGCACCCGCATCACATCACCGAGAGATACGGGCTCTTCACGCTCATCGTCCTCGGTGAGAGCCTCCTGGCGTCGGCCAACGCGATCATCGACGCTCTCGACGAGGTCGAGACGCTGGGCCCGCTGATCGCGATCTCGGTGCTCACGCTCGTGGTCACCGCCGCACTGTGGTGGATCTACTTCTGGCCGCCGCACCACCGCGCGATCACGAGCTTCCGTCGCTCGCTCCGCTACGGCTACTCGCACTATTTCGTGTTCGCCGCCGCAGCGGCTTTCTCCGCAGGGATCGAGGTCGAGATCGACGTCCTGACCGGGGTGAGCCACCTGTCCAATGTCGCCGCCTCGTTCACGGTGACCATCCCGATCGCCCTGTTCCTGATCGGCATCTGGTGGATCGCAATCCGTGAGAACGCGGACCGCATCGTCAACACGGTCGTCCCGCTCGGGGCCGTGCTCGTGCTCCTCGACCCGGTGCTGCCGATCCCGGTCACGCTCACCGCCCTGATCCTCGTCGGCATCGTCGTGGTGCTGGCGGTCCGACCTCCGGTCGCGCCGACCGTGATAGACGAACCATAGGTCAGGCAAAGGGTTCTGATCGGATCCTCGCGCACCATGGTGGCACCACCACAGGCCGCAGGAGAGGACCAGAGCATGAGCATTCCGGAACCCACGCAGACACCGGACGGTCCCGCCTACGAGGGCCGACTGCTGGATCGCGCGGACGAAGAAGTCGTCGACCAGGGGGCCGCGTTCGACATCCGCACCCTGATGAGCAGACGGGGCGTGCTCGGGCTCGCGGGGATCGGCCTCGGCGCGGTGGTCCTCGCCGCGTGTGCGCCCGCGGCGTCGGGGGGATCCTCGACCACTCCGACGCCATCGGCCTCCCCCGGCACGCCAGACGGTTCGGGCGTCGCGGAGATCCCCGACGAGACGGCTGGCCCCTACCCCGGTGACGGATCGAACGGGCCCGACGTGCTCGAGGACTCCGGCATCGTCCGCCAGGACATCCGATCCTCGATCGACGGCACGGCTACGGCCGACGGCGTGCCCCTCGCGTTCCGACTCCAGGTCCTCGACCTCGCGAACGGCGCGGTTCCGTTCGCCGGAGTCGCCGTGTACGCGTGGCACTGCACCGCGCAGGGCGAGTACTCGATGTACTCATCCGGGCTGGAGGACGTCACGTATCTCCGTGGTGTGCAGGTGGCGGATGAGGACGGCACGGTCGCCTTCACCTCTGTCTTCCCGGGGTGCTACTCGGGGCGCTGGCCGCACATCCATTTCGAGGTGTACCCGGACGTCGGCTCGATCACGGACTCCACGAAAGCGATCGCCACCTCGCAGCTCGCGCTCCCCGAAGCCGCATGCACCGCGGTGTACGCAGATCCCGTCTATGACGGTTCCGCGGGCAATCTCGCCCGGATCACGCTCGAGAGCGACAACGTCTTCGGAGACGACGCCGGAGCCCTGCAGGTCGCGACGGTCACCGGGAGCGTGTCGGCCGGATACACGGCGACGCTCGTCGTCGGAGTCGACACCACGACAGCGCCGACCTCGGGCTCCACGCCCGGCGATCACGGCGGCCCCGGCGGGGGCGGGCAGCCACCTTCCAGCTGACCGATGCGGATGCGGAGCCGGGTCGGAGATGCGTTCTGCTACACTGATCATGCAGCGTGTGTGCATCGCCCCTCTCGGCCGCCACGCCGCCACTGATCAGGGCCATCACGGACCGCGCACATCGATGCGTGCGGAATCCGCCTTCGATCTGACATCTTGCGGAGCGCCGATGCGTGTCCGCCACACAGCAATGAGCATCACCATGAGCACGACCACCTTTCCCCCCTCCGACCCGTTGACCTGGAAGCAGGCCGACACCGATGTGCACGTCGCCACGCGCGCCGGCGAGTTCGCCGGATTCGTCGAGTACGACGGCAGCGCGCACCTCGTCCACGACAATCGCGGTACCGAGCTCGGCGCCTTCGGCTCCCTCGACGATGCGTTCCGCGCGCTCGAAGACGCACAGAGCCCGGCCCCGCGTGGGCCGCTCTTCGCGCCGATCCTCCCGCGGGCCTGGCGCCGCAGGACCCGCAGAGCCCGCGCCTGAGGGCGTCCGACGACGCGAAGAGAGTCCGTCGTCGGACGCCCTCACGCACACGAAGTTCCCTTCGTCAAGGGCTGCGGATGTATTCCCTGACGCGCATGGGGCGCGGGCTATCGTGAGGTAAGCGTTGGGCAGTCGCCTTGGGCTTCACAGCTCAAGGGCTCCGATCGGCAGGAGAATGTCATCTCCATCACACAGATCGAATCGACCGCGGCAACGCTGGGTCCGGTTCGCCAGACCTACTCCGGCAACGCGGAGTTCCCCCCGATGGCCAAGGCCTACAAGCAGGTGTCGCAGGTCGTCAAGGAGATGGGGCTGCTCCAGCGGGCCCAGTGGTTCTACGCCCTTATCGGCGCCGGCATCGTCGTCGCCCTCGGCGGCCTGATCACCGGGTTCATCCTCCTCGGCGACAGCTGGTTCCAGCTGCTCATCGCCGCAGGCCTCGGCATCGTCTTCACGCAGATCGCGTTCCTCGCCCACGAGGCCGCGCATCGACAGATCCTTTCCTCCGGCCCGTCGAACTTCCGCCTCGCGAGGATTCTCGCCGGAAGCATCGGCATGAGCTACTCGTGGTGGGATTCCAAGCACACCAAGCACCACGGCAACCCGAACCAGGTCGGCAAGGATCCCGACATCGAGGTCGACACGATCTCGTTCCTCGAGACGGACGCGGCGCAGTCGAAGGGCCTGATCCGTCTGATCACGCGCAAGCAGGGCTGGCTGTTCTTCCCCCTGCTCACCCTCGAGGGACTCAACCTCCACTACATCGGCCTCAAGCACCTCACGACGAAGAAGAACGTCAAGGGCCGCTGGACGGAGCTCGGCATCATCGCGCTGCGGTTCGCGATCCTCCTCACCCCCGTCTTCCTGATGCTCCCGCTCGGGATGGCCTTCGCCTTCATGGGGGTTCAGTTGGCGGTGTTCGGCGTCTACATGGGAGCGTCCTTCGCGCCGAACCACAAGGGCATGCCGATCATCGACCCGAACGCCCGTCTCGACTTCTTCACCAAGCAGGTGCGCACCTCCCGCAACATCCGCGGCGGATGGTGGGCGACGTGGCTGATGGGCGGTCTGAACTACCAGGTCGAGCACCACCTGTTCCCGAGCATGCCGCGACTGCACCTCGCCAAGGCGCGGGAGATCGTGCGTGACTACTGCACCGCGAACAACGTCCCCTACACGGAGACCAGCCTCGGGCGTTCGTACCTGATCGTCATCGAGTACCTCAACAGGGTCGGCCTCTCCGCCGGCGCGGACCCCTTCGACTGCCCGGCGTCGGCGCAGTTCGGCCGGGCGTAAGGCAGGCTTCTTCCGGACTCGATCAGTCCGGGAACGACAGAGGCGCGAGCAGGAATCCCTGCTCGCGCCTCTGTCGTGTGACTACTTGGAGGACTTCTTCTTGGTCTCCACCACGTCGATCGTGATCTTCTCCAGGGGGTCGTCGTCGAGCTCATCCTCGAGGACCTCGTCGCCGCGGAAGGTCTCCTCGGAAGCGGCGGGCACCTCGCCCGAGTCGACGGCGGGCGCGGGCGCGCTATCCGTGTCGTCGGCTGCGGTGATCTCTGCGGGCACCGTGTCGTCGGAGAAGATGCCGTCGGGGCGGATGAGCTCGCGCACCTCGGCCATGAAGCTCGTCAGCTGCTGCTGCTGCCAGCGCAGCTGGCGCGTGCGGTCCTCGGCGTCGCGCAGAACGGCCGTCGTGTGGCCCGTGACCGAGTCGACGATCTTCTGCGCCTTCGCGCGGGCGCGCTCCAGGGTCTCGCGGGCGCGCACCTGGGCGTCGGCCTCGATCGCCTGAGCCTGCGACCGGGTCAGACGCTCGTAGTCTTCGGCCCGCGCCGAGATCCGCTGGGCGTGCTCGAGAGACGCGGCGACCTGCTCGTTGGCATCGTTGGTGATGCGCTCGGCGTGTGCCACGGCCTGGTTGTGCAGCACGAGGAATTCCTGCTGCGCATCGTCCTGACGTCGAGTGAGGGTCTCCTCGAACTCGAGGACGCGGGCGTTCATCTCGCGCACCTCGCGTTCGGCGTCGGCGCGCAGCTGCGTCGTCTCACGGGTGACGAGCGAGCGGAGCGCCGCAGCGCCCTTCTCGGCCTCGGTGCGGATCGCCGTCGCCTCCTGTGCCGCCTGGTTCACCTTCTCGGCGGCGTGCGCGGCCTCACGCTCGATGCGGGCCTCGTGCGCCGTGTACTCGGTGTCCATCTTCAGGCGCACCTGGTCGGCGTCGCGCTGTGCCTGGTCGGTGATCCGCTCCGCGTCGGCCTGGGCCTCGGCGCGCTGCGCCGTGACTTCTTCGCGTGCGGACGTCATCAGGCGGTCGGCCTGCACTGCGGCGTTCTGGATCAGCACGTTCGCCTGTTCCTCGGCGACACGGAGGATCGCCTCGAACTGCTGACGCGACGGCGCTTCCTCGCCATCTGCCTGAGGGGCGTCGACGAGCTCCGAGGTCAGGGTGGCGACCTGCTGCTCGGCCTCCGACGCCTTCGCGTTCGCGGCGGTGAGCTCGCTCTCGAGAGCTTCACGGGCCTCGCGCTCCTCGGCGCGCACGGCGTCGACGGCGTCTGCTTCTCGGCTCTTCGCCTCGGCGAGGTCGGCAGCGGCCTTCTGGAGCTGGGAACGGAGGCTCGCCAGCGCGGCGTCGACCTCGCCCTTGTCGTAACCGCGGAAGCCGACGGTGAACGCCCCTTGCGCATCTCGGGGCGTGGTCTCGATCAGCTGGTCGAAGAAGTCCGGCGAGCGCTCGCCGTCGCGGTCGGCGGTTCCGGAGGATTCGCTCATGTGGTTCGTGCCTTTCTGGCGTGGCCACACGGTGGAGCGGCGGCTCCATCCCGATGTTCGGGTCGTGCGACCGGAGGAAGAGGTCGTCTGGGCTCACGCCACGACCAGGACCCGGCGGAGGCCCGGCCGCGCGAGGCGCGCATCCCAGCCTAGTTGCGAAGCCCGGAAGTCGCTCGCCTGTTTTCGTGCCTGTGAACGGACGCGCTCATGGGGTCAGGTGTCCCGTTCCCAGCGGGCGTTCCTCTCGTCGAGGAGGGGCCCACGGCGGTATCGGATCTGCTCCCCATTCTCGACCGCCACTCCACGGACGCGCGCCGCCGAGGCGACCGCCGCGCGCAGGTCCGTCCACAGCGCAGCGGTCTGCGGATGACCCAGGTACTCGCGGAACGTCTCGATCTGCAGCCGGATCCCCTCTCGGTCGGGGACCAGTGCAACGATCGTGTCGTCGGGTTCCATGAATCGGATGCCGAGGCTGCCGTCGTCGCGGACGGACACCTTCACCTGCGTCGCCGTCGCGGATGACACGATCTCCCGCGCGAGCGGCTCCGGAGCGTGGACGATGAGGCTGGTCCCGAGCTCATCCAGCGTCTGCGCGAGTCGGGTGGCGGCGTATCTCCCGGTCGCTCCGGCACCGGCTCCCACCGCTTCGCGGCTCACCCGACTCCGCAGGCGCGTTCCGCCGATGATGAGGGCGAGGATCAGCAGCCCGAGGAGGAGGTAGAGGAGGACGTCCACCGCCTCAGCGTAGTGTGCGCGGAACGTCGGTCAGGTGCGTGCCGGCAGTGGTCAGCGAGGGTCGATCAGGTGATCGAGAACAAGCTCGCCCGTCGCGTTGAGCGCCTGCATCATCTCGGCGACGAGCCGTGCGTCGACCGGGGGATGCTCGGCATCCTCGAACCCGAACTGGAGCGGGATCGCCGGATGGATCCAGACGGTCGCCCGCTTGTCGACTCCGCCGCCCACCGGGCGCCACGTCATCATGAAGCTCTCCTGGCGGCGCAGCTTGGTCGCGATCACGATCTTGAGATGCGCCAGCGTCTTGTCCTCGATGAGGATCGGATCCGAGGTGCCGTCGTACCGGAGTCTTCCCATGAGTGCACGGTACACCCGGCGCGGACCCTGCCTCTTCTCGGGCCGTTCCGCAATCCCCTTCTGCGCCGACGGTCAGATCGAATACCTTCGCCGGAATGACAGCGGAGATGACGACCAGCGGAGGGTGAGATGCAGACCATGGTGCGCATCCGAATCGAGCTCAACGACACGGGGTACTACCTGGCGCAAGGGCAGGACGTCACCGACATCAGAGACAGGATCGAGACCGCGATGCACGCCGGCGGGGGGTTCGTCGAATTCATCGTGGTGGGTAATCGCTCCGTCAGCGTGCTGATCACCTTCGCGACCCGCGTCGTCATCTCCGTGGAGACCGTGGAGTACGACGCTCGCGATACGGGGGACAACTCGGCTCCCTACGGCGGCGACTTCGACCTGCTGTGACGCGGACGCTGTTGATGCAGACCGATGTGCCGGTTCATCGGCGACGTGCGCGGGTGCTCTCCTCAGCGCTGGTACGGTGACGTCGGAGGGCATCACGTCCCTGGGGCCGCCGAACGAGAGAGAAAACTTCGAGATGAAGCGACCATCCCGCGCGCGTCTTGGCCGCCTCGGGATCGCCGCCGTGCTCGCCGTCGCGATCGGAGCGCTGGCGCCCTCGCTTTCGGCGGGTCCCGCCGCGACCGCAGCCAACGATCCGCAGATGGTCTACCCGGCTTCGGGCAACATCCAATCGAAGGTGGGCGACGGGTGCCGGAACAATTACCGCGCCCATGACGGCATCGACATCTCCGGGGCCGGTGGCACCCCGATCGTCGCGTCGTACGACGGCGTGATCAAGTCCCGCACCGCGAACAGCGGCTACGGGAACTACACCGACGTGCAGCACGCCGGGGGATACGTCACGCGCTATGCGCACATGGCGTCGCCCGGAATCTACGCGCCGGGGACGAAGGTCGTCCGTGGCCAGCAGATCGGCGTCGTCGGCAACACCGGCAACTCCCCGGCGTACCACCTGCATTTCGAGGTGCGGCTGAACGGGTCGGTGTACACCGCGGTCAACAACGGATTCGTCTGTCTGTCGAACGTCACGCGGGGCACGACGCTGCCGCTGTACTTCCCCGGGCTCGGCTCGGGGCAGCCGCCGGGTGTCGCCGCCGCCGACTACACCGGCGACAAGAGGGCGGACGTGCTCGTGGTCGCCGGAAACGGAGATCTCCGTCTTCGCACCGGCAACGGGTCCGGCGGGTTCTCCTCGGCGACGACCCTGTTCAGCGGATGGGGCGGCACGCGCAGGCACGTCACGCACACGGACTTCAACAGCGACGGCAGGGGCGACATCCTCGCCGCGAGGGCTGACGGCAAGCTGGAGTTCTACGCCGGAAGCGGTGCGAGCAGATTCGCCGCCCCGACCATCGTCGGCAGCGGCTGGTATGACCTGCTGCACGTCACATCCGGCGCCGACTACACCGGAGACGGACGGCAGGACGTGCTCGGTGTCTCCGAGGCCGGTGTCCTGACCATCTACCGCGGCTCCGGCTCCGGCTCTTTCGGCGGAGGGGCGAACATCACCCTCGGCTCAGGATGGGCGGCGTACCACTTCCTCGTCGGAGGAGATTTCGACAACGATGGCCGTGGCGACATCATGGCGGTCGATCCGGCCGGTGGTCTGCGCTTCTATCCCGGCGTGGCGGGCGGATTCAGTGCGCCGCGGGTGGTCGCCCAGGGGTGGGGGGAGTTCACCGCCGTGACCGGAGGCGTCGATTACAACGGCGATGGCCTCGCGGATCTGCTCGTCCGCACTTCCGCCGGCCAGCTCTACTTCTATCCGGGGCGTGGCAACGGCACGCTGGGAACGCGCGTGCTGGTCGGTGCCGATTGGGCCGACTACCTCGCCATCGAGTAGCCGGACGCGCCCGGCGTAAGGTGGGCGCATGGCCGATGCGTCCTTCGAAGAGATCGCGGCCGCGCTGTACTCGGGCCCACCCGGCGAGTTCGTCGCCGCCCGTAAAGCCCGAGCTGATGAAGCAGGCGGCGACCTCGCATCGCGGATCCTCGCGCTGCGGAAACCGTCGATCGCCGCGTGGGTCGTGAACGTGTTCGCACACGAGCGGGCGTCGCAGTTGGGGGAGGCGCTCCGGTTGGCGGAAGAACTCCGTGAGGCGCAGGACGATCTCGACGCTGCGGCGCTGGCGAAGCTCGGCAGGGAGCGCCGGGCCCTGACGCGGCGGCTTGCGGAGATGGCGGCGGACGTGGCCGGATCCCGCGGCGAGCGCATCACGCCCGCGACGCTGGAGGCCGTCCAGAGCAGCATCTCGGCGGCGTTCTTCGACCCCGCCGCGGCCGGCGCGGTCGCGTCGGGGCGGCTGATCCGCGCGCTCGAGCCGTCGGCGACGGCAGAGGATGTACGTGATTCGGTGGCGGGCGGCATCCCCGAGGTCGGATCGATGGCGGAGCAGCCGCCGGACGAGCTCCGACAACGCCGGGAGCGGCGGGAAGCCGAACGTCGCGTGGTCGCAGCCGAGAAGGAACTCGCGGTGGCCGAGAAGAAGCTCGCCGCGAACGCGAAGACGCTGCGGGCCCTGCAGGAGAAGACCGAGGAACTGTCTAAGACCGAGTCGGAGCTGGAGGCGGAGCTGGCGCGCGTGCGCGCCGAAGCCGCGCATGTCGAGCGCGACATCGCCCCGGCGACGGCGGAGCATGCTGCAGCGGAAGAGCAGGTGGACGCGGCGAAGAGCGCCGCAGCGGAAGCCCGAGCCGCACGGGAGGCTCTCTAGAGCCGCTCGGAAACCGCATCTCGCCGGGGCAAAGCAAAACCCCCGCCATGTAGAAGCTAGGCGAGGGTTTCTAGAACCGTTGTAACGACGGTCCTTGTGGCTCCGACCGGCATCGATCCGGTGACCTTTCGAGTAAGAGTTTCGCCCTATCAGGGGTTTCTGCGGACTTGCGGGTGCTTTGAACAGTCCTGATCGCGCCTGCTTTCGGTTGCCAGCGAGTGCCGCGAGCTGGCGGTGAATCTGCGGAATAGATGCGGGGTTCTGGACATTCGGTAGCGTCTGCTCCGTGTCGATGGTCGCGCTTTATTCTTTGGCCACGAACCGATCGCGGTCCTCGTCCAGGCGCGGGGTCGCCCACGGCACCGTTTCCGCGAGCGACGCGAACCGCTCGGTGGGGTCGTCCGGCGTCGTGGGCATGCCCTCACGGTACTCGTGTCTCGCCTGCGCGAGGACTCCGGTGTTGTCTCCGCGGCCGCCAAGATGGAAGCATGACGTTCCCGCTCAACGACGAGATCGCCGCCGCCTTCGCGCAGTTCTTCTTCGGCGGCGGTAGCGGGCCGAGCCACTCCACGCTGTCACGACTCTTCGCGGGCGCCGGATACGTCGACGCTGATCCCTACGACTTGAACACGCAGGCACCGAACAAGCAGCAGCGCGTCCTCGCGGTGTTCCGAGCGGCCGAGCGGCGGCCCGCGGGCGCGCTCGTTGACGGGATGCTCAACGCGCTCCGGCTCGACGGCGCGTTTGGGAAGTATGCCGACGACAAGCACGTCGCTGACCTGCACGCGGCGGTGACCCACGCCGGCTGGGCGCTCTCGGCGTACGGACGGCTCGAGTACGCGGGCGACATCCACCTCGAGACCGGCGGTCGCGCCGCGCTCGATGAACAGCTCGAGCGGCTGCGGCGGAACATCGACGACCCGGCGGCGCTGCTCGGCGGGGCGAAGGAGCTGCTCGAAGCCGTCGCGAAGTTCGTCCTCGAGGAGGGCAACCGCCTGCCGGAGCGCGCCGACTTCCCGGCGCTGGTGGCGCTCTCGTTCGAGAAGCTGGGGCTTCGCCCGGCGGTCGTCGACGACTCGGTCCCGGGCGCGAAGCAGGTCCCCTCGATCTACCAGTCGGCGAAGACCGTAGCATTCACCGTCAACGAGCTGCGGAATCTGCAGGGCACCGGCCACGGCCGGACGCTCCTCACCGGAGTGACTGCTGAGGCGGCGCGCTACGTCATCCGCGAGGTTGTACACGTCGCCGACCTGATGTTGTCGACGCACGACCGCCAGATCGGGCGGTAGGCAGGCGCGGCCGTCGGAGGCCTTCGGGCGCGGCTAAGCCACGTCGCTCAGTAACTGATTCACCCGGCTCCGGCTGACGCCGAGCGCCTCCTGGAGCTCCTTGATGGGCGTGCCAGCTGCGCGAAGCGCCTTGCACACCGCCGCTCGCTTGGCGAGCAGCTCGGCGTGCTCGGCCTCGTTCGCCTGCAGACGTGCGACGATGTCCACTGCCTCTTTCAGCAGGGTCACCCGTGTCTCGGCGCGCTCGACGGCGGTCATGCGAACACTGTATAGCCATATGCACATATCTGTACAACCTGCTGTACAGATATGTGCAATGAGCATTACACTGAGTGGATGCCCCAGCCCAGCTCGCGCCGCGCCATCAAGGCGCAGTCGGACCCCCGCCGTATCGTCGCAACTATGACGCGGTCAATCTCTTGCGCGAAATCGCACCTCGAGCTCGACGGGGCAGGCCGATGACGCTCATCACTGCCGCGAATGGCAATCTGTCAGCGGCGAGGGGGGCCAAGAAGGACGAGTTCTACACCCAGCTGGTTGACATCGAGAAGGAGCTCAGTCACTACCGGAAACACTTCGCCGGCAAGGTCGTCTACCTCAACTGCGACGACCCAAGGGTCAGCAACTTCTTCCGTTACTTCTCCGAGAACTTTGAGGCGCTGGGCCTGAAGCGACTCATCGCCACGTGCTACCAGAGCGAGGATCCGGGCCAGTTCAGCCGGGGCGACTCCTCGCGCGCTGTCTGGCTCGAGTACGACGGCGACAAGAACGGCAACCGCGTGCCGGACGCCAACGAGATCGGCGTGCGTCCTCTCAAGGGCGATGGCGACTTCCGGAGCGCCGAGAGCGTCGAGCTGCTGCGCCAAGCGGACATCGTCGTCACGAACCCGCCATTCTCGCTGTTCCGCGAGTTCGTCGCCCAGCTCGTCGAGCACGACAAGCAGTTCATCATCCTCGGGAACATGAACGCGCTCACCTACAAGGAGATATTCCCGCTCTTCCAGAACAACCAGATGTGGTACGGCCCGAGCATCCGCAGCGGCGACCGCGAGTTTCGCGTGCCAGCCGACTACCCGCTTGAGGCTGCAGGGACCCGGGTTGATGCGGAGGGAAACCGATACATTCGCGTCAAGGGCGTTCGTTGGTTCACCAACCTCGACTATGACGAGCGGCACCGAGACCTCGAACTGACTAAGCGATACCGCGAGGCCGACTATCCGCGCTACGCGAACTTCGACGCAATCGAGGTCGGCAAAACCGCGGATATTCCGTCCGACTACGCCGGCCTCATGGGCGTCCCGATCACGTTCATCGACAAGTACAACCCAGAGCAGTTCGAGATCGTCGGGTCGAGCAAGACCTTGGGCCAGCCCATGTCCCAGATCGCCGAGAAGGGCACCTACCAGCAGGGCGGCCCACGGTTCTACCTGCCGACACCGCGCGGCTATCGACGCATGTACGACCGGATCGTCGTGCGAAACCGGCGCCTTTCGGGCGGGAATCGGGGATTGGACGCGCGTGTCGTATCGCTACCTCGGTAATAAGACCAAGCTCGCTGACTGGATCGTCGGCGAGATCGCGGAAATCGTCCCTGCTGGGTCGAGCATCGCGGACCCCATGTGCGGAACGGCCTCCGTGTCGCTCGCGCTCGCTCGTGCCGGCTACGACGTCACGGCCTCGGATGCGCTCACCTTCCCGGTAATTCACGCGCGCACGCGGCTGCTCGCGAAGAAGCCTCCCGAGTTCAAGGTGTTCGGTGGCTACGCCGAGGCACTCGAGTGGATGCGCGCCGCCGAGCCTCGACGGGGGTACTTCTCCCGCGAGCTTGGAGCCGCGGGTGCCCCAGCAAACGGCCGGGCGCCGAGGCTCTACTTCTCCGCCGAGAACGCCGCGCACATCGACGGCGTGCGTGCGGGCATTCTCGAGCTCAGGGCGGCTGGTTCGCTCACTGAGCTCGAACACAGCGTCCTGCTCCAGCATCTACTGCTCGCGACGAACAAGGTAGCGAACATCAGCGGTACCTACGGGTACTTCCGCAAGACGCTATCGAGTACTGCCCTTCGCCCGCTCACCTTCGAGCCGCTCGAGTTCGAGACCACGCCGGGCGAGCACACCGTGCTGCAGGGCTCCGTCGAGGATCTGGCGTCGTCGCTCCGAACGGAGGCGGTCTATCTTGATCCGCCGTACACGAAGCGCCAGTATGCCGGGAATTACCACGTCCTCGAGACCCTCGCCCAGGAGGACGAGCCGGTGGCAGCAGGCGACGGCGGACTGCGTCCGTGGATGGACCAGGCCTCGGACTTCTGTTACCGCCGCAGCGCCGGTCGCGCTTTCCGGGCCACGATGGAGCGGCTCGATGCTCGCCACGTGTTCATCTCCTACAGTGAGGATGGACAGGTGAGTGGGGAAGAGTTGCTCTCGATCCTGGGAGACTTCGGCAAGGTCACCGTGCACGAGCAGCCGCATCTCCGCTACCGGAGCAACGACCGAGTCAAGGACGGATCCGTGCTGGAACGTCTCTATCACGTGGAGGTCTTCTGAGCATGGCGCAGAAGCTGAACATCGAGCGCATCTGGTGGCGAAACGTCCAACCCGGCGAGTTCTATAACATCGAGCGCCACTATCAGATTCGCGGCGGTGGCGGTTCGCTGTACATCGAGGTCCCGGCGTCGATCGTGCCCGAGACGCTCGACTTTCTGGGGGTGGCCGGAACGAACGTGGACGCCCTGCCTGCGATCACAATCCAGGCCGGGGTCGCTGGCGTGCCGGGGATCTCAGGACCGATTGAGTTTCAGCGTAAGGCGGGCGGACGGATGCGGATCGCGCGGCAGAACCGGCAACAACCGAACTCGCAACGCCATCCGGCGTGGACCGTCGCTCGCGGATTCCCATCGGCACCGGACGATGTGCGGAACAAAGAGGAGGCGCGTCCGTTCTTCCCCGAGGGCGGCCTGCGCATCTACATCGCGAAGACGGTTGAAGGTGACTACTACGCTGGCTTCACCAAGGGCGTCCGCCCCACTGCCATGGCGAGGAACGACCCGGCATGGGATCTGTACACGCAGGGCAAGACCGTGGGCGGAGTGATCGATGCGGGGTGAGGTGGAGCGTGGCTGACAAGATCGATGACATCTTTGCGTCGTGGGGCGCCGGACGAAACGTGTTGCTCTACGGTCCGCCGGCAACCGGCAAGACGCGGCTCATCAGCCAGCTCTTCCAGTCGCTGCAGGAGCCTCCGGAAGGCAGCCGCGGTATCCTGTTCGATCCCAGCGACGCCGCGTCGCCCTTCAGCCGACCCAAGCAGCCGATCACGATCCCGCTCCCGGCGAAGGTCGTGTGGACCACGTTCCATCAGTCGTACGGCTACGAGGATTTCGTCCTGGGGCTCAGGCCGGCCATGGACGCCGAGGGCACCCGCCTCGAGCCGTGGGCCGGCGTGTTCCTGGATGCGGCGATCGAGCTCGCGGACGACGACTCAAAGTACAACTCCGTGGTGATCTTCATCGACGAGGTGAACCGCGGAAACGCGGCACGCATCTTCGGCGAATTCATGACTTTTCTAGACTTCGACTACCGCGACGGCGGCAGCGTCCCACTCCCAGTGCCGCTCCGACAGCTGACGTTTGCCGACGGTGCAAGCGAGCAGCTCCATCGGCCGGGTGGGGCGTCAACGACGATCCCCGACGGCTTTACCTTCCCGAGGCACGTCTACGTCGTCGCCACCATGAACAGCGTGGATCGCGCTGCGGTCCCGATCGACAGCGCGCTCGCGCGCCGGTTCGACCGGATCGAGATGCGGCCGGACCTTGACGCCCTCGCCGGTCATTGGGGCCTGGACACGACGGCGATCCCGACGCCGACTGAGGACAACTTGGAGACGTTGGACCCGTTCCAGACCGCATACCTCCTGCTCGATCGGCTCAACGTGGTCATCGCCTCCGACCTCGGCTCGGAGTTCGAGCTGGGCCACGGGCTCCTGACGCCGATTCCGGCGACGGTGACGCCCGCCGACGAATCCGAGCAGCCGATCTCAGAGACCGACGCCTGGCGAAGCCTGTCGAAAACCTGGGACGACGTGCTCTTCCCACAGCTCGAGGATCGATACTCGGGACGGCCCGAGCAGCTCATGCAGCTGCTCCACGTCGACACGGCGCCCCCGACGGGCGACTACGCGTGGACCCTGCGGGCGTCGAAGAGTGGGACTGCGCAGGCCCGTGCCCTCGCGCCGGTCCGGACGAGCGAGCTCCCGCTCGACACGATCAAACGATCCTTCAGGTGGCTGGCTCGGTAGTCGCGTCGCCGCGAATCCGACTCCAGGAGTACGGTGCCCCGGCGGTGCATCGAGTTGATGAGATCGACCTCGTCGCTCTGACCGAGGCGAACAAGCGCTGGCGACGCGCGCTTGGTCTCGCGAGCGATCCCATCCGGGTGGAGGACGTCGGCGACGGTCGCATACTGCTGCGGGCAGAGGCGGTCACCGGGCTCGTCAGGGTCGGAAGCACCGACATCGAGATCGCTCCGAAGTTTCTTAGCACGGTCGAGGGCAGCTGGCAGACCGTGCTTTGGCGCATCCTCTCGATCGTCGAGGGCGGGCATGTCGACGACGCGTTCACCACCGCACACGAACTGGCCGAGTTCTCGCTCCCCGACCTCCTCGCCGAGATGTTTCTGACGTCATACGCGAAGGGCGCTGCACGCGGCCTGCCTCGCGGTTATTGGACCGAAGCATCGTCCGGAACGGTGCTGCGCGGGAGCCTCGATGTGGCGCGCCTCGACCGGTGGATCTCACGCCCCTGGGAACTCCCGTACGTCGCCGACCTCCTCACCGACGACACCTCACTTGCACGGCTGCTGCGGTGGGCAGCGGACTGCCTTGCTGCGATCGTGAAGGCCCCCGGCCGGTCGCGCGCGATGAGGGAAATCGCCGCTGGGCTATCTCATGTAGACCGGAGGCCGCCTCACCTCCTCGACGCGCAGCGGATCGTGCTGGGCACACAGCACCAAGGGCTCGAGCCGGCACGAATCGTGGGGCTCCTCCTACTTGAGGGTGCGGGCGTCCATCACGCCAGCGGTGAGCACGCTCTGTCGGGCTTTCTCTGGAACTCCGATGCGATCTACGAGAACTACGTGTACTGGCTGTGCACCCGAGCCGCGAGTTCCCGCGGCGAGCGGGTGAGCAAGCACACGACGAAGTTCGGCGAGGTCATCGCAGGGCACGGCTCGCGACTTGAAACCACCCCCGATGTCGTCTTTCGAGACCATCAGAGCGCGGCGGTCGCCGTCATCGACTCCAAGTACAAGCGCGTTGGATCACGCCCGAAGGCCCCGGACACGTATCAGGTCCTCACCGCGGGCCACGTCCTGGGCTGTCGCAGGGTCTCCTTGGCGTACCCAGTGGCCGAGCGTGCTGAGCCGACCGTGTGGCGCGTGCCGTCAGCTCTGGGCAGCGAGGACATCGAGCTGACCGCGCTGCCGCTCAACCTCATGGCGTTGGCTCATCCGGACGGCCCTCAGCTGCTCATCGAGACGATTAGCGCCTGGCTCGACGGCGAGTTGATTCCTCCGCCCGAGATGAGCCCTCCTGAGGCGCCATGAGACCGGTCGTTATCCTCGACTCCACCACCGTGAACGGCCGCCGTCCGTTCACTCACGTGGATTTCTGAACGCGGAACACGCGCCAATGTCATCGAGAACGATGCTCAAACTCAGCCAGAGCGCTCGCTAGAGTCGGGATATTGGCGCTTACTGTCCGTACGCTGGTAACGGTGTTACTCGCTACTTGCGTTACCCGATTGCTGTCGCATGACAGGGTTCGCAGCCTCTACAACCGAGGCCAGTAGGTCAGCATCGCTTAGTTGCCGCAACGACGCTCGTTCCACAGCTTGCTCCATTGCAGGAACGACGGAGATGAAAGCTGCCGTGTCGATCTCAAACAGCTGTGGCTCCAACAACTCGCCGCCAACCCAGATCATGACTTCGAAGCCGCGGCGAACGACGGGACTCACGAAGACTTGCACGCGTCCTGGCTTCAGCAGGCACCAACGGTCTGAGCCGTCATGGCGCAGACTACGATCCGTGCGGGCAGACCTCCAGCCGCGCGAGCTTAGAATGACGTCGAGCTCATCGTCCACTCCGTGCTCGTACTCGTCATCCGCTGAGTCATAGTCCTCGTCATCAAATCCGCATGCCTCGGGGGCCCTTTGCGGAGAGCCACTGACCAACTCTCCGGCCTCTGGCACGATCGCCGCAAGTGCTTGACTGTGCGCGATATACACAGCAGCGACGAGGTCCGATACGTTCGTTTTCGCGTCTGGAGGAAGACTGTCCCACCGTGCGTGGTCGTCGCCTGTCAGCCGGGCCTGAGTATCGCTAAACCTCTTTGCCGTTTCATCGATGATGCGAACTTGGAAGGGATCCATTTCATCTCGCCATGCGTTCCCTGTCACGAGTGCTCCTTGATCTTTGGGGTTGCCGGCCGGATCAACGCCGCCCGACGGTCTGGATAATCTTCATAACCGTCTCGACGTCGCCTCCGTCTACGAGCCATGCATTCGAGTTTGGCGTGCGACTGCGATGAGGTTCCTCCTGCGGCGTGTGCATGAACTGTGCAGAGATGAGCCATGCAGGGTCATCCGACAAGCGGACGATGGCGTCGACGAGGGCTTGCACGTCTTCGTGTGTCGGTCGTGAACCGTCGCCGTGCCCTCCGTTGGTTCGTGCCATGAGCTGAACGATATGTCATTGCCGCGGACTAAAACCACAAGTTTCGTGGAGTGCGGGATGCATTCCGAAAGGATTTCTACTCATGTATCAATGAGTCCGCCATTTTTGCACGTCGCGACTCTGCGAATTGGCAGCTTTGCCTTTTCTGCGAGTGGTATTAACGCCATGTGAGGGATGGACAAATGGACCAGCCGAGCGTCACGTCGTTGACGCCGAGCGAGCGCACGGTGACGCTGATCGCCTTGGACATCGATGGCGTGCTCAACGGCTTTAAGAACACTCGCGGAGAGCAACTGGCCGTGGCGGAAGTCGGTAGGTGGAAGATCCGCTGGAGGCCGCTGGTGGTCGGAAGGCTTCGAGCGATCCTCGCTCGCTCGGACGTCCAGGGCGCCTGGCTGACTACCTGGCTGGAGCAGCCGTGGTTACTCGACGAGTTCGAGGCTGCGCTCGGTCTCGACGGGCTGATGCCTCATCGCGCAGATCATCCCTCGGTGGATACTCGCGAGGGTAAGACGATCATCGACCAACGCTTTGACCAGAGCATCGCATTCGACTCGAACTCCGAGTGGTGGTGGAAGCGTCGGGCCGCTGAACTGCTTCTTGACCGTGTGCAGCCGGCGCGATTCGCATGGATCGACGATGAAATCGGGAACGTGGGCATCAAGGCCGACCCATGGGGACCGCAACAGAATCATCAGCGCCTGCTCCTGCGGACAAGGTCCTTGCCGGGGCTCCTGCCGCGCGATCTGCAGCGGGTCGAAAGCTGGCTGAATGAGGACGCTCCCTAATAGCGCCTTTGCCGAGGCCAGTAGCCAGTCGTGCCGCTGAGGATGCGGGGCAAAGGTGGCGCTGTCATTCGGGCGGTCAAGGTCTGCTGACTCGCGGGACGTCAGCCGCCCCGAATGCTCGGTCCGGGAGATGTGGTTGGGTGCCGCCGTAGCGCTCGTAAACACGTGCAGCGTATGCCTAACGCTCATTGTGGCCGCGTGCATGTTCCACGCGGCGCGTAGCGACGTCGCGGCCCATCAACCAGGATTCCGCAAAGGGGTGTTGCCCAACGGCTCAGGCGACTGAGCACCGCCGCTGGAGCCTGAATTGAGCTCCGCCCCTGGAACGGTCCGTACGTTTCGCTCTCAACCCCGAAAAATGGGGCTTCGCGCCGATAGTTCGGATAACTGTGAATATCGGCGGTTAGAAACACACCCCTTGAAGTGAGATGGGGCTGAGCACGAGCTTAACTGTCGGAACCGCGTTGAAGTGGCACAACCCCGCTTTGCGTGCCACGCCTGGCATTGCTGACAGCATGTGTCACCCATGCTCGGTGGCCACGCCGTTGTGCGATTCAGCCAAAACTGTTCACTTGTCGTTTCCGTGCGTATTGGGTTCGGCAGAGGGTTGCGGTGGGTTTTCGTCAGCGTGTCGTACGCTGCAGCAGTGCGCCCAGGTGACTGCCGAAGACGATCGTTTTCGGCGGGAGATGGACCCCGGAGCCTAGACCGAGGAATACCCTGAATATTGTTCGCGATGCTGCGCGGGTACTCGCTGCGGGAGCCGCGTGGCTCGGATGGGTATCCCCGGTTCTCGGGACCGTCATGTATATGTGGGGCGGGGCGCCATTCCATACCGGCGCGGTGAGTGAGCTGCGGGCGCGCACGCCCGGGCCTGTCGTCAGGATCGTCGCCTGTGCGACGCGGTCGCAGAGCGCGGCGTCATCGGGTCCGGTCAGTGGTTGTGCCGGGCGTCCTGGGCTTCGGGGTCACGCATAGGAACGCCCCGTAAATTGAAAACTGTGCCACTCGCCCCAACGGTCAATGCAACTCGTCCCGGTGGTTCTTGCCGCAACCGTGCTTCTCTCCGTGCGGTCGGAGCCGCGCTGGCCGCGGTCTTCATCGTCGGCCTGAGCGCCTGCGCGCCCGATCCGGTCAGTGAATCGTTTCTCAGCGGAGAAAACACGGGCTTTGTCTCCGGCGACGGTGCGATCGTAGAGATCCCTGAGGCTGACCGTGGAGACCCTGTCGACTTCGGCGGCATCACAGAGACCGGCGAGAAGCTTGACAGCGCTGACCTTGCAGGCGAGGTTGTGGTCGTTAATTTCTGGTACGCCGGGTGTGCACCCTGCCGTGTCGAGGCGGCCGACTTGGAGAGCGTCTGGCAGGAATACAAAGGGAACGGCGTCTCGTTTGTCGGGATCAACACCCGTGATCAGGCCGATACCGCCGCCGCATTCGCCAACGAGTTCGGTGTCACCTATCCGAGCCTGATCGATGCCGACACGGCGGAGGCCAAGCTCGCCTTCGCCAAAGTCGTTCCGATCGCCGCCACCCCGACCACTCTGGTGCTCGACAAGCAGGGCCGTGTTGCCGCGCGCATTATCGGTCCGATCGAGGGTACCTCAATCCTGTCCACACTCGTCGAGGACGCCCTCGCGGAGTCGTCGTGACGATCTCGGCGACGCTATGAATCCCGAAGCGATCATCGGATCCGGCGCGCTCTGGCTCGCAATCCCTCTCGCCATGCTCGCCGGACTCGTGTCGTTCCTGTCCCCATGCGTGCTCCCTCTCGTCCCGGGCTACCTCGGCTTCCTCGGGGGAACGGCCGCTCCGCGAGGCGCTGCGTCTCGCGGAGCTCGCTCAACAACCGGGGATGCCGGATCGCCGTCGCGAGGACGGCTACTGTTCGGAGTGCTGCTGTTCATCTTCGGGTTCAGCATCGTCTTCGTGTTCATCACGGCACTCAGCGGCACGGTGGGCGTCTTCCTGCTGCAGTGGGGTGACCTGATCACACGGATCCTCGGTGTGATCATCATCATGATGGGGCTCGTGTTCCTCGGCTTCTTCGGCTTCGCCCAACGTGAGCTGCGCTTTCACATCGATTCCAAGTACGGCATTGTCGGTGCCCCGCTCCTGGGCATCGCGCTGGGCATTGGCTGGGCACCCTGCATGGGCCCGACCCTCGCCGCCATCGTGGCGATCTCTTTCAACGCCGGCGATCCCGTGCGTGCCAGCTTCCTCGGGCTCGCGTACTCCCTGGGCCTCGGTATCCCGTTCCTGCTCGTCGCTCTCGGATTCGGATGGGCGACGAAGACAATCGGGTTCCTCCGCCGACACATCCGCGTCGTGAACGCCATCGGCGGGGTGCTGCTCCTCGCGCTGGGCGCCTTGATGGTAAGCGGAATCTGGACCGACATCATGTCCCGGCTGACGGCGGTGATGGGCACCGTCATCCTTCCGCTCTAAGACTGGCGAGGCAGCGGACAGTGAAGCGGTGAGTTCCGAGGAGAGCCTCTCGATGGCCGCCGATGCCTGCAGCCCCGATCGGTTTGGTGCAGACGATGTCAACGGCGGGATCCTGCGGTTGCAGTCATCGGGGATCGACTGGCGACCCACAACGGTCGTGGCGCCACCGAGTAGGGAATGAGATGGAAGCTTGTTCGCGCATCGCCCGCGGGGTGGGGAGTGGGCAGCCCATTAGCGATTGGTCATCCACTGCTGTACAGTCAGTGTGTGCTGACTATTACTTCCCGTATCGACGTGATGAACCGGCTTGGCCGGGCGATGGCAGATCCCACGCGCTCACGGATCTTGATGACTCTGCTCGAAGGACCCAGTTATCCTGCAGTGCTTTCGCGGGACCTGGTCCTTACCCGTTCAAACGTTTCGAACCACCTGACATGCCTACGCGATTGTGGCATCGTGGTCGCCGAGCCTGAAGGTCGCCAGACCCGCTACGAGATCGCCGACCCGCATCTTGCAGCGGCCCTCGTCGCGCTCGTCGATGTGACGCTGGCTGTCGACGCGCATGCGCCGTGCGTGGATTCAGCGTGCATGGTGGCTGGTTGCTGCGCGACGGGAGTGGACGCGTGAGCGCGGCGTGCGGCTGCGAGCACGAGCCCTCTAGTACTGCTGACGAAGAATCCGACGCGGTCGAGCAGCCCTGGTGGCGAGACCGCGGGATCATGGTGCCTGTTTTCTCCGGCATAGCGTTCCTGGTCGGACTGATTCTCGAGTGGTCGGGTCAGGAGATCCCGGCGCTGGTACTGTTCTGGATCGGCCTACTGCTGGGTGCGTCGACGTTCACGCCCGGTGCGATTCGGAAGCTCTTCAAGGGCAAACTCGGCATCGGGCTGCTGATGACAATCAGCGCCATCGGAGCAGTCGTCCTCGGCTACGTGGAGGAGGCCGCGGCCCTGGCGTTCTTGTACTCCATCGCTGAGGCACTCGAGGACAAGGCGATGGACCGCGCCCGCGGCGGGCTGCGTGCACTGCTCAAGCTCGTACCGGAGACAGCGACCGTCTTGCAGGGCGGCACTGCCGTGCACGTCCAGGCGAGAGAGTTGATGGTCGGTCAGGTCATGGTTGTCCGACCGGGCGAGAGGATCGCGACCGACGGGATCGTCCGCTCCGGTCGCTCCAGCCTGGACACATCGGCTATCACTGGCGAATCGATCCCGGTCGAGGTCGAGCCCGGCGATGTGGTCTCGGCCGGCGCGATCAACAGTGTCGGTGCACTGGAGGTCGAGACAACTGCGGCCGGCAGCGACAACTCGCTCACCACGATCGTTGAGCTGGTGGAGAAGGCGCAGACGGAGAAGGGTGAGCGTGCTCGTCTAGCCGACAAGATCGCCCGACCGCTGGTGCCAGGCGTTCTGATCCTCGCGGCGCTCGTCGCGATCATCGGTTCGGTGCTGGGCGATCCTGAGGTGTGGATCACCCGCGCGCTTGTGGTACTCGTTGCGGCGTCTCCGTGTGCGCTCGCGATCTCGGTACCGCTGACGGTCGTCGCCGCGATCGGTGCGGCGAGCAAGTTCGGTGTAATCATCAAGTCCGGTGCTGTTTTCGAGCGCTTCGGTACGGTCCGCCACGTTGCCGTCGACAAGACCGGCACACTCACCCGCAACGAACCGGCAGTCACCGCCGTCCTCACCGCGAACGGCGTGACGGAGGCTCAGGCCCTGGCGTGGGCGGCAGCGTTAGAGCAGCACAGCACGCATCCTCTGGCTGCCGCGATCACCGCAGCGGCCCCGGGTACTCTGGCGGCTGCCGATGTGACCGAGCAGCCCGGGCACGGCATCGACGGCACCGTTGACGGATCGAGAATCACCGTCGGCAGCCCCCGCTGGCTGGACGCCGACGACCTGACGGACCGGGTGGCGGGGCTCGAGGAGCAGGGCATGACCGTCGTGATCGTGCACCGTGACGGGTCCCCGGTCGCCGCGATCGGCGTTCGCGACGAGCTGCGTCCCGAAGTCCCCGACGTGGTCCGGACGCTGACAAGACAGGGCATCGGCGTGACGATGCTCACCGGCGACAACACCCGCACCGCTCGTGCACTGGCTGCGCAGGCCGGCATCACTGACGTGCGAGCCGAGATGCGCCCCGAAGACAAGGCGGCCGCGATCGGTGAGCTGTCGAAGGCAGGGGCGGTCGCGATGATCGGCGACGGCATCAACGACGCTCCGGCCCTCGCTGGCGCGGACATCGGTATCGCGATGGGCGCGACCGGCTCCGACGCGGCGATCGAATCCGCGGACGTCGCGTTCACCGGCCATGATCTCCGCCTCATCCCACGGGCGTTCGATCACGCCCGCCGAGGGCGACGGATCATCAACCAGAACATCATCCTGTCGCTGCTGATCATCACGGCACTGCTCCCGCTCGCACTCTTCGGAGTGCTGGGGCTCGCGGCCGTCGTCCTGGTCCACGAGGTCGCGGAGGTCATCGTGATCCTCAACGGGCTGCGAGCCGCCCGCGCACACACTCCGCGGCTGGAAAGCTGATGCTCGCAACCATCGGATCAGCGATCGGCTTGTTCGCAGCGACCAACATCGACGACATCGTCGTGCTCACCGTGCTGTTCCTCGCCTCAAGCCGGGGGAAGCCCCGGCCCTGGCAGATCGTCGCTGGCCAGTACCTCGGGTTCATCGCCCTCGTCGTGATCAGCGTGATCGCCGCGCTCGGCCTCACGATCGTCCCGGACGAATGGGTCGGTTTCCTCGGCCTGATCCCGCTCGGCATCGGTATCTGGACGCTTGTCGCCGGCCTGCGCCGCAACGGCGATGACGATGACGACGACGCCAAGATCACCGCGGTTGGAATGTGGGGTGTTGCGGGGATCACGATTGCCAATGGGGCGGACAATATCTCTTTGTACACGCCGATCTTCCGCACCACCGCACCCGGCGACGTCGCCGTCATGATCGTCGTGTTCCTCGTTCTCGTCGCCGTCTGGTGCGCCGCTGGACGGCTGATCGGCACCAACAAGGCTGTCACTGAGGGGCTGGAACGCGTCGAGCACTGGCTCGTCCCGGCCGTGTTCATCGGTCTGGGTCTGTTCATCCTGATCGAATCCGGCGTCATCGTTCGTCTGATTGAGGTCCTCGCATGACGTCGCCCGAGGCAGAAGCTCGCCCGTCCGCTCCGCGGAAATTGTCGCCGGCACAGCGCTGGCAACTCACTGGCGGAGCGCTGCTGATCGCCGCGGTTGTTGTTCTGATCGATCAGGGAACGAAAATGTGGGCGGAAGCAAGCCTCACCGAACGCGAGCGCATCCCCCTGATCGGGCGGCCTGGCTGGTTGCAACTTGCTTACAACCCCGGAGCGGCATTCTCCTTCGGGGAGGGCTACACCTGGGTCTTCGCGCTACTCGCCGTCGCCGCCACCATCGCAGCGATCGTATTCGCACTCCGAGTTCAGCGCCCAGGTTGGGCGATCATCGTCGGCGCGCTCGGCGGAGCTGCAGCATCACACGCAGGCGATCGTCTCTTTCGGGGCCTGGATTCGCCCGCGGACATGTCGTGGACTTCCTCGCCTATGGGAACTGGTTCATCGGGAACATCGCCGACATCGTGATCTTCGCAGCGGCGATCGCGGCGCACTCCTAGTCTCGGCGACCTTCTGCGGCAGCGACTGGACCAGCCCTCCGACGCGCGTGACCTCCGCGGCTTTGGCCGCTTCGTTGCTTTTGACTCGTTGGAAATCGTCCCAACCGAGATAGGACGCCGCGTACGGGGCGGACACGCCGGAGGTGATGCCGAAGCTGGCGAGAGCAACGGCGCTGAGGGCGCGATGTCCGAGCGCCCCGCGCCGGCTGATGCGCAGCTTCCAGAAGGAGTCGCGTTCAGCGGGGGTGGGCGCGCACCCGCAGTCCTCGGATGATGCAGCTGCTTCGTTCGCGATGTGGGCGTTCACGCTTTCCCTTCTTTCAGTCGCATGGATAACGTGTTCGCGCGTCCATCGTCTCCTGGGGGGCTGCCGCTTCCGTGGCACCTCGCCACATGTGACTGATTCGCGCTGGGTATGGTCGGCGCGTAACTGCGTCGTCGCTGCGACCCGATGGCCGGGGTCCGTACATCAGTCATGGCGCTGATCCTTCTTTCGGCGCAACTGTCGTGCGACGAGAGCTGTGGCGATGACGCCAACTCCGACCACGCCTACGGCGATGATGAGGGGAATCGCGATGGCTGTGGTTTCGTCCTGGGGTGGGGATGTCGGTGCCGACGACGGCTCTGAGTTTTCCGTTTCACCGCTCGTTGTGGGGGTAGGCGACGGAGTCGACTTACCGGGTTGAGCGCGGGACTCTTCATTTCCGCATGCTGGTTTGTCCCACCCGAATTCGGGGTCCACGCCTGTCGGTGCGTAGGTGAACGTGTAGCTCTCGGAGATGGGGTGCCCATCGCTGGAGACCGCGTTCCAGAGGACGGTGTAGACACCAGGTTTTCCGAGTCTCACCGGAGTGGTGAGGACGTTGCGGTCGATAGTCGAGCACGCGCTCTCGTAGTACAGACCATCGGGGCCTTGGACCTGCGCGAAGCTGGCCTGGCTGAAGTCGATGAGCTCTCCGCTGAAGGTGAGGGCGACGGCGTCGAGCTGTGTCACCGTCTCTTCCGGCGCGGGTACCGCGTCGAGGAGGTTATCGTGCGCCATGGCCGCGGGTGCGGGGGCGACGATGATGCTCAAGGCAATCAGGGTCATGATGCTGCCGGCGAGCCAGGTCGGGCGTCGGGTCGAGGTCACCGCGATGCGTCCTTTCGGGAGGTGTGCGTGGGGAGGGTAACTGAGTTTGTGCGCTGGGGGCGCAGCACCGAGGCTGCGATCAGGGCCGCGAGCAAAGCCGCGATTCCGACGATGATGATTCCTCCGACGCGCTGGTCCTGGAGCGGGGTGGATCCCCAGCTCCGTCCCATGGCGCCGAACCACTCGGCGACGATGAGGTCTGTTCGGGTGATGGTGGCGATGCCGATGAACACCGTCGTCAGAGTCAGAGTGATGAGTGCGGTGAAGGTCCACCGCCGAGATCGCCCGGGAGCGGGCACGGCGCCATTGCGCCGGAAGAGCGAACTGACGAAGAGGCACCCGATAACGAGGAGGTGCGTGATCATCCATTCGCTTCCGAGTTGGTCGTAAAGCGACCATCGGAAGAGGTCCGAGTATGTGATCAGCCACATCGTGGCGGTGAACAGTATGGCGGTGATGATGGGGTTGAGCGCCAGCCGAATTGTTCGGCTGGCGGCAACCCACAGAAGCCATTCGAGAGCTCCGCGGCTGTCGTCGTCCCGAGGATGTATGACGGTGAGTGCGAGCACGAGGGGCGCAGCGGAAACGAGAAGTACCGGTATGACGAGGCCGAGAAGTGCGAAAGAGAGGAAACGCATACTGATCAGAGGTTCGTCGTACACAGCGAGCGGGCCACTGGTGGTCCACACGAGCGCGCCCATCCCGATCACCCAGCCGATGGTGCGCCGCATCGGCCAAGGCTGCCCGAGACGTCTCATGCGCTCCACCCCGGCAAGGTAGAAGAACACCGCGAAACCTCCCACAATCACCCACAGCAGATCAATGCTCCACGCCGTGAACCATCGCTCCGTCGTGAATTCTGGCGGGACTGGGGCGTCGGTGAGGATCTCCGCGGCCGTGGTCTGAGGAATCGTGATCGTGTCCGCGGGTGCGGCTGTTCGGGCAAGGGCCGCGGCGGCGCCGCTTGCGATACCCATGAATGCCAGCTCGACGCACACGAACATCCAGAAGGTGTTGCGGCCCTCGCCCGCTTTTGCGATGAGTCGACCGCGGTAGGCGGCTCCGAGGATGCCCATCACCACCAGCGCGAGGATCTTTGCGAGCAGGATCAGCCCATACGGCGTGACGAGGTCGTCCCATCGTCCGAGGGCAGTGAGCGCCCGGGCATACCCCGATACGGCGACGACGACGAAGGCGATGAGTGCCAACGTCGAGTACCGTCGGAGTATGTCCTCGAGGGTGGACGATGGAAGGCCCGGACGGATCACGATGAGCAATGTGAGCCCGCCGAGCCACACCGCCGCCGAAACGATATGCAGGGTGAGAGACATGACTGCCGCGTCGTGGTTGGCCAGTTCCCCGGAGTGCCCCTGAGTGGACATCGGAATCAGGCTGATGATCGCGAGCATCGTTGTGACGAGCACGGCACCGTAGCCGCGCACCGCGAATGCGAGCACGGTCACGACCGACGCGAAGATGGCGGTGATGAGCCAAGATCTTCCAAGCTCGGTGTCGAGGAGGAAACGGCCCAGTTGTGCGCCGAACTCTGCCTCCAGGCTCACCTTCGGGTTGAACGAGGACAGGAAGGTGAGGAAGGTGACCGTCCCGCTCGCGACGGTAAGAATTGCGGCACCCGCCGAGGCAAGATTGAGCGCGGTGAGGAAGGGCTTCGTGCCGGATGCGAGAGCGAACAGAGCGAACACGAGTGGTCCTACCATTGCAGCGCCAGAGAGGTTGACGAGTAGTTTCGCGACCGGGAGGCCCCAGCGAACCACCGCGCCGGGGTCGCTGGTCAGCCTCGGTGCAGCTCCTCCGCCGATCACCAGCCCGATGACGACGGCGACGATTGCAGAGACGACGAAAATCGTCAGCCCGGCGACGCGGAGAATAGGAGGCGTCACGGTGTCGCTCCCTCCGTCGAAGAGGTTTCTTCGTCAGGGTCTTTCGTGATCGGTTCTGTGCACGCATCGTTCTTCGGAAGCTGCTGAATCGCTCCGGCAAGTGCTTGGAGAACGGCGTCGGCCGACAACGTCGTCGTGTCCACATACACTTGCGCTGCGGGCTCCCGCCCGTAGGTCGTCAACCGTAGATTTGGTGTCTCCGCTTCGTCCACGATCCAATCGACGCCCCCCAAACTCACACATTGCAGCGTGGTGGGAGCCGGTGAGTCCAGCCCGCAGGTGAGCAGCACGCTGGTGGGACTTCCCCATGCGCCAGTGGCTTGCGCGTCCGTCCACACCCGCGCCTGATCACCGATAGAGTCGGGTAGCCGGGCCGTGACCTCCGCGCACAACGGATCGTTCGCTTTCGGAGCCGCCTCGAGATGCACGGTGGGAGCGCACCCGCTGAGCAGAAGCAGCGCGCCGAACGCCGCACCAAGCGAGAGCGATTTTGTCTTCACAGCGTGTTCCCTTCGTGAAAACGGAAATCCTCGCCCGCTCGCTGCTGACGAGTAGCGGTGGTGACGAGCAGCATCAATACGGTTCCCATGCTCAACGCCCACCCGATCCACGGCATAAGAACCACCGCTGGCGTGGTCCCGGTATAGAGGGGCACTTCGGTGACGTTTGCGCCTTGCGTGTTCACCGCGAGCTCTGCAAGTGGGGTCCCATCAGGGCGGATGACCTGGCTCGTGCCGGTCGTCGACACGTTCACGATGCTTCTTCCGGTTTCGATGGCGCGCATACGCGCAATAGCGAGCTGCTGGAGGTTCTCATCTGTGCCTCTGAAGTCGGCGTTGTTCGTCTGGAACACGTACAGTTGTGCGCCCTTCGCCGCGCTGTCCTCAATGACGTTGTCGTAGATGACGTCGAAACAGATCGCCAGACCGACGGGAACACCGCCGACGTTCACGAGGGGCGTGTTTGAGCCAGGCGTGTACTCGCGCTGAATGAGTCCGATGAGGTCAGGAGCGATGGCCTCGTAGAACCAACGGTCCGGGACGTATTCGCCGAAAGGCACGGGGTTGGCTTTGTCGTGGATCTGCTGCGGTCCGGCGCTCGTCCACAGGATCGACGTATTGAAAGTATCGTCGCCGCGCACGGTCGCCGCATTCACCAACACCGGAGCGCCGGCGTCTGCTACGAGTCGGTCAAGCCGGTCGGTGACGTCTGCATCCTGGAAAGGATCCGCGTCGACTGCGCCTTCTGGCCAGACGAGAAGATCCATCCCCCGACCGAGGAGAGGAGCTGTCGCCCCTTCCTGAGCCCGCATGATGTCGCCGGGTGCTTTGGTGTCGAAGTAGCCGCTTGGTCCGTTTCCTTGCACCCATCCGACACGTATGGCACCTGCCTGCGTAGTGGGGAACAGGGGGGCGAGCGCGGTGGCAGTGAGAGCGAGAACTGCGACTGCTCCCGGTCGCCGTCGTCGATGAGCGAGTGCGTCCAAGCTGCTCGCGCAGATGAGGACCGTCAGGAAGGAGAGCCCGGTAGTTCCCACCCAGGAGGCGGCTTCCGCGAACGGGCTTTGAGTAAGGGTGAATCCGATCCGCGCCCAGGGGAACCCCGTGTAAGGGAAAGTTCCCATCACGGTTTCGCGCAGCACCCACACGCCTGCGATGAGCGCAGGCGTGATCATGGAATATCCGCACCGCGAGCGGCTGGTCATCACCCTATATGCGAGCGCAATCAGCATCCCACCGGCACCAAAGAGCAGCGATTCCAGTCCGGCCAACGCCACCCAGGGGATGGGGCCGAGAAATCGTGAGACCCAGACGAGGTGGGTGAAATAGAACGCGGCCCCGTAGACGAGGGCAACCAAGAACGCCGCGGGTAGCGAACGCCCGCGCAGTGTCCACAGGCCGATCGTCACACTCGCAAAGGCCACGGGCCACCAGCCGAGCTCCGGGTACGCAAGATCCAGCGCGGCGCCGGCGATAGCGGACGCGACTATCGCAACGGGCAACGGTACTGCCGTCGACATGGTGCGTGGATCGAACCCGATGTGACGACTACACCTCCTGCGGGAGGCGATTGGGCGCCTCACGACTGCATCAACGTTGAGGGTCATCAGAGTTCAGTTTGCTGAGGTAGGAGTTATACGCGTCGAGCTCTGAGTTCCCATGCAGATCGACGTACCGGTCTGCAGCAGCAGCAGCGGCCGTGTCGCTGCGGAACCAGCGGTGCATCACGTACACCAGCATCAGCACCGTGGGCGCTTCGCCATACGACCAAGCCAGCGCGCCGGCAAGCTGTTGATCTTCGAGGGGGTCGACGCCCAGGGCCTCCGTGGGTGCGACGAACGAACCGACCAGGATCGTGCTGGCCATCATGAGAAACACTCCGAAAAACGCGTGGAGTGCGGCTTCGGCGAACACATCGAGTGCCCGCGCTCCGTGACCCAACCTCACCGGGAGTGGATCCGAAGACAGGATCGGAATGGTGAACAGCACGCCGGCGAGGAGGAACGCCAACTCGAGCATGACGTGGCCGGCAGGCAGGGCGAGGATGACGTCCGCCGAGCCCGCGAGGTAGAGGCCGTAGAAGGCGAACAGGTAGAGGGGAACCGTGCACCACGGGCTGAGCAACCACCTGGCGGCGCGACTCCGAAGACCGGTATGCGCTGCCGTGAGGATCATCCGGCCGGCTCCACGGTGCGGTGTCGCTCGGAGGAGAAGAGTGCCCGGCGAGCCCAGAACCAGCAACGGCGGCACCGTCATCATCAGGGTCAGCTGCTGGAACATGAACACAGAGACAAGGACTTCTCCGTACGCCTCTACCCCAAGGCCAGTGACTGCCGCCAGGAGAACACATCCGAGAAGAAAGCTGACGGTCCGCCAGACGGACCAGCGCCGACCATGCATCCATAGGCGGACCGCTCCGACGAGATAGAGGGCCGCAAGGACTCCGGCGATGACGGGCAACACAGGAATGGTCAGATCCGCCGGCGCGAGCAAGGACTGCAGCGTTGGCGGAGTGTCGGGGATCGCGCCGCTCACAAGCATGGTGTTGACGCGAGGTTCCCGCAGATCATTTCCGGATCACCTTGATCGTCGCCCCCGCCGCCAGGAAGACCACAGCGGCGACGGGCTGAGCTATCTCCCACACGACACCGGAGAAGGGGAAGGGCATCACCGGATTCCAGAGCACAGCCACCGCGACGAAGATCGGTACCCACCACCAATGACGGGCCTGCACGGCGAACCATGCGATGATCAGCCCGAAAATCGACGCAACAAACAGGACGAGTGGCGCCCAGCCCGCCTGGACGAGCAAAGGCGCGAGAAACAGGATGGCGGCAGCGACGAGGCTGGGGGCGAGAGCATTGCGCTGATAGGTGGAGGGAACACGTTGTTTGGGGCTCATGGGCGGGCCATCTCTTCGGCTGGTGCGGGATCTGTGGATTCGGGGCGAGAAGGCGAGGAGTGTCGGCGACTGGCGCGCAGACCCGCGATCACAAGGAACACGGCGCCGATACCCAGGGCGACATCGGCCAGATTTCCGATGAAGAGGTTTCCGTAGGCGAGGAAGTCGGTGACGTGTCCGATTCCGAACGACGGGGGAGAGAAGAGGCGATCGATGAGGTTGCCGATCGCGCCTCCCACGATGAAACCGAAGCCGACTGCTGACCATGCGTTTTGGGTTCGCGTAGCGGCTCCCACGAGCAGAGTGGTCGCGATGACGCCGACGACAGTGATGACCCAGGTCGCATCTTCGCCCAACGAGAAGATCGCCCCCGGGTTGAACGCCAATTGAAGACCGAGCCAATCGCCGACCAGGGGTATGCGCTGATCCTGGCTCAATGAGCTCAGAGCGAGGGCCTTGGTTCCCTGATCGACCAAAGTGACGATCGCGGCGATGATCAACACCACGGCGAACCTTCGTGCCCGGTCACGCATCGTGACCCCCCTCCCCAGCCGCCGTATCTCTAGAAGCCTGGGCACGGTCTTGCTGGTGGCGCCGGCGTCCGGCCAGAATCACTCCGACGACGCCGAACCCGAGAATCACTGCCAGGCCGCCGACGAAGAACACGGGCAGCATCTCGGACTCTGCTCCGCCTGATGGTGTGCCACCGTATGTCTGCCTGGCAGGAGCGGGCTCTGGCTCCTCCGTAGTGTTGTCGGATTCTTCCGGGCTGGGACTGGGATTGGGGCTCGGCGTTGCGGGTGGCGCGGTTTTCGTACTCGGTCCGGGCTGTCCGACGGTGTACGAGAACTGCCCGCTGATCGGATGCCCGTCCCCAGAGACTGTCTTCCAGCGCACTGTGAACAGACCATCGGCGGCTTCCGGGGAGAGATGCTGAGTGATCGATTGACCGCTCACCGTCGGCGAATCGACAGCAACGTCTTCTCCGCCTTCATCAAGGACCTCGATGATCGTCGTGCCGGCCTCGTTGTTGAGGGTTCCCGTGAACATCAGTGAGATCTCATCAGGCGAGCCGCTGATGGTCGAGTCGGCAACGGGGTACGACGAGTCGAAGTTGTCGTCAGCGACAGCGACCGTCGGGGTGGCGACGACGACTGCTCCTGACAACAGCACGGCGGATAAGACAATGGCGGTGCGTCTGGGGAGGTTCTTATGCATGGGTGTCGTGCTCTCCGGGATGCGATTCGGGTTCGATCTGGAAAGTGGAGTGCTCGATGCTGACGGCGAAGTGCTCGCTGACGCACTCCTGAAGAGTTGTCAGCAACGCCGCGGAGGTCTCCATGGTGACGGTGTCGTCGACCACGACGTGGGCACTGAGGGTGGGGAGGTCCGTTGAGACCTGAGTCGCGTGCAGATCATGCACCGCGACCACGTGCGGAAGGGCAAGGATGTGGCGGCGGACATCGTCCAGATCGAGACCCGGGGGTGTCGATTCCAACAGCACACGTCCGGATGCTCGCAACAGGATGAGCGTGCGAGGGATGATGAGCAGGGCGATCAAGATACCGGCGACGGCATCGGCCTGATACCAGCCGAAAGCGGCGATGAGGATCGCGCTGGCGATCACGCCTACGGAGCCGAGGGCGTCGTTGACGACCTCGAGGAATGCGGCGCGCATGTTGAGATTGCGTCCGCGGCCGCTGAACAGGACGAGCATGGATGCGATGTTGGCGACCAGGCCGACGATACCGAAGAACAGCAGGCTTCCTGACGCGATCTCTGGGGGTTCGAAGAGCCGCCGTATACCTTCGACGAGCGCGAAGATGCCGACCCCGAGGAGCAGCGCTGCTTGGGCGAGTGCTCCGAGAACCTCGGTCCTTTGCAGGCCAAAGGTGTACTTGGGGGTGGGAGGGCGATTCATGAGATGCGCCGCGGTGACGGCCATAGCCAACCCGGTGACATCGGTGAGCATGTGCGCCGCATCGACGAGTAGTGCGAGGCTGCCGGTGATGATCGCCCCGATCACCTCGATGACGAAGACCGAGGAGGTGATCGCGAAAGCGATGATCAGACGATTGCGGGGAGTGGCGTCACCCACTCCGTGCGAGTGCCCTGCTTCTGTCATGGTGATCCTTTCAGGGGCGGTCGATGATGTTGGGGGCGACGATGGCAGCATCACTCCATGCCCCCGGAATCGTGTCTGCGCCGGTTCGGGAGTACTTCGGGATGCCGACCGTGAACAGTCCGGGAATATGCGTGTTGGCTTGTGTCCGAGCACCGGTGGGTTCCGGGGCGGGTAGCCACTTGTCGCCGGGTTCGTAGCCGGTAGCGAGGATCATGGAGTGCGGCTGCATCGTCGACTCATCGGCAAATGTCACGACGGCTCCGTCGGCCTCCACGACGGGGGGCGCGTGGCTCACGCCGGCCAGAGCGGTGGGCGCGGGGCCGGAACGAATCGAGTGGTTGCGGCGCAGCCTCGGCCAGATGGACCATCGCGCTGACGGCCGCGGTCGTTCTGTTCGGGTGGATAGAGTGACATCTCGCGAGTGAGCGAGTTCTTCGGCGATCTGTACGCCGCTGAACCCTCCGCCGACCACCAACACGGTCCCCGAAGGGATCTGGCCCGGGTGTAGGTACTGACTGGAATGTAGAACCGTTCCGGGTGCCGACAGATTCTGGCGCCAGGTAGGGACTCGGGGCACTGCCGCAGATCCTGTGGCACAGACAACGTTTCGCGTTTGCACGTCCCCGATGGACGTCGAAAGGTGCAACGTGGATCCGTCTCCGCGGCGTTCCACCTCGAGAGCGCGAACGCCCCAGAGAGGTTTCACGCCGAGCGTCTTCTCTACAGAAGCCAGGTAGTCGCTCATCTCGCGACCGCCTGGATGACGGCGATTGTCCCCGGGAAAGGGGAACCCGGGGAGAGTGCTGTTGCGAGCATCGCTGAGAAGCCTCATCGAGTGCCAACGGGTTGCCCAGCTTCGTTGACCGGTCGGCGCGGAATCGATGATGACGAAGTCTTTCTGTGCCTCCAGCCCATAGGACGACAGCGCGGACGCCATCGCCAATCCAGATTGGCCGGCCCCGACGATAATCGCTCGGCGATGCGATAACGAACGCACCATCACTGCGTCCCGTTCACCGCAGCTTCGATGCCGTCCTCGAGGTCCGTCCACTTCTCCAATACGACCTGCTCCCCGTCGATGAAGAACGTCGGAGTGCTGCTGACGCCGAGTCGCTCGCCCTCATCAACGTCGAACTCCACTCGTTGTGCGGTCGCCGGATCCGCGACCGCTTCATCGAAAGCAGCCATATCCAACCCGAGCTCCACAGCGAAACCCCGGAACAGGTTCGCACGCGACTCCTGAGCCTCACCCCACTGGGCCTGTGTTTGGAACAAGCGGTGGTACATGTCTTCCAGCCGTCCCTGCTGGGCCGCCGCTTCTGCCGCGATCGCAGCGTTCTTCGAGTTGAAGTGGCCAGGCAACGGGAAATACCGGATGACGTAGGTGATCTCCCCATCAAACTTCTCACGAAGGTCCTCGACCAGCGGGTAGAAGGCGCCACACGCCTCGCACTCAAAATCGAGGAACTCGACCACGGTGACCGCTGCGTCGCCGCCATCGTCGAGCACATGTGAATTCTCTCGCACCACCTGAGGGCCGTCGTTGCCTTCTGTCTCGGGCGCGGAGGCCCGATTCTCACTGAGAAGGACGTACACCAGCGCGACGACAAGGAGGACAACGACGAGACCCACCGTGACGAGGATCGCCTTTTGAGACGCTTTCATTTCTCTCCAACCACAACACAGCACAACGAACGTGAACCCCACCGAATGTGAAGCGCCATCGTGAGATGGCTGATCGATGTCAGGTGCGCGACAGAGAGAGTTGCGTGAGGGAAAGAGTTCGTGCAAACGGGCGGTCGGGTGCGGCCCTCATCTCGGGCATGCGCGGAAGTCGCTCGCGATTTCCGTTCGGCACGCGATTTACGAAGGCTCGAGCGACGATGAGGATCAGGAAGGAGCAGACGAGGCCAAACACGCACCCTGTAAGGCCGATCAGTGCGTTCGCGGAGGCGCCGTCTATCAGGAGCCGTTCCGATGAGGCGCCACCAGAACCATGCGTCGACGAGCCAACCGCACCATAGCTCGTAAGCTCGGTTTCCATCGATGCAGTCGAGGTAGCAGTGAGATATGGAGAGGCGTCCGCGTCGCGATGACCACCGGACCATGCTCCGACAATCAAGAGCAGGGCCAACCCAAGGCCTGTAATGATCTTCGTTATCAGGAGCTTGTCAACAGACGCCGCCTGGTTACGAGACCGGCCAGACGTGATCATTTCACGAGGATGTTACCAGCCTCGACAATCAAACCGTACGGGTACGCACCCTCGTGGACGAGGCCTCCTGGACTAGTACCTACTAGGGCCCTCCATGACTGACACCACCACCAAGCGCTCCGTCCTCTTCGTCGGTGTCCACAACGCCGGACGCTCGCAGATGGCGGCCGGATGTCTCCGCGACATCGCAGGCGACCGCGTCGAGGTCCGCTCGGCGGGATCCATGCCCGCCGAGCGGTCCAACCCGACTGCTGACGAGGCGATGGGCGTGCTCGGAATCGACAGCACAGCCGAGCAGCCCAAAAGTGCTGACAACCGAAGCCGTGCAGGCGTCTGACGTCGTCATCAGTATGGGATGCGGCGAGGCCTGTCCGTTCTTTCTTGGCAAGCGCTACGAGGACTGGAAGCTGGACGACCCAGCGCGCCAGGGTATCGACGCCGTCCGTTCGAACTGCGACGACATCCGCGCACGCATCGAACAACTCGAGAGTGAACTCACCTGATCTCGTGGGCGGGATGGCAATCCGGTGGTGCATCGTCAGGAATGTGTCACCGCAAAGCGCGTAGAGAATCCGACGCCGTCCCCGTCCGAGTGACATCTAGCGTCATCTCACCGCGCTTCCGACATTATCGCGGCCGATGCACTCGTTCTCAGTGGGGTGTCCGACTGAACGGACATCCGGACGGGTGCAGCGGGGGGCTCCAGCGCACAAGACGCAGAACCTCTGATGTTTATCTGATGTACTCTGGTCTCATGAGCACCGCGACTTTCACCGATCTCCTCCGTAAGCCGAAGGATGTCCTTGCCCACATCGACGAGGGCCAGGTGCGTATCACTCGTCGGGATGGCGATGACCTGGTGATCCTTCGTGGCCACGACCTCGACACGCTCGAGCTTGGCGTGAAGCTCTCCAGTGAACTGCTCCGCGCTATCGGGCGGAACAGGGGCGATGTCGGCGCTGCGCTGCGGGAGCTCTTCGCGTGGACGAGTGAGTTCGATGAGGGCGAGCTGGCCACTTACGCGAGCGAAATTGAGCGGCTGGTTTACTCCGCCAGCGAGTTGGGCACGTTTGAACGCCTGCTGCGTGCTCAGCACGAGTGGCGGGAGACTGCTGCGGCTTACGCCATGGGTGCGCGGCCGGCTAAGCCGATCGATCTGACGGAGACGTCTGCGCGGGTCGAGCGCCCGTAATGGCGGGAAGGCGGGGATCGTCGGTTCCGCGACCGACAAGGGTCAGCGAGTACGAGATCGTCTTCGGCGACGTCGCGGCGGAGCGCGGGTGGCGCGACCTTCGCGCGACCGCGAAGAACGCCCTCGCGGATGCCTGGGACTACCTGACCGCTCACCCGACGCGGTTCGACAGCTCGCGCTGCTACCAGCTGAAGGGCAACCTATCTACAGCGGTGGTGGGCGGGAGGACCCTGCCCGTCTGGCAGTACAAGGTCACGGACGGCGCGAGGCTTCGCTACGCGGTCGACGCTCCCCAGCCGAAGGGCAAGAAGCCGGGACGGGTGATACTCATCGAGGCATCCCCGTCGCATCCGAACGACACGGACTCGTCGAAGAACTTCCGGTAGGCGCGATCCTGAGTGAAGCTCGGCACGTTCCAGGAGGTGGTGGACAAGGCGCCACGCCTCGATGCAGTGTCCAGTGGAGTCGCCATCGCTATAGTTCAGTGTCCCGTGTATAGTCATCGTGTGCTGACTATTGCTTCTCGTCTTGATGTGATGAACCGGCTGGGTCGGGCGATGGCCGACCCGACGCGTTCGAGGATCCTGCTGTCGCTGCTGGATGCCCCGGGTTATCCGGCCGAGCTCGCCCGTGATCTTGAACTGAGCCGCACGAACGTGTCGAACCATCTCACCTGTCTTCGGGGCTGTGGACTGGTGATCGCGACGCCGGAGGGTCGTCGCACGCGGTACGAGATCGCAGATCCGCACCTGACGGTGGGCCTGCGGCATCTTCTCGACGCGGTTGTGGCGGTCGATGAAGGCGTGCCGTGCGTTGACGAGAAGTGCGAGTGCTGCGCATGAGCGCGGAGTGCTGCGGCGACGACGAGCCGCGGAAGACAGGCACCATCCACCGCGTCGAGTTGTCGCTACCGCAGGGGGGAGACGGCTGCTGCGGCCCAGAGGTCGTGCAGGCGGCGGCGGGCGTATCTGCTCATGATGACGGCGATGCGTGCTGCGGCCCCGCCCTGCCACCAGCCGCCGGCGCCGATCACGAGTTCGAGGTGCGTCCACCGTGGTGGCGGGACATCGCTCTACTGCCGTCGGCGCTGTCCGGTGTGTTCCTACTCGCCGGGTACGCGTTCGAGTGGACGGGCCTGGAGATTGCCGCACTGGTGCTGCAGTGGGCAGCTCTGCTCGCTGGCGCGTACACGTTCGTTCCCGGTGCGATCCGGCGCGTGATCCGTGGCCGGCTCGGTGTCGGTCTGCTGATGACGATCGCTGCTGTCGGCGCCGTCCTGCTCGGGCACGTCGGTGAAGCAGCGACCCTGGCGTTCCTGTTCTCCCTCGCTGAGGCGCTGGAGGACCGAGCGATGGACCGCGCTAAGGAGGGCCTGCGCGCACTGCTGTCACTGATCCCGGAGACGGTGCGCGTCTCACGGCTCAGTGGCGACATCACGGTCCCTGCTGCCGATGTGCGCGAGCTCGACATCCTCGTCGTCGGAGCGGGCGAGCGTGTGGCGACCGACGGTGTCGTCGTCGAGGGACGCTCCAGCCTGGACACATCGGCGATCACCGGGGAGTCCATCCCGGTCGAGGTCGGGCCCGGCGACGTGGTCGCGGCAGGTTCGGTGAACGGGTCGGCGACGTTGCGGATCGAGGCGACCGCGGATGGCCGCGACAACTCCCTCACGCAGATCGTCTCGCTGGTGGAGCAGGCCCACGCCCGCAAGGGCGATCGGGCACGACTAGCGGATCGGATCGCGCGCCCGCTGGTTCCCGTCGTCCTGATCGCCGCGGCGCTCGTCGCGCTGTTCGGCTTCGTCGTCGGTGACCCCTGGACCTGGATCGAGCGGGCACTGGTGGTCCTGGTCGCGGCGTCCCCGTGCGCGCTGGCGATCGCGGTGCCGGTCACCGTGATCAGCGCCATCGGCTCCGCGTCGAAGTTCGGCGTGGTGATCAAGTCCGGGGAGGCGTTCGAGCAGCTCGGCACGATCCGCGCCGTCGCGCTGGACAAGACCGGGACGCTCACCCGCAACGAACCCGCGGTGGTCGACGTCCGACCCGCCGACGGGACCAATCGCGACGACCTGCTCGCCTGGGCTGCCGCCATCGAGGCGACCAGCACGCACCCCTTGGCCGCCGCGATCACCGCGGCATCCCCGAAGGCGCTGTCCGCCATCGATGTCGTGGAAGAAGCCGGCCACGGCATCGCCGGCCGCGTCGACGGCACACTCATCCGCGTCGGGAACGCGCGCTGGCTTGACCCGGCCGTGCTCAGCACCGCCGCCGAAGGGATGGCTGCGGAGGGCATGACCGTGGTCGTCGTCGAAGCCGACGGCGCTGTCGCCGGGCTCATCGGCATCCGTGACGAACTGCGCCCGGAGTCGGCCGAGACCGTGCGGATGCTCCACAGTCAGGGCATCGAGACCGTCATGCTCACCGGCGACAACGAACGCACCGCCCGCGCCATCGCCGCCCAGGCAGGCATCGACGATGTGCGGGCCGAGCAGCTGCCCGCCGACAAGGCCCACGCGATCGAATCCCTGACCACCGTCCGCCCGACGGCCATGGTCGGGGACGGCATCAACGACGCCCCAGCACTAGCGACCGCCACGGTCGGCATCGCCATGGGACTGAAAGGTTCGGCGGCCGCCATTGAGTCCGCCGATGTCGCGTTCACCGGCCACGACCTCCGCCTCATCCCCGGCGCGCTCGCGCACGCGCGCCGCGGGCGACGCATCATGACCGCGAACATCGCCCTGGCCCTCGCCATCATCATCGTGCTCTTCCCGCTGGCGCTGTTCGGCGTTCTCGGTCTGGCCGGTGTCGTCCTGGTACACGAGATCGCCGAGGTCGTCGTCATCCTCAACGGCGTCCGTGCAGCCCGACGCCCCGCTGCTCTCCGAGAGCTAGCGCCGGCACCCGAGCCCGCACGCGCCTGACCAACCCTGCGGTGATATCGCCGTCCGAGCTGGAGCCATCCTTCGTGAAGACCCCCGTCAAAGTCAGCCTCATCACCGGTGCCGTCGTTATCGTCCTCGTGATCGCAGCTCTGGTCGTGGTCATGCTGACCCGGCCCGCTGCTCCCGACCCTTCCGGCTCGGCGGGCGCACTGCCCGGCGCCCGGACTGACTCGCACGTCCTGGACGACGCCGGCCCGGATGCGCCGACGCTGGTGGAGTTTCTCGACTTCGAGTGCGAAGCCTGCGGAGCGTTCTACCCGGTGGTCGAACAGATCCGCGCCGACTATGAGGGCGAGATCAACTACGTCGTGCGGTACTTCCCATTGCCCGGACACTTCAACTCCATGAACGCCGCCCTCGCCGCCGAAGCGGCAGCTCAACAGGGCAAGTTCGAGGAGATGTACGCTCGCCTGTTCGAGACCCAGGCTCAGAGGGGCGAGCAGCAGACCTCTCACACCCAGTTGTTCCGGACGTTCGCCGAAGACCTAGGCCTCGACATGGACTCGTACGACGAAGCAATCGCCGACCCCGCCACCAAGGAAAGAGTCGAAGCAGACCGCAACGACGGCCAGTATCTCAACGTCAGTGGCACGCCGACCTTCTTCCTCGACGGCGAGAAGCTCGAGCTCACCCAGCTCAGGGACCTCACGGATGCCCTCGACGAGGCCGTCGCTCGCTGACACTATCGAGCGTGCGCGAGGCCCGCCTCAGCGGACAGACTTTGAATCAGAGGATTTCGTCGACCAACCTCTCGATGCGTGCCCGGATCTCGTCTCGGATCGGGCGAACAGCCTCGATGCCCTGACCGGCAGGATCGTCGAGCTTCCAATCCTCGTAGCGCTTGCCAGGGAAGAACGGGCAGGCGTCGCCGCATCCCATGGTGATCACGACGTCGGAGGCCTGCACGGCTTCGGTGGTGAGGATCTTGGGCTGCTCGGCGGTGATGTCGATGCCCAGTTCCTTCATCGCTTCCACGGCGATGGGGTTGATCTGGTCGGCCGGCATGGAGCCGGCGGAGCGGACCTCGATGCGGTCGCCGGCGATGTCGCGGAGGAACCCGGCAGCCATCTGGGAGCGGCCGGCGTTGTGCACGCAGACGAAGAGGACGGAGGGCTTGGTGGTGTCGGTCATGAGGGCTCCTGTGGGTGGTGGTCAGTGCGTGAGCTCATCGACGAGGGCGCGGACGCGGTCCTCGATGTCGTCGCGGATGGCTTCGACGCCCTCGCGGGATGCGAGGGCAGGGTCGCCGACGGCCCAGTCGTCGTAGCGGACGCCGGGGATGATCGGGCAGACGTCGCCGCAGCCCATCGTGATCACCACGTCGGCGGCACGGACGGCATCGTCGGTGAGGGGCTTGGGGAAGCGTTCGGCGGCCAGGTCGCCTTCGATCTCGGCGAGGATCGAGCGGACGTGCGGATGGATGACGTCCGCGGGAGCAGATCCTGCCGAGCGGGCGACAACCCTGCCGGCGGCGAGCTTGTTGACAAGCGCGGCAGCGAGCTGCGAACGCCCCGCATTGGCCACGCAGACGAACAACACCTGGGGTACAGCGGAGTCGCGGTCGCGCGTGAGGTCGGCGAGTCGCTGACGTGCGAAGCGTTCGGTGAGCGGGACAAGCGCTCCCGTGACTATTGCCGTGCGGGCGAGTGACGTGTACGACTCACGAACGATGCCCAGCACGGTCTCCGGGGCGAGCTCGGGGACCTCGGCGGCGAGCTCATCGGCGAGGTGGGTGATCCGCGCATCGAACTCGGGGTGGCCGGCGCGGCCTTCGGCGTCGCCGTCTTCGCCGGGCGCCGTCATGGTCGCAGGCGCGAAGGAGTCCAGCAGAGCGGTGACGGCGCCCCGGCGGCTGGGGTTGATGCGGTACCAGACCCAGGTGCCGCGCCGTTCGGAGGTGAGCACGTCGACGCCCTTGAGGACCTTCAGATGGTGCGACACGGTGGGCTGTGAGACGTGTGCGAGCTCGGCGAGATCGCACACGCAGGACTCGCCTCGCGGATCGGAAGCGATCGCGGAGAGCATGCGCAGGCGCAGCGGATCCGACAGAGCCTTTAAGGTCGCGGCGACGGTGGACGCCGCCTCGTGGCCGATGGCGTGGGTAGCGACCGGGCTGCAGCTGTCGACGGCGTCGGTGAGCGTGACGTTCATGAGGTGATCCTTTCGCCGGTGTAGGGATCGGTGTGGAACCAAGCGCGCGCCGCCCAGAGGGAGACGTAGACGAGTCCAACGAGGACGGGCACCTCGATGAGAGGGCCGACGACGCCCGCCAGAGCCTGCCCGGAGGCGGCGCCGAAGGTGCCGATGGCGACGGCGATGGCGAGTTCGAAGTTGTTCCCGGCCGCGGTGAAGGCCAGCGTGGTGGAGCGGGCGTAGTTCAGGCCCAGGCTCTTGCCGAGCAGGAGCCCTGCGAACCACATCAGCCCGAAGTAGACCAGCAGTGGCAGCGCGATCCGCGCGACGTCCAGCGGGTTGGCCAGGACCGCATCGCCCTGCAGCGCGAACAGCAGCACGATGGTGAACAGCAGCCCGTACAGCGCCCAGGGGCCGATCACGGGGAGGAACTTCTCCTCGTACCAGGCGCGGCCGCGACGCTTCTCGCCGATCCAGCGGGAAGCGAAGCCGGCGACGAGTGGCACGCCGAGGAAGACCAGCACGTTCAGGGCGATCTGCCAGACCGAGATCTCCAACCCCTGAGTGTCCAGACCCAGCCAGCCGGGCAGGACGGTGAGGTAGAACCAGCCCAGCAGTGAGAAGGCGACCACCTGGAAGACAGAGTTGATCGCGACGAGTACGGCGGTCGCTTCCCGATCGCCGCAGGCGAGGTCGTTCCAGATGACGACCATCGCGATGCAGCGGGCGAGACCGACGATGATCAGCCCCGTGCGGTACTCGGGCAGATCTGGCAGGAAGATCCAGGCGAGGGCGAACATGACCGCAGGGCCGACGAGCCAGTTCAGCACCAGCGAAGACACGAGGAGCTTCTTGTCGCCGGTGACGGCCGCGATCTTGTCGTAGCGGACCTTCGCGAGCACCGGGTACATCATCACCAGCAGCCCGAGCCCGATGGGCACCGAGATGCCGCCGACCTCGAGGTGGCCGAGCAGGTCCGACAGAGCGGGGACGAATCGGCCGAGGAGAAGTCCTGCGACCATGGCGAGCCCGATCCACAGTGGCAGCCACTTGTCGAGGGTGGACAGACGCCGGACGGCGGCGGGAGCGGAAGCTGCGGTTGCGGTGGTCATGCGAGCAGCGCCTCGATCTTCTCGGCGATGACGGGCTTCGGGTGCGCGCCGATGAGGATGTCCGTGCCGGTGCCGTCGCGGAAGAAGCCGAGGGTGGGGATCGACGTGACGCCAGCGGCGGTCACGGTCTCGGGATTCCGATCCGCATCGACCTTGACGATCTTCACTCGTCCATCGTACTCGGCGGCGAGCTGCTCAAGAAGCGGAGCGACCTGGCGGCACGGACCGCACCAGGTGGCCCAGATGTCGACGACGACAGGGATGTCGGAGTCGAGAACTTCGTCCTCGAACGTGGCGTCGGTGACGGCGGTGAGCGTGCTCATGCGAAGACCTCCTCGGCCTCGATCGGAGCGGCCGGGTCGTTCTCGAGGTTCGAGAGGTAGTGCTGGGCGTCCTGAGCGGCGGCGCAGCCGGTGCCGGCGGCGGTGATCGCCTGCCGGTAGGTGTGATCGACCAGATCGCCGGCCGCGAACACCCCGGGGATGTTCGTGCGGGTGGAAGGATGATCCACTCGGACGAACCCGCCTGCGTCGGTGACGACCTGTCCTGTGACCAACTCCGAGCGGGGGTCGTGGCCGATCGCGACGAAGACACCGGTCGCCGCCAGCTCGCGCTCGGTGCCGGTGACGGTGTCACGGAGGGTGACGGATTCGAGCTTCTCGTCGCCGTTCAGCCGGGCGATCTCGCTGTTCCATGCCACCTCGATCTTCGGGTGGTCAAGCACGCGCTGCGCCATGATCTTCGAAGCGCGGACCTCGCCGCGACGGTGCACGACGGTCACCTTGCATGCGAAACGGGTGAGAAACAGGGCCTCCTCCATCGCGGAGTCCCCGCCGCCGACGACGACGATCTCCTGCTCGCGGAAGAAGAACCCATCGCAGGTGGCGCACCAGGACACGCCTCGGCCGGTGAGTCGCTCCTCATCCGGCAACCCGAGCTTGCGATAGGCGGAGCCCATGGTGAGGATCACCGCACGCGCACGGAACGTCTCACCCGCGCCAGTCACGATGGCCTTGATCGGTCCGTCGAGGTCGACGCTGACTGCGTCGTCGAGGAGGATGCGGGCGCCGAACCGCTCGGCCTGCTGACGCATCGACTCCATCAACTCCGGTCCGTTGACGGCGTCGACGAACCCAGGGAAGTTCTCCACCTCGGTCGTCGTCATCAGCGCACCACCGGTGGTCACCGAACCGGCGATAACGACCGGGGCGAGGTTTGCCCGGGCCGCGTAGATCGCGGCGGTGAAGCCTGCGGGGCCCGATCCGATGATGACCAGCTCAATCTGTTGATTCGACATGAATCTATATTGACATTCTTCAAAGTAAGGCGCAATCGGCGGCGAGACAGTTCACGGACACTGCACCTGGATGCCAAGAAGCGACCTCCCAATCGGGAAGTCGCCCTCTCGTGGGTCGGTCAGACTGCGCCGACGGGCCTTGCGCCGATCTGCGCAGTACGGATGGCGTGCCGCAGCAGCTGGCACCCTCGGCGTCGAAGCCGCCGGCACCGCCGCAGACCCCGGTGTCGGGAAGGACGAGCTCGTTGCGCTCCGCAGCCTCGTGATCTCCGGCAAGGTGAGCTGCGACGCTGCGGACCTGCTCCTAGCCCGTGAGCGCCAGGAAGGTGGGGGCGCGGCCATAAGACTTCGCACCGACGATGAACAGGTCCTTCTCGGGCTGCGCGAGCTGGCGTGCGCCGGTGGCTCCGACGGAGCCGCAGGAGTGGATGTTCGGGTCGATCTCCGAGGCGATGCTGGCCACGGCGTCGAGCACTGGCGAGGATACGGCCATCGCAGCCGTCCTGGTCGACCGTGTGCACAACGAATGGCTGGCCCTTGCGGCCGCTGTCTACGTCTTTGTCGCGCCCCTGCCGCGCGATTCCCGTCACCGTTGTGCCGTAGAGGACGCGGTCACCCAGCACATCGACGAGTGGGGTGAGGTACTCACTCACCCACTCCGCCCCCGTCGGGTAGCCGTTTGCCGGCGCCGTCCCGGTCGGCTCGAGCAGGCGACGCGCTGCAGTGTCGGTGAGCTCCGGCCAGCCTGAGAAGAGGCGTGCATGACCCCACTCGGACACGGCAGCACCAGCGGAGGAGCCACGCTCGACGACCACGTCATCGACGCCACGTTCGGTTAGATGGGCGGCTGCAGCCGGATGGCCAGCCCAAGCCCGTCATCGATCACGATGGCATCCTCGATCAGTTGCTCGATTCTCAGCGTCAGGACGGCGCCTTTGACTACAGGCGCGCAAAGTCCTGAGCGTCCACTCGCCCAGAGCTATCCGAGGAGCATCGAAGGCATCCGCGGGGCCGCCTCGCTGGCTTAGCGGACGAGGCGTGCGATGGCCTGGGATGCTTCAGTGATCTTGGCCTCGGCAATGTCTCCGCCTGCACGTGCGGCGTCGGTGACGCAGTGGCGGAGATGGTCTTCGAGAAGACCGACAGCAACGCCCTGGAGTGAGCTCGTCAGCGCTGAGATCTGGGTGAGGATGTCGATGCAGTACTTCTCCTCGTCGACCATGCGGTGGATGCCGCGGGCTTGTCCTTCGATCCGTTTGAGACGGGCGAGATAGCGGGCTTTGTCGGTGATGTAGCCGTGTTCGCCGTGTTCGCCGTGTTCGCAGGCGGTGTCGGACTCGACCTGGTCGGTCTCGATGGTGTCGGTCATCGTGGTCTCCGGTTCTGGATTGGTTATCGGTTGAGGATCGCGCGGGCCGTGGTTTCCGGGCGAAGGTCGAGTCGCCGCAGGAGCTGCGCGTTGAGGGCAACCACGATGGTGGACAGGGACATCAGGATCGCCCCGACCGACATCGGCAGCACGAACCCGATGGGGGCGAGGACGCCGGCGGCGAGGGGTACGGAGATCAGGTTGTAGCCGGCGGCCCACCAGAGGTTCTGCTTCATCTTCCGGTATGCGGCGCGGGACAGTTCGATGACGGAGAGCACCGAGCGGGGGTCGTCGCTGGCGAGGATGACTCCGGCAGAGGCGATGGCAACGTCCGTGCCGGCGCCGATCGCGAGCCCGACATCGGCCTGGGCGAGGGCGGGGGCGTCATTGACGCCGTCACCGACCATCGCGACCTTGCGTCCCTCGTTCTGGAGCTCCTGCACCTTCGCGGCCTTGTCCTCCGGTCGGACGCCGGCGAAGACACGGTCGATGCCGAGGTCCTCGGCCACGGTGTGCGCGACGGCTTCGGCATCGCCGGTGATCATCACGACCTGCACACCCAGCGCGTGCAGTGCATCGACGGCTTCGCGCGATTCCGACCGCACCTCATCGGCGAGCTTGAGAGCGCCGATCACACGGCCGTCCTGAACCACGTGGAGGATGATCGCACCGTCATTGCGCCACCGCTCGGCAACGGGCAGCTCCTGCGCATCTTCCTCGGTGAGCAGGTGCGGTCCCCCCACCCGTACAACGGTCCCGTCGACGGTCGCGGTGACGCCGACTGCGGGAGAGGAGGTGAAGTCCGAGCTGCGGGGCACGTCGAGGTGACGGTCGGCGGCGGCGCGGACGATGGCCTTGGCGAGCGGGTGTTCACTGTCGGCCTCCGCGGCGGCGGCCAGGGCGAGCACCCGGTCGGTGTCGTTGCCTTCGACGACTGAGACCTCGGAGACGGTCGGTTCGCCCTTGGTGAGGGTGCCTGTCTTGTCGAACAGCACGGTGTCGACGGTGCGCATGCTCTCCAGCGCGAGCCTGTCCTTCACGAGTACGCCACCGCGTGCGGCGCGTTCGGTGGCGATGGAGACGACCAAGGGGATTGCGAGACCGAGTGCGTGGGGGCAAGCGATGACGAGCACCGTGATGGTGCGGATGACGGCATCATCGGGAAGCCCAACGAGCGTCCACACGATCGCCGTGATCACGCCAGCGCCGAGAGCGAACCAGAACAGCCAGCCTGCCGCCGTGTCGGCAAGGCGCTGCGCGCGCGAGGACGAGCTCTGTGCTTCGGTGACCAGGCGTTGGATGCCGGCGAGAGTGGTGTCGTCACCGGTGGCGGTAATCTCCACGCGCAGCCCGGAGTCGGTCGCCACAGTTCCGGCCGTGACCTGGTCATCGATACCGCGCGTCACGGTGCGGGACTCGCCGGTGACCATTGACTCGTCCATCGACGCGCGACCGTCGACGATGCGACCGTCGGCGGGGACGCTGCCCCCGGGGCGAACGATGACGACATCACCGACGACGAGTTCGGCAGGCGAGACCGTCACGACCTGGTCACCTTCGACGCGTTCTGCTTCGTCGGGCAGGAGCGCGGCCAGGGAGTCGAGAGCGGACGTGGTCTGCGCGAGGGACCGCATCTCGATCCAGTGCCCGAGCAGCATGATCACGATGAGGAGCGCGAGCTCCCACCAGAAGTCGAGCTCGTGGTGCAGCAGGCCGAGGCTCGCACCCCAAGAGGCGATGAACGCAACGGTGATGGCGAGTCCGATGAGGAGCATCATCCCGGGCTTGCGGTCGCGGATTTCGCTGACAGCACCGACGAGGAACGGCTTTCCACCCCAGATGTACATCACTGTTCCCAGTACCGGGGACACCCAGGCCAGGCCGGGAATGTCGGGGAGGGTGTAGCCGAGGATCATCGCGAACATGCCCGACAGCGCGACGGTGGGGACGGCGAGGATCAGCATGATCCAGAACAGGCGACGGAACTGTCCGACGTGGTCGCCATGCCCCGCATGACCCCCGTGTCCACCGTGAGCGTCGTGTCCACCATGTGCGTCATGGCCGGCATGCTCGCCGTGACCCTGGTGGCCCATCGGCGCGCCGCTTCCGTGCGGTGCAGTATCGGGACCGTCGTGGTGCACGGCGGTGTCGTGGTGAGGGGTGTGGACGGGGGGGTCTTCTGTGGCCGCGGCGGGGACCGATGGGGTGTGCCCGTGCGCTGCGTGTTCGTGGGTGTGATCAGCGTCGTCGCTGTGTGGCTGGCTCATGAGGCTATCCTCCTCGGAAACGATGAAGCTGTGCGGGGCGATCCGTGTGCCGCCCCGCACAGGTGAAGCGATGTCAGGCTGCGGTCACGTACTTGGCGGGGTCAGCGTCGAACAGGGGGCCGCAGGCGGCGCAGCAGAAGTAATAGCGGGTGCCCTCGTAGTCGCGGTAGAGGCCAGCGGCTTCAGCGTCCGCTTTCACGACGGTGCTGCCGACCATCACGGGGCATTCGGCGAGCTGTTCGGCGGACGGCGCGAGGAGGTCCTTGCGTCCGTCGGCTGGGACAGAGCCGTGGCTGTTGTGGCTGCAGCAGGATCCGGAATCAGACATGTGTGTTCCTCTTTCGTGATTTCAGTGGGTTCCGACGGTTGCGTTCCGCGTCGCATGATCACGCGGTGCGGGCGCGGCGGTCGGGGATGGGTCCGCCGCCTGGCTGCGGAACGTGCGCAGGCGGAGGCTGTTGCCGACGACGAAGACGCTGGAGAACGCCATCGCGGCGCCGGCGAGCATGGGATTGAGCAGACCGAGGGCTGCCAGCGGGATGGCGGCGACGTTGTAGGCGAAGGCCCAGAACAGGTTGCCCTTGATCGTGCCGAGCGTCTTCCGAGACAGACGGATCGCGTCGGCCGCGCTGCGCAGATCGCCGCGGACGAGCGTGATGTCGCTGGCCTCGATCGCCACATCGGTGCCCGTGCCCATGGCCAACCCCAGGTCTGCCTGGGCGAGCGCGGCCGCATCGTTGACGCCGTCTCCGACCATCGCCACGACCTTGCCCTCGCGCTGCAGCCTGGTGACCACGTCGACCTTGTCTTTCGGGAGCACTTCGGCGATGACCTCATCGATGCCGACCTCAGACGCGATCTGCTCGGCCACGGCACGGTTATCTCCGGTGAGGAGCACCGGTGTCAGTCCCAGCGCCTTCAGCTGCCTGATGGCTTCGGTGCTGGTCGGCTTGATGGTGTCCGCGACGATGAGCACACCGCGTGCTTCCCCGTCCCACCCCACGGCGACCGCGGTCTTGCCCTGACGCTCTGCTTCGCTCTTCGCGGCGGCGAGATTCTCGGGAAGGCGCTGGGACCAGTCCTCGAGAAGCGACTCGCGGCCGACAAGGACGGCGTGCCCGTCGACGATGCCCTGCACTCCCTTGCCCTCGATGTTCGCGAAACCCTCGGGTGTCGGAAGCGTGCCGACCTCTTGGACTGCGGCTTTGGCGATGGCCTGCGCGATGGGATGCTCGGAGGCGTCCTCCACCGCACCCGCCAGGCGCAGCAGCTCGCCGCGGTCGACGCCGTCAGCGGTGAACACGCCGGTGAGCGTCATCCGCCCTGTGGTCACCGTCCCGGTCTTATCCAGAACGACGGTGTCCACCCGTCGCGTCGACTCGAGAACTTCCGGACCCTTGATGAGGATGCCCATCTGCGCGCCGCGGCCCGTGCCCACCAGCAGTGCGGTGGGCGTGGCAAGGCCCAGGGCGCACGGGCAGGCGATGATCAGCACCGCGACCGCGGCGGTGAACGCCGCCGCGGCAGGGAATCCCGCGCCGAGCCAAGCGCCCAGCGTGGCGATGGCGATCGCGATGACAATGGGCACGAAGATACCCGACACCCGGTCGGCGAGGCGCTGCACCTCGGCCTTGCCCGATTGGGCGTCCTCGACGAGCTTCGCCATCTGCGCCAACTGGGTGTCCGACCCGACCCTCGTCGCCCGGATGACGAGCCGGCCACCGGCATTGACCGTCGCCCCCGTGACGGAGTCTCCTTCGCCGACCTCGACCGGCACGGATTCACCGGTGAGCATGGACGCGTCGACCGCGGAGGTGCCGGAGACGATCACACCATCGGTGGCGATCTTCTCGCCGGGCCGTACGACGAACTCGTCGCCCTCTCGCAGGTCCGCGATGGGAATGCGGGTCTCGGCGCCGGCGCGAAGCACAGCAACATCCTTCGCTCCCAGCTCCAACAGCGCGCGCAGGGCGGCGCCCGCCTGCCGTTTCGCCTTCTTCTCGAAGTAGCGTCCGGCGAGGATGAACATCGTCACCGCGGCACCCACTTCGAGGTAGATGTTCGCCGCCCCGTCCGACGGTGCCACGGTGAGCTCGAACGGGTGGGTCATCCCGGGGACGCCGGCCGTGCCGAAGAACAGCGCGTAGAGCGACCACAGTAAGGCGGCTATCGTCCCCATCGAGATGAGCGTGTCCATGGTCGCCGCACCGTGCCGGAGATTCGTCCACGCTGCCTTGTGGAAAGGCCAGGCCGCCCAAACGATGACGGGGCCGGCCAGGGCGAGTGAGAGCCACTGCCAGTAAGTGAACTGCAATGCGGGGATCATCGACATCGCAATCACAGGAAGGGTCAGCACGATGGAAGCGATCAAACGGTTCCGCAGGCTCACCAGCTCCCTATCCGGAGCGTCCTCACCGTCGACTACCGCGGACGGCTCCGGTGAGGGAAGGGCGGCCGTGTAGCCGGTCTTCTCCACCTCGGCGATCAGCAGCGCCGGGTCGAACCCGTTCGGTGCGGTGACCTTCGCCTTCTCCGTCGCATAGTTCACGGTGGCGGTGACACCGTCCAGCTTGTTGAGCTTCTTCTCGATGCGCATCGCGCACGACGCGCAGGTCATCCCGCCGATCTCCAGCTCCACGCTGGACGCGGCTGCTGACTGCGTATCCGTCATGATGTCTCCTCGATCCTTCTTGCAACTCGATGCGCACTGAGCGGGTCAGTGCCCGTCGTGCTCGGCGTCGTCTTCGGTGTCCGCCTGGTCGCCGGTGGCGGGGGTCGCCTCGAGTACGAACTGTGCGGTGTGGACCTGTCCGTCGACCTGGAAGTCCAGGTACAGCAGGTAGCGGCCGGTGGTGGGTGTCTCGGCGGTGAATTCCACCTCGGGGCCGGCCAGATCGCCCGGCTGTGGTTCCTCGCCGCGCGCGTGCACATGCAGATACGCCAGGTCGCCATCGCGCAGGGCAACGAGGTGGCCGAACGCACCGAGGTACGGCTCCAGCACCGTGACGGGTTCCCCGTCCCGAGAGACCTTGACAGTCAGTTCGCTTCCAGTTCCGGCGACCAGGTCGCCGCTGACGGTCACGTCGAAGCCGTCGACCGTGTCGCTTGTCTTGACGGCGACCTCGGGCTCCGGTGTCAGCTGCCCCGCCACATCGACGGTGCGGGAGAGCGTGGCGCTCACCCCCTCAGAGGTGAAGTCCGCATACAGCCGGTACGTTCCCGCGGTATCCCAGGACCATGGCAGCGACCAGACCCCGGTCCTCGGGTCGAGTTCGGGGTGCACGTGACGGTATTCACGCCCGTCGTTGCGGACCACGATCAGGTGCAACTGCTTATCGTGGGCCTCGTCGAAATCGGTGATCGGGACACCTGAGGGATCGCGGATGTCGAAGGAGAGTTCACCGTCCGTCTCGACGTTCGCCGGCGCCTGTACGGGGCTCATTGTGAATCCCGATGCCGCGCTCATCACTCCACTCACCCCCATCTCCTGATCGTCTTTCGTGCCAGCAGCATCCTCGGGCGCTTGCGCGTCATGCGAGGAATGCCCGGCGTCCGCCCATGCGGTCACCGTGCTGTCGGGCACGAGTGCGCCCGCGGCGGCGAAGGCGGCGCCGAAGACAACGACAAGGCCCGCGCCGTAGAGGCCGAGGCGGCCCGGGGCGTTCATGAGAGTCGGACCGCCTCGTACCCGGCCTCATCGACGGCCGCGAGCACGGCCGCGTCATCCACTGCGGAACTCGTCGTGACGAGAAGCCGGCCGGTCTGCGCACTCACTTCGATGTTCTCGACGCCGGGGACCTGGCTGACCTCGCCGCGAACAGCGACCTCGCAGTGGCCGCAGCTCATCCCGCTCACCTGGTACTCGCTCGTGCTCATGATGGCTTCCTTCCCTCGATTCGGAATACCCCGGTAGGGTACTGGTATGCCTAACCATATACCCACCCAGGGTATTCCGGTCAAGGGGGTGAAGGGAGCTTCTCATGGATAAGACCAGCTCGGATGTGCTCATCGTCGGCGCGGGCGCCGCGGGTCATTCTGCGGCGGTCACGTTGCGGCGCAGCGGTTTCGACGGGTCGATCCGGATCGTGCATGCGGAGCCGTTCGCCCCGTACAACCGCACGCTGGTGACCAAGGGCATCCTTCGTGGCCTGCTCACCCCGGAGCAATCCGCGCTGCCTGCCTTGGACTCGATCGATGTCGAGACGATCCCCGGCAGCGCTGTCGGGATGGAAGAGCGGGGCATCTTGCTGCACGATGGCAGACGGCTGATATTCGCAACGGCTGTCGTGGCGACCGGCGCCGCCCCGCGTCCCCTGCAGGCGACAGGCGTCAGCGAGGGGGTCTTCACGCTGCACAGCGCGTCCGACGCGCTACGCATCCGAGGGCATGCGGGTCCGACGTTCGAAAGGCGGGTTGTCACTGTCCTCGGTGCCGGGCTGGTCGGAGCAGAAGCAGCAAGCTACCTTGTGAGCGCTGGTGCCAGAGTGCATCTCGTCGCGCGCTCCGAAATCCCCTTGGCGCACAGCCTCGGGTTGCCGATCGCCACCCGGCTCCGCGATCTGCACGCTGCGCACACGGAGTTCCATCCAGGCCGGACAGTGCGCTCCATCTCGGCTTCCGGAAGCGGGGGTGACGTACTCCTCGATGATGGGACATCTGTATCGTCAGACGTGATCGTCCTCGCCCACGGAACAGTTCCGGCTGTCTCATGGATCCGCTCAGACGGTGCCGCGATCGAGGTCGATGACCGGCTCCGTGCCAGGACGATCCCGGCAGTGTATGCGGCCGGTGGGGTCGCCGCTCATGTCGGTCCCGACGGTTCGCTCTATCGTATGGATCATTGGGATGATGCGGTGGCACAAGGGGCTCACGCCGCCCGAGCGCTGCTTCATGATCTGCACGGCGGGGACGATCCTGGCCCGTACCGGCACGTTTCCGGGTTCACGGTGAATGTGCACGGCGTCACGCTGAGTGGAGCGGGCGTCGTCTTGCCGCAGGCGACCGCGGAAACGACGTCATCGGCCGGCGGCGGCCTCGTCTCGACCTTCAGGACCGCCGACGGCAAGAGGGCGGGTGCTGTCGGGTGGTCAGCGGCAAGGGAAATCCTGGCGGTCAAGCACGAGCTGGCAGGCGGCTTCTGAGTGTGCACAGGATCGATGTCGGGCACACAGGCGGCGGTGCTAGCGTCGTGAGGAACAGGAAGGATCGAGGATGCAGGTGACGGTTCGCGCCACAAGCCCGCAGTTGTCGCTGCGCACCCTGCTGATGCTCGGCACCGCGGCCGTCCTGATCATCGTCGGCCTCCTGGGCATGCACACCTTCACCGCGGAACCTGCCGGGCACGGCTCCTCGGGCGTCGCCCATTCCGCATCGACAGTCGCTCACGTTCCGGACGCCACGGCGAGCCTCGACGACGGTGGTGCCGCTGCCTGCGACGGGCCGTGCCACGTGACCACCGGACAAGGGCAGGGTCACGACGACATGGTCACCGCCTGCGTACTCGCGTTGCTGGCCGGCCTTCTGCTCCTCGTCCCACCGACGTTTGCCCGACGCTCCGGCATCTCCCTTCGCGAGGTGACCAGCTGGTTGCGGTGGGAAGCGACCGATGCCCTCCCTCGTGGCCCCTCGTTGACGGTTCTTTCGATCAGTCGAACTTGAGTATTCGCACGCCGACCCAACTGTGGGCGGCCCTGCGGCGCCCGTTGGCGCCGCCGCTTCAGCGAACTCTCATACGACTTACGAAGGAACGACCATGAACAAGAAGATCCCCCTCGCACTCAGCACCGGCGCTCTCACCCTCGCCCTGGTACTGACCGGCTGCGCCGACACCGGCACCGCGCCGTCCGGTACCAGCAGCTCACCGTCCGCGTCGACGTCCTCGTCGGCCTCAACCGAGGCTGACGAGATGTTCGTCACGATGATGATCCCTCATCATGAGCAGGCCATCGAGATGTCGGACATTCTGCTGGCCAAGGACGGCGCGGACCCGCGGGTGGTCGAGCTCGCCGAACAGATCAAGGCGGCGCAGGGCCCGGAGATCGACAAGATGCTCGGGTGGCTCGAGGACTGGGGTGTGGAGTACGACCCCGATTCGATGGGCGGCATGGACCACGGCTCCATGGGCGGCGACGACAGCATGATGTCCGAAGAGGACATGACCATGTTGGAAGACGCCGACGCGACCGAGGCCAGCCGTTTGTTCCTCGAGCAGATGATCGTGCACCACGAAGGCGCCGTCGACATGGCACAGACGGCGCTTGACGACGCGCAGAACCCGGACGTCCTCGAGCTCGCGCAACAGGTGATCGATGACCAGACGGCGGAGATCGCCACGATGAAGGACCTCCTCGGAGAACTGTAGAACCACGCGGGGCGGGCCGATTCCCGAACGACCCGCCCTGCGTTTCCCGCGCGATCGCCCCGCGCGAAGACCGACCCCGCGGCGCGCTCCCTGCTGCCCGCGTCACAAGCCTGGCCACCCTCCTGGCCGCTACCCGGAAACCATCATGAAACGATCATTTCTTCTCGCCGCCGCAACCATCCCCGTGCTGACGCTCGTCATTACGGGCTGTACTGCCGCGCAGTCCGACGAGCCCGATGCGACACCCCGCATCGACCACATCCACGGCATCGCCGAAGACCCCCGCGGTGACGATCTGCTCGTCGCCACGCACAACGGCATCTTCACCGTCACACCGGACGGGAACGTCTCCGGACCCGTCGGCGGCCATGACTTCGATGCCATGGGATTCACTGTCACCGGCGACACCCTGTTCGCCTCCGGACACCCCGGAGAGCAAACCCCGGCCGAGCTGGGATCCCCGAACCTCGGCATCATCCGTAGCGATGACTATGGCCTCAACTGGTCGCCCATCGCCCTGAACGGAACAACCGACTTCCACGTCCTCACCGCCAGCCCCGACGGAACCCTGTACGGCATCGCTTCCAGCCAAATCGACCTGCTCTCCAGCACCGACAACGGAACGAACTGGACCACCCATGCCCCTCTAGCGGCAGCCGACCTCGCCGCCACAGAGTCCGGGCTCTATGCCGCCACCGAAGAAGGACTGCTCGTCAGCACCGACGGTGGCGACACCTTCACCCCCGTCCCCGAATCACCCCTGCTCTACGCCCTCGTAGCACGCACAGACGGCACACTCGTCGGCGCCGGCACCGACGGGGTCCTCTGGGCCCAAGATCAGAACGGGACGTGGCAGCAGCTGGGGCCACTCGACGGAGCCGTTCAAGCCCTCAGCACCATCGATGACCGCATCATCCTCGTCGATGACCGAGGCATCGTTGGTGTCACTGTCGACGGCTTCACCGTCCTCAGCCCGGCCCGGTAACCGCAGCCCACTCACGAATCCACCATGAACGAACACAAGAATCCGTTCCGGAACTTCGTCTTCTTCATCACCGCGGCAACGATCGCCGTCGTCCTCCTCGCCTTCGCCACCTACCTCGCGATTGGAGCGATCCTCTGATGTCGCCGGACGCACGATTCGATCCGCTCCGCCTGTCCGCGCTCAGCCATCGTTCCGCACCGAGCAGGCCGCCACCTCGCCCGTCGCGTGCGTACCGACTGCACCGCCGACTTGTGCGGTTAGGGATTGTGCTCCTGGCAGCCGGACCCGCGCTCGTCCTGATCCATCTGAGCACCGATACACAATACGGAAGCCACAATGGCACTTGGTGGACGTACACGGTGGCGAGCTACGACGTCGCCATCATCACCACGATCATCGGGGTAGCACTGGTCTGGCGATCGCCGCCGGCCTCCGATGAACGGCGTGAATGACTGGCCGAATCGCGGCGTCAAGAGACAGGGACATCCCAACGTCTCATGACCTTGTCGATCTCGACGAGGCCGGCGAAGCGGGCAACGTCGCGTCCACCCATGACGCGGTTCCGAGCGAGCTTCGCCGGGAACTGCTTCAGGGGAGGGATCTCGGTCTCGTGTTGCGGCGAGGGTCTGGCGTTGAGCCTGGACGGTCGCCGCTAGCGCACGCCGGAACGGAGCCACTGATCGTGTAGCAGTTGGCTCATCGCCACGCGTGGTGTCAGGTCACCGTGTCGAGCTCCACGCCGTAGTCATCGGCGTTCTGCGTTATCGGCACGAATATCGAATCATCCCCGGCGTACTCAGCGAGCTCCGGCGGGCAATCGAGATCGCCGATCGAGAGCGCACGTTCAGGTGGCAAGAGATGGGCTTGTTCGAAGCCCTTGCCCGAGGGTCGACGATTCGGTAGCCGTCAGCGAGACTGGCGGAGATCGAGGCCGAGGGCAGACTCGGACCGCAGATCATCGGCCCCTCGATTGCGGGGCATCCAGCTCAAGAAGGGCGGTATCCATGACCGACGCATCCACTCCCCCAAGCGACACCGTCAACGATCTGACCAACCCACCCGTGCCGCCGGGAGCCTTGTTGCTGGAGCTCGTGCCGGTTCCGGTCACCGACATCGAACGAGCAAAGACCTTCTACCGAGACCAGCTCGGCTTTCGGCTCGACGTCGACATCAACCCAGAGCCCGGCGTCCGCATCGTCCAGCTCACGCCACCGGGTTCGGCATGCTCGATCACCCTGGCCGAGGGCCTGCCCACGCTCGACATGCCTCCGGGGACCCTGCGAGGGCTGCACCTGGTGGTCGCCGACATCGAGGCATCTCGTGCCGAACTGGTCGAGCGCGGCGTCGAGATCAGCGAGGTCGAGGACCTCGGCGGAGTGTTCTACGCCTTCTTCGCCGACCCCGACGGCAACACCTGGTGCCTGCAGCACATGCCCTGGCGATAGCTACGACGCCGGCGAGGGCGCCGGGGTCGGTTTGATGCGGCGGGTCGGCACACGCAGGAGGACGAGCGCGACAAGGTAGATGCCGCCGACGACGATCGCGATGTCGGCGACGTTGCCGATGAACAGATCGAAGTAGCCGATGAAGTCGATGACGCCACCGCGTGCCAGGCGGTCAGCGGCATGACTGATCGCACCGCCGAGGACCAGGCCCAGCCCGATTGCCCACCAGAGCGATCCCACCCGCCACAGGTAGACCGTGATGGCGACCGCGGCGGCAGCGGCGAGGAGTCCGAGCAGCCAGGTGAAGTCGGTGCCGAGGGAGAACGCGGCGCCACGGTTGACGGTGAGTTGGAACTCGAGAACCGGTGGCAGGACGTCCTTCGATTCTCCGCCCGAGAGCGCAGAGGCGGCCCAGATCTTGGTCCATTGGTCGACGGCGACGACGACCGCTGCGATGGCCAGCCCGGCGAGGAAGGACCAGCGCACTCCCGAGCGTCGGTTCGTGGTCGGTGACGTCACTGTGCAGTTCCCTCTTCGTGCGATAGCTCGTGCCGGGCCGGTTTTCGGTTACCGGCTTCACCAGACTATTCGCTGGGCTATGGCCGAGAGGTCAGGGCTTCGACGCCAGTCACACTTTCACGGGGAACGTCGCCAAGATGACCACACCGATGACAGCGAGAGTCAGGCCCAGAATGAAGAAGGTGCGCCGGCGCCATTCGGCGCGCTGGTTCTGGGACAGCGCCGCGAAGAACAGCACGAGCGCGAAGAGCACGGTGAGCAGAGCGTAGTTGTCTCCGCGCTGGTTGTTCACGAGTGCTTCGTCGAACTTGGCGTCCGCGCGCGCGTGCAGGTCTTCCGCTTCCTCGGTCCCCGGCGGAATGTACTCCTCCCTGGCGAGGGGCCCCTGGGATACGCGCCCCTCCGCCGTCCAGGCGTCGAACGCGATCCGGAACTCGTCCGTGAAGCGTTCCTCGATGAAGGTGACGAGTTCCTGGTCGTCGTCTGCGGTGGCGAGCACCCATTCGGTGTAGATGGTCAGATCGTATTGGCGCGCCGCTTGGGCCCTGCTTTCGGCGGAGGCGGCCTGGACACGTGCGCTGGACGCTTGGCTGAAGGCGATAGACATCTCACCGCCCCATTTCGACGCCTCGAATCCGCACCATGCGGTGATGACCGCGGTTATGGACAGCAGCACCACCGTGGCCACCTCCAACCACCGGCCGGGATGAGTGACTTTCTCGGTGGCGTCCATGCGCGCCGTCTTTTAGGGCAGCACGATCTCGAATGCCGGGTCTCCGGGGGTCAGTACGCCGAGCAACTGCTTCAGGACGCCGAGGTCGCCGCGCACGTCCAGGCCCTCGGCGTCGAGGTCTCCGCCGGCGAGGCGGATGAGCCGCTCCTTGGTGAGGGTGAGATGCAGTGCGGCATCTGTGGCGGGTTCGCGCTCGACGTAGACGAGCACGCCGTTGCGGAGCGTGACGTGGAACGAGCGGTCGAGATCACTGAGTGTGATGTCGAATCCGAGGTCGAGGTCCCAGGCGCGCGGGCCGTCGACGGTGATCGCGACGGCATCGAACAGCTGTTCCGGGGTGAGCTGCGCTCGGATGGCTGGGGCGTTGGTCACGGTCGGGGTACCGAAGTTTCCCTCGCGCAGTTCGGTCGCCCCGGAGAGGAAGAAGTTGCGCCAGGTGCCGTTCTCAGCGCCGTAGCCGAGCTGCTCGAGGGTGTCGGCGTAGAGCGCCTTCGCTTCCGCATTGTTCTCCTCGGTGAAGACCGCGTGGTCGAGCAGTGTGGCCGCCCAGCGGAAGTCTCCCGAGTCGAAGGCGGCGCGGGCGAGCTCGAGGACCCGGTCGATGCCTCCGATCGCGTCGACGTAGCGCTTCGCCTGCTCCTTCGGCGCGTGCGGCCAGAGCCGAGCCGGGTTCCCGTCGAACCAGCCCATGTACCGCTGGTAGATGGCCTTTACGTTGTGGCTGACCGAGCCGTAGTAGCCGCGGGCGTGCCAGGCGTTCTCGAGCGCGGGCGGCAGCTGGATCGCCTCGGCGATCTCGGCGCCCTGCATGCCCTGGTTCAGCATCCGCAGCGTCTGGTCGTGCAGGTACCCGTACAGGTCCCGCTGCAGACCGAGGAACTCACGGATCTCCGCGTTGCCCCAGGTCGGCCAGTGGTGCGAGGTGAACACGACTTCGGCGTCGTCGCCGTAACGCTCGATGGCCTCGGTGAGGTACTGCGACCACACGTGCGGATCCCGCACGACCGCGCCCCGCAGGGTGAGCAGGTTGTGCAGCGTGTGCGTGGCGTTCTCCGCCATGCACAGCGCCCGGTACTTCGGGAAGTAGAAGTGCATCTCGCTGGGCGCCTCGGTGCCCGGCGCCATCTGGAATTCGATCTCCAGCCCGTCGACGGTGTGGGTCTGCCCCGTCTCGGTGATCTCCAGCGTCGGCGCGAGCAGGGTCGCCTCCCCGGTCGACGTCGTCTGTCCGAGACCGGCGCCGACTGCCCCCTGCGGGCCGCGTGCGAGTGCCGCGCCGTACATGTACCCGGCGCGCCGGCCCATCGCGGTGCCCGCGTAGACGTTCTCTGCCACCGCGTGCTCGACCATGCCCGCGGGGACGATGATCTCGACCCCCGCGTCGACGTCGGCCTGTGAGACGATGCCCTGCACGCCGCCGAAGTGGTCGATGTGAGAGTGGGTGTGGATGACAGCGGTGATCTTGCGGTCACCGCGGTGACGCCGGTAGAGCGCCATCGCCGCGGCTGCGGTCTCCTTCGAGATCAGCGGGTCGATCACGATCACGCCGGTGTCGCCCTCGACGAATGACATCACCGACAGGTCGAGCCCGCGGATCTGGTACAGGCCGGGCACGACCTCGAACAGGCCGTGCTTGGCGACCAGCGTGCTCTGGCGCCACAGGCTCGGGTTCACCGTCTCCGGAGCATCACCCTGCAAGAAGTCATAGGTGGACGCGTCCCAGATGATATCGCCGGCGGCGTTGCGGATCGCAGGCTCGTCTAGCGTGCCGATGAATCCTCGCTCGGCCGCCGCGAGATCCCGCTCATCGTCGAACGGGAGCCGTGCCTGCAGCTCTGCCTGCTGTTGCCGGATGGTCTCTGATGCGTCGCGCTGACCCATGATGGTGCTCCCGTCTCCGAAGAACAGTTCACGACGAGTCTTGCGGTCACGAAAGACGGTGACAACCACCTTTCGTCTGAACCTTGTGCCGGCCGCTGTCACGCGGCATCCTGAGGTATCGGATCACCGCGGGCCCCCGCGGGTGTCCGGTTCTGGGGACGAGGCTGGGGAGGCCTCACGCGGGATGCCTCATGGGTGGCGACTCCCTCGGTCGCACGTGCGGCATCCCGCACACCCGGACGGACGCTGGCTGATACCGTCGGCGCATGCCCCGACGTATGGCGGACCCTGAGTTTCGACAGCAGCAGTGGGACGATCGCTATGCGCTGCACATCGCGCCGGTCAACGAGTACGTCGACGAACTGCGTGAGGTCGGCCGCGGGTGGGCGCCGTACGTCGCGCCCCTTCATGGTGGAGTCGAAGCGCGGGTGCTGAGCATTCTTCGCGATCCAGGGCCCGCGACGCAGGACGGCAAGGGTTCGGGCTTCATCTGCGTCGAGAACAACGACGGCAGCGCCGAGCTTCAGGCGGTCCTGCTCGAGCAAGCAGCGCTATCTCCGTACGAGCTGCTGCCGTGGAATGCGTACCCCTGGTACATCAACCGCGCCCCGAAGGCGGCTGAGCTGGATGCCGGCGTCCAGACGATCCTGCACCTGCTGGAACTCGCGCCGAGGCTGAAGGTCGTGCTACTCCAGGGTGGTGATGCGGATCACGCCTGGCGCCGGTTGCTTAGGCAGTCCCCTGAGATCGAGCGTGAGCGGGGTCTCACCGTCGTTCGGACGTTTCACCCTTCGCCGCAGGCTCTCTTCGTGCGGGATCTCGAGGAGAGAGCTGCACGCGTAAAGCGACGAGCCGACGCGTTCGTCGAGGTGGCAGGTCTGCTCGAGCCCGTGCGATCGACGCCATGACGGGCACGGGGAGCTCGCCACGCGAGCGCTGATGACCGTCCGGTAACGATGGTCATCAGCGCCTTTCGCGTCTCGCACTGAGAACCGAAGGTGTCAGTAGGCGCTGATACGGTCAGCGTCGACATCAACCTGCTCGGAGAGGCATCCCTTGAACATCACAGCACCCAAGCTCGGCGCGACCATCGCACTTCTGGCACTCCTCGGCATCAGCGCCGTGGGGTGCGCATCTCCCGAACCGTCCAGCTCGTCGTCTGGCGGCGAGTCCTCCTCGTCCGAGACCGAGCAGGTCCAGGAGGAGGAAGCTCCGGAGCCGGTGAGTCTGGAGGGCTCCTGGAAGCAGAACAACTCCAACTCCGAGGACGCGTGGCAGGAGGCCACGATCACCGGTGACACGATCGAGGTCCACTGGGTCGCCGACGGCGGTGACACGAAGTCGCTGTACTGGGCCGGCACCGTCGAGGTCCCGGCAGAGGGCGACTCGTTCACCTTCGATTCGGCGAACGACACGTCCAAGACCGAGTCCTCGATCATGGCATCGAGCGACGCGACCAAGACGTTCACGTACGAGAACGACGAGCTCAGCTACGAGGTCACCGCGATGGGCACCACGATGACCGTGCGCCTCAGCCGCGAGTAAGCACTTCGCTCACTAGTCGGCACAGCCCCCACGCTCTCGGAGCGAATGGGGGCTGTTCTGTTGCAGTTGGTGGCTCGTTCCAGGCGAGTCCCGACGGACACATGGTGTCGCGAATCTTCAAGCACGCTGGTTCTCGCGCCCCGTAACGTCGAAGCCATGACAGGAAGAGGACACCGTTGAGCGCGTTGATGGGCGAAGAGATCAGGACCGCGGAGGTCAGTGGCGACATGAGGACGGCAAGAGGAACGTTCGAGGTGTCGCTCGAGCCCGCGGAGCACGATCAGGCGGGCATCCGCCGAATGGTCATCACCAAGACATGGCGGGGTGACCTTGCCGGGCAGGGGGCCGGGACGATGCTCGCAGCTGGCGATCCGGCAACCGGAAAGGCGGGCTATGTCGCCGTGGAAACCGTTGACGGCGAGCTCGACGGGTTGCGCGGAGGCTTCGCGTTCCAGCAGTTCGGAACGATGACGGCACCCGACCAACAGCTGCGCTACGAGATCGTGCCCGGCTCGGGAACCGCGGACCTGGCAGGAATCACCGGAACGCTCGACCTCGAGATCATCGACGGGAACACCGCTACCTGTTGACCTACGCGCTGAGCTGACAGCACGGGTGAAGCGCAAGCGGCTCGCCTGTTGAAGGTGTCTCAGGCCTGACTGAGATTGCTCGCGGCTTCAGTCTGCTGGTCAGGCGCGGCGGCGTCGAAGACGCGCGTTCTGATGACCTGGTCGACGCCGACGAGGCCGGCGAGCTTCACTACATCGCGGCCGCCCATGATGCGGTTCAACATGAACTGCGGCGGGAAGAGGTCCAGCAGCGGGTTCTCACCGTCGAACGACCGCGAGGTCCTGGCGGCGAAGATGCGCGTGGTGTCGAGAGCTCTGAAGCTGTCGATCGAGAGGATGGACGTTCGGGGATCGGGCCAGATCAACCGGTCCAGAGGCTTCGCACCGGTCCAGTGCTGCTTGATGCGCTTCATCACTCCGACCGAGGCGTTCGTCGCGCCGACATACGCCTGGCGGTACTCGTCGAGCACCATGACGTAGAGGCCGGGCACCCCATCCCACTTCGTGAGATCGGTGACCTCGGTCATGCCCGGTTGGCTGGTGATTGCCGCCTGCAGCGCGGCATCGAACTCGGCAGTGTCGAGGGAGGCGAAGTGCGCCATGTTGAGGTCGTAGTTCGCCAGTGCCAGCTCCTGGAGGAACGAGCACCATGCGTCTGTGTAGATGCGGTGGTCGGGGTCCTCGTATCTGTCGTCGATCGCGTCCCAGAGATACGGGTCCTCCTCGCGGTACCAGCGTTGCAGGGAGGAGCGCTTGTTGATCCGGGCGTAGGTCTCGCGCGACATGCGGAGGCCGAGCTCGCGGCTGCCGCGGACCTTGAGTCCGAAGTGCACGGCGCTTTCGACCGGACTGGTGCCTGCTCGGCGACCACGCTGCGACGAGACGGCGACCCCCCAGATCTTCCGGGCTGGTCGCGGATGCCACCGGTGCCAGAAGAGCACGTGACCGGAGTCGACGAGCATCTGCAGGGACGCGTTCGCGTCGGCGCCGATGTCGACGTTGAAGATCCGCGCAGGGTCGAACTCGAGATGCTCGCCCTCGGGGATGATGCTCTGCTGGTTCAGCTCCCACGGATCAGCATCGAGCACTAGGTAGCCGGAGTCAGTCAGCTCTCGTCGCAGCTGTGCAGCGTGCTCGGTCGACGGCGCCCAGACGAGTGTCTCGCGCGGAGTAGCGGTGATCTCGAGTTCCACGATGGCGTTCAGCCCTCGGGGCGCCACGCGGCGGCCTCGGCGGCCATCGCGGCTCGAGCAGCCGAGAGCCGGGGGAGCCTGCCGGGGTTCTTGTCCAAGTTGATCGGTGGTGTGAGGCGCACGATGACGCTGGTCTCGACGTCGCCGAGCGGGACCCGCATGTCCGCTGGCGCCGGCCAGACAGAGAGCTGGAGGCGCGCGTGCATCCACTCGTTGAGGCGTGCGTCGACGCCGTCGGCAAGGGCGTAGTTCGCGAAGCGCTCCGGCTTCGCGAGGTTGCGCGGGACCGCATGCAGATCGAGGAAGTCGCGCAGGAGGGCGGCGAACGACCGCCGGACCGTGGACCCGCCGGTGCGGGGCTTGGACTTCGGGTTCGTGGCGAAGTGACCGTTCAGGTCGCGCGAGACCAGGCTCTCCTCGGCCTTGCCGACGTACAGGGGATGATCCGGAGCCGGCTCAAGCTGGAGATCCCGCCAGGCCTGCTCGTCGCCGTAGATGGCGTACAGTCCGGGACGGGCGGGGACGAGTTGCGCGGCCTCCATGATCGCCCAGCGCTCTCCGGTGAGCGCGGCGACGGCAGGATTGGTGAGGTCGTGCAGGGAGTCAGCGCTCACGCCGAGGTCCTGCCGAAGTGCGCACGAACCTCGTCGGCCTGCTCGGGGGTCAGCTCCCAGCGCTGGTTCTTCAAGTGGTCGGGGTAGCGCTCGCGCAGATAGCGGCGCACAGTGATGCCGGGCCGATCACCGTCGTTGTGACCGAGTTCGCGGCCGAGCTCGGCGGGGGTGATGACGTCGTGCGATGCGCTCATGAGGTCATCATGCACGATGCCCTCGTTGACCGCATTCCCACGGATTGTCCTCGAAGGTCGGCAGTGTCCCGGGTTGTTCTCAGTGCTGCAGGCCATCTTCTCGCTGAGGTGCGGAGGAGCCAGCAAGACCATACCGATCGAGGTGCACACCGCGAAGCTCGGGGAAGGCATCGGAGACGCGCTTCGGTGGCGCGGGAGTCCGCGGCACCTTCGGGGCGGGGGTGTGCTGAGCCGCACTCTGCAAGCTGGACCGAACCATGTGCGAGGTGAACTGTCGCGGCCGCATCATCAGCCGGCCGTTCCATGCGGGACCGAGATCGATGAGGTGATGGTCGGAGGAGACGATCACGTCCGCGTCGACGGCGGGGTCCTTCGCGAGGGCGAGGATGTTATTGTCCTCGTGATTCCCGATGGCATAGTCGCGGACGACCGGGTCCACGATCGCGCCTCCGGAGTCGTCGCAGGCCTCGGCGACGAACTCGATGTACTTGGCCGTGGTTCGTTCAGACTGCCCGGAGGCGATCATCAGGCGGTGGACGTTCCGCAGGATGTGCGGCGAGGTGAACAAACGCACCTGCTGATCGAACGCGAGCGAGAGAGCGTCGGATGCCGCCGAAGGGGAGGGGAGCTTGTCGGGGAGCAGCATTCCGGTGCCGCTACGGATGTGGTCGAGGTAGACGTTGATGTCGTAGACGACCGCGATCCGAGGGCGCTCCCGCTGGCTGTTCATGAGGTTCCCAAGTCCTCGATGAGCTTGAGCGTTTCCTCGGTCGTGTAGACCTTGCCGCCGCGCTCTTCGAGCATCTCGGCGTGCAGATCGTTCATCTGCTGGACGCGGAGCTTCTTCTTGAACTCCTTCATGGCGACGCGCAGGAATTCGCTGCGGTTGCCGCCGCCGAACGCATCGGCGAGCTCCTGGAGCAAAGGGACGTCCGTCTCTTCGACGGCGAAACTGATCGGTCGTGCAGCCATTCGAGGCCTCCAAGCGTGTTAGTAATGCATTAGTAATGGTACGTCGAGAGGTCGACATCGACAAGAGTGGTCTCGAATCCCGCACGCAGTTCGCGGGATATCGGCCACCATTGCGATTCGGCTTAGATGCTGGCTGATATGTTCGGCGGCATGGCCCGCAAAATCGTGCATCAGCTCGTCGACGACATCGACGGAGAAGTCCTGGAAGTCGGATCCGGCGAGGCGGTGACCTTCTCCCTGAACGGCACCGCGTACGAGATCGATCTGTCCGAGAAGAACGCAGCAGCGTTGCGAGAGGCCTTTGAGCCGTGGATCGCGGCAGCCCGCCGGGTGTCCGCCGGCGGTACTCGCGGAGGCCGTGGGCGCCGGAACTCGCAGGGCGCCGCCAAGCGCGACCTCTCGGCAATCCGCGCGTGGGCGAAGGAGAACGGTCACCAGGTCTCCGACCGCGGCCGCGTCCCCGACGCGGTGCAGCAGGCGTACGACGCCGCGCACTGAGGCCGCCGTGGGAGAGGCGCGCGGGTTCGAGCAGGGGACGAACTGGAAGGCGAAGAACGCCGCGAGTATCCGTCTGCGCGTCGGCGACGGAAAGAAGCACCCGGTTCGTTCCTCTGATGGCGCCCCGCGGCTTACGTCTGAGGAGCAGCGGCGAGCGGACGTCCTGCGTGAGCAGGAGCGTGAACGCATCGCGAAAGAGCGCCAGGCGCGCGCGGGGCGCGCACGTGGGCAACGGCGTGAGGCCGGGCTCGACGCACGCCATGCTGAGCGCGATCACACACCAAAGGGGTGGGTGCCGGCGAACCGGCGAGGGTACGTCGATCCGCTCTCGCAGGCAGCTGATCCACGGCCGACGGCGCCGCTCAAGAAGAAGAAGTTCCGTCGCGGCCGCCGCGAGCTACAGTAGCTGAATCTCAGCGGTACTGACGAGCCTGCGCCGCGAGAATCGCTTCGCGCATCACGTCGCCGAGTTCGGCGACGATGATCTCGATGCCGGCGTCGCGGATGGAAGCCGTCAGCCACGCGCCCGGGCGATGCAGGTAGCTGGCCGCCGCCTCGTCAGCCACGGCGAGGATGAGCCGGGTCGCACCGAGCTTCTGACCGGCCCAGGCGAGTTTGAACGCGTCGGTGGCGAGCTTGCGGGGCTGCGCACCCTTGAGTGCGCCGATACGGGCGTAGGCCTCCACGAGGACCATGCGGTCTGGGGTCGCCCGTCGATCTCCATGTGGGCGTCATCGATCGCGATCCGAGCGGGAGTGAGCGCGACGCCCAGCTGCTCGGCGACGGCCGCGACGATCGCGCGCTCCGCCATGCGCTGCTCCGCCATGCGCTGCTCGGCCGAGTCGGAGGCGTGCGGGGTGGCGGATGACGGACTCATTCCGCGGCCACCAGGTCCGCGCACCCGATGGCGAACTTCGACGTATAGTCGACATGGCCACAGGCACTGCTTTCTGCAGCCTGGAGCTGGTCGCTCGAGACGGGCGCTTTGCCTGCAGCGGCGTGGAGAGCGTTCACTGCTGCGAGCATCTGCTCGCGTTCATAGAGAACCCATCCGAGCTCCGTGTTGCCGTCCTCGAGCTGGACAAATTCCTGGCGCCGATAGCGCGTCTGCTGAGCACGCGTGAGCGTAGTGCGAAGGTATTCGAGGTCTTGAGACCAGGTACGGGCGGTCATGACACCCTCCTTTCGGGTCTCTACGCCAAGCCGAGGCCTAGGGTCTTCGCGAACGACTCGAGCGTCACGGTGAGTCCAGGCGAGCTGAGTTCGATGTCCGCGGTCGGGCTCACCGGCAGGGCGTCTTCGGCGCGCTCCCACAGCGCCGCGGCGCGAGCCTCGGGGAGCTGCGGACGCTGCGCGATGGTGCGGGGGCGGTAGAAGACGCCGTCGACGTCGGGATATGCCTGGTGGATGGCGCGGGCCCACGGCCGGGACAGCGACCGATCGCCAGTGTTGATCTGATCGTTCCCGCCGACGTCCGTGACCCAGGTGCTGTCGATAAGGTCGAGGAGTGTGATCTCGCGGGTGGTCGCGAACAGCACGAACCGAGGCTGCGTGCCCCCGGTCCCTCCCGCTCCGACGCCACCGCGTTCGATGACGCCTCGGTCGCTGAAGCACTCTGATAGGCAAACGAGCAGGAGGCTCTGAACTGCCGTCTCCGGTGGAACCGTGATCTGGGGCGTGACGTAGGTCACGGCGTGGTTCGGATGGTGACCCACGGGATCGGGGTGGTGATCGAATCGGCTCCCCGTGGGCCCGAAGTGGCGGAGCTCGTGCCACCGGGCAGGGTGAGCGCCGCCGGCGTCGTAGATGCGTCCGAAGATCGTGCCGGCCGGCAGCGTACGGACAGCGCTCGGGGGGAGAGGATGCGGGAACTTCGATGCGTCGGGGGCAGGAAGCGCGCTCATCGGATCGAGAACGCCTGCTCGGCCAGCGCCGCGACAGGTTCTGCGGGCTTGCCGGCTGCGAGCCACTGGGCAGGAGTCAGCTCGCCGTCTCCCAGGTCGGGGTGAGCGTGAGTGAGGAAGTACTCCACGGCCACGGGGTTCGCCCCTTCGGGCAGCGCTCGGCTCACCGTTCCCCAGCCCGGGAGCTCACCGTGGTCGGTGAACTGGAACGTCGGGAACCGCAGGCCGCGGCCGGGGCCCGGGATCGCGAAGAGAGTCCCCTCGCCGTGGCGCTGGCGCACTCGGCCTTCGGTCACGTCGAGCAGTTCTGCGACGCGCTTAGTCGGCAGCGCCTCAGCGAGGATGTCCTGCTGGCGGAGGGCCGTGAGCACGCTGGGGCGCTCTTCGACAGGCAGCGCGTTCTCCGGCTCAACGAGCGAGCCGGCTGCGCGCAGTGCGTCCAGCTCAGCCTCCGTCAGCGACGAGTGCCCAGGCTCTTCCTCGAGCCGGAGCGCCTTGTTCACGCCCTGCAGGATGCTGATGAGGTGAGCGCGCCGACCGCTGGAGCCCAGCACGTTCAGCTCGTGCGCGAGCTCCTCGGCCTCGTGGTCCGTGAATTCCACAGGACCGACGATCTTGATGGTGATCTCGCGACCTTCGTCCGACCGAGTCGCCGTGAGGTATGCGCGTCGATCGCTGCGGAGGGGGTGTGCGGTTGCGTTCGACATCATCGGATCCTAACGGTCATTAGCGAGTATAGCTTGCGTAAGCGGCGGGGGGTCACTGTTGATGCAGAACCTCAGCGATCAGGTCGACATCGTCGTAGTCGGCGCGGCCGGGGCAGGCGCCCGTGACCTAGCTATCGACGTCCCGCGTCGATGTGTTCAGAGCGACGTGACCACGTAGCTGCGTGGGCCGGCGTGCGCGCAACGTGAGCTGCCCCGCGAAATAAACAAAGTAAATACGATTCGGCTCATCGAGTTCAGCATCGAGCCGGGTTCATCATCATCCAGGCCGCTGGCGGTCCAATGACACACTTAGCTCCATCGGCGTCCGCTGAGGTCTCATTCCCGTGATTAGAAGGGCAGAGAGGTCAGATTTGTGCCACGCCCGGAGACGAGTTCTGGGCGGATGAGCACAGGGCTCAGCGGAATGCTCCTACGGAGCTGGGGCGCTCGCTAAGCCCCCAGCAACCGGTTCGGGGCAGCGCGATCTGCGCCTCGAAGTGGAGAGCGCATGAGGCCAGTCGCTTCCGGGCTGCTCGCATCATCCCGCGGAGGGTGACGATCCGCCGGTCCATCAGCTGCGAACGACGGCGCCATCGCCTTGATCAGCGCGGTGCTTGTACCGTCGTCTTCCGCCGCGGATCTCGTTGAGTGGAAGTGGGCTGAACGCGAGGCCCGCGAGGTCGAGCACTCCTGCGTTGCAGGCAAACGTGTCCCGATCGAGACTGACCACGGTCCTGCCGTCCTCGCGCTCAAACTTACCGTAAACGTGCATATGGCCGTGCATGTGCAAGCGGGGGAGCGCAGCATCAGATACACGTTGCACACGCTCTCTCTGTGCAGCAGATACGGCCAACGCCTCGGGAGGAAAATCATGCGGATTGTTCGTGAGCAGCCGCTGCACCTCCGGTACCGCGATCGCTGGAGACTCGTGCGTGAGCATAAGGTCGGCCGGGCCGCCGGCAATCGCGGCGGCTTCCATCGGTTCCGTGATGAGTTCATCCTCGAACCAGTCCTTGCCCGCAGTTCGAAACGCCTTGTCGACGCTGGACGCGCCGCCGAGCGATAGCACCTCGCGTCCCGCGATCTGAAAACGGAACGGCCGGGGGATGAGCCACACGACGTCACTGACCCTGATCGCCATACCGGAGGCGCTTTCCTGCGCCGGGGTGATGTGGTTCCACTCTTCGTGGTTGCCAGGCGTGACCAGCACGCGCTCGATGCCTGTGCGCTTCGCCCAATAATCGACCGGGCCAGTCCCGGGCTGAGCATGCTCGAAACCGTAATCTCCGAGTTGAAGGATGGTGCGCAGCGATGGGTCATGCCGACGCATCGCGGGCAGCAGCGTTTGAATCCATCCAGCATTGCCGTGGAGGTCGCCCACGACCCACACGCGCTCATCCGGCAGGTCGAAGCTGTCGGCTGTCTCATGGATCTGCATCCATCCATCATGCCCGTGAGTGCCGACTCGGACATGGCGTCGACAACTCAACGTGGAGAATGCGAAACGGCCGAGATCAGTGGGCGCCGAGCGACCATATTGTGGTCATGTTCTGGCCACCCCTGCTGCCCAGCGAAATGCCGGTGTCCCGTTAGTGACCACGAACCGGCCTGTAAAGGACCAGCTGAAGCCCGTTTTTCGGACTGCCACTAGCGACTATGTAGTGTGGGCACCGTCGGACCACTATATGGACACGAGGCGGTCACCGGCCACCCACTGCACAGTGCTAGTCGCCGATGCTCCGTTCTTGGTGATCGGGCGCGGAAAGCTCCGCCTCTTCGAAGAGTGCGGGGAACCGCAGTCGCAGCGGGCGAGGCTTGGGGGAGGTCTCCTGATTCTCACCGGTGTTAGCCTGCGGCCGCGCCGATCGCGGTTGCTCGACGTCGTGCGGACGGTAGTCGGGAACCGTGACCTCCGTTTCTGGTTCCTCTGGGTCCGCGATCCGTGGCTGAGTTTCTCGGAGTTCCGACAGTCCCATTGTGCCCGGGACTGCGGGTAGCTCGGTGGGAGCGTGCGCACCGGAATTCTCGTGTTCGCTTGTCATCGCGTCGGCGTTTGACAGGGCTGTAGCCACCAGGCGTTGCGCGGCGCGATTTGCCTCCTGTGTCGCCTCGTCCAGAGCGATCATCATGCGTTTCTTGGGCGACAGTCGGCGTTCAACAGTCGTGTGTTGTGGCACGGACAATGTCACCGCGCTGTTGCGAGCGAAAGCGGTCTCAACAGCGTCCCTCTCGAAGGCCGTGCCGAGTGTGGTGCAGCGGCGTCGATCACTCGGCGTTGGATCGGCTGGGGTTCGGTCCGGATTCTCGCGAAGCATGCCGTACGAAATGCCACGGCCCTTCTTGCCGCGCTGTTCGATCTGAACGCCTCGGGTTCTACCGACTTCGACGAAGCTGTCCCAGTCGACAACGGCTGGATCGGCGAGCGTGTTCTCGATGCTCGCCCTCAGCACGGTGAGACTAAAAGGTTGCTTGTTGCGGGGCGCACCGAACTCATCCGCGAGGTCGCATTCTGTTTCCCAGATGATGTGCCGCTGCCATTCGCGAAGCTCACTGTCCGCGGTCGACCCGGCGCGGCGAAGACCGCTCGGCTCGCCCCGCTCGAAGCGCTCGTTCGCGTCGCTGAAGGCCTGCTTGAGGTCCGCTCGCTGCTCGAAGCCGCGCTGTTCAAGAACACGCTCATGTGCCTCGACAAGGCGTGCGTGCGTGACGACTGAACTGTTGAGACTGCGGCCGGTTTTGGTCTCGATGGAGTTCGCGACGAGGTGGTTGTGCACACAGCCTGTTCGCCCGTCTCGTTGTGTTACAACGAGCACCTGTCGGCCGGGGAACCTCTCTTCTGCGAGTGCTGTCCCGAGCTTCTGAGCCGTCAGCCAGTCGTCTGGCTCTTCGGGGTCCAACTCGTCCTTCGCGAAAGACTGGATGACGTGATACGCCTGGACGAACGCGCCAGGCTTGTCCTTACCCCACTTCTTGCGGACGTCGCGCATCTGCTGCTTCGCGACCGATACCAGCATGCCGCCCACGCCGGACGCCATGACGTACCGCTCGCCATCTTGCTCGGGCTTGTCATCGAGCGCATAGTTGATCAGCGCATCGGCCGACCGCGTCGAGCTCGCCACCACAACAGGCATAACTACACCGTCCCGCGCGGCGGCAGGCCATGGTCCACGAGGCGTGCGATGCGCTTCTCGATATCGTCGGGAACATCGCGTAGCTCAGCCACCGTAAGGAGAGCCTCCGAGACCTCCCCAGCGGTCACCGGGTCGCCGATATTCAGCCGCTTCGCGATCTGATTGAGGTTGCCGCCGATATGCGCGATGTGATTGCGAATCGGACCGAGCTCGTACCCGAGCCGATCGGAGATGTCGGCCAGGCCCCAGTCGGTCACGTTCGGGCCCTGGCGCTCGATAGCCAGCGCCCTCGCTTCCACCTCGGCGGCACCCTCACGGTCAGTAATGAGCAGGCGCAGAGCTTCGGAGAAGGAGACCTCTTCGAGGTCGCGTCCGGAGGACTTGGCCAAAGCTCGCCGCACGTCGTCGACGGCTCGTTCCTCGTCGTCGCTGAACCTCAGTGTGCGGCGCTTCGCAAAGTTGACGACCCTCTTCCTCGGACGACGCGGCGTCGCTTCGCTCGCCTTGCCGGTCCTCGTCATCAGGTCGTCCCCTTCGCTCGGTTCTTTGTGCAGTCTGGGCCTTTGCTTCCCCGCTCCGCGAGGGTGGTCCCAGACTACACAAATAACGGCAAGCAGTTTATCCGTCAGACATATCGCTGCGCTCCTGTCCTTGGATACTCCTTGGTCAGGCCTCCGGCCCGACACCCGGATGAAGGCTCCCGCCTCCACGCACAGGTCGTGGCGCCACCTTCCGAAACGGAGAAACCCCATCAGCGCCTCTTCGAGGGCAGATGGGGTTTCTCTACTCGCCGCGACCGCACGGGGCCGCGGGCGACGCAACGCTCAGGCGGCTGGCTGCTTGACCGCCGTCGGCGTGCTTGAAGTCGTCGCGACCAGGGCCGGAGAAGCCGCCTGCGGCGGTCTCTCAGCTGCCTGAGCAGGAACCTGACGATCACTGCCGACTGGTTGCGTCGTAGGCTGCTCCTCAATTGATAGCAGGACGGTGACAGCCTCGATGAGGCGAGCAGCGCGCTTGGCCTCGTCCTTATCGGACGTGACCTCGTAGCGGCCGTGCTTGCCATCACGAATGATGGGTGGTTCAGGCTGGACGTCGAGAAGCTCGTACAGCTGCTCGACGGCGTCACAGCGTGCGAACGCCGCGACCTTGATCGCGTCGTTCACGTTCTTGTCGTAGGCGTCCTGCTCGGCCTGCAGCGCGGCGATCTGCGCAGCTCGGAGCTGACTACGGGTCCTTCGCATGGTGTTCTCCTAACGGTGCGGTGTAGTGGTCAGCCCCGATCAACGGGGCTCGGTCTTAGGTGGGGCTACGGTCTCCTCGCCCCTACCCGGAGGTGCAAAGGGATCGCTGCCGACGTACTGGTCCAGGTCAGCAACGCTGATACCGAGAGCCGTGAGTTCGTCCGCGAGTCGTGAGGTCAGCGCTCGGGACCGCTGCAACGGCGTGTCCCACTCGGAGCGCCAGCCGGCAGTGCAGCCGGGCGTCCGGCAAGTGATAGGGAAGCCCGAGCTCGCAGCGGATCCGTGGTCGGTGGCGCATGAGGCGGTGGCCCCGTTCGCCATGAACCTAGCGATCCACGCTCGAACGTCTTCAGCGACGAACTCGCGGGTCAGTTTCACGCTCGCAAGATCCGCATCGGAGATGGCGGAATCCGGAGGCACCAGAACCCAAGTCTTGGAACGCTTGGTGGTCGGGTCCGGCTTGATCTCGTCGATCTGCCACCCTGCCTTTCGAAGATCCGGAGCCACTCGCCGGAGCTTGCCACTCATGCCACGAGGCTCGGGCCAATAGCGATCGTCCGAGGGTCTGCGCAAGAGCTCGTGAAGGGCCTTGCCGGTACCCGTCCAGCGACGTTTGATCGTCTCGGTGATCGCCACCAGGAACTGGTCGGTGCTCACGATGTCCTCGGCGACAGAATCTTGCGCCCGCCGGTAACGGCTCAGAGTGTCTGACCCCGTTGCATGATCAAGAGCGGCCAAGATCTCGGCGAAGTCCGCCATCCGAGGCTTGTTGCCGAGTTTCACGACGGGCAGCTGCTGCAAGGTCAGAACAACAAGGTCCAACAATGCACCCACCATCGAGGCGTAGCTCGCGTTCCAAGCGGAGTTCAACTCGCGTTCTGAGCGACGCCTGTCTGCGGGGATCACCTCAAGATCTCCCCAGACGCATCGCTCGGCGAGGTCGCCGTTGAGAACGCCGATATCGATACTGGTGAATCCCAGGACGCCCTGCACCTGCATGATGCGCACGTCGTCGTCGGTGTACAGCGCGCGGTCGACATCAGCTTCACCGGTCACGAATCGGCACAAGCCGTCCGACAACCAACGCGGCATCGACGACATATTGTCGAAGACCACGCCGCGCGAGTGAGCCCCGGCGTGAAGCAGCCGGTCCGCATCGTTCGGTGGGCGCCTCACCGGCGCGGTGGTCGGATCGAACAGGGAGAAGAGCCGTCGTGCACTACTGGTCTTGGCGGTTCCCTGTTCACCGAGCAGAGCCAAGGCCGGGCACGGAAGACCGACAAGGATCGTCGCAGCGACGAGCCAGCCGATGATCAAGCCGCGGTCCGAGGCCGGCAGATTGACGAACTCCCACAATGCGTCGAGGTTTCCGCCGCGCGCAGGGACGGGCAAAGGGGCGGTCACGGCGGTGCGGCGAAACAGCACGGGAAGGTCATCGTCGCCGTCGAGGATCTCCCAGCCGGCTGCCGTCACGCGGATGACCTGCTCACTGCGATCGCCGATGTCGATGAAGATCTCGTCGTCGCTGGGGCGCGCCGTGCGCAGGTGCAGCTTGATGGGCTCGAAACTCTCCTCCGCCTCGTACTCAAGCGCGCTCATCGCCTCAGTCAACGCGTTCTGCGAGGCTGTGCGAGCGGTCCGACGCCGGTACATGCCGCCGAGTTCCTTGCGGACGGAGCGTCTGCTGCCGAGGAGAGGAATCGCTACGTGACCGCCCTTGCGAACACCGAAAGGCTTGCCATCGGTATCGACGTGAAGGTCGTAGTGATCGAGGGCCAACTCAACGAGCTGCTGCGCGGTGGACCGCTTCCCGAGCGCCTCGGGGATATCGCGGTCTTCAGGTACGCTGGTGGTAGTCAAATGCAGGATCTCCTTTCAGATCCGCCATGGGGTCGCCGAGTTGCAGCTCGGTGGCCCTTTTTGTTTCTTCCGTATGGGTAGTGCTCGCTCAGGGTTCGAGCGTGATGTCGATCTTGTGGTTGCGGTCCCTTCGTATCCGCGCCTGCACCCTGCCGTGCGCGTGTTGAGCACCAGCAGGCCGCTTCGGGGGCGAGGCAAGAGCAGGCACGCTCCCGGGAGCCGAGGAAGATCGGTAGTGCGGAAGTCACCCCCGCACTTCTCCTGCGCGGACTGCACCTATTTCGCCTCCGAGGTGCCAATAGAGAAGTGATGGGGTTCCGTCCGCATCTCCGCTCCCGTGCGCGGGTTATCTAGGCGACGGCGGGGCGCGCCACGTGCGGAACACCACGCGGAACGTGTCGGTCCCGACAGTTGCCTCGAAGTTCCGCACGGTTTCCGCGCGCAATGGGTCCGGCGAGGACGCATCACATCGCCGGCTCGAGCTGCTCCTCGATCCAACGGTCGACATCGGCCTGACGCCAGCGAACAGCGGCGCCGATCTTCACGGCCCGGGGGAGCGGCTCACCGAGCGACCGCTTGCGGTAGATAGTCGACACAGACATGCCGGTCTGGGCGGAGAGATCGTGAACGTCGAGGAGGGTGTTCGTCGTCTGTGTCATGCGGAGTCCTTTGATAGCGAGTACCAGAAATTTGTAACTTGTGAGGTACCGTAACACAAGCTACATGATTCTGGTAACTTGTAAGCATGGAATCAATGGCATACGCGGAAGCGGTGGGCGGATTTCTTGCCGCCTACCGGCGGCGGCACGGGATTACCCTTGAGGCGATCGCGACCGTTGGACGCGATTACGGAGCAACGTGGAGCCTGTCTAGCGTCCAGGCGATTGAGCGGGGCAAGGCTGCGCCGACGGTTCCGACGCTTCTCACGCTCGCACTCGCACTTGGAAAGCTCTCTGGTGAGCCGCTTCGACTCGCCGACCTTCTTGGGGCTGCGGAGTTGCTGGAACGGCCGTACGAGCTCCGTGAGGATCAGCCCGTGCGGCGGGAGTGGGTCAACCGCGTACTGTCGGGCGCACCGATCGCGCTCGAGGATGGCGACTATGCGCACGTGGGCGCCGCGCCGATAGGTGGGGATCACGAGTGGGACGAGGAACTCGAGATGGCGGCCCTTGAGCATATGAGGGTGCACGGCAGGAAGTCCGAGTCGTATGACCAGGTGGATGCACAGTGGGGGGCCATGACGGAGGTGCCCGACCGTGACACGCGTCAGAGCGCTCGTCGGCCTAGTGTGAGCCTTGCAGAGTCTCGGGCGGCAAAGAAGCTTGGGATACGCCCACCTCTGCTTCAGCAGTACGCGGCGCGACTCTGGGGCCATTCCCTTGAAGTCGAGGCCCTGCTCCGTGCCGGCGAGGACAGCACGCCGCAGGCGCGTGGGCGCGTCACGCGTGTGCTCATTGACGAACTCCGCGCATCCACCGACGGTGAAGTCTGATGGCCAGACCTCGAATGGCGATCGGAACCTACGGCACCATCCACGTGGCCGAGGTTCAGCCGGGGAAGTGGCGTGCCCGCACGCGGTATCGTTTCGCGGACGGCAAATCCCGCCAGATCGAGAAGCACGCGCCGAGCAAGGCCAAGGCGACGGCCGCGCTGAGGCATGCGCTGACCACGATCGAGGCCGACCGCGGTGGCGAGCTGAAACCGGCAACGCACCTCCGCGCCCTCGGCCAGAGGTTCTTGGAGTCCCGGCGTGAGTTGGGGCGCTCAGAAGGCACGCTGGAGACCTACGGCTATGCAGTCACCGCTCATATCGCGCCCCGGATCGGCGACCTCTCAGTCGCCGAGGCCACACCTGAACGGCTGCAGAAGTTCCTTAACGCCGTTGAGAAGGAAGCCGGCCCGGGGGCAGCAAAGAACTGCCGATCGGCGCTGAGTGGCATGCTCGGCCTAGCGGTGCGGAACGGGGCTTTGTCGCACAACCCCGTGCGTGAGCTCGAGCGCGTCACCCAAAGGAAGAAGAAGGGCAGCACCGCAATCCCGTTGGACGAACTGCCGATGTTTCTCCAGCGCGTCCGTGAGGACGAGAAGCTCAACGAGTGGGACACGGTGGATCTGATCACGTTCATGCTCGCGTCAGGGTGGCGAGTGGCCGAGGTGTGCGCGCTCGAAGCGAGCGCTATCGACTTCGCCGCCGGCACAGCTTCCGTTGTCGCGCAGAATGTGCGTGTGAAGGGGCGGGGAATTGTGCGGCAGGAGTTCGCGAAGACCGACAAGTCCGCGCGTACCACCCACTTGCCGGAAGCGACCATGCTCCTCCTTCACAAGCGGCACGAGAGGCTGCGCGCCGATACCAACCTCATCTTCCCGACTCCGCTGATGCGCCCTCGCGATCCCTCGAACACGCAGCGGGAGCTTCGAGACCGTCGCGACGGCCTGGGGTACCCGGGATTGTCAACGCACGCGTTCCGAAAGTCGGTAGCCACGATTCTTGACAAGGCTGGACTGTCCGCGACAGAGATCGCCGACTACCTCGGACACGAGAACCCGAGCATGACCCAGGACGTGTACATGAACACCATCAAGGGCTCCACCAAAGCTGCAGGCATCATGGGCCAGAAGCTGGACGGGCTGATCTAATCCGGTGCGAGAAGCAGCCCGGGGCGGAGTGAGGAGAGGGCTTCCGCTCTACCCGATCGTAGTGTCCGTGGCTGCGGATACGATCCATCGATGACTGATGAGCAGCCGCCGGCGCCTGATCCTGCGAGCGGGCTGAATCTTGCGGACGAGCTGAACCGTGACTTCTATTCGCATTCACCATCGCAGTACCTGCGAACTCGAATCGCGTTGCTCGTCGCCCTCGGCGACGCCGATGCCGCCTTGCATCCCGCGCTCGTTGGAGGTGTCCGTGCGTGGGGTATGGGCGTCGAGCTAGAGGTGCCACTAGACGACGAAGAGATCGACGGATTCGCTGTGGTCGAGTCGATCTCGATCATGTACCTCGCGGCGGAGGCACTCCTGCGGTTGTACTTCGCGCACGTGGAACCGGAGCCTTGTCCGCCGCTGAAGCTCTCGTCGTTGACGAGCTTCGCGAAGTTCAAGCAGATGGCGGGCGACTTGTTGACCAGCCCTCCGCGCAATGAGCTATTGCGCGAGGTATTCCGCGGCAGGCTCGATGCGCCTGCTGAGGTATCCGCGGAGGCATGGACAGAGGACGCTGACGTCCTTCGATTTCTCTTGACTCGGGCAGCCGCGCTGCTCGCCCGCGAGGCTAACGTGTACAACTCGACGAAGCACGGGCTTGCAGTGCAACCTCGGAAATCCGGGCTGCGCCTCGGTAGCGAGGAGGACCCGAATGGCGTGATCATCGACCACCACGGACCGTCCATCCGGTTCCTCAGCAAGGGTCCTAGCGCCGAAGAGGGGGTGCAACAGTGGCGAGAGACGATCCAGTTCGCGTTCCCTTCCATCAACCTCGCAGTTGCATCCGCTTTCGCCGACGAGATCGACGCGATCCACGCGGTGGCGAAGGCGCGCTTGACTGGTGAACAGGGCTCAGTGACGATTCGTCAGCGAGCGTTGATTGACCACCTTCGTGCCGTGCCCTTCGCTAGCAACTACACGGGGCTTCTATCTCTGGGGATGCATCGAGACTTTGGGGTCAGGATTGGGCGCTAGTTGCGTTCGGGCGACGCTGCTGCCTGAGCCTGATAGTGCGGAGTTTGTGCGGAGTCCACGACTGAAAACCCCAGAGCCTGCCCGGAGGGAGGCAGTCGCTGACGCGGAAAAACCCTGATAAGCGCATAAAAGAACCCCCGCGATGTAGAAGCTACGCGAGGGTTCCAGTGGCTCCGACCGGCATCGATCCGGTGACCTTTCGATTTTCAGTCGAACGCTCTACCAACTGAGCTACAGAGCCGCGCGACCGGCGAACCTGTCGCGTCCTAGACGAAGAGCCCTCTCCGAAGAAAGAGCTCATCGCACGGAGCGACCCTGACGGGACTTGAACCCGCGACCTCCGCCGTGACAGGGCGGCACGCTAACCAACTGCGCTACAGGGCCATACTTGTTTTCAATTATATCGGAAGGTGTGACCCCAACGGGATTCGAACCCGTGCTACCGCCGTGAAAGGGCGGCGTCCTAGGCCGCTAAACGATGGGGCCGAGTCAGTCCCGGGGGACTTCCTTGCCGACGCTCAAGCATAAGGGATGATCCGAGCAAATCGCGAATCGAGGGCGCGTCGTCTTCCCCCGGGCGTGTTCCGGGAGGACGATGGGTGCATGTGGGCGTCGCCGTATCCGCTCCCCCCGGCTCTGGTGCGGATGTGAAAGTTGTTGTTAGTGTGGCATTTGTGAAACCGGCGGAAGGGGCCGTGTGAACGACCACCAGGAAGCTCTGGACGCCGCGGTTGCTGCGGCCTCAGACGATTGCGGCTGCGCACCCAGCCCGTCCGAACAGCGCGCGTTCGGCAAAGAGGGCTTCAGCCGTCGCGGGGCTCTCGGGTTCGGCGTGCTCAGCGTCGTCGCGCTCAGTGCCTTCGGCATCTCCAACGGCGTCTCCGCTGCCTACGCCGCCACGTACCCGAGCTGGGACGACGTGCAGCGCGCGAAGAACAACGAAGCGGCGAAGTCGGCCGAAGTCGCTCGCATCGAGGGGCTCATCCAGTCGCTGACCCAGAAGGTCGCCGAGACGCAGGCCGCTGCAGAGGTCGCCTCGGACGAGTTCTACGAGGCCCAGCAGAAGTACTTCGCCGCCGCCACCGAGGCGGATTCCCTCCAGGCGAAGGCCGACGAACAGGCCGCGAAGGCCGACGAGTCGGCGAAGAAGGCCGGCCAGGTCGCGGCGCAGCTGTACCGCAACGGCGGTGACGACACCTCGCTGGAGCTGCTGTTCACCGGCTCCGCCGACAACGCCGACGAGCTGCTCGCGCGCCTCGGCACGATGGACAAGCTGTTCGAGTACAACCAGTCGGTCTACGACGACGCGGTCGCGGCCCGCAATTCCGCGCAGTCTCTCAGCGACCAGGCGGTCCTGGCGCGCGATGAGCGCGATCGGCTGCAGAAGATCGCCGAAGAGAAGATGATCGTCGCCCAGCAGGCGGCGGACGCTGCTCAGGCCGCGCTCGACGAGCAGTCCGCGAACCTCGCGACCATGCAGGCGCAGCTCGCGGCGCTCAAGGACACGACCGCGAAAACCGTCGCCGGCTATCGGGCAGGCGTCGAGGCCGCTGAGAAGGCGCGGCGCGAGCGCGAGGCCCGCGAGGCCGCAGCAGCAGCCGCCGGCAACGGCGGCGGTGGCGGCGGTGGTGGCGGATCCCAGGGCAGCGGCGGCTGGTGCCGTCCGCATGGCGGCGGCAAGAGCTCGGGCTACGGACCCCGGTCGCAGCAGTGCGGTCCCCAGGGCTGCTCGTCGAGCTTCCACTACGGTACGGACTTCGCCAACGGCTGCGGCGCCGCGATCTATGCCGCCCAGTCCGGCACGGTCGACTACGCGGGCGGCAACGGCGGTTACGGCAACTACATCCGCATCCAGCACGGTGGCGGAATCGGCACCGGCTATGCGCACATCCGCAACGGCGGGATCCTCGTCCGCTCCGGACAGTGGGTCCGCTCCGGACAGGTCATCGCCTACGCCGGGAACACCGGCCGCTCGTTCGGCTGCCACCTGCACTTCGAGGTGTACGTGAACGGGCAGGCCGTCAACCCGGTGCAGTTCCTGGCGCGACACGGCGTCTCCGCCTGAACGCCCACCTCACGACAGACGAAAGACCCCCGGCCGCTCGTGCGGAGCCGGGGGTCTTCTGCGTGAATGCGGGAGTCAGTGACCCTGCTCGCCGAAACGGACGATCGCCTCGTCGAGGATGCGCTGCGCCTCGGCGGCGTTCCCCCACTCGTCGACCTTGACCCACTTGTTGGGCTCGAGATCCTTGTAGTGCTCGAAGAAGTGCGAGATCTCCTTCTTCGTGTAGTCGGCGATGTCGTCGATGTCCTGGATGTGCGCCCAGCGCGGGTCTTTCGACAGCACGGCTACGAGCTTGTCGTCTCCGCCGGCCTCGTCGCTCATCTTCAGCACGGCGACAGGACGGACCTCGACGACGACGCCGGGGTAGATGGCGTGATCGAGCAGCACGAGCACGTCGAGCGGGTCGCCGTCCTCGCCGAGCGTGTTGTCGAAGTAGCCGTAGTCGGCCGGGTAGCCGAAGGTCGTGTAGAGCACGCGGTCGAGGTGGACTCGTCCGGTCTCGTGGTCGACCTCGTACTTCACGCGGCTGCCGCGCGGGATCTCGATGACGGCGTCGTGTGCGCCCATACGTGTGCTCCTCAGGAAAAGTTCGGTTGGATACCGCCGACCAGCCTACCGTCGGCTTCTTCGCGACCGGGGGCCGGCATCCTCAGGAGGAGGCCTCGGCAGGCGGCCTCGGGCTGTCGTCGCCGCGTCTGCGCAGGAGGCGATTCAGCAGGCGGCTCATCGGGTCGCTCAGGAGGAGAAGGAGGAGTCCTGCATAGCCGTTCGGAGAGGCGAGGACGGCGATGGCCAGTGCCGCGACGAACAGGATGATCGCCGCGAGGTCTCCGATGGCTCCCAGGCGCACGGTCTCGGCCGACACGGAGCCGAGCTCGGGATGACGCGCCAGATACAGCCAGCCGGCGAGGGTGGTGACCTGCGTCATGATCAGCGTGCCGATGTACACCACAGCCTGCAACGCGTCGGTGTCCATCTGCCCGATCATGGCGGTGGGCACGGGCAGCCACACGATCGTCGCCATCCAGGCGACGTTGATCCACAGCAGGGGGCCGGTGACGAACTCCACGTCCCGGTACTGGCGGTGATGTCCCATCCAGAACGTCGCGATGAGGAGGAAGCTCAGCCCGAAGCTGAGGAGCTGACCCGAGTGCTCGTCCAGGAATTCCGCGGTACTCATGTGGGCGGACGCCGCCTCGGAGATGGACTCCATGAGGGGGAGGATGAGCAGCGTCATGGCGATCGCGACGACGGCATCGATGAACGCCTTGAAGCGATCGCTCGGAATCGGCCTCGTGCGTGGAGTCTCGGTCACGGCGTCAGGATAGACCCGAGACGGTCGCCGCGTGCCGCGGGGACAGCGGGCTGTGCCCTACCGTTGTCCTGTGTCGTCACTCGCTCCCGCCGTCGCTGAGATCCGCCTCGCCGTCCGCACCGCGCTCGCGGAGCTCTCCGAGGGATCGACGGTCGCCGTCGCGCTCTCCGGGGGAGCAGACTCGCTCGCGCTCACCGCCGCCACGGTCTTCGAAGCGCGTCGTCGGGGGATCCGGGTGGTCAGCGTGACCGTCGACCACGGCCTCCAGGAGGGGTCGTCCCTCATCGCGAGCAGGGCAGCTGTCGCCGCAGAAGCAGTGGGCGTCGACGACGCGCTGCAGACCCGAGTCGCGGTCGAGCTGGCGTCCGGCTCAGGGATCGAGGCCGCCGCTCGTGATGCCCGATACGCGGCACTCGCCGGTGTCGCGCGCGCGGAAGGAGCGTCAGCGGTGCTGCTCGGGCACACGCTCGACGACCAGGCGGAGACCGTGCTGCTGGGGCTCGCCCGGGGTTCGGGCGCGACCAGTCTGCGCGGCATGGCCCCCTCACGCGAGGACGAAGACGGGCTCCGCTGGATCCGCCCGCTGCTCGCCGTGCGTCGCGAGACCACTCGTGCGTTCTGCGTCGCATCCGATCTCGAGTTCTGGGACGATCCCCACAACCTCGACGACCGCTATGCCAGGGTGCGGGTGCGGCAGCGGGTGCTGCCGGTGCTCGAGGCCGAGCTGGGCCCCGGCATCGCGGATGCCCTCGCACGAACTGCAGAACAACTCAGGGAGGACGCGGAGGCCTTCGACGAGATGATCCACGAGACGATCGAGGACATCGTCGAGCACGCCGAGGCAGGGATCTCCGTCAGCGTCGCCGCCCTCGCCGCGAATCCAGCGGCATTGCGCAACCGCATCATCCGCCTCGTGGTCGACAGCGAGTTCGGGGTCAGCCTCACGAGGGCGCAGACCGTCGAGGTCGCGCGCCTCGTGACCGACTGGCACGGTCAGGGCCCGATCGACCTTCCCGAGTGCTCCGCCGTGCGCCAGGGCGGACGCATCGTGTTCACCGCATCCGGCCGCTGAGCAGGACTCGCCGGCAGCGGTCGTCTCGCGACCGGATGCGTCGGTGTGGTCCTACTTCTTGCCGCCGAAGAGGCCGCCGAGGAGGCCGCCGAGGTCGATGCCTCCGCCCGAGCCGCTGCTGCCGCCGCCAAGCAGACCGCCGATGACGTCGCCGATGACGTCGCCGATGCCGCCGGAGGAGCCGCCGTTGCCGCCGCCGAGGATGCCGCCGATCACGTCCCCGATGCCGCCGGAGCTCTCGCCTCCGGCCTCCGCCTTCGACGTCTTGTCCTTGCTGGCGTTCGCGATGAGCCCCATCACGATGGGGGCGAGGATCGGGAGGAGCTTGCCGAAGTCGATGCCGGGGGTCGCCTTGGACTCGGTCAGCTCCTTGGTGACCTCCTTCTCCTTCGAGCCGAGGATGTGCGCGACGATCTTGCCGCCGTCGGTCTGATCGATGTCGTCGACCTTCGCCGCGCCGGTGGTGCCCGCGTGCTTCTTCAGGGCGTTCTGGATCGCGGCCGACCCCTCCTCGGTCTCCGCGTTCTTCGCGAGCCCGCCGAGCAGAACGGCGCCGCCCTGCTCGACCGCGACCTTCGCCTCGTCCCGCGAGACACCAAGCTTCTCCGCGATGTCGTCGATCGGCACCTGCGCGAGGATGTCGTCAAGAGCCATGGTGAATCCTTCCGTCCGGGGCGTCCGCCCGCATCTCCCGCTCACAGTAGTGCGGATGGTCGACGTTGGGGAGATATCCGCGGCACTGCGTCGAAGCACGCGGCGACGTCGCCTAAAATCGATCCATGCGCGCCGCGGAGATCCAGGACGACCTTGCACAGATCCTCGTCACAGAGGAGGAGATCCTCGCCAAGCTCGATGAGCTGGCGGCGCAGGTCGCCGAGGACTACGAAGGCAAGGACCTCGTGCTCGTCGGTGTGCTGAAGGGGGCCGTCATGGTCATGGCCGACTTCGCGCGGGCCCTGCCGTTCCACGCCCCGATGGACTGGATGGCCGTGTCGAGCTACGGAGCGAGCACAAAGTCCAGCGGTGTCGTGCAGATCAGGAAGGACCTCGACACCGACCTCAACGGCAAGCACGTCCTGATCGTCGAGGACATCATCGACTCCGGCCTCACGCTCAGCTGGCTGCTCGAGAACTTCGGGTCCCGCGGCGCCGAGTCGATCGAGGTGCTGGCGCTGCTGCGCAAGCCGGAGGCGGCGAAGGTCGTGATCGACTGCAAGTACGTGGGCTTCGACATCCCCACCGACTTCGTCGTCGGATACGGCCTCGACTACGACGAGCGCTACCGCAACCTGCGCGATGTCGCCGTGCTCGCACCGCACGTCTACTCCTGACCGCCGACGCGCTACGCCGTGGGTGAACGCACAGCGACCCCCTAGGACGCGCGCGATACGCTGATCCGATCATGGATGTGAAGAAGCTCACCCGGAATCCGCTGATCTACGTCGCGCTGATCGGCGTGCTGCTCTTCGGCGGATTCCTGCTGATCTCGAATCTGGGTGCGCCCGCGCAGATCACCACCCAGGAAGGCCTGAAGCTCCTGGGCGGTGAGACGGTCACCAAGGTCGTGAACACGGATGGCGATCAGCGCGTCGACATGACACTCTCCAAGCCGTTCGAAGGCTCCGAGAACGTGCAGTTCTACTACGTCGATGCCCGCGCCGACGAGGTGGTCAGCGCGATCAACGAGGCCGCGCCCAAGGACGGCTTCAACGACGCGGTCCCGCGCGCGACCTGGTTCGACGGCTTCCTCTCCCTCCTGCTCCCTCTCGTGCTGCTGGGCCTTCTCTTCTGGTGGCTCCTCTCGTCGATGCAGGGCGGCGGCGGCAAGGTCATGCAGTTCGGCAAGTCGAAGGCCAAGCTCGTCAACAAGGAGACGCCGACCGTCACCTTCGCCGACGTCGCAGGCGCCGACGAGGCGATCGAAGAGCTCCACGAGATCAAGGAGTTCCTGCAGGACCCCGCGAAGTTCCAGGCGATCGGCGCCCGCATCCCGAAGGGCGTGCTCCTGTACGGTCCTCCCGGAACCGGCAAGACGCTCCTCGCCCGCGCCGTCGCAGGCGAGGCCGGTGCCCCGTTCTACTCGATCTCCGGTTCCGACTTCGTCGAGATGTTCGTCGGCGTCGGCGCCTCCCGCGTGCGTGACCTGTTCAGCCAGGCCAAGGAGAACGCCCCGGCCATCATCTTCATCGATGAGATCGACGCCGTCGGCCGGCACCGTGGCGCCGGGATGGGCGGCGGAAACGATGAGCGCGAGCAGACGTTGAACCAGATGCTCGTCGAGATGGACGGCTTCGACCCGAACGCGAACGTCATCGTGATCGCGGCCACCAACCGTCCCGACATCCTCGACCCCGCGCTGCTGCGTCCCGGTCGCTTCGACCGCCAGATCGGCGTCGACGCCCCCGACCTCAAGGGCCGCCAGAAGATCCTCGAGGTGCACAGCAAGGGCAAACCACTGTCGAAGAACGTCGACCTCGAGGTCGTCGCCCGCAAGACCCCCGGCTTCACCGGCGCCGACCTGGCGAACGTGCTGAACGAGGCCGCGCTGCTCACAGCCCGCTCGAACGCCCAGCTCATTGACAACCGTGCCCTCGACGAGGCCATCGACCGCGTGATCGCCGGTCCGCAGCGCCGCACCCGCGTGATGAAGGACAAGGAGAAGCTCATCACGGCGTACCACGAGGGCGGTCACGCGCTCGCGGCGGCGGCGATGAACTACACCGACCCCGTGACCAAGATCACGATCCTGCCCCGTGGCAAGGCGCTCGGCTACACGATGGTGCTGCCGCTCGACGACAAGTACTCGGTGACCCGCAACGAGCTGCAGGACCAGCTCACCTACGCCATGGGCGGCCGCGTCGCCGAGGAGATCGTCTTCCACGACCCGACGACCGGCGCGTCGAACGACATCGAGAAGGCGACCTCGATCGCTCGCAAGATGGTGATCGAGTACGGCATGACCACGCAGGTCGGCCCGGTCAAGCTCGGCACCGAGGGCGGCGACATGTTCGTCGCGCGCGACGTGGGACGAGGTCGCGAATACTCCGAGAAGGTCGCCGAGCGGGTGGATGCCGAAGTGCGCGCCCTGATCGAGCAGGCGCACAACGAGGCGTACGCGGTCATCAGCGAGAACCGCGACATCCTCGACAAGCTCGCCCTGGCGCTCCTCGAGGAGGAGACCCTCGACCACAACCAGATCGCCGAGATCTTCACCGAGGTGAAGAAGCTCCCCGAGCGTCCCCTGTGGCTCTCGAGCGAGGATCGTCCGGTGTCGGAGCGCCCCCCGATCGAGGTGCCGAAGAAGGACGTCTCGCTCGCCGCATCCGTCGAGGCTCCGGCCACCGCGCCGCGCACGCAGCAGGGTTCGGCGGGAGCCGGGCACCCGCGGCCTGCGACGGCGTGACGTGGCCGTCGACAGGGAACGCGTCGAGCGTCTCACCCGGGAACTGCTCGAGGCGATCGGCGAGGATCCGGACCGCCCTGGGCTGAAGCAGACCCCGTCGCGGATGGCGGAGTTGTACTCGGAGTTCTTCTCCGGTGTGGGAGCGGATGCTGCCGCGCCCCTCGCGCGCACCATCAGCGTCTCGCGAGGCCCCGCACCCGACACCCTCCCGTCCGGCGCTGTGCTGCTGCGTGACATCCGCTTCCGCTCGGTCTGCGAGCACCACCTGCTGCCGTTCGCCGGTCACGCCCACATCGCGTATCTCCCCGGTGAACAGGTCGTGGGCCTCGGGGCGCTCGTGCACGTGGTCGAGATCCTCGCCGCCCGCCCGCAGGTGCAGGAGCGCCTCGGCGAGCAGATCGCCGACACGATCGCCGATGGCCTCGACACACGGGGTGTCCTCGTGGTCCTCGACGCCAGCCACGGCTGCGTCACGATGCGCGGCGGCCGGCAGACGGAGGCCTCGACCCTCACGATCGCCGCACGCGGCGAGTACACGGACGCCGTCGCCAGAGCGGAGCTCATCACGCTGATCGGTGCATCGGCGGCCAACGGAAGCGCGCACGGATGACGGCCATCTGGGGCATCGTCAACGTGACGCCGGATTCCTTCAGCGACGGCGGACGCTATCTCGATGTCGACAGCGCCGTCGCTCACGGTCTGCGCCTGCGCGCAGAGGGAGCTGACGTGCTCGACATCGGCGGCGAATCCACCAGACCCGGCGCAGACCGCGTCGGCGACGAGGTCGAGCAGCAGCGGGTTCTTCCCGTGATCGAACGACTCGTCGCCGCGGGTGCGCCCGTGAGCGTCGACACGCTCAGCGCCGTCACGGCCGCCGCCGCCGTGCGGGCGGGAGCCAGGATCGTCAACGATGTGTCAGGGGGACTGGCCGATCCGGAGATGCTCGGGGCCGTCGCCGAGTCGGGGGCGGATTTCGCGATCGGCCACTGGCGCGGCTTCTCGGCCGACATGTACGCGAACGCCGAGTATCGTCGCGTCGCGCGCGAGGTCGCGGGGGAGCTTCACGAGCGCATGGGCGAGGCGGCAGCGGCGGGGATCGCCCCGTCCCGTCTGATCGTCGACCCCGGTGTCGGGTTCGCGAAGGCGGGTTCCCAGAACTGGGACGTGCTGCGCGGGCTCGATGAGATCGTCGCACTCGGTCCCCGCGTTCTCGTCGGCACATCCCGCAAGCGCTTCCTGGCAGAGACACTGCGGCAGAGCGCAGGGTCGGAGGACGAGGTGTCGGAGTCGCGACGCGACCTGGCGACCGCGGTGACGAGCGCCCTCGCCATGCGCGCCGGAGTCTGGGCCGTGCGGGTGCATGACGTCGCCGCCACGCGCGATGCGCTCGCGATCGCGCGCGCATGGGCAGGCTGAGCCCGCACCCCCGCCGAGAGGGCGCGTCCCCGTACGCTAGTCACATGGATTCCCTCGATGAGATCGTCCTCACCGGTCTGACCGTCTTCGGCCGCCACGGCGTGTACGCGAAAGAGCGCGAAGAGGGGCAGGAGTTCACGGTCGACCTCCGGCTGAGCCTGTCGCTCGAGCAGGCCGCGGCGACCGACGACGTGGGCGACACGGTGCATTACGGAGAACTGGCCGAGAAGGTGGCCGCTGTCGTGTCCGGTGAGCCGGTGAACCTGATCGAGACGCTCGCCGAGCGGATCGCCGAGGTGGCGCTGGCGGATGCCCGGGTGCAGAACGTGTCTGTCACCGTCCACAAACCGCACGCCCCTATCGCCGTGCGTTTCGCCGACGTGTCCGTCACGGTCCGCCGCAGCCGCGCCTTCGAGGCGCTCGAGGACATCACGGTATGAGTCGGAACCTCGCGAACCCGCTCGATCGTGCTGCCCCCGCGCAGCGGCGGCCCGAGATCGAGGCTGTCGTCGCGCTCGGCGCGAACCTCGGAGACCGCCAGGCGACGATCGAGGCGGCAGCAGCAAGGATCGCCCGGTTGCCGTTGGTCAGCGAGGTGCGTCTGTCGCGACTCTTCGAGACCGTCGCCCTCAGAGTCGACGGCCCCGACCCCGAGGCGCCGGGCTATGTCAACGCGGTCGCGCTGGTGACGACACGGCTCGCGCCCGAGATCCTCCTCGGGATGCTGCACGCCATCGAGGAGGAGAACGGCAGGGAGCGCCGGGAGGTGTGGGGCGATCGCACCCTCGACCTCGACCTCATCGCGTACGGCGACGTCACCTCCGACGAGCCGCGTCTGCGATTGCCGCACCCGCGCGCCGCGGAGCGCCTGTTCGTGCTGGAGCCCTGGCTGGACGTCGACCCCGAGGCCGAGCTCCTCGGCCGGGGGAAGGTGGCGGACCTCGTGGCCGAACTGCGTGCACGGGGCGACGAGAGATGAGGCGCACCTCCGCCGGAGTCCTCATCGTCCTCGCGCTGCTCGCTGCCGGCGCCGGGTTCCTCCTCGATCACATGCTGACGGCGACGGGGCGCGTCACCTTCACCCCCTCGCTCTTCCTGCCGGTGCTCCTGGTCCTGATCGCCGCAGCATCGGTGGGCGTCGCCTGGCCGGTGCGGCGCAGCGTGCGGTCGGGCATCCGCATAGACCCGTTCCGGGCGCTCAGGGCGGCGACCCTCGCGAGGGCATCGAGCCTGCTGGGTGCCATCATGGCGGGGTTCGGTGCCGGGCTGCTGGTCTTCCTGCTGTCCCGGCCGGTCGATCCACAGGTAGGGTCGACTGTGGCCATGCTGGCCCTCATCGGGAGCGCGATCGTCCTCGTGATCGCCGCACTCGTCGCCGAACAGTTCTGCACCCTGCCGAAGGATCCTGATGACTCAGAACCCAGAGACCGCGCCCCTGAACCCGGCGGAGGGCACTGACCTCGACGCGCTCGATCGGGGCACATACCCGGAACTGCGCACCGCACGCAATGAGGCGCGCCTCGAGCTCGACGGCACCTGGCACCAGATCTCGCCGCGATACGTCGTGTCGCAGGTCCTGCAGAACGTGATCTTCCTCGTCTTCGTCGCGGTCGTCGCCGTCGTGCTGAGCCTCGTGCTCGACCAGCAGTGGGTGTGGATCCCCGCCGGCATCATCCTCGTCATCACGCTGTTCGCGCTCATCATCCTCCCGCGTCAGGCCAAGGCGATCGGATACATGCTGCGCGCCGACGACATCGTCTTCCGCAAGGGCATCCTCTGGCAGCGCATGATCGCCGTGCCCTACGGTCGTATGCAGCTCGTGGACATCACGCAGGGTCCGCTCGACCGCGGCTTCGGGATCGCCCAGCTCAAGATGGTGACAGCCGCTGCGACGACCGGTGTGCAGATCCCCGGGCTCACCCAGCAGGCCGCAGAGGCATTGCGCGACACTCTGATCCAGGTCGCCGAGACCCGCCGGACAGGCCTGTGAGCGAGCCGCAGCTTCCGCCCACCACGCCCGTGCAGGAGGCCGCCGTGCCGTCGACGAGCATGGCGAACGGCGAGTGGCATCGCATGCACCCGCTCACGCCGCTCTTCAAGGGCGGCCTGGCGTTGATCATCATCGCGGGCATCGTGATCGCGAACATGCGCGACCGTCTCATCGCATGGGCCGTAGGCATCTTCACCCCGGAGGAGGCGCATTACGGCGACTACACGGGTGGCGATCCCGTCGACTGGGTGCTCTCGAACAACCTCATCCTTGTCGCACTGCTCGTCGTGCTGGGGCTCGTCGTCGTCCTCGTGCTCATCTTCTGGTTCGTCTGGCGCTTCCAGCAGTTCCGGATCACCGGCGACCATGTGGAGGTCCGCAAGGGGATCATCTTCCGCTCGCACCGTCGCGCGCCGCTCGACCGGGTTCAGGGCGTGAACCTGACGCGTCCGTTCCCCGCTCGCATCATCGGCCTCGCGAAGCTGGAGGTCGTCGGAGCGGGCAACGATGCGAACGTCGAGTTGGAGTACCTGGCGACGCAACGGGCCGAGTCGGTCCGTGCCGACATCCTCCGACTCGCTTCCGGGGCGAGGGCAGCACGCGATGCCGCGCTGAACCCCTCGGCGGGCGCACCGGCCCAGCCGGTTCCGACCTCCGCTCGCGCGCAGCTCGTCGGGTCGATGAACGACGGTGTCAACGGACTGATCGCGGGCGTCGACCTGGCCGATGTCGTACCAGAGAGCGTCGTGAAGATCCCCACGGGCCGTCTGGTCGGATCGCAGCTGATCTCTGGGCTGTTGTGGTTCGTGTTCTTCGGTGCGATCTTCGCGATCGCGATCGGCAGCGCGCTGATCGGCATGTTCATCGACGGCGACACGGGCGGTGGAGTCGTGCTGCTCGGCCTGGGCCTGGGCATGGGAATCCCCATGGTCGTGGCTGTGGTGGGTATCACCTGGGCGCAGATCTCGAAGTCGCTGCGGTACTCGATCGCCCCGACGCCGGACGGCGTGCGCATCACCTACGGGCTGCTGACGACCGTGACCGAGACGCTTCCGCCCGGACGCATCTTCGCCGTCGAGGTGTCGCAGTCTCTGTTGTGGCGTCCGTTCGGCTGGTGGACCATCAAGATCAACCGGATGAGCGGCAAGAGTGCCGCTCAGCAGTCGTCCGGCAGTGGGCAGCAGTTCAACGTGGTGCTGCCGGTGGGGAAACGTGCCGATGTCGAGCGGGTGCTCGCGCTCGTGCTGCCCGACGTGCCGGCCGACAGGATCCCGTCCGTCTGGGATCAAGGAGTCATGGGTCCGATCGAGGGGGACCCCTACCGGTCGATGCCGCGGCGTGCCTGGTGGCGACGGCCCTTCTCCTGGAAGCGCCACGGCTACCTGGTCACCGACTTCGGCCTGCTGCTGCGCAGGGGGATCGTGTGGCGCAAGCTTGCCGTGTTCCCCCTGGCCCGGCTGCAGGGTGTGTCCTTGAGTCAAGGACCGATCGATCGGGCGCAACGCGTCTCGGGCGCGCAGGTGCACACCGTCCCCGGCCCGATCACGGGCTACCTCTCCGGTCTGGAGCGCGCCGACGCGCTGGCGCTCCTCGACGACGTGAGCCGTGCCGCTGCCGAAGCTGCGTCACGGGACACCACCCACCGTTGGAGTCAGCACGCGATCGAGACTCCGGTCGCACGGTCCGCGGCGCCGCCCGCCTACGCGGGACCGCCGCCCGTGTCGCCGCCTCCCGCCTTCGTGCCGCCGCTCGCGCCCCCGTCTCCAGGGGCGCAGCCGGCGCCGTACGCGCCGCCGCCTACGTTCGTCGCTCCTCCGCCTCCGGCCGCACCTCCGGCTCCTCCGCCTTCGGCAGCACCTCCTGCTCCTCCGCCTTCGGCAGCACCTCCTGCTCCTCCGGCGCCTCCCGCTCCTCAGGGCGAGTGACCGTGTCTCGTGACGGGCGCCTGGGCGTCGGAGTCATCGGGGCGGGGCGAGTCGGACCTGTGATCGGGGCGGCGCTCGGAGCGGCCGGGCACGCGGTGGTCGGCATCACCAGCGGATCCGATGACGAGCGCGCTTCCGCGGTACTGCCGGACGTTCCCGTGCTCGAGGCGCTGGAGGTCGTCCGCCGGGCGGAGCTCGTGATCATCGCGGTCCCCACGGAAGAGCTGCCTTCGTTGGTCGCCGGGATCGCGGAGGTCGGGGGCTGGCAAGTCGGGCAGCTGGTCCTGCACACCGATCCGGCATACGGCATCGACGTGCTGCGGCCGGCTGCCGAGCGCGGCGCCATCCCGCTCGCGGTCCACCCCGCGATCACGTTCACGGGGACATCCATCGACGTACGGCAGCTGCAGGCGGCGTTCGCTGCGGTGACGGCCCCGGCTCCGGTGTTGCCGATCGCGCAGGCGCTCGCCGTGGAGATGGGCTGTGAGCCGGTGGTGATCGCCGAGCAGGACCGGCCCGCCTACGCCGACGCCATCGCGACGGCCACGGAGTTCTCCCGATCGATAATCGGACAGTCGACCGCCCGGCTGCGCGAGATCGGCATCGAGAACCCGGGTGGTTACCTCTCGGCTCTGGTGCAGTCGACCGTGGAGCGGGCCCTGCGCGATGCGTCCGACCCGCCTCTCCTGACCTGAGGGTGCACCGGAACTGAGCGCACTCGGCTCAGCGCCCGCCGGAGAACCCGCCGCCTCCGCCGCCTCCGGAGAACCCGCCGCCGAACGACCCGCCGGCGCTCGACGACGTGCCAGCCGATGGTGCTGAGTAGGTCGCGGCCGCGTGCGACGACGCTATGAACGACGCGAGCTGCATCCGGAGGGCGAACGATGCCGGGTCGCCGATCCACGTCGCCCCTCGCCCCTCGTGCGTGTAGGCGCGTTCGAGCACTCCGCCCCACTCGTCTTCCATGCCGAACAGGATCGCGTAGGGGAGGAGTCGCTCGTACACGTGGATGACATCGGCGGCACCGTCCGTCCGCCGCTCGGCGCCGCTGTACGACTGGAGCATCTTCAGGCGGTCGGCCTCGGCCACGCGGATGAACTCCTGCACGCCCTGCAGATACTCGTACGTGCGGGCTCCCTCGGACGTGAGCACCGTGTGCTTCGAGAAGGCGTACAGGCTCGACAGGAGCACGAGGAAGGCGACGAACGACATCACCACGAGCGCGGGTATCGCGGAGAGGCGCCCCGTGGTCGCTCCCCAGATCCCGAGCGCCAGACCGACGGCGGCGATGCCGATCGCGGTCCACTGCAGGATGACGGCGCCGCGGCTGCGGACCTTCTCGGTGAGACCGCGCGTCGCCGCCGCGGTCGCACCGCTCTGCTCCAGGACGCTCATCCGCGCGGCGAAGCCCTCGTCTTCTGCGGGCAGGTCGACCACGCCTTCCGCATCGGCGTCCACGAAGAGTGCGTCCAGTGCGTCGTGATCGAGGTCATCGAGTGCGCGCGGGGAGGAGAGACGCCGCAGTCGCGGTTGCTCCTCTTCCGCCCCTTCTTCGATACGCAGGGCACCGCTCACAGCGAGATGCACGATCTCGGCGGGGACGACATCCTTCGCGCCGGGGATCACGGCTCCCGCGATCAGCGGCGGCAGCGAGGCGGGTACGTCGTACTGGGCGACGACGATCCCGGTGGCCTTCCGCCGCCGTCGTGCGAATCCCGCGACCGCGAACCAGCTCCCGACCGAGAGGGCCGCAGCACCGCCGGCCGCGATGAGAGGGGCGACATCGCCGACCGGATCGGGGGTGCGGGCAGTGGGCTGTGTGACGGTGCCGGCGTCGAAGCCGACGGCGACCGTCACCCCGTCGCCGGCCGGACGTTCGCCGGATTCGACGCGGAACGTCGCGGTGCCGTCGGTCACAGTCGGACCTTGCAGATCGCAGGTCTCCGTCGACCCCGACGTCCCGGTGTAACACCGGGTCGCGCCGGTCAGCGCCGCGGTCATCGCGGTGTCGAACACGACATCGGCGCGGAAACGCTCGATGGCCTGGGTGCTGTCGAGCGGCAGCAGGTCCCAGTAGAACTCGTCGACCGAGGGCGTCGTCGCTCCTGCCGCGGGCTTAGTCGCGAGGATGACGTCGCGCATCTCGTACTCGATGACGTACGTGGTGAGGCCCTGCACATAGTCGTCGGTGCCCGTCTGCACGTAGAGAAGTCCGTCCTCCTCGTCGGTCTCGTAGGGGACGGGGGTGCCATCTTCGTCCGTGACCGCGATGATGCGCGTCTCGAGGCTCGCTCCCTCGTACGACGTGGGAAGGCCGCGGACGATGCCTCTGTTCTGGTCGGTTTCGGGGAATCGGGCGACCAGAGTCTCGGTCACATGCATCCGAGCGCGGCCGTCCTCATCAAGCCCGACACGATAGGAGGCATCCCACGAGGCGTAGGAGAAGTCGTCCACCTCCGCGGCGACGACGGCGGGGTGACCGCCAGAATCTGCCGCGGGTGCGACGTCACCCGTAGCGGCTGCGACCGGAGTCGGGGCGGCGATGGCGGCGAGGGCGAGAGCGAATGCAGCGAACGCGCGGAGGATCCGTGTGTGGGCCATTCTTCGAGGCTACCCAGCACGCGCCGAAGAGCGGCACGTCGCCTCGGTAAACTGGGAGGGACTTCCAAGGAGCCCCGCACATGACTGACGCGTCCGCCGCGCCCGAATCGGCCTCGACCGACCCTTCCATCGAAGAGGACGTCCACGAGCAGAAGGCCGTGCGCCTCGCCAAGCGCGAGCGCCTGATCGAGAAGCGCACGGACGCGGCCGGAGGGGCCTTCCCGGTGAGCGTTCCGGTGACCCACACGATCCCCGCGCTTCGCGCCGAGTACGGCGCCCTCGAGGCGGGAGCCGAGACCGGTGTCGTCGTCGGTGTCGCAGGGCGTGTCGTGTTCAGCCGCAACACCGGCAAACTGTGTTTCGCCACCCTGCAGGCCGGTGACGGCTCGCGCATCCAGGCGATGATCTCGCTGGCGAACGTCGGTGAGGAGTCCCTCGCGGACTGGAAGGAGTACGTCGACCTGGGCGATCACGTCTTCGTGCACGGTGAGGTCATCTCGAGCCGCCGCGGCGAGCTGTCGATCATGGCGGACGGCTGGGAGATCGCGTCCAAGGCGATCCTCCCGCTTCCGAACGCCTACGCAGAGCTCAGCGAGGAAGGGCGCGTGCGCAGCCGTTACCTCGACCTCATCGTCCGGGAACAGGCGCGCACCACCGTCCGCGCCCGCGCCGCTGTGAACGCGAGCCTGCGTGCCACTTTCACCAGCCACGACTACCTCGAGGTGGAGACTCCGATGCTGCAGGTGCAGCACGGCGGCGCTTCTGCGCGCCCGTTCGTCACCCACTCCAACGCCTTCGACACCGAGCTCTACCTGCGTATCGCTCCGGAGCTCTACCTGAAGCGCGCCGTCGTCGGCGGCATCGAGCGCGTATTCGAGATCAACCGGAACTTCCGCAACGAGGGCGCTGACTCGACTCACAGCCCCGAGTTCGCGATGCTCGAGGCGTATCAGGCATACGGCGACTACAACCAGATGGCGGCGCTGACCCAGGAGCTCGTGCAGAAGGCGGCGATCGCCGTCTCCGGCTCGACGACCGTGACCTGGGCGGACGGCACCGAGTACGACCTGGGCGGCGAGTGGGATCGCATCTCGATGTACGAGTCGCTCTCGGCCGCGACCGGTCGCACGATCACTCCGCAGGACTCGGTCGAGGACCTCATCGCCTTCGCCGAGGCGAACGAGGTCGAGCTTCCCGCGCAGGCCACTCACGGCAAGCTGGTCGAAGAGCTGTGGGAGCACTTCGTCAAGGGTGACCTGGTCCGACCGACCTTCGTGATGGACTTCCCCGTCGACACGTCGCCTCTCGTGCGCGAACACCGCTCGATCGCCGGCGTCGTGGAGAAGTGGGATCTCTACATCCGCGGCTTCGAGCTGGCCACCGGATACTCCGAGCTCGTCGACCCCGTGATCCAGCGCGAGCGCTTCGTGGAGCAGGCGAAGCTCGCGGCACGGGGCGACGTGGAAGCGATGCCCGTCGATGAGGAGTTCTTGCGGGCGCTCGAACACGGCATGCCGCCGTCCGGCGGGATGGGCATGGGGATCGATCGTCTGCTGATGGCGATCACCGGCCTGGGGATCCGTGAGACCATCCTCTTCCCTCTGGTCAAGTAGGGCTCGGCAGGTCGTCATCCGGCCGAACCTCGACGGAACGCCCACTCCGGAAGGAGAGCGATGCCGATCATGGCCTCGAGCAGTGCCGCCAGGGAGTACCGGGGGTCGATCTCCCGCACGCGCTCGAGGTAGATGCCGGCATGAGTCGATCGCCCCAGGGCCCAGGACAACCACGCGGCGGCGGTGAGCGGTGCGGGTCGCGACGCTCGAGGTGCCCGTGCGGCCGCCGCTCGGACGACCGAGAGCGCGAGGCGCAGGCGATCCGTGGAGGGGGCGGGGCCCTCACCCAGGAAGACGCGCCCCAGTTCATCGGGCACCATCTCGCCGGACCTGGCATACGCCGTCTGGGCTTCGAGCGCGCGGATGCCACCTGCGAGGTCGGTCGCCCACTGCGCGAGGGCGACGTCGCGGAGCAGCGGACGTTCCAAGCACCACAGCAGTGCCGCCGTCTCGAAAGAGGGAAGGTCACCGGGGGTCTTCAGCACAGACTCGAAGAAGGCGGGGATGTCTTCGAGCAGCGCCAGGGCCGCGATCAGCTGCGGGTGCTCCCGTCCGGTCAGACGGACCCCGCCTTCCGGGTCGAGCAGCGCGGCCACGTCGAGCAACGCCCTCCCCACCCTCTCCTTCTCCGCCAGATTGACCACCGGGAGCGCGACCCCTGACGCCTGGTCTCCGGAGACATCGGCGACGGACGACACATCAGCCGGGGTGCATATCTCGTCGAGACTTCGAAGCGCGGGGATCGCCTCGATGTAGCTGGACCAGCCGGAGGGGGTGACGCACAGTGCGTCGATCACCCGGAGACCCGCATCCTCCGCGCAGCCGAGGAGCTCCTCCAGTGCCACGACGTGCGGGAGTACGAGGCCGTCTCGCGTGGCTTCCGCTTCCACGTCGGTGTACACGACCGCGGCCATGGCGTCGGTGCCCGGGACGCGCGAGAGGAGTCCGACCGCCGCATCGGCGTAGTCGTCGAGGGGTGTTCCCTCGTGCGGGAGGTCGAGCCGCATCGCGCCCTCGGTGCGGGGGCCGCGGAACGGGAGGAGCACGATGCTCCGGTGCGGTGTGAAGCCGGCGAGGGCGGGGACGAGGCCGAGGAATGCGGCGGAATCGGTGGCTCGAAGCACTGTTGTCATGCCGAGAGTGTCGCCGGTTCGCGCGCCCGTCGGGAACGAGATGCCCCATTGTGGATGCGGATCCTGAGAAGCCGGGAATGTGCATGAACAGTGGCTCGCGTACCATGGGGTGATGGACAACTTCTGGCTCGCCGTGGCATGGTCGCTCCTGCCGACCATCGGAGTGAGCGTCGTGTTCGTCCTCGTGCTCCGAGGCATCCTCCGCTTCGACCGCACCGAGCGCAAGGTCCATGCGCAGATCGAGGCGGAAGAGCGTGCGGCCCGCGGTCTCCCGCCGCGCGCCTGAGTCCGACCCATCCGCTACTGTGAAGCCAGCGCACCCGGTTGCGGTGCGCGTCCGAGGTGACCGTCACCGCGGTGGGTGAGGGGGCACGATGACCGCGGAGACCTGGGGATGGTGGATCGCCGCCTTCCTCGTGGCCCTCGATATCGTGATCCGCGTCACGGCGATCATCGTCATCCCGCGGAACCGGCGGCCCACGGCCGCCATGGCCTGGCTCCTCGCGGTGTTCTTCATCCCGTTCGTCGGCGTCTTCCTGTTCCTGCTGATCGGCAATCCGCGCCTGCCGCGCGCGCGGCGCCGCAAACAGGACCAGATCAACGAGTACATCGCCGACACCAGCGAGCATCTCCACTTCGGCACCCTTCGGCCGAACGCACCCGCGTGGTTCGGACCGATCGTCCAGATGAACCAGAGGCTGGGCGCGCTCCCGCTCTCAGGTGACAACGGCGCGCACCTGATCTCCGACTACCAGGAGTCCCTCGACGAGATGGCGGAAGCCATCCGCACCGCCGAGGACTACGTGCACGTCGAGTTCTACATCCTTCAGTCCGACACCTCGACAGACAACTTCTTCCGAGCGCTCGAAGAGGTGGCCGAGCGGGGCGTCGAGGTGCGGGTGCTGCTCGACCACTGGGCGAACCGCGGCAAACCTCGGTACAAGCAGACCATCGCCCGCCTCAACGCGATGGGTGCCGACTGGCGACTGATGCTGCCGGTGCAACCGCTCAAGGGCAAGATGCAGCGCCCCGATCTGCGCAACCACCGCAAGCTGCTCGTCGTCGACGGGATCGTGGCCTTCCTCGGCTCGCAGAACATCACGGACTCGACGTACAACCTCAAGAAGAACATCAAGAGGGGCTTGCACTGGGTCGACCTCATGGTCCGCCTCGACGGCCCCGTCGTGCTGAGCGTCAACGCGATCTTCCTCAGCGACTGGTACAGCGAGACCGATGTCGTGCTCTCGGAGATCGACATCGCGCACGCGAACATCGGCTCGGGCGACCTCGACTGTCAGGTCGTGCCCTCTGGCCCGGGGTTCGAGGTCGAGAACAACCTGCGCCTCTTCCTCGCGCTGCTGTACGCGGCGAAGAAGAAGATCATGATCGTCAGCCCGTACTTCGTGCCGGACGAGGCCCTCCTGCTCGCTGTCACCGCTGCTGTCGACCGGGGGGTGCACGTCGAACTCTTCGTGTCGGAAGAGGGCGACCAGGCCATGGTCTATCACGCGCAGCGCAGCTACTACGAGGTGCTGCTCAAGGCAGGGGTGCGCATCTGGATGTACCGCAAGCCGTACATCCTGCACACCAAGACCCTCACGATCGACGAAGAGGTCGCCGTCATCGGCTCCAGCAACATGGACATGCGCTCCTTCGGCCTGAACCTCGAGGTGTCGATGCTCGTGCGGGGCGAGGAGTTCGTCGCCGAGATGCGCGAGGTCGAAGACAAGTACCGTTCGCTCAGCAGGGAGCTGACCCTCGAGGAGTGGATGCAGCAGCCGTTGCGGTCGACCGTGCTCGACAACCTCGCCCGCCTCACCTCCGCTCTGCAGTAGGCGCCGCAGGCTATCCCGCCTACAGCCGTGCCAGCTACCCTGTGAGCATGACCACTGCGCTTCGTCCCCTCGTCTCCGCCGTCGGCCTCATCGCGGCGGCGCTCCTCGTCGCGGGATGCACCAGCGGTCCGGGTTCGGAGACCCCGACGAGTTCGCCCGCCCCCAGCGCCGGTGGCGTCGATGTCGACGACCAGAACGACGTGGAGGGCACGCTGCTCGACGACGGACGCATGTTCGCCGTGATCACCTGGGGGTCGTCGACGTGCGTGCCGCAGGTCGATCAGGTGTCGGCCGAAGGCCAGACCGTCACGGTGACCCTCGTCGACCCCGACGGCGAGACGCCGCGACCGTGCACGAAGGACATCGCGCCCCGGGCCAGCCTCGGCGCTCTGCCGGAAGGCGTCGATCCGAAGAACGACATCACCCTGAACGTGACCTACGGCGACATCACCGACGACGTCGACCTCGACGGCGACCCCGCAGCCACGGGCACGCCGGGAACCCCGGGCGAATACCTCCCGTCCGCCGGGTGGTTCGACGACGACGGCCTCGTATTGCTCACCTGGGGTTCCTCGTCATGCGTCCCGGTCGTGGATTCCCTCGAAGGGTCGGGCAACGCCGGCACCGTGACATTCGCGACCGCCGAAGACCAGGTGTGCACGATGGACATGGCACCGCGCGCGACTCTGCTCGCCTTCGGCGACGACATGATCGAGGACGACGGTCCCTTCACGTTGACGCTGGTCGGCGGGGGCCTCGACGGCACGGTCGAGGTCCGCTGAACCGTTCGCGGCGACCCTCCTCGGTGCGCGCGAACGTGGCAAGACCGACTGAGGGCGTGCTCCTCAGAGCATGTGCACGGGGTGACCGGGCGGCAGCGCCAGCAGCAGCGCGCCCGGATCGGCCCAGCAGGTGATGCGCACGGCCGCGCCGAACTCGTCTCCGTCGAGCTCGATCGGGACCGGGCCCGGGGCCGCCGCCTCGGCCGCGGTCCCGTGGAAATAGTGCACCGAGGCGTTCTTGCCCCGTCGCTCCAGCACGCGGCGTCCGGCGCGGAAGCGCCGCAGCACGGAGTTGTCCCACCAGATCTTGCGCCACACCGCGAACCAGCCCAGTACGCCCGTTGGTTGAATGACCGCGATGTCGAGGGCGGCGTCCGTGATCGAGGCATCCGGGATCAGCGCTATGCGCGCGGGAAGCGTGCCGCAGTTCGCGAACAGGAGGCTGTACGCACGGTGCGTGTGCAGACGTCCGTCGTCGATCTGGTACACCGCGCGGAACGGCTTCGCGCGCGGCAGCGATCGTGCGGCACCGTCGACATAGGCGATCCACCCGACCGACTTCTTCAGATCCGAGCGGGTGTTCGCGATCATGTCGGCATCCAGCCCCATGCCGGCCAGCACGACGAACGCGTGCTCCTCCTCGTCGCCGTCCTCGCGGGTCAGACGCGCCCAGCCGATGTCGATCGGATGGCGGAAGTCGCCGAGTGCGGCCCGGATCATCTCCGCAGGGTCACCGAGAGGCAGCCCGAGGTTGCGCGCCAACAGGTTCCCGGTTCCGCTCGGCAGGATCGCGAGCGGGACTCCCGTGTTCGCGATCGCCTCCGACACAGCACGCACCGTCCCGTCGCCACCGGCGACCAGCACGACATCGACACCGCGCGCGAGAGCCTGCGCCGTCGCGTCCTGCCCCGCATCCTCGACCGTCGTGGGGTAGAAAGCGGGATGCTCCCAACCGGCCTCACGCGACAGGTCGCGCACGGTGGCTCGGAGTTGTTTGCCGTCGACCTTGATGGGGTTGTAGATGAGCGCGGCCTGTCGCTGAACGGAGGCAGGCGTGGTCATGGCGCTACTCTAAACCGGGACGCGGCCGTGTCGCCCCATCCGGGTCGGGTGGCAGGGATGCGTCGGAGGAGGGAGCAGTCGGATGCCCGAGGAATCCGGCGCGGCGGCCCGAGGGGTGCTGTCGGAGCTGATCACGGCCGAACCCGACCGGCTCCGCCGCCGCAGCATCTCCCTCGGGGTGCCCGTGGATGACGCCGAAGACGCTGCGCAGACCTCGCTGCTTCGCGCCTGGCGCTCGATCGCGCACCTGGAGACCCCGGGACCGGGACGCGTGTGCTCCTGGCTCGATGCGATCGCCCGCAATGTCGCGATCGATCTCGCCAGGCAACGCGCACGTCGGCCGCAAACCGTGCTCGAGGAGGACACGGCGGGGGAGCAGCCGGGCGTCGACGCCGCGGTCGAGATCCGCGTGTTCCTCGACGGCGCTCTGGGCGCGCTGCACGCACTCCCGGAGACGATCAGGGAGCCGTTGCTGCTGTCGGTGGTCGACGGACTCTCGGCCGAGCAGATCGCGGCGCGCCTCGGCATCGAACCCGCCGCCGCGAGGCAACGGATATCTCGCGGCCGCAAGGCGATGAAGGCGTGCCGCAGCTCCGGGATGGGCGAAGGCTGAGGGAGACCGGCGGAGTTCCGACCTCCCCGAGTTTCACGCCGTGCCGAAGGGGTTGTCGACGACGTAGCGCCAGCCGTGCGTCTCGTCGTACACCGCGACATCGGCGGTCGTCCCCGCCAGCGAGACCGCAGACCCATCGGGGCCGGTGCCGGTGATGGTCCAATCGGCGATCGCGAGTCCGGCGCCCGCGCTCTCGAAGACATGGCGCACCGTCATCGAGATCGGCAGTTCGAGTCCGAGGAACTGCGCGAGCGCACCGCGGACGGCGTCGGCGCCCGTCACCGGAGTGCCCGGTGCGGGGACGAAGACGACGTCGGGCGCGTTCAGGGCCATCAGGCCGTCGAGGTCGCGCGCATTGAATCGCTCGGCGAACGCGAGGTTCAACTGATCGAGAGAGGTCACAGGAGTGGTCATGGACGTTCCTTCCGAGGTCGGCCGTGCGCCGACCATCGCAGAGGAAGACGACGCAGCGGCGGACGTGTGACATCCTTCTTCGGCCGGCGTGCCTCCTGCGCCCGCCTCGGCCGATTCCTCGGCCCGAATCGGGGTGGCTCGCCCGGAGCAGGGCCGCTCGACGACCCGATAGCGCACCGTAGACTTGGCAGATGATCGACCTCGCACTCCTCCGCGAAAACCCGGAGATCGTCCGCCGTTCACAGGCTGCCCGTGGAAACGACCAGAGCACCGTCGACGTCGCACTCGAGGCCGATCGATCGCGCAGGGCCGCGCTCGCCGCCTTCGAAGAGCTGCGGGCCGAGCAGAACGCGTTCGGTAAGCAGGTCGCGAAGGCTCCCAAGGACGAGAAGGCGGCGCTCGTCGCGCAGGCCAAGGATCTCGCCGAGCGCGTCAAGCTGGCACAGCATGCCGCCAACGAGGCCGCGGAAGCGGCGTCCGCCGCACTCGCCCGCATCGAGAACGTCGTGATCGACGGCGTCCCGGCGGGCGGCGAGGCCGACTTCGTCGAGCTGCGGCGGGTCGGCGAGGTGCCGGCCTTCGACTTCGAGCCCCGTGACCACCTGGAACTCGGCGAGCTCCTCGGTGCGATCGACATGGAGCGCGGGGCCAAGGTGTCTGGTGCGCGCTTCTACTTCTTGCGCGGCATCGGGGCGCGACTCGAGATCGCGTTGATGAACCTCGCTCTCGACAAGGCTCTGCAGAACGGCTTCGTCCCGCTGATCACCCCGACCCTCGTTCGTCCCGAGATCATGCAGGGAACCGGCTTCCTCGGCGAGCACGCCGACGAGGTCTACCACCTCGACAAGGACGACGACCTGTACCTGGTCGGCACCAGCGAGGTCGCGCTCGCCGGATACCACAAGGACGAGATCGTCGACCTGGCCGACGGTGCGCTCCGCTACGCGGGGTGGTCGACCTGCTACCGCCGCGAGGCCGGTTCGCACGGCAAGGACACCCGCGGCATCATCCGGGTCCATCAGTTCAACAAGCTGGAGATGTTCGTCTACACGACGGCGGAGGACGCCGAGGCCGAGCACCTGCGACTCGTCGCCCTGCAGGAGGAGATGCTGACCTCCCTCGGTCTGGCCTACCGCGTGATCGACGTCGCGGCCGGAGACCTCGGCTCGAGCGCCGCCCGCAAGTACGACATCGAGGCGTGGGTCCCGACGCAGGGCGCCTTCCGCGAGCTCACCTCGACCTCGAACTGCACGACGTACCAGGCGCGCCGTCTCGATGTGCGGTATCGCCCGACCGTCGATGCTGCGGATGCCGCAGCGCAGGGCGCCGCGAAGACCCAGCACGTCGCCACCCTCAACGGCACTCTCGCCACCACGCGGTGGATCGTGGCCCTGCTCGAGACTCACCAGCAGGCCGACGGTTCGGTCCGCGTCCCGGAGGTCCTGCGGCCCTACCTCGGGGGCCTCGACGTGATCCACCCGGTCGAGCAGGGGCGGGCCGCGCGGTGACGGAACCCTGGCTGGTCGGCCTCGACGTCGACGGCACGATCCTCCTCCAGGACGAGACGATGAGCCCTGGTGTGCCCGAGGCCGTCGCCCGCGTGCGCGACGCCGGGCACCTGGTCACGATCGCGACGGGGCGCAGCTGGATGGCCACGCGTCGGTACGTCGAAGAACTCGGTCTGCTCGCCGACTACGTGGTGTGCTCCAACGGCGCCGTCACGATGCGCCGAGTCGGCGACGACTGGGAGCGCTGGAACGTCGAGACGTTCGATCCGACCCCCGTCCTCGGTCTGCTGCGCAATCGGCTTCCCGAAGCCCGCTACATGGTCGAGCTGGCGTCGGGGCAGCGGTTGTTCACGGAGCAGCTCGACGACTGGACCCTCGACGGCGGCCGACAGGTCGACTTCGACGAGCTCGGAGCGTTGCCCGTCTCGCGCATCGTCGTGGTCTCGCCCGGTCACGACGAGGACGACTTCCACCGCCTGGTCGCGGATGCCGGCCTCAACGAGGTGTCGTACGCCATCGGATGGACCGCGTGGTTGGACATCGCCCCGCAGGGTGTCGACAAGGGCACGGCTCTGGAGCAGGTGCGTCTCGAGCTCGGACTCGACCGAGGCCGCATCCTCGTCGCCGGCGATGGGCGCAACGACATCGGCATGTTCGGCTGGGCGCGGTCTCTCGGAGGACGCGCCGTCGCGATGGGGCAGGCGCCGGACGAGGTCAAGGATGCCGCCAGTGAGGTCACCGCAGACGTCGAGGACGGAGGGCTGGCGCAGGCGCTCGACACGCTTCCAGCGCCCGCCCAGGTCAGCGCGGGAGAATAGAACTCGGCTAGACTCACGCCTTGTCGACGGATGCGTCCGTCGAGGAGGGTTGTCCGAGCGGCCGATGGAGCTGGTCTTGAAAACCAGTGGGCAGAGATGTCTCGTGGGTTCGAATCCCACACCCTCCGCAGACTGAGCACGGTGACCCCGCACCGGTGCTGAATCCGAAAGGCCCTGAGTGAGCGAGAACACCCGACGCCGCCGCACCGTCGCGCGACATGGCCAGTTGGCCACGCCGGGTCCGATCAGCCAGCTGCTCAAGTTCATCGCGATCGGCCTGGCCGTCGTCCTCGTGAGCGGGCTGGGGGTCGGAGCCTACATCGCCTACGACCTCTCCAGCACGGTCTCGGCCAACGCCGTGGAGCTCGACGGGCAAGGTGCACTGCCGCCGGACATCGGCGAGTACGAGGGCGGCTTCAACCTCGTCCTCACGGGAGTGGACACCTGCGAGGAGAAGTACAAGGACCTGTTCGGCGACCGCTGCACCGGTGGCGACGCCGAGGGCACTCTGAACGACGTGAACCTGCTGGTGCACGTCTCCCAGGAGCCGCGGCGGATCACCGTCGTCAGCTTCCCGCGCGACCTCATGATCCCGATCCCGGAGTGCACGGACGAGCAGGGCAACACCCACTCCGCGATGAGCAAGCAGCCGCTGAACACGGCGTACACGGACGGCGGTCTCAACTGCGTCGTCCAGACGATCTCCGAGCTCACCGACCAGGAGGTGCAGTTCGCGGCATCCGTGACCTTCGGCGGAGTGATCGAGATCACCAACGCGATCGGCGGCGTCGACGTCTGCCTCGCGAACCCGATCAAGGACCGCTACACCGGGCTCGACATGGCAGCGGGCACCCACACGGTCGAGGGTCTGCAGGCCCTGCAGTTCCTCCGCACGCGGCACGGTGTCGGCGACGGCAGCGACCTCGGGCGCATCGGCAACCAGCAGCAGTACATGTCGAGCCTCGCCCGCAAGATGATCAGCGGTGAGGTGCTCGGCAACGTGCCGGTCATGCTCAAGCTCGCCAACACCGCCCTGAGCAATCTCGAAGCCAGCACCTCCCTCGCGAACAACCCGATGACCCTCGTGCAGATCGCCCTCGCCGTGAAGTCGGTTCCGTTCGAGGACATCGTCTTCGTGCAGTATCCGACCGGGGCGGACTACGCCGACCCGAACAAGGTCGTTCCCAATTACGAGGCGGCCGACGCGCTCTGGGAGGCGATCGCCGCCAACGCGCAGCTGCAGATCACGCATGAGAACAACAGCAACGACGGCGTCGTCGTGCAGGAGCCGACGGAGCCGACCCAGGAGGCGACTCCCGACCCCACGGCCACGCCGGACGACGTGGTGGCCCTGCCGGACTCCATCAAGGGCAACTCGGCTGCACAGGCGACCTGTTCCAACGGCAACGTCCGCTGAGCGGAACGTCCTCACGCAACCTGCTTGCGCGTCCTTGCAAGATCTTGCGTAAGCTGACCGCATGTCGAAGCGACTCGCCGAGGTGGCGCGCAAGGTCGGAGTGAGTGAGGCCACGGTCAGCCGTGTGCTCAACGACAAGCCAGGGGTGTCCGATGCGACCCGGCAGGCCGTGTTGACCGCTCTCGACGTGCTCGGCTACGAGCGTCCGTCGAAGCTGCGCGGTGAACGTGCCCGTCTGGTCGGACTGGTGCTGCCGGAACTGCAGAATCCGATCTTCCCGGCGTTCGCCGAGATCGTGGGCGGCGCGCTCACGCAGAACGGGTACACGCCGCTGCTGTGCACGCAGAATGCGGGAGGCGTCACAGAGTCGGACTATGTCGATCTCCTCCTCGCGCAACAGGTGTCCGGCGTGATCTTCCTCGGGGGCAACTACACCCAGGCGGATGCCGCCCACGAGCACTACGAGCGGCTGCGCCAGGTGAATCTGCCGACCGTGCTCGTCAACGCGCGCGTGCCCGAACTGCAGTTCGCGACCGTTTCGACCGACGACACGGCGGCTGCGGAACAAGCGGTGCTGCATGTGCATCAGCTCGGCCATCGCCGGATCGGGATGTTGCTGGGACCCGAGGATCATGTGCCCTCACAGCGCAAGCTCGAGTCCGCCCGGCGTCTGCTCGAGCGCCTGGGAGATCCGCTCTCCGCCGAACTGGTGGTCCGCGGTCTCTACTCGCTGGAATCCGGTCAGGCGGGCGCCGCACGACTCTTCGCAGCAGGAGCCACCGCGGTCGTGTGCGCGAGCGACCCCCTGGCTCTCGGCGCCGTGCGCGCTGCCCGCCGCGCGGGGCTGTCGGTGCCCGGAGACGTCAGTATCGTCGGCTTCGACGACTCGGCGCTGATGAGCTGCACGGAGCCGCCGTTGACGACCGTGCGGCAGCCGATCGAGTCGATGGGGCGCGCCGTTATCGCGCTGCTGCTCGCGCAGATCGCCGGCACCGCGCAGCCGAGCGATGAGCTGTTGTTCGAGCCCGAGCTGGTGCTGCGCGCGTCGACGGGTCCCCTGGCCTGAGCGGTCCTCTCGGGACATACGCTGTCGTGCGCCCGCAAGTCATCGCAATTTTGCGACAAACTGTTTAGTTCTTGCGTCTACAGTGCAGAAAAGCTACATTCAACTCATCGCCATCGACGACGAGGAGTTCCGTGGACACCGATGTTCTGCGTTCTGCCGCACCGGCCCGCGCTCTGACCATGCCTGCGGGCGAGGGATGGTGGCGCACGGCCGTGATCTACCAGGTGTACGTGCGCAGCTTCGCCGACGGCAACGGCGACGGCACGGGCGACCTGGCCGGGGTGCGCTCCCGCCTGCCGTATCTGAAGAGCCTCGGCGTCGACGCGCTCTGGTTCACGCCGTGGTACCGGAGCCCGCTCGCCGACGGTGGCTACGACGTGCAGGACTATCGGATGATCGACCCGCGCTTCGGGACGCTCGCCGAAGCGGAGCAGCTGATCGCCGAGGCTCTCGAGCTCGGCATCCGCACGATCGTCGACATCGTCCCCAACCACATCTCGGATCAGCACGAGTGGTTCCAGCAGGCGCTGTCCGCAGGGCCGGGCAGCGCGGAGCGGAAGCGCTTCTGGTTCCACCCCGGCCGTGGTGACGACGGCGGAGGGATGCCGACGAACTGGGTGTCCAGCTTCCAGGGCGAGACCTGGACACGCACGCAGAACCCCGATGGGACGCCGGGGGAGTGGTACCTGCATCTGTTCACCCCGCAGCAGCCGGATCTGAACTGGAACCACCCCGACGTGCGCCGCGAGCACGAGGACGTGCTGCGCTTCTGGTTCGACCGAGGCGTCGCCGGTGTGCGCATCGACTCCGCAGCCTTGCCGGTCAAGGACCCGACGCTTCCGGACCTGCCCCCGGGCGCCGCTCCGACGGATGACCACCCCCACATCGACCGCGACGAACTGCACGATATCTACCGCGACTGGCGCGCGGTCGCCGAGGAGTACGACGGCGAGCGCGTGCTCGTCGGCGAGGTCTGGCTCGACGACCCGGAGCGCTTCGCGCGCTACCTGCGGCCGGGCGAGATGCACACCGCCTTCAACTTCGGGTTCATGACCCAGCCGTGGAGCGCGCAGGCGATGCGCGACTCCATCACGCGCACGCTGGCCGAGCACGCTCCTGTCGGGGCTCCGGCCACCTGGGTCTTGTCGAACCACGACGTCACCCGTCCGGTCACACGCTACGGACGGGCCGATTCCTCGTTCGCGTTCGAGCGCAAACGCTTCGGGACGGCGACCGATGCCGAGCGGGGGACGAAGCGGGCGCGCGCCGCGGCACTGCTCGTGGCCGCCCTGCCGGGGAGCCTGTACATCTACCAGGGCGACGAACTCGGGCTCCCCGAGGTCGAACTCCCCCTCGACGCGATCGAGGACCCGATGCACTTCCGCTCCCGCGGGGTCGACCCAGGGCGCGATGGATGCCGCGTGCCGCTGCCGTGGAGCGGGAACGCGAGTCCGTACGGCTTCGGCGGTCGCCCGTGGCTTCCGCAGCCCCAGGGCTGGGCGGGACTCACGGTCGAGGCGCAGGAGCGCGACCCCGGCTCGACCCTCAACCTCTACCGGACGGCGATCGCCCTGCGCCGCCGGACTGCCGACTTCAGCGGCAGCGACCTGGAGTGGCTGGAGCTCGGGGCCGACATCCTCGCGTTCCGTCGCGGTGACGGCACCGTGAGCATCACGAATCTCGGTTCCGTCCCTGTGCCCCTCCCCGCGCACCACGAGGTGCTCCTCTCGAGCGCGCCCCTCGACGGCACGCTCCCTCCGGACGCCACCGCGTGGCTCGCCCTCCGCGCCGTTCCGGCGCGCTCCGCCTGAGCGGTCGACAGCCCTGCACCACCCGATCAGCACCACATGGAAGGACAGACGATGAAGTCACCAACGAAAGCCCTGGTCGCCGGCGTCGCGGTACTCGCGACGGTCGGCGCCCTGGCAGGATGCACCTCGAGCGGCAGCGATGACAGCGCCGACGGCAAGACGGAGCTGCGCGTCGCGACGTTCCCCCCTGGCGCCGACGCCGCGGCCTACGAGGCGTTCGCCGCGCAGGAGAAGCAGTTCGAGAAGGAGCACCCCGATATCGACATCATCGGGGTCGAATACGAGTGGGAGGGCCCGACCTTCGCCGTGCAGCTCGCGGGCGGCAGCCTGCCGGACGTCTTCACCGTGCCGTTCACCGACTCCAAGACGCTGCTCGAGAACGGGCAGCTGATGGACGTGACCGACGCGATCGAGGAGCTCGGCTACACGGACAAGTTCAATCCCATCATCCTCGACGGGGTCACCGGCTCCGACGGGAAGCTCTACGGGTTCCCCCGGCAGGCGTACGCGGCAGCACTGCACTACAACCGCGACCTGTTCGAGCAGGCGGGCCTGGACCCCGACAACCCGCCGGAGACGTGGGAGGAGATCCGCGAGGCTGCCAAGGCCATCACGGAGGCAACAGGCAAGGCCGGATACGCGCAGATGGCGATCAACAACACCGGCGGATGGCAGCTCACCTCGCAGACGGTGGCGCGTGGTGGTCGCACGCAGACCGACAACGGCGACGGCACCGCCGAGTCGACGATCGACAACGACGCGACCAGGGCCACCCTGCAGTTCCTGCACGACGTCAAGTGGGAGGACGGCTCCTTCGGATCGAAGGTCGACCTCGACTGGGGCACGATCAACCAGGAGTTCGCCGCGGGCAACATCGGCATGTACTCGTCGGGATCCGACATCTACACCGCCCTCGTGCGCGACTTCGGCATGGACTCCGACATCTACGGCATGACGGTGGTGCCGATGGAGGGCGACGACCCCGGCACGCTCGGCGGCGGCGACATCGCGGTGATCAGCCCGACCGTCGACGAGACGACGAAAGCCGCGGCCGTCACCTGGATCGACTGGTACTACATGCAGAAGCTCATGGACGAGGACGCGGCAGCCCTCGACGCCAAGACATTGAACGAGTCGGGTCAGGCCGTCGGCACCCCGCTGCTGCCGGTGCTCAGCCGCGAGCTGTACGACGAGTCGCAGGAGTGGATCGCCGACTACATCAACGTGCCGGTCGACCAGATGGCACCGTTCAGCGAACGGATCTGGGACCAGACGCCCGTCGGTGAGCCCAAGGTGAAGACACAGGAGGTGTATGCGCTCCTCGACGCCGTCGTGCAGACCGTGCTGACCGATCAGAGTGCCGACATCGACGCTCTGCTCGCCCAGGCGCAGACCGACGCGCAGGCGAAGCTCGACGAGTAGCAGTCCATGACGATGACGCTCCCCGAGCAGCGGGCGGCGGTGGAGGACTCTCCGCCGCCCGCTGTGCGCCCTCCCCGCCGCCGCTCGCCCCTCACCTGGTTCCGCGGCGGCGGGCTTGCGAACCTGCTGTTCGTGCTTCCCATGCTGTTCGTCTTCGTGTTCTTCTCGTGGTCGCCGATCGTGCAGTCGGTGATCATGAGCCTGCAGAAGACGAACCTGATCGTCTCCGAATGGGTGGGCTTCGACAACTACCTCGCTGTGATCGGTGACCCCGAGCTGGGCCGCGCCGTGATCAACACGCTGTGGTTCGCGGTGCTCGCCCTGCTCTTCGGGTTCCCCTTACCGCTGCTCATGGCGGTGCTGATGAGCGAGGTGCGGCGGGGCAAGGGCATCTATTCGGCCCTCGCCTATCTCCCCGTTGTGATCCCACCGGTCGTGGCGGTGCTGCTGTGGAAGTTCTTCTACAGTGCAGACCCGTCCGGTGTGTTCAACACGGTGCTCGGGTTCGTCGGCATCCCGCCGCAACCCTGGATCCAGGACGCTGTGCAGGCCATGCCGTCCCTCGTGCTCGAAGCCACCTGGGCGGGTGCGGGCGGGTCGATCATCATCTACCTGGCCGCGCTCCTTGGCGTCCCGCCTGAGCTCTACGACGCGGCGGAGGTCGACGGTGCCGGTATCTGGAAGAAGGTCTGGCACGTCACGCTGCCGCAGCTGCGCGGCATCCTCTTCATCATGCTGATCCTGCAGGTCATCGCGACGGCGCAGGTCTTCCTCGAACCGTTCCTCTTCACCGGGGGCGGACCCGCCGGCGCGACCAAGACCGTGCTGCTGTACATCTACGACAAGGCGTTCCGGAACAGCCTGGGCGGCGACTACGGCGAGGCGACCGCCGTATCGGTGCTGCTCGCGATCGTCCTCGCCCTCCTCTCCTGGCTGTACTTCAAGCTGACCGACCGTTGGAGCACGACGTGAGCCTCACCACCCGCCTCTCCACCCGTGCCGCGGAGAAGGCCGCAGCGAAGGCCGCCGACCGCGTGGGCGACCGCACGGTCATCTCGGACTCGGAGCGTCGGCGCCCCGGCATCCGCATCGGGATGTCCGTCACGCACGTGTTCCTCGCGGTCGGGCTGGTGGTCGCCGGTCTCGGCCCGATCCTGTGGCTCGCGAAGTCCGCTGTCACGCCGACGCAGGACACCCTGCAGCAGCCGTTCGCGCTGTGGCCGAACGGCATCGACTGGGAGAACCTGTCGACGGCATGGAACGACATCCATATCGACCAGTACTTCCTGAACACGGTCGTGATCGCGCTCGGCGCCTGGTTCGTGCAGCTGTTCATCGCGACGACGGCAGGCTACGCGCTCTCGGTGCTGCGGCCGAGGTACGCGCCGGTGCTCAATGCCCTCGTGCTGGCGACACTGTTCATCCCCGGCATCGTGCTGCTCGTGCCGCTGTACCTCACGATCGTGAATCCGCCGCTGCTCGGCGAGGTGAACCTGCTCAACAACTACCTCGCGGTCTGGCTCCCGATGGGGGCGAATGCCTTCAACATCCTGCTGGTCAAGCGCTTCTTCGACTCGCTGCCGCGTGAGGTGTTCGAGGCGGCACGCACAGATGGCGCCGGTCCGTTCCGGCTGTTCTGGTCGATCGTGCTGCCCATGTCGAAGCCCATTCTCGGAGTGGTCTCGGTGTTCGCCATCATCGCCGCGTGGAAGGACTACCTGTGGCCCATGCTGGTGCTGCCGGATCCCGCGGTGCAACCGCTGTCGGTGCGGCTTCCGGCCGTGCAGTCCCAGACCGAGCTCGATGTGTTCCTGGCGGCGCTGGCGATCGCGACGTTGATCCCGATCGCGATGTTCCTGCTGTTCCAGTCGGTCTTCCTGCGGTCGGCCGGTCTCGGAGGTGCGGTCAAGGGCTAGCGGGCGACGTCGTTCGGTCCGCACGGATGTCGGGCGGGCGAGCGGATGCAGGACCGGATCCGAGGCATTCGCCCGACATCCGGACATCCGCCCGACAAGTGTCCCCTCCGGGAGGGGCGGACGAGTGTGCGGGAGGGGCGCTAGGAGTCGTGCGCCGTCGGGGGGAGCAGGGCGTCGATCAGGGCGGCCATGATGCCGGGCATGTCGACGGTCGGATCGATCATCCACTGCAGCTGGAGTCCATCGGACACGGCCTGGATGACGCGGGCGAGAGTGTCGGGGTCGAGGGAGGAGTGCTGCTCTCCGCCGCTGAAGTTGTCGGCGATGGACTCCCGCAGGCGCGCACTGCGGTCGAGAAAGTACGGGTGGGCGGGATGCGCCGGGTCTGCCGCATCCACCGCGAGCCGCGAGAACAGGGCGACGAGCCCGGGGACCTCGGTGTTGTGCCGGATCACGTCGAGGAACGCCCCTCGGGCATCATCCGCGCTGAGGCCGGCAGGGTCGAGGCCGTCGTGCTCGTCGCGCTTGCGGAGGACCTCGGTGAAGAGCTCTTCCTTCGAGCCGAAGTAGTGAAGGAGGGCGGCAGGGGTGACGCCGACGACCTCGGCGATCTCTTTGAGCGAGGCGTTCTGGTACCCCTTGCGCCCGATCACGTCGAGCGCGCTCTCGAGGATCTCTTCGCGTCGCGCGACGCCCTTCGCGTATGAACCTCGTCGAGCCATGCTCCGAGACTAATCCTGAATGCCGTTTGAAATCTAATACTGAAGAGCATAAGGTTTTCGCAAGGACATCGATGTCGCCCGCGAAAGGACCACAATGACCGAGAACTCGGCTTCCGACCTCACGCTCGAGGAGAAGGCCTCGCTCACCAGCGGTGCGGACTTCTGGACAACGAAGGCCATCGACCGTGTCGGCATCGCCTCGGTGATGATGACGGACGGCCCGCACGGGCTCCGCAAGCAGTCAGGGGCCACCGACCACCTCGGTCTGGCCTCCAGCGTGCCGGCCACGTGCTTCCCTCCCGCCGTCGGCATCGGCTCCTCCTTCGACCCGGAGATCATCGAGCGGGTGGGCGCTGCGATCGGGGTGGAGGCCGCGATCGAGGATGTCGCCGTCGTGCTCGGCCCCGGCGTCAACATCAAGCGCTCACCGCTGTGCGGCCGCAACTTCGAGTACTTCTCCGAGGACCCGATCGTGTCGGGCGTGCTCGGCGCCGCCTCGGTCCGAGGCGTGCAGTCGAAGGGCGTGGGCACGTCGCTGAAGCACTTCGCCGCGAACAACCAGGAGTTCGACCGCATGCGCGCGAGCTCGGACGTCGACCCCCGCCCGCTGCGGGAGATCTATCTGCGCGGGTTCGAGCGCGTGGTCAAGGACGCCGCGCCGTGGACCGTCATGTGCTCGTACAACAAGCTCAACGGCGTGTGGACCTCGGAGGATCCGTGGCTGCTGACGAGCGTGCTGCGTGACGACTGGGGCTTCGACGGCCTCGTCGTGTCGGACTGGGGTGCGGTGAACGACCGCGTCGCGGGTATCGCCGCTGGACTCGATCTCGAGATGCCCGCATCAGGAGGACGTACTGACGCGCAACTCGTCGCGGCGGTGCGGGCGGGAACTCTGGAGGAGAGCGCGCTCGACACCGCAGCCGCACGCGCGATCGACCTGGTCCGCAGGGCACAGGAACGACCGATCGTGGAGGGTTCGTTGGATGTCGACGCGCACCACGCGCTTGCGCGTGAGGCCGCAGGCCGCTCGATCGTGCTGCTGAAGAACGACGGAGGTCTCCTGCCGCTCGCCCCCGAGCAGCGGATCGCGGTGGTCGGCGCGTTCGCGACCGAGCCGCGTTTCCAGGGAGCGGGTTCATCGCTGATCAACCCGACCAGGATCGACAAGGCGCTCGACGAGCTGCGCGCCGTCGGCGGGGAGAACGTCAGTTACGCTCCCGGCTTCGCGGTCGAAGGCGGAGTCATCGCTGCCTCTGGACGGACTGACGACGACCTTCGGGCGGAGGCGGTCGAGGTCGCCGCCGCGGCGGACGTGGCGGTGGTCTTCCTCGGTCTCCCCGCGGCAGAGGAGTCGGAGGGGTTCGATCGCGAGCACATCGACCTTCCCGCGGAGCAGCTCGCCGTGCTGGATGCCGTGCTCGAGGTGAACCAGCGCGTCGTGGTGGTGCTCTCGAACGGCGGCGTGGTGGCCCTGCCGTTCGCCGACCGCGTGCCGGCGATCGTCGAGGGCTGGCTGCTCGGACAGGCCGGGGGCAGCGCTGTCGCCGACGTGCTCTACGGCGCGGTCAATCCTTCCGGAAAGCTCACCGAGACCGTGCCCGTGCGCCTGGAGGACAACCCGTCGTTCGGCAACTTCCCGGGGGAGTTCGGACACGTCCGCTATGGAGAGGGACTGCTGGTCGGCTACCGGTGGTACGACGCGAAGGGCCTCGACGTGGCCTTCCCGTTCGGGCACGGACTGTCGTACACGAGCTTCGACTATGCGCCGGCGACGGCCGAAGTGGGCGCGAGCGGAGACATCGTCGTGCGGGTCGATGTCACGAACTCGGGCGATCGTGACGGGCGCGAGGTCGTGCAGGTGTATGTGGCGCCGGAGCAGTCGATCGTGCAGCGCGCGCCGAGAGAGCTCAAGGCATTCGCTTCGGTCGCGGTCGCCGCGGGGGAGACCCGCACGGTCGAGCTGGTCGTGCGCCGGGAAGACCTCGCCTACTGGGACGTGCGTGTCGACCGGTGGATCGTCGAGGGCGGCGCCTACGTCGTCGACGTCGCCGCGTCGAGCCGTGACATCCGGTCGACGTCGACCGTCGACGTCGCGGGTGACGAGGTGCGTCAGGAACTCACCATGAACTCGTCGGTGGGCGATCTGATGGCGCATCCGGTCGCGGGGCCTATCGTGCAGCAGGCGCTCGGCGGTCTCCTGGGCGGGCAGGCCGGTGATGCTGCGGCGGCGTCGATGATGCCGAAAGACGAAGCGATGGAGAAGATGATGGCCTCGTTCCCGATCGGTCGACTCGCCGGCTTCCCGGGTCTCCCCGTCACCTTCGAGCAGATCGAGCAGCTGATCGCCTCGGCCAACGCGGAAGGCTAGCGCGACCGGTCTCGGGCTCACACAGGGGCGTGCACGGTCAAAGAGATGCGGCACCCGGGACATGTCCCGGGTGCCGCATCTGGCTAGATCACGATCAGTGCTTCACGCCCTTCCGTCGCGCGACGACCACGGCGCCGCCGGCGATGAGCAGGCCCAGGCCGAGAAGTGCGGCCGTGCCGGCTGCGAATGACGAGCCCGTCTGCGCCAGTCCCGTCGGAGGAGTGGTCGGAGGCGTCGTCGGCGGAGTGGCCGGAGGCGTCACCGGCGGCGTGGGCGGCGGGACCAGGGTCGTCGGGTTCTCGAGTTCGACGGCGAGTGCCTGGTCGGCGTCGGTGATGGTGACGGTTGCCGTGGTGCCGAGGGTTTCGCCGCCTGCGGTGAAGACGGGGTCGCCGTACTTCACGGTGCCCTGGTCGGTGGTGACCGACTCGGGTGCGACCTCGGTGAAGGTGACCTCGGTGCCGACCGGGAGGTCGGCGTCGATCGCGGCGGTGTCACCGTCGGCGATCGTGAGGTCGCCTTCGGTGGCGGTGCCGTCGACGGTGTACGCGTAGTGGACCGTGTACTTCGCGTCGGGGACCAGCGCGGCGCCCGCGCCGGTGACGTGCTTCGTCACGGAAACGGTGCCCGTGGGCGGCGGGACGACGTCAGCCGAGTTGTCGAGCGTGAGCGCGACGGCGGTGCTGTCACCCGGGGTGACGGAATACGTACCATCGCCGTTGTCGGTCACGCCAGGGCCGGTGATGGTGTAGTCGCCCCAGGTCAGCCCCGCGACGGTGGGGATGTCGATCTCGGAGATCACGAACGTCGATCCGATCGGGTACCGCTCGGACTGCACACGGTTGGCCTCTCCGGCTTTGACGGTCATATCGTGGGTGTCACCTGCGACGGTGTAGTGCACCGTGAACTCCGTGTCGGCGGGCACGAGCGATGCGCCATCGCCGGAGACAGCCTTGGCGATCGAGAAGCGCGCGTAGGACTTGGCGTCTCCGTCGCCGCCGCCCGACGCCTGGTAGGTGTACGTCGTGTTCACCGTCGTGGACTGCACGGTCGCTTCGTTGGCGTACGCGTCGCCAGGGAAGAACGCCCCGTCAGGGGTGGTGTAGTAGATGACCTGATAGGCGCGAGCCTGGTCCGCCGGAACATTGCCGATGGTGAGGGTGAAGGACTTGCCGCCCGCGGCGAAGGTGTTCTCCAGGAAGTCCGACGCGGGAACAGCGGTGGCCGGCCCGGTGAGGTTGCCGTTGCCGTCGACGGCACGCCATTCGGCGCGCACCTGCCCCGTCAGCGTGTGGTTCTCGAGCTGCAGCGAACCGGGGACGAGCGTGTCCTGGATCGTGAACTGCCCACCCGAGGCGACCGAGCTGGGGACGTTGATCGTCCAGCCCCAGACGCCTTCGTCGAACGACTGCCATCCGTCCTTCGAGACCGTTGTCGGGGCGGGGCTGGAGCCGACGATCGGCTCGCCTCCCGGGATGCCGACCGGCACGAAGGTGTTGCCGATCTGGAACTCGAGCGTCGAGTCCGTCGTCGACTTGACGGCCTGAGCCTTGAACCAGAGGCTTCCGCTGATGTCTTCCTTGCCGTTGACGAAGTCCGTCAGCGTGCAGGTGAGGATCGGCGTGGCATCCTCGCTGATCGTGCAGGTGCCGACCAGATCCCCCGCGGGGTTGTTGAGGTCGAACGCACCACCGGCGAGGTTGTGAAGCTCGGACGGCAGTGTCATCCCGAAGGTCTCGCCCCCGACGGCGCCGTTGGGCACCGACCAGTCGGCCGTCACCGTGAAGATGTCCCCGACCTCAGCGGGAGCCGTCTCCCCGGTGTCGAACGCCATCTGCACGTTCGTGATCGCGTCGGGATATGTGTATGTGGCGGCTGAAGCCGTAGCCCCGGCGGAGATGACCCCCAGAGCCGCCAGCCCCACCACCGTCACCGATGATAAGAGCTTCTTGAGCGATTTGATGCGCATTTCAATTCCCCTAACGGCCCCCAGGCCCACTGCGCTTATTATTTGACGAGTAAGATGTTACTGCATGAAACGCCAGCTGTCATATGTGTTCGATTTTCGACGTGGACGGGCGGCGGTCAGCCGTTGAGCCGCCCACGGCGGATGACCACAGCGGACGTGACCGCCAGGGCCACCAAGGCCACCACGAGGGCCGCACCCAAGCCGGTGATGACGGGAGCGACGACGGCGCGCGTGGCGATCGGCCCTTCCGCAGACGCGGCATCGCCGACGCCGACGTACTCCGGTAGCGCCGCGTCGCCCTGCGGAGATGCGAGGTCGACGCCTTGTCCGCGCGCGGCGCGGGAAGGTTCGGCGTGCTGCGGCGACACGTCGGCCGTCGCCGACTCGGCCGACGGCGTAGCGCCGGTGACGGGTCGCGCGGGCCCCGACGCGTCGGCGGCATCGAGGGCAGGGCTCTCCGCCTGGCTCGACGGACCGGCATCGGGCAGAGAGCCGGCATCAGACAGAGAGCCGGACTCGGCCGGCGCAGGATCCGGTGCCGGGTCTGACGCCGGTACGGGGTCGGGGGCCGGAGCGGGAGCGGGCTGTTCCGGCGTTGCCGGGATGGCAGGATCGGCCGGATCGCCAGGAGTGGTCGGGTCGGTGGGATCGGCCGGGTCGGCCGGATCCGCGGGGTCGGTCGGAGCACCAGGGTCGGTCGGAGCACCAGGGTCGGTCGGAGCACCGGGACCTGCCGGATCGGCCGGGTCGGCCGGGGCGCCAGGGTCGGTCGGGTCGGTCGGATCGGCGGGGTCGGTCGGAGCGCCGGGGTCGGTCGGAGCACCCGGATCGCCGGGGGTGTCGCCCTCGCCGTCCCCGGGCGTCGGGCGCCCGGGCATGACGATGGGTGCGCCGCCGGGGATCTCCACCCTCACGACGTCGGCGCCGATGCGGAAGTCGAGGCTCGAGCCCGCAGACGCGGTCGCGGCGATGGCCGTGAAGCGAAGCGAGCCCTCGACGCCGTCCCTCCGATGAACGGTCCCCAGCAGGGTGCAGGTGAGTGTCGGGCCGGCGCCCACGCCGACGGAGCAGGTGACCACGGGCTGTCCGTGGGCGTCGACGGCGCCGAAGGGCACTTGATCCACGCCGCGCAACTCGGGTGGCAGGACCATGGCGAACGTATCGCCGCCATCCGCTCCGACGGGAACGGCCCAGTCCGCCGTGATCTGGAACGCCCCTCCGATGTACGCCAGGTGGGCGTCGTCCGCGAATTCCATCCGGACGTCGGTGAAGCCCCCCGCGTCGCCGGCCGCGAGCGCCGTCGAACTCGCCGCGGCGATGCCGATCACTACGAGCCCTATCGCCGTCGTCGGCGCGATAACGCGCCACATCGTCTTCTTCCGCATGTCGCCATGCCTCCCCAGTGTCGTTTCCCCTGTGTCGCGTCCCCACGCGCACGGTAAAGTATTACACGACACTCACGGGGGTGCCGCCGAGGAACCGCTGCGGCTCAGCCCGTGGTGGAGCGGCGCACGATGAGTTCGGGCGGGAAGACCGTCTGCCGCGGGATGCTGTCGGGGTCGGCGGCCTCTTCGAGCACGATGCGGAGCGCGGTGCGTCCGATCATCCGGCTCGGCTGTCGGATGGACGAGAGCGGAACGGCAGCCGCCGCAGCGAACGGGATGTCGTCGAACCCGATCAAGGCGATCTCGTCGGGGACGAGCACCCGGCCGCCCGCGGCGAGGGACTGCAGCAGGCCCAGTGCGAGGAGGTCGTTCGCCGCGAACAGCGCGTCAGGCCACTCGCGACGAGGGCGGGTGAGGAGCCTCGCGCCTGCTGCCGCGCCCTCCTCCACGGTCATCGCCGCCGTGGGGACCACCTCGAGGTCGACGTGCACGGAGGCGTTCTCGGCCGCGGCGCGTGCGCCGGCGAGCCGATCGGTGACCTGGCGCATGTCGAAGGGGCCCCCGACGAAGGCGATGCGGCGTCGGCCCACCTCGATCAGGTGCTCGACGGCGAGCCGTCCTCCGGCGACGCTGTCGACCGAGACGGAGGAGAACCCGCTGTCGGCGCTGAACCTGTCGACGAGCACGGTGGCGATGCCGCTCGCGCGGAACCGGCGCAGCTGCGTCATCACGTCGCCGTAGGGTGCGATCAGCAGACCGCGCACCTGCTGCTCGCGGAAGAGGTCGAGGTACACCTTCTCGCGGGAGGGGTCGTCGTCGGTGTTGCCGTACAGGATCGCGATGCCGTGACTGGATGCCTCGTCTTCGGCGCCGCGGACCACGTCGCTGTAGAACGGGTTCTGTCCGTCGAGCACCACGAAACCCACTGTCGTGCTGACGCCGGCGCGCAGTTTGCGGGCGGCGTCGTTGCGCACGTATCCGAGTTCCTCGATGGCGCGGCTCACGCGTGCGACGGAATCGCTCGAGACCTCTTCCGGTCGGTTCAGGACGTTCGACACGGTGCCGACGGAGACGCCCGCACGGAGGGCGACATCGCGGATGCTGACCGCCACGGCTGTCCTCTCGTCGTCGGGTGGATCACGGTTCGGGTATCAGGGCTTGACCTGACGCTCGCATCACATACACTAGCCTGAAACCCACCTGAATCGATTCATCTCGGTTCATTCCGAACATCATCCCCCTCAACGGAGAGGAAAGCCAGTGGTCGACGACGCACACGCCCGCAGTGCTCCCCCCACCGCGCTGGAACTGCACCGCGTCGTGAAGTCCTTCGGACCGGTCATCGCGCTGCGCTCCGGAAGCCTCACGCTTCAGTCCGGTTCGATCCACGCCCTCATCGGCGAGAACGGCGCGGGCAAGTCCACGCTCGTGAAGATCATGGCCGGGCTGTACCGCCGCGACTCCGGAGACTTCCGCCTCCACGGCGAAGAGGTCGACTTCACCAGCACGGCGCAGTCCAAGGCCGCAGGCATCGCCGTGATCTACCAGGAGCCGACGCTCTTCCCCGACCTCTCCGTCACCGAGAACATCTTCATGGGCCGACAGCCCACGCGCGCCCTCGGCCGCATCGACCGCAAGGCCATGCGCGCCGAGGTCGACCAGATCTTCCGGCGGCTCGGTGTCGCGCTCGACCCCGATCGCATCACCGAGGGGCTGTCGATCGCGGACCAGCAGATCATCGAGATCGCCAAGGCCATCTCCCTCGACGCGAGCGTGCTGATCATGGACGAGCCGACCGCAGCGCTCAGCGGCGTGGAGGTCGACCGCCTGTTCGCGGTCGCGAGGAGCCTGCGCGACGAAGGACGTGCGATCCTGTTCATCTCGCACCGCTTCGACGAGGTGTTCGATCTGTGCGACACGGTCACCGTGATGCGCGACGGCGCCTACATCGACACGACGCCCGTCGCCGACACCACCGTCGACGACCTCGTGCGTCAGATGGTCGGCCGCGACGTCACCGAGCTCTTCCCCAAGCAGGAGGCCGAGATCGGCGAACCGCTGCTCGAGGTGCGAGGACTCACGAGCCCCGGCGTGTTCCATGACATCTCGTTCACGGTTCGAGCCGGCGAGATCGTCGCGCTCGCCGGTCTCGTGGGTGCGGGTCGCAGCGAGGTCGCACGCGCCGTGTTCGGTGTCGACGCCTACCGGGAGGGGGACGTACGGATGCTGGGCGCCGGCGTTCCTCGTCGCAACCCCACCGCCGCCATGCGTCACGGCCTGGCTCTCGTGCCGGAGGACCGACGCAAGCAGGGGCTCGTGATCGATGCGAGCGTCGGCGGCAACATCACCCTCGCCATCCGTCGCACCCTCGCCAAGTGGGGTCTGATCACCACCGGGATGGAGAACCGTGCGGCCACGCTCTGGGCGTCGCGACTCGAGGTCAAGACGCACGCCCTGGACACGGTCGCTGCCACGCTCTCGGGCGGCAACCAGCAGAAGGTGGTCCTCGCCAAGTGGCTGGCCACCGACCCTCGCGTGCTGATCATCGACGAGCCCACCCGCGGCATCGACGTCGGCACGAAGTCCGAAGTGCACAGACTGCTCTCGCAGCTCGCGGGCGAGGGGAGGGGGATCCTCATGATCTCGTCGGAGCTGCCGGAGGTGCTCGGCATGGCCGATCGCGTGCTCGTCATGCGAGAAGGACGCATCACCGCCGAGATCGCCCGCGAGGACGCCACCAGCGAGAACGTCATGTTCGCCGCGACCCACGCATCGGAGCAGCACGCATGAGCACCACGGCAACGGCGGCACCGGCCCCCGCGATCGCGAAGAAGCCCGGCGGCATCGGCCGCGCCCGCGAGGTCGGGATCCTCGTCGCGCTGATCCTCGTCGTGATCGCCGCGACGGTGAAGAATCCGAACTTCCTGTTCAGCGCCGACGGCTGGCGCGATCTGCTGCTGACCCCCTCGATCCTCGTGCTCGTCGCGGTCGGGCAGGCGATCGTCATCATCACCCGCAACGTCGACCTCTCGGTCGGCTCGGTCATGGGCCTCACGGCATTCCTCACCGGTCGCCTGTTCATCGACGTCCCCGGCATCCCCATCGCGCTCGTCGTGATCGCCGCCGTGATCTTCGGAGGGCTGCTCGGACTCATCAACGGCGCGCTCGTCGCGTTCGCCAAGGTCCCTGCGATGGTGATCACGCTCGGCACCCTCTATGCCTATCGCGGCATAAACGTGCTTTGGACGGGCAGCGACCAGGTGCATCCGTCGGATCTGCCCAAGGAGTTCCTCGGTCTGGGCACGCAGCAGATCCTCACCATCCCGGTGCTGTCGATCGTCGCGATCGTCGTCCTGGCGATCGCCGCCTGGTACATGCGCAACACCAGGGGAGGGCGCGAGTACTACGCGATCGGGTCCGACCCCGCCGCCGCGGAACTGTACGGTCTCAAGACCACGCGCCGCGTGCTCAGCGCCTTCGTGCTCTCGGGGGCGCTCGCCGGCCTCGCCGGAGTCTTCTACGTCGCCAGATACGGATCTGTGAGCTCGCAGGTCGGCTCGGGATGGGAGCTGGATGCGGTGGGCGCCGCCGTCATCGGAGGCATCGCGATCACCGGCGGCGTCGGGTCGGTGTGGGGTGCGGCCATCGGCGCGATGCTGCTGATGACGATCAACAGGGCGCTGCCGATCCTCGGCATCCCGGACTTCTGGCAGCGCGCCGTCGTCGGCGTGCTCATCATCGGCGCGATCGTGCTGGACCGCGTGCTCGCCGTTCGGCAGAAACGTCAGCTCATCGAGGCGAGGGACGACTCATGACCACCACGACCACGACCTCGACGCGGATCATCCGCGACTACGACCGACCGCTGTGGCGTCGGGTGCTGATCAACCGAGAGTTCGCGATCATCGCCCTCCTGGTGCTCGTCGTGCTCGTGTCCGCCGTGTCGATCCGCGGCTTCGCGCAGCCCATCACGGTCAACTACCTGCTGCTCGACGTCGCCCCCATCCTGCTGATCGCCCTGCCCATGACCCTCGTCATGATCACGGGCGAGATCGACCTCTCGGTCGGCTCCATGGTGGGCCTGGCGAGCGTCGTCACCGGCGTGCTCACCGAATCCGGCGCGCCGTTCGAGGTCGCCGCGCTGGCCGCGCTCGCGGTGGGCGTCGTCGGAGGAGCCTTCAACGGGTTCCTCGTCACGGTCGTCGGACTTCCGTCGCTCGCCGTCACGATCGGCACGCTCGCGCTGTTCCGCGGACTCGCCGTCGGACTGCTGGGGACCACCGCGGTGACCGACTTCCCGGAGATGTGGACGGCGCTCGCGAAGGCGAAGATCGCCGGCACGACGATCCCCTACATCGTCATCCCGTTCCTGATCCTCCTCGCGATCTTCGCCGTGGTCCTCCACTTCACCCCGTTCGGCCGTGGCATCTACGCCATCGGCCTCTCGAAGGATGCCGCGCGGTTCTCCGGCGTGAACGTCGAGCGGACGAAGTTCATCCTGTTCATCCTGTCGGGGGTGGTGGCCGCTTTCGCCGGCATCTTCTACACCCTGCGCTTCGGCAGCGCCCGCGGCGACAACGCCACCGGTCTCGAACTCCAGGTCATCGCCGCGGTCGTGCTCGGCGGTGTGTCGGTGTTCGGCGGCAGGGGCCACCTGCACGGCGTCGTCGCCGCGGTGCTCCTGATCGGGGTGCTCGGAAGCGGCCTGCGCCTCGCCGGAGTCACCTCCGACGTCATCAACATCATCACGGGCGGCCTGCTGATCTTCTCGGTCGTCGCAGCCAGCGTCCTCGCCTGGGCGCAACGCGTCCGCGCGAAAGCGGGACCGCCCCTCCGCGTCGCAGCCTCTCCCGCACCATGAGGCAGCCTCTCGCCGCCGGCATCCGCCCGCGGTGATCATCACGAAAGGAAGAACAATGACGTTTGCACGCAAGAGGGTCACGGCGCTCGCCGCGGTGGCCGTCGCCGCAGCGCTCGTGCTGACCGGCTGCGCCGACACCGGCAGCGGGTCGGGCGACTCCGGCTCCGGTGAGGGCGGCGGATCCGACAACCTGTCGATCACGTTCCTGCCCAAGAACCTCGGCAACCCCTACTTCGACACCTCCAGCGAGGGAGGCAAGAAGGCCGTCGAGGAGTTCGGCGGAACCTTCGCCGAGGTCGGCCCCGCCGAGGCGACCCCCGACGCACAGGTGAGCTACATCAACACCGCGACGCAGCAGGCGGTGGGCGCACTCGTGGTCTCGGCGAACGACCCGAAGGCCATCTGCGACGCGCTCAACGAGGCGCGGGACGCCGGGGTCAAGGTCGTCACCTTCGACTCCGACACCAACCCCGAGTGCCGCGACGTGTTCATCAACCAGGCGGACTCCGACGGCATCGCGAAGGTGCAGATCGACCAGGTCGCCGAGCAGATCGGCGGAGCTGGCGAGATCGCGATCCTGTCGGCATCGGCCAACGCCACCAACCAGAACGCCTGGATCGAGTTGATGAAGGAGTACGTCGCGAGCGACTACCCCGACATCACGATCGTGGAGACCGTCTACGGCGACGACGACGACCAGACCTCGTTCGACAAGACGGCGGCCCTGCTGCAGAGCCACCCCCAGCTGAAGGGTATCGTCTCGCCGACCACGGTGGGCATCGCGGCCGCAGCCCGCTACCTGTCGACCTCGGACTTCAAGGGCAAGGTCGCGCTGACCGGGCTCGGCACGCCGAACCAGATGCGCGAGTACGTGGAGGACGGCACCGTCACCTCGTTCGCGCTGTGGAACCCGGCCGACCTCGGCTACCTGTCGGCGTTCGCGGCCAAGGCGCTCGTCGAGGGTGACATCACCGGCGAGGAAGGCGACACCTTCGACGCCGGGGACCTCGGGGAGTACACGGTCGGCGCCGACGGCGTGGTGCTGCTCGGCGACCCCTTCGTGTTCGATGCGGACAACATCGGCGATTTCGACTTCTGAGTCACCGCGAAGAGGGCGCCGGGGCTTTCAGCCTCGGCGCCCTCTGTCGTTGCGATCACGCGTGCGGGACGAACCGCTCCGGCGCATGGGTCGCCGCGACCAGGGCGCGCAGTCCCTCGAGCGTCGCCGGTGCGGCACCGAGAGCGCGCGCCTGGATCAGCACATTGCCGAGCGCGGTCGCCTCGACCGGGCCGGCCAGGACCGGCAGTCCCGTCCGGTCGGCCGTCGCCTGGCAGAGAAGACGGTTGAGCGACCCTCCGCCGACGAGGTGGATGGCGTCGAGCGTGCGCCCCGACAGGGCGGCTGCGCTGTGGACGGCCCCGGCGAAGGACGCCGCGATCGACTCGATGATCGTCCGCGCGAAGGCCGCTCGCGACGTCGGGGCCGCGTCGCCGAGGAGCACGGCGATGCGCTGCGGCATGTCTCCCGGAGCAGTGAGCGAGGGGTCCTCGGCGTCGAACACGGGCACGGGACCACTGACGTCGGCTGCCGCGGACAGCAGCTCCGGCAGGTCGATGCTCGCGCCGTCCTCTGCCTCCCACGCGCGCACCGTCTCGCTGAGCAGCCAGAGTCCGGTGACGTTGTGCAGGAACCGGAAGCGGCCGTCCACTCCGAGCTCGTGCGTGAAGTTCGCTGTGCGCGCGGCATCGGTCAGCACGGGTTCGGTCAGCTCCACCCCGACGAGGCCCCACGTGCCGCACGAGATGTACGCGGAGTCGGGCGTCGCGAGGGGAGTGGCCGCGACCGCGGAGGCCGTGTCATGCGAACCGACGGCGATCACAGGGAGGTCCTTGCCGATGCGTGCCGCGAGCTCCGGGCGCAGCGTCCCGATCGTCGCGCCCGGATCCACGAGCGGCGGCAGGATGCTCGAGCGGATGGACAGCCGGTCGGCCAGCGCCGTGTCCCACTCGCCGTCGGCCACGCCGAGCAGACCCGTGGTCGAGGCGTTCGTGCGTTCGGCGACCGCAGACCCCGTGAGCAGGTACGCGATGAGGTCGGGGATCAGCAGTGCGGTGTCGGCTTCGCCCAGGTGTGCGTCCACCCGGTACTGGTACAGCGTGTTGAACGGCAGGAACTGCAGTCCGTTGCGCGCGTACAGCTCGGTGAAGGGGGCGATCGCATGCACCTCGTCGACCCCGCGGGCGGTGCGTTCGTCGCGGTAGTGGAACGGCTCGCCCAGGAGCTCTCCGTCCGCGAGCAGGCCGTAGTCGACGGCCCACGAGTCGATGCCGATGCTCTCGATGCCCGGTTCGCGACGCACGGCCTCGGTGAGCCCCTCGAGCACATGCTCGTACAGCGCGCCGAAGTCCCAGTGGAGCCCGTCTTCGCGTGCCACCGGTCCGTTCGGGAACCGCGTGACGAGTTCGAGGTCGAGGCGTCCTTCGCCGATCCGTCCGATCATGACCCGCCCGCTGGTGGCGCCGAGGTCGACGGCCGCGACCGCTCGGACGGTCATGCGCGCATCCCCCTCGCCGCGTGCACGGCATCCTGCCGAGCGCACGGCGCATTCACGTGACGTTCCCGTGCGTTCGGCGAGGTCCCGTGCACTCGGCGGAGGAGAGTCATCGCAGGAAGGCCGCGGCGACGCCGGAGTCGACCGGGATGTGCAGGCCCGTGGTGCGGCTCAGCTCGGGGCCGGTCAACACGTACACCGCGTCGGCGACGTTCTCGGGCACGACTTCGCGCTTGAGGATCGTGCGGTTGGCGTAATACTGGCCGAGGTCCTCTTCCTTGACGCCGTAGGTCGCAGCGCGGTTGGCGCCCCAGCCCGAGGCGAAGATGCCGGAGCCGCGGACCACGCCGTCGGGGTTGATGCCGTTGACGCGGATGCCGTGCTCGCCGAGCTCGACCGCGAGGAGGCGCACCTGGTGGGCCTGGTCGGCCTTGGTGGCGGAGTAGGCGATGTTGTTGGGCCCCGCGAAGACGGAGTTCTTCGAGGAGATGTAAATGATGTCGCCGCCGAGCTTCTGGTCGATGAGCACGCGGGCGGCAGCCTTCGACACGAGGAACGAGCCCTTGGCCATCACATCGTGCTGCAGGTCCCAGTCCTTCTCGGTCGTCTCCAGCAGCGGCTTCGACAGCGACAGGCCGGCGTTGTTCACGACCAGGTCGACACCGCCGAACGCGAGCACCGCGTCATTCAGCGCGGCCTGGACCGCATCGGCATCGGCCACGTTGGCGGCCACCCCGATCGCGACGTCGCTGTTGCCGAGCTCGGCCGCGGCGGCCTTGGCCTTCTCGAGGTCGAGGTCGGCGACGACGACACACGCGCCTTCCGCCGCGAGACGGGTGGCGATGGCCTTGCCGATGCCGCTGGCGGCGCCGGTCACGAAGGCGATACGGCCCTGGTGCGACTTCGGCTTCGGCATGCGCTGCAGCTTGGCTTCCTCCAGTGCCCAGTACTCGATGTCGAACTTCTCGGCGTCGGAGATCGGTGAGTAGGTCGAGAGCGACTCGGCGCCGCGCATCACGTTGATCGCGTTGACGTAGAACTCGCCGGCGACACGGGCGGTCTGCTTGTTCGCGCCGTAGGAGAACATGCCGACGCCGGGGATCAGCACGATGAGCGGATCGGCACCGCGGATGGCGGGCGACTCGGCGGTGGCGTGCGCGTCGTAGTACGCCTGGTAGTCGGCGCGGTATTCGGCGTGCAGCTCGTGCAGGCGCGCGACCTGCTCCTCGACGGATGCCGTTGCCGGCAGGTCGAGGATGAGCGGCTTGATCTTGGTGCGCAGGAAGTGGTCGGGGCAGCTGGTGCCGAGGGCGGCCAGCGCCGGGGCCTTCTCGGACGCCAGGAAGTCGAGCACGACATCGGCGTCGGTGAAGTGGCCGACCATCGGCTTGTCGGTCGACGCGATGCCGCGGATCGTGCCGGCGAGTGCGGCAGCGCGCTCCCGGCGCTCGGCGGTCGGCAGCGCCTCGAAACCGGAGCGCACTCCGCCGAACGGCTCAGCCTTTCCGTGCTCCGCGATGTACGCGGCCGCGGTGTCGATGATCCAGAGGGAGTTGGCCTCGGCTTCTTCCGACGTGTCGGCCCAGGCGGTGATGCCGTGCCCGCCGAGGATGCAGCCGATCGCCTGCGGGTTCTGCTTCTTGATCTCGGCGATGTCGAGGCCGAGCTGGAAGCCGGGGCGCCGCCACGGGACCCAGGCCACCTTGTCGCCGAAGATGCGCGTCGTGAGGGCCTCGCCGTCTGCCGCGGTGGCGATCGCGATGCCGGAGTCGGGGTGGAGGTGGTCGACGTGCGCGGCGTCGACGAGGCCGTGCATGGCGGTGTCGATCGAGGGGGCTGCTCCGCCCTTGCCGTGCAGGCAGTAGTCGAAGGCCGCGACCATCTCGTCTTCACGCTCGATGCCGGGATAGACGTCGACGAGCGCGCGCATGCGGTCGAGGCGCAGCACCGCGAGGCCGCTCTCGGTCAGGGTGCCGAGGTCGCCGCCGGAGCCCTTGACCCACATGAGCTCGACCGGCCGCCCGGTGACCGGATCGGTCTCGGTGCCCTTGGCGGAGGTGTTCCCGCCCGCGTAGTTGGTGTTCTTCGGGTCGGCGCCGAGGCGGTTCGACCGGGCGATGAGTGCGGCGGCGGTGGCGTTGGTCATGACTCTCCAAGACGGGGACGAAGCGCACGACCGTGCGCTCGTGCTGTTACTTCATGTGAAATCTAACACGAACTGACGCACAGGTGAAGTGCTCAGAGAATGTCGGTGCGGTCGCGGAACGGGGCGAGCCGCTCGTCTCCTGGATCGAGTTCGGTGATCAGGGCCGAGATGTCGTCGCGCTCGAGGGCGCGGGCGACGGATCGCCGGTCGAGCTTGCTGGAGTCGATGCACACCACGGTCGTGCCCGCGTTGGCCGCCATCGCCTGCTTCAGCTCGGCCTCGTCCACGGACACCTCGGACGTGCCGTCGGCGATGTCGAGGGCATCCGCGGAGGAGAAGAAGATGTCGAAGTACACCGACCTCATGCTGCGACGTGCAATGGGCCCGACCAGGCTGCCGGTGGTCGGCTCGGCGGTGCCGCCGGAGATCACCGCGGTCACGCCCTCGAGCGGATGCAGCAGCTGAAAGGACTCGAACGAGTTCGTGTAGGCGGTGAGGCCGGTCCGCGGCCCGATCATCGAGGCGAGCACATTGACGGTGGAGGAGGCGTCGAGCGCGATGCTGCCCCGGGCGGGGACCAGCTGCAGCGCCTTCTCGGCGATGGTGCGCTTGGCGCTCGCGCGGATCGCCCTCCTGGCGTCGAACGAGCGGGCTCTCGGTGCGGCCGTCGCTCCGCCGCGGACGCGCCGCACCCGCCCCTCGGCCTCCAGCTCGAGGAGGTCGCGGCGGATCGTCATGGACGAGACGGAGAACAGTTCGGCTGCCGCCTCGATCATCACGCCCTGCGGGCCGTTCGCGAGTTCGACGAGTTCGTCGCGGCGTCGTTGCGCCTCGAGATTGCCGGAAAGAGCCATGAGAGGAAATCTATCCGGTGCTCGATCCCGCCGCTCTAGCGGGACCGTCCGCCGCGGTCCACGAGCGTCGTCGGCACGAGGTGAAGAGTCGGGTCGGCGAGAGGGCCTCCGGCGATGCGGTCGAGCAGGGTGGTCGCCGCGAGCGTGCCCAGCGCGGACACGTCGTAGGACACCACCCGGATGGGCCGCGGCAGCATCCACGACAGCTCGAAATCGTCGAACCCGGTGACCGCGATATCGGACCCGCGCACCATGAGCTCTTCGAGGGCGCCGACGGTCGCTCGGTTGTTGCCGCAGAAGAGCGCGGTGGGTGCGGCGGCGGAGTCGAGCAGCGTCGACACCGCAGCGCGTGCGTCTGCCGGTGTGTGCACGCCCGTGATGAGGAGCGCGGGGTCCTGCGAGCGGCCGGCGGCGGCGAAGGCTTCGAGCGCACCGGCGAGACGCTCGTCCATGGTGTAGATCTCCGTCGTGTCGAGCAGCATCGCGATGCGCTCGTGGCCCGCTGCCAGCAGTTCGGCGACCGCGGCCCGTGCCCCGCCGCGGTTGTCGAGGAGCACGGTGTCGGCGTCGATGCCGTTGCCCGGTCGATCGAGGAACACCACGGGTGTGCCGTGCGCGACCTCCGGCGCGAGGTACGAGTGATCCGCCGACGTGGGCACGAGGATCAGACCGCCGACCCTCCGCTGGCAGAGGTCGAGCGCGACGCGTCGCTCGGTGGCGGGGTCTTCCTCGCTCGAGGCCATCACGACGTGCATGCGTCGGTGCGCGGCGACGGTCGACACCGCCGCCGCGATGCCCATGTAGAACGAGTTCGACAGGTCGGCGGCGAGGAACGCCACCGTGTCGTTCGTGCCGGAGCGCAGGCTCGCCGCCAGGGCGTTGCGGTGATAGCCCAGGCGCTCGATGGCCTCGGCGACCCGGCTCGCCATCGTCGCGTCGACGTTCGGTTCGGCGTTGATGACGCGCGAGACGGTCTTCAGGCTCACCCCTGCGGCGGCGGCGACGTCGTTCATCGTCGGTCTGCCGCTGCTGCGCATCGCCCGCCCTTTCGTCACTCCCACGATAGAAGCCGGCAGGGCACACTCAGCGCTGCGGCGCGACCGACCCGCCGGACTCGTGGGAGGAGATCGCCGCCGCGAAGATGCGGTGGGTCTGCGCGGCCTCCTCCGGACGCACCGTGCCGAACCCGTCGCCGAGTTCCCCCTGGCGCTCCGCGAGGAAGGCGGCCCACATCTGCAGGATCGCGTCGGAGAACCCCGACTCGAAGTTCGGCCCGGTGACGGTGGGCCACACGGATTGACTCCCCGCATCGATGCGCTGCCAGCTCTGCTCGCGGCCGATCCCCGGCACGTCCACCACCGCGAAGACCTGCACCTCCTTGGGGTTCTTGGTGCTGAACCGCACGCTGCCGTTCATGCCGATGGCCTCAAACTCCCAGGTGTTCTTCTCGCCCGGAGCGATCCGCTTGGTCTCGGTCGTGAGGGGGAAGCGGGCGCCCTCGTGCGATGCCCAGGAGTGGATGACCGCGTTGTCCCAGGTGTCGCAGGGGAGCGGGGTGCCGTCGGGACCCGGCCGCTCGGTCACGATGTCCTGCAGCACCCCGAACACGGTCTCCGGGGTCCAGCCGAGTCGCAGAGGCACGTGCCAGGTGTGCATGCCGAGGTCGTTGAGCACACCGGCGGCCCCGCAGTACTGCTGCTGTCGCTTCCAGTTCAGCGGCTTGGTGGTGTCGAGATCGCTGGCGTGCAGGAACGAGCACTTCGCCTCGACGATGCGACCGAGCGCGCCAGAGCGCACGTAGTCGATCGCCCACTGCGCACCAGGGAAGAACGGCATCTCGCTCGACACCCGCACGAACGCGTCGGGGTTCTCCTGGATGGCCCGCATGATCGCATCGGCGGCCGAGCCGTCGATACCGAAGGGCTTCTCGGCGAGGAGCGCCTTGCCCGCCCTGATCGTGTCGATGTAGAGCTGCTCGTGCAGGTCGTGCCGTACGGCGACGTACACGACGTCGATGTCGGGATCGGCCAGGAGCTCCCGGTGATCGGTGGTCGTGAGGCGCACGGTGTCGATGCCCTGGAACCACTCGAGGGCCGCCGGGTTGATGTCGCACACCGCGACGAGACGGGGGTCGGCGGGGTGGTCGACGAGCGCGGGCCAGCGCCGCAGCGCGGCAGCGAGCTCCCTGCCCATCAGTCCGCCGCCGATGATGCCGATATTGACCCGGCGCCCGCTCATCGCCCGGCTCCGATCAGACCGAGAGCATCGTCGACGGAGGCATCCTCGTGGACGACCGCCATGAGGGCCGCGGTGATGCCGGCCGGGTCACGGTGCTGGATCACGTTGCGCCCGTAGACGATGCCGCGGGCGCCCTGCCGAAGCACCTCGACCGTGCGTTCGAGCAGCACCCTGTCGTCGACTCGTCCGCCGCCGCGCACGAGCACGGGGGTGTCTCCCGCGGCCTGCACGACGAGGTGATAGTCGGCGATGTCGTCGGTCGGGTCGGCCTTGATGAGGTCGGCTCCGAGCTCTCTGGCCTGGCGGACGAGGGTCACGATCCTCGAGGTGTCGCCGTCGACCGCGTAGCCGCCGGATCCGGGCTTCGTCTGCATCACGAGGGGCTCGATCATCAGCGGCATCCCGAAGCGTTCGGCATCCGTGCGCAGGGCGAGGATCGATCGGATGCACTGCTCGCGCACCTCGGGGTGGCCGGGGAGGTCGAGCAGGTTCACGCACACTGCGACGGCGTCGAGTCGTACGGCGACCTCGATCGCATCCGGCACGTGGATCGAGTGCAGCGGCGACTCCAGAGGATCGTTGTACACGTTCGCGATGTCGGTGCGCAGCACGAGACCCGGCTTCTGCTTGCCGGGGATCGACTGCAGGAGGGGTGCCTGCCCCAGGGTCAGCTGGATGGCGTCGGGGCCGGCATCGACCAGGGTGCGGACGGTGGCCTGCATGTCTTCGATGCCGCTGAGGAACGAGTGCTCGTGGAACGCCCCGTGGTCGACGGCGACGTCGAAGGCGCGCCCCGAACGGGCGTGGAACAGGCGGTTGAGGCGAGGCTTCGTCATCGAGTGTGCTCTCTGCGTGAGGGTGGCGCGGCGGTGCGCAGCCTCAGTATGCAGATCTGAGACAACGTTGTCAATCGCCCGTCCGTAAGGTGCGACGAGCGGCTGATACGGTGGCCGCACGCGCCGGGTGGGGCTGCGGGAAGGGCGGGAGCATGTCGGCAGAGCTGTACGGATCGCCGATCGCGGAGGCGTGGCGCCGCCTCGGGCATCGAGGGCAGGCGGTCTCCGTCGAATCGTCTCGGCGCACCGACGGGCCGGATGCGGGGAGCCGGCGGATCCGCGTGGTCAACGGCGACCTGGAGCTCGAGATCCTCCCCGATCGCGGCCTCGACCTCGGGCAGTTCCGCGTCGCGGGCGTCCCGCTGGCATGGACGTCGCCGACGGGCTTTCCTCCCGTGCCCGCCGACCCCGACGGGCGCGGCTGGCTCCGCGCGTTCGGGGGTGGGCTGCTCACGACCTGCGGCCTTCTCAGCTTCGGCGCCCCTTCGATCGATCAGGGGGAGTCACACCCCCTGCACGGCCGGTACTCGTCGCTCGCTGCACAGGTGACGCGCGCGGAGGTCACGGAGAGCGAGGTCGTGGTGGAGGGCGTCACGCGAGAGGTCGAGGTCTTCGGCACCCACCTGGAGCTGCGACGGAGGATCGTGAGCCCGATCGGCTCGCGCCTCGTGCGGGTGGAGGACGCGGTCGTCAACAGGGGCGCGAAGGGGGTCGAGCCGATGGTCCTGTACCACCTGAACCTCGGCTGGCCGCTCGTCGACGAGGGCACCGTGCTGACGAGTCCGGCGACCGAGGTGCGACCACGCGATGCGGAGGCGGAGCGGGGGCTCGCCACCTGGGAACGGTTCCCGGCGCCCGCCCCCCTCTATCCCGAGCAGGTCTTCCAGCATGAGCTGCCGGAGCGGTCCGACGTCGAGGTGACGGTGGAGAGCGCCCGGGGAGTCGCGCTGCGCATCGGCTTCGACACCGCGCAGCTCGGCGCGATGTTCCAGTGGCGGGTGGCGGAGGAAGACGGGCATGTCGTGCTCGGCATCGAGCCGGCGACGGCCCCCACGATCCTCGGTCGCGCCGACGCGCGCGCACGCGGGCTGCTGCGTCCGCTCGCGCCGGGTGCCCGGCTCGACCTCGCCGTCGAGATCGAGGTCACGGCGACGGCGTGAGCTCGCCGAACGACGGCCACTCGAAGATTCCTGCTTGACAACGTTGTCGAGGGAGTCGCATGATGAGTGGCAATCGAGCCGCGATGACCGCGGATTCAACGATGACAACGATGTCGAGGTAGCAATGACGCACGAACACGACGAGCCGGCCCCGCGCGGCGGCGCACGCCGTGACGACCGACGCCGCGCACGGATCACCGATGTCGCGCACCTCGCCGGCGTGAGCATCAAGACCGTCTCACGTGTCGTCAACGGCGAAGCAGGGGTCCTCCCCGACACCCGCAAGCGCGTGGCAGCCGCCGTCCTCGAACTCGGATTCGTCCCCGATCGGCGGGCGCGCTCGCTCAAGCGCGGCGACACCGACACCATCGGGATCCTCATCGACGCGATCTCGGACCCGTTCTTCGCGGCCTTCGTCAGCGCGGTGGAGGAACTCGCCGTCGCGGCAGGCCTCAACGTCCTGTTCGCCAGCACCGTCCACGACGCCGCGCAGGAGCGTGAGCAGCTCGCGCGTCTGACCGGCGACCGTCTGCGCGGTCTCATCATCTCGCCGTTCGCGATCGAGGCTGCCGAGCTCGAGCCGCTCCGGCGACGGTTCCCCGTGATCTGCGTCGACCGTTCGCGCGAGGGGATCGACTCCGTCATCGTCGACGACTTCGGCGCGACGTACGAGGCCATCAGCGGCTTCCTCGCCCGCGGGCACCGGCGCATCGGCTTCATCGGCGAGGAGACGCCGTATCCGACGGTGCACGAGCGCCTCCGCGCCTTCCGCGCCGCGCATGCGGAAGCCGGCATCGAGGTCGACGAGACGCTCGTGATCTCGCAGGGCCGACACCGCGAGGAGCGGTCGATCAGCGACCTCCTCACGCGCAACGACGCCCCGACGGCCGTCTTCTGCGCCACGAGCCCTGCGGCGATCGCCACGATCCACGTGCTCAGCGCCGACCACATCCCGATGCCCGCTCTCATCTCGTTCGGCGACTTCCAATTCGCGGACGTCTTCACGCCGGGCATCACGTGCGTGGACCAGGATCCGCGGCTCATCGGCGAGGCTGCCTTCCGCCGGCTCATGGAGCTCGGCGCGGACAGTGAGGCCGAACCCGCCCACATCGTGGTGCCGACGCGCCTGGTCGCCCGCGGCTCGGGAGAGACGGCGCCGGACCGTGCGGTGCCGACCCGCCCGATCGGAGACCTGCGATGATCCCCGTCCTGCTTCCGCCCAACCCCGTCCAGCATTTCTACCGCGGCGGCGACCGCATCGCGGCGCTGCGCGGGATCGTCCCCGAGACCGACCACCAGCCGGAGGAGTGGCTCGGGGCGACGGTCTCCCGGTTCGGCGACCCCCGCACGGGGCTCGCGATCACCGCAGACGGCGAGATCCTGCGCGACCTCGTCGCCGCGGACCCCGCAGGATGGACGGGGCCGGTGAGGGGACGGGACGCCGGAGACGTCGGCATCCTCGTCAAGCTCCTCGACGCGCGTCAGCGCCTCCCCGTGCACGTGCACCCCGGACGCGGCTTCGCGGTCGAGCACCTCGACTGCCCCTACGGCAAGACCGAGGCCTGGTACGTCCTCGACACCGAGCCCGACTCCGCGGTGCACGTCGGTTGGAACACCGACCTCGACCGCGACGAGCTCGACCGTCGGCGCGACGCGCAGGACAGCGAGTGGATGCTCGCCCACATGAACCGCGTCGTGGTGCGCGAGGGCATGGGCATCCTCGTCCCGGCCGGCACCGCGCACGCGATCGACGGCGGGATCTTCGTCGCCGAGGTTCAGGAGCCGACGGACTTCTCGATCCTCCTGGAGTGGTCGGTGACGACGTCGACCCGCGAGGAGTCGCACCTGGACCTGGGCTTCGACACCGTGATGCCTGCGGTGTCGTCCGACCGTCTCGCGCCGGAGCAGCTCGCCGCGCTCATCAGCGAGGTCGGGACCGCTCCTGCGGGCACACGCTTCCGTTCGCTCCTGCCCGCAGCCGCCGACCCGTATTTCCGCCTGTGGGATGCCGCGACGCTCGGCACGCGCACGTCGGTGCGTCCTGCGGGCTTCGCCGTCGTGCTGATCTCGGAGGGAGCGGGCGAGTTCGTGGGTGGCGACGGACGCCTCCCGGTCTCGCAGGGACAGGTGCTGGCCGTGCCGCACTCCTTCGGGGACTGGACCGTCGAGGGGGATGCCGCCGTGCTCGTCGCCGAGCCGGGTGCCGGATGGCCGACGACCCTCGCCACGGCGGAGCTGCGATGAACGCGTACATGGTCGGCGTCGACGTGGGCTCGACGAGCATCAAGCTCCTCGTGACCGGGACGGACGGCCGTCAGGAGCTCGTGACGAGCAGGCGGTCGCCGTGGCGGAGCCGCGAGCACGGGCGCGCCGAGATGTCGGCCGCTCTTGTCATGGACACGGTGCGAGAACTCGCGCACGAGGCCGATTCCCTGCTCTCGGAGCGCGGACCGTACCGCGTCCTCGCACTCGGGGTGTCCGGGATGGCGGAGGCCGGAGTCGTCCTCGACCCTGCTGGTCGGCCCGCGGCCCCGATCCTCGCGTGGTTCGACCCGCGGGGTGCCGAGGAGATCCTCGCGACGCCCGAGGCCTTCCGTGCCGAGTTCCTCGGTCGGACCGGGCTGCCGGTCGGCCCCCTCGCCTCCATCGCGAAGCTCCTGCACCTTCGCGGCACGGGGGTCGACCTCCACGGGCAGACCTTCCTGAACGTGCCCGAGTATGTCGTGCACTCGCTCGGGGGTCCCCGTGTGGCCGAGTACTCGCTCGTCTCGCGCACCGGCCTGCTCGACCAGGACGACAGCACGCCGTGGGACACCGCGTTCGAGGTGCTGGGCGTCGGCCCCGACCTGCTCGCCGAGCGGGTCGGCGCGGGCACGCCCGTCGGGATCGTCACCGACGACGCGATGCCGGACGGATTCCGCGGGGCGGTCCTCACCGTCGCCGGCCATGATCACCTCGTGTCGGCCGTCGCGGTCGGCGCGGTCCACAGCGGCCAGCTCTACGACTCGATGGGAACCGCCGAAGCGCTCGTGCGCGTGCTCGACGAACCCCTGCCCTTCGACGCGCGCGAGCGCCTCGCCGTGGCGGGCATCAACACCGTCCGCCATGTGCTGCCCGGCAAGTACGTCCTCCTCGCCGGCACCAAGTCCGGCCTCCTCATGCGGCGGGTGCTGCAGGTGCTCGGCATCGCGGATGCGCAGGGGCGGGCCCGCATCGACGACGAGGTGATGGCACTGCCCGTCGCCGGCTCCCTCGCCGACGGCGGGTTGAGCGTGACGGGCGCCCGCAACGACGACGGCGTGCTGAAGATCGTCGCCAACAGCGACGGTCTCACCCCCGCCGAGCTGTTCACGGCGACGCTGCTGCACGGCAACGACATGTGCGCCGAGCTGATGGAGGTCATGGACCGCGAGGTCTCTCCTCCCACTTCGACGGTGCTCACCGGCGGCTGGTCGAGCATGGCCAGCATCGTCAGGGCCCGGCGGTGCGTGCTGCCCGACGTCACGGTCGCGACGCACGACGAAGCCACCGCCTTCGGGGCGGCGCTGTTCGCCGCATCGGCCGCGAGCAGCGAAGCCGACTTCGAGAGCGTGGCCGCCGGGTTCCGCTCCGGACACTCCGATCACAACCACAGCAAGGGAAGGAGCTGACCCATGTCGCTCAGTTCTACGGTTCCGGTTCTCCAGGCGCGAGGACTGTCGCGTCAGTTCGGTCACGTGCGCGCGCTGAACGACGTCGACTTCGAGGTGTACCCGGGGGAGGTGACGGCGTTGATCGGCGACAACGGCGCGGGCAAGTCGACCCTCGTCAAGGCGCTCTCGGGCAACCTCGCCATCGACTCGGGGACGATCCTCTTCGACGGCGCAGAGGCCGACATGTCCACCCCGTCCGCGGTGAGCGCGCTCGGCGTCGAGACGGTGTACCAGGACCTCGCCCTCGCCCCGCATCTCGACCCCGTGCAGAACATGTACCTCGGCCGCGAGCTGCGCCAGAACGGGCTCGCCGGCGCCCTCGGCTTCATGAAGACCAAGGAGATGCGCGCGCAGTCGCGCGCCGCCTTCGACGAGCTCGGTGCGACCGTGCGCTCGCTGACCTCGCCGGTCGGCGAGATGTCGGGTGGACAGCGCCAGGCGATCGCGATCGCCCGTGCCGTGCACTGGGCGTCACGGGTCGTCTTCCTCGACGAGCCCACCGCGGCCCTCGGCGTGCGGCAGACCAAGAACGTGCTCGAGACGATCCGCCGCGTGCGCGACAAGGGCATCGCCGTCGTGTTCATCTCGCACTCCATGCCGCACGTCATGGAGGTCTCCGACCGCATCCAGGTGCTGCGCCTTGGCACCAGGGTCGCGAACATCCCCGCGAACGACACCTCGATGGAGGAGCTCGTGGGGCTCATGACCGGCGCCGTCACCCGTGACGCCGCCCCGCCCGCCGACCTCGCGCCCGAAGGCGACCTCGCCGAGAGCACTGACGCTGAGAAGGAGTCGAACCGATGAGCACCACGAAGCCGCCGACCGAGACGGTCGCGATCGGCACGCTGGAGGAGCCGAAGACCGGCTACTTCCGCAACCTGATCAAGGCGCAGGCGTTCCAGATCCTGCTCGTGCTGATCGCGATCGTGCTGGTCTTCAGCGCGCTGGCGCCCGACACGTTCGCGCAGTGGTCGAACTTCCGTCTGATCATCCAGAACGCCTCCATCCTCGCCGTGCTCGCGGTCGGCATGACCTACGTGATCATCACGGCGGGCATCGACCTGTCGATCGGCTCCGTCCTGGTGTTCTCTGGGGTGGTGTCGGCGATGGTCATGCGTGCGATGGGCGGCGACGGGTGGGGCACCGCTTTCGTCGGCATCCTCGTCGCGATCGCCTGCGGCATCGGCTGGGGCCTCCTCAACGGATTCCTCATCGCCAAGGCGAAGATCCCGCCGCTGATCGTCACGCTCGGCACGCTGGGCATGGCGCTCGGCCTCGCACAGATCCTCACCGGCGGCGTCGACATCCGCGAAGTGCCCTCGGTGCTGACCACGACGATCGGCTACGGGAACGTCTTCGGCACCATCCCTACCATCTCGGTGATCGCCCTCGTGGTCGTGGTCATCGGCGGCGTGGTGCTGCACTTCACCCGCTTCGGCCTGCACACCTACGCCGTCGGGTCGAGCGAGCTCGCTGCGCGCCGCGTCGGCGTCAAGGTCGACCGGCACCTCATCTCCATCTACACGCTGTCGGGCGGACTCGCGGGCATCGCCGGCATCCTGTCGCTGTCGCAGTTCTCCACCACCGCGATCGCCGGACAGTCGCAGACGAACCTGAACGTCATCGCCGCGGTCGTCATCGGCGGCACGAGCCTCTTCGGCGGCGTCGGCACGATCGTCGGGACCGTGGTCGGTCTCTTCATCCCCGCCGTCCTGCAGAACGGCTTCGTCATCACGGGCGTCCCGCCGTTCTGGCAGCAGGTCGCCGTCGGCGCCGTCCTCATCACCGCCGTCTACGTCGACCAGGCCCGCCGGTCGGCGGCCATGCGCGGCGGTTCGCAAAGCCTCTGGCGCAAGTTCGTCAGCGGGGGCCGGCGTACCTGACGCCCGGCCCACCACCCATCCACACACAGTCAAGAGAAGAACGGTGATCACAATGAAGTGGAACAGGAAAGCGATCAGCATCGCCGCGCTCGGCGCGAGCGCAGCGCTCGTCCTCGCCGGCTGCGCAGGCGGAGGCGACGATGCCGGCGGAGACGGCGGCTCCGGCGGCGACGATGCCTACGAGATCGCATTCGTGCAGGGCGTGGCAGGAGACGAGTTCTACATCTCCATGCAGTGCGGCATCGAGGAGGCCGCGGATGCCGCGGGTGCGACGGTGAAGGTGCAGGGTCCGGAGAAGTTCGACCCGACCCTGCAGAAGCCGATCGTCGACGCGCTCGTGGCCTCCAAGCCCGACGCGCTGCTCATCGCCCCGACCGATGTCACGGCCATGCAGGCGCCGATCCAGGCGGCGGCAGACGCCGGCATCAAGGTAGTCCTCGTCGACACGACGCTGGAGGACCCGTCGATGGCGGTCTCCCAGATCGCGTCCGACAACGAGGGTGGCGGCGCCGCGGCGTTCGAGGCCATCCAGGCCGCGCACCCCGATGGCGGCAAGGTCCTCGTCGTCTCGATCGACCCGGGCATCTCGACCTCCGACGCGCGTGCAGAAGGATTCGAGAACGCCGTGGCGGAGGACTCCAAGTTCGAGTCGCTCGGCATCGAGTACTCGCACAACGAGCCCGCCGAGGCCGCCCGCATCGTGACCGCAGCGCTGCAGGCGAACCCCGACATCGTGGGGATCTTCGCCGCGAACCTGTTCGCGGCCGAGGGCACCGCCACCGGCATCCAGCAGGCGGGCAAGCAGGGCGAGGTCACGGTCGTCGGGTTCGACGCCGGTCCCGCACAGGTCGAGGCGCTCCGCAACGACATCGTGCAGGCCCTGGTCGCCCAGGAGCCGGCGACCATCGGCAAGGACGGCGTCGCCCAGGCGCTCGCCGCTCTCGAGGGCGACGCCAACGAGGAGAAGATCCAGACCGGGTTCACGGTGATCACCAAGGAGAACATCGACACCGACGGCGCGGACGCCGTCTACAAGTCGACCTGCTGACACCACCCTCTTCCGGCGGCCGGGGACACCCGGCCGCCGGAAGCCACACCGAGAGGACACCATGAGCTTTCCTGACCTCGCGGGGCGCGTCGCCGTCGTCACCGGCGGAGCCCGCGGCATCGGCTATTCCCTCGCCTCCACCCTCGCGCGCCAGGGCGTGAGCGTCGCCCTGCTCGACCTGCTGCCCGACGTCGAGGAGTCGGCCGCAAGACTCGCAGCCGAGACGGGCGTCGCGACCGCGGCCGCCCGTGTCGACGTGACCGATGCCGCAGCGGTCGAGGCGGCCTTCGCGACCGTGCCGGAGCACCTCGGCGTCGCGGATCTGCTCGTGACCGCGGCAGGCATCACGATCTGGGGTGACTCGACCGAGGTCGATCCCGCCACTTGGTCGAAGGTGATCGAGGTGAACCTCAGCGGGACCTTCTACGCCACGCAGGCGTTCGCGCGCCCGCTGCTCGCCGAGGGCCGAGGCGGTTCGGCGATCCTGATCTCCTCGATGTCGGGGCGAGTGGTCAACGTTCCGCAGCATCAGGCGTCGTACAACGCCTCCAAGGCCGCGGTCGACCAGCTGGCGAAGTCGCTCGCGGTCGAATGGGCACCGCACATCCGCGTCAACGCCATCGCCCCCGGTTACATCCTGTCCGACATGACGCGGCAGTTCACCGAGGCGAATCCCGAGCTCGCGGCCGACTGGATCTCGCAGATCCCCGCAGGTCGCATGGGCGAACCCGCCGACCTCGACGGACTGCTCCTGCTGCTCGCCTCATCGGCCTCGTCGTACCTCACAGGGCAGACGCTGGTGATCGACGGCGGCTACACCGCGATCTGACATGTCGACCGCCTATCTCGCCGTCGACCTCGGCTCCTCCAGCGTGCGCGTCATGGTCGGGATCCTCCGCACCGTGTCGGGCGTGAGGTCGCTCGTGATCCGGGAGGCCGGCCGCTTCCCGAACGTCCCGGTGCGACGACCGGAAGGGCTCGGGTGGGACGTCGGCGCCCTGTACGCCGGGGTCATGGAGGGTCTTCGGTCGGGCGTCGCCGCGGCCAGGGCTGCCGACGCGGAGGTCCGGGGCATCGGCGTCGCCGCGTGGGGCGTCGACTACGCCAGGCTGACCGCGGACGGCACGCTCCGCGATTTCGTCCGTCATCACCGCGACGCCGATGCCGTGCTCGCGGCGCAGACCTCATCGGAACGCGACCTCGCCGCGGACTACGCCATGACCGGCGTGCTCGATCAGGCGATCAACACGGTTCACCAGCTCCGGCAGGACCGGGCGGCGGGGATCGGCGCCGCGGACGACACCATCCTGCTGACCGCCGACATCTTCGTGCATCTGCTGACCGGACGTGTCGGCGCCGAGATCTCGCTCGCCTCGACGACCGGACTGCTCGACCGCGCGACCGGCGACTGGTCGATCCCGCTCTCTGCAGGGCTGCCGGCACTGCTGCCGCCGATCGTCGAAGACGGAGCGTGGTCGGGGTCGACCACCCCCGAGGTCACGGCGGCGATCGGAGCCGACGACCCCGTGCCCGTGTTCGCGGTCACGGCGCACGACACGGCCGCCGCGTTCATGGCCGTGACCGACGCCGCGGACGAGGGGACCGGCGTGGTCTCCAGCGGCAGCTGGGGAGTCGCCGGTCTGGCCCTCGCCGCGCCCCTGCTCGACGAGAGCGCGCGACGGGAGGGCTTCACGCAGGAGATCGGTGCGGACGGTGACACCCTGCTCGTGAAGAACCTCAGCGGCATGTGGCTCCTGCAGCAGACACTGCGCGAATGGGCGGAGGCGGATGGCTCGTCCGCATCGCCCATCGAGATGCTCACGGACCTGCTCGCCGCGGCCGCCGACTCGCACTACCGCGGAGGCTTCGACCCGGCCGACCCGTCCCTGCAGGCACCCGACGGACTGACGGCGCGCATCGCCGCGGCGTGCACGGCCACCGGGAGCGAACCGCCGACCTCGCGCGCCGACCTCGTCCGGGCGATCGTCGACAGCCTCGCCGCTGCGTATGCCGACACCCTCCGCGTGGCCGCGGACCTGAGCCGACGGCGCCTCGAACGCATCCGCATCGTCGGCGGAGGAGCCCGCAACGATCTGCTGTGCGCGCTCACGGCCGAGCGCAGCGGCCTCCCGGTCATCGCCGGGCCCGTCGAGGCCTCGGTGCGCGGCGTGCTGCTGCAGGTGGCCGTCGCCGCGGGTGACCTGACGGATGCCGCCTCCGCCAGGGGCATCGCCGTGGACGACGGTGACGGACCTGCGCGCTTCCATCCGGCGGCCGCCGTCGCCGCCGCAACCCCGACGATCGGAGATCCTTCGTGAACCACCGCGACCTGTTGGCAGACCTCAGTCGACGCTTGGGCGACCCCGTCATGGAGGCGGCGCTGCTCAGCGAGGGCAACACCTCGGCACGGGACGGCGACCACATGCTCGTCAAGGCCTCGGGGGCGGTGCTCGGCTCCGCGCAGCCGGAGGACTTCGTGCGGATCGCCCTCGACGAGGCGCTGCACCTGATCGACGACGAGCACACGGACGGAGCCGACATCGACCGGTGGTTCGACCGGATCGCCGCGGAGCAGGGTCGGCGCCCCTCCGTCGAGGCGCTGCTCCACGCCGTGCTGTACGACCAGACCCCGGCGCGGGTGATCGCCCACTCGCATCCGACCGCCGTGAACGCCCTGCTGTGCTCGGAGCATCCGGAACTGCTGGTGGACGGGGCGCTGTTCCCCGACCAGATCGTGGTGCTCGGCGCCGCACCGCTGCTCGTGCCCTACATCGACCCCGGACTCCCACTGGCGCGTGAGGTGCGCCGCCTGGTGCGTGCACACGCGGGTCAACATGGCAGGCCGCCGGCGACCGTCTATCTGCAGAACCACGGGATGTTCGTGGTCGGCGCAAACCCCGATCAGGTGCTGGGGATGACCGCGATGGCCCAGAAGTGCGCGCGGGCGATCATCGGAGCTGCGGCCGTCGGCGGCGTGCGTTTCATGCCCGCAGAGGAGGTGCGACGTATCGACACGCGTCCCGACGAGATCTATCGCAGAGCGCTGCTGGCCGAGGGCGTGGCGCGATGACCGCCGTGACGCTCGAGGGCAAGGTCGCCGTGTTGACCGGTGCGAGCTCGGGGATCGGGCTCGCGACGGCGAACGCGCTCGCCGCGGAGGGGTGCCACGTTGTGGCCGTCGCCCGCGACGCGGAGCGCCTCGCCGCGCTCGCCGCCGACCACCCCGACCGCATCTCCACGATCCAGGCCGACGTGTCGGACCCCGCGGCCGCGACGCAGATCGTCGACGAGACGCTCCGACGGCACGGGCGCCTCGACATCGTGCTGCCCAACGCCGGCATCTACCTCGGCGGCGACCTGGCCGATGCCACGGTCGACCAGATCGCTGCCGTGGTCGCGACGAACGTGACCGGTGTCATGGCGCTCGTGCGCGCGGCGCTGCCCTCGCTCCTCGCACAGGGCAGCGGCGACATCCTGGTGACCAGTTCGGTCTCGGGGCACCAGGACATCGAGTGGGAGCCGGTGTACTCGGCCAGCAAGCACGCCGTGCAGTCGTTCGTGCACACGGTTCGCCGGCAGTACGCCGACAGCGGCGTGCGGATCGGCGCCATCGCGCCCGGAGTGGTGCTCAACCCGCTGTGGGGCTTCGCGCACGGCTCTCCGGAGGAGGCGGAGCGCATCGCCGAGGGGACGGGGATCCGCTCCGCGGACGTCGCCGATGCGATGCTGTTCATGCTGACGAGACCGCCGCACGTGGTCGTGCGCGATCTCGTGCTGCTGCCGACCGGGCAGCCGATCTGACGGAGGCACGACATGAGCGAGCGCGATGCGCATCCCGTTCCAGCGACACCCTCGGTCGTGACGCTCACCGCGTCCGGCGCGATCGATGCGACCTATCGGATCGCCACGCTCGAACGCGGCGCGTTCACGAGGGCGAGCGGGTATGAGCGCGAGCTCAGCGGCAAGGGGGTGAACGTCTCGGCCGCCCTGGACCTCGCCGGGGTGGGCACGGCGGCGGTCGTCGTGGTCGGGGAGGACGACCTGGCGTTCGTGCAGCGTTCGCCGCACCGTGACCTGCTGCGCATCGTGGCCGTTCCGGGGGCGACGAGGGTCAACACCTCGGTGATCGACGACGCCGGCTCCACGACGAAGATCAACGCCCCGACGCCGCCGATCACCGCCACGGCATGGCTCGAGGCGCAGACGGCGGTGAGCGCTGCGTGCTCGGATCTCGGGGCGGGATGGGTCGTGGTCTGCGGGACCGTGCCCGTGGTCGACGGTGCTCCGGCGCCGCTCGTCGACGTCGTGCGGGCCGCGGGGCGCGACGGTCGCCGTGTGGCGGTCGACACGAGCGGGGCCGCACTCACCGCGCTGGCGGCCGACCCCGCAGGCATCGCGCTGATGAAGCCCAACACTCACGAGCTGGCCGAACTCGTCGGCACGCCGCTGCGGACGATCGGCGACGTCGTGTCCGCCGCCCGGCAGCTGCGGGCACGCGGGGTGGGCATCGTCTACACGAGCATGGGGGCCGACGGAGTGCTCGTGGTGGCGGAGTCGGGCGTGGTCCATGCCAAGGCCGAGGCGCGGGCGCTGGTGAACACGGCGGGCGCGGGCGACGCATCGCTGGCGGGCTTCCTGGTGGGTCTGGGCGGCGAAGGGGGCGGCGAGGCTGCGCTCGCACGTGCGGCGGCGACGGCGGCCTCGTGGGGAGCTCATGCGGTCGCGCAAGGCACGACGATCCTGCGCACCCTCGACGGTCTGCCGGCGGCCGAGGTGACCCGCGATCCGGATGCCGCCATCGCGCTGACAGAGCCGGCCGTCTGAGCGGAGCCCGCCCGCACCCGCTCAGCCGACCGGATGCAGGCGGATGCCCTCGGCGTCGAGCGACACGGTGAGACGGTCGAGTCCGTCGATCGCGAGGTCGGCGGGGAGCGCGGAGGGCTCGACCGTCCCGGTGACCGCGATGACGGCGCACCCCGCCGCGCGTGCCGCCTGGATCCCCGCGGTGGCGTCTTCGAGCACCAGGCACCGTTCGGGGTCGACTCCGAGCCGATCCGCGGCCAGGAGGAAGGGCTCGGGGTCGGGCTTGCCCCTGGTGACATCGTCGGACGTCACGAACACCCCGGGGGCGGTGAACCGCGCGGCACGAAGGCGCGCAGTGGCGAGCGGCGCCGTGCCAGAGGTCACGACCGCGCGTCGCTCGGCGGGGATGCTGTCGTAGAAAGCCCGTGCTCCGCGCACCTCGGGGAGGGCGACCGCGTCGGCGAGCTCGAGCTCGAGGATGCGGTCGAGTCCTTCACTCCGCAACTCGGCCGGCAGCAGTCGGGCGATCAGCGTGCGCGCCGGCTGCCCGTGATTCTCGTGCAGCGGGTCGGAGGAGACGCCGTAGTGCGCGGCGAAGCGGCGCCAGGCGCGGATGACCGAGGCGGTGGAGTCGACCAGAGTGCCGTCGAGGTCGAAGAGCACGGCGTCGAAGCTGCGCGAGAAGAGGGCGGCATCGGGATCCAGCGGGGTCCTGATCCCGAGACCCGCGAGCACCCTCGCCGACTGCTGGGAGGTCGACAGCTCCGCATCGATCCGCACCACGGGGATCGAGGGGGTGCGTGCCGGGGTGTCCGTGCGATGACGGTCCCTCGGCGCGCCGCGCGCAGCCCTCCGCGCGGCGAGCAGCTGCGGGTCGCCCTCGAGGTGCACCATGCGCAGCGTGGCGGGTGCGACCGCTGCGCGCAGGTGCGCCCACTCCTCGCCGCCGTCGAGCTCAGTCGTGAACGGAGCGACGAGCACGACACCTCCCGCCGTGGCGACCGCGTCGGCGGCGACCGCCCGCAGCGCGGCATAGCGCCCCTCGCGGATCGTGCGCGCGTGTGGTCCGCTCAGCCAGTGTCCGCCGAGCACCGCTTCGTCGAGGGCGTCGAGGAGGGGGTTCGTGACCGCGTCGAGGTCGACGAGCGGAAGGCGCAGCGACGCCGCGAGCGCGCGGCCGAGGGTCGACTTGCCGCTGCCCGCGATGCCGCTCACAGCGATCGCCACGGGCTCCGGTGGTTGACAGGTGTCGTTCATACCTCCACCATAGAGGGAGAAGACACCGGTGTCATGGTTGATTTTCCGCGGAACACCGGTGGCGATGAGAAGAGGACAGATGACCACCCGCACCGCTGTGAACCCCCTCACGACGCTCGAGCGTCGCGCACTGCAGTCGATCACGACGCCGGAGGGCAGCATGCTCATCGTCGCCGCCGACCAGCGCAACGGCATGAAGGCCGCGATCCCCGATGCGCCAGGCGGATCCGAGGCGATCACCCGCGACGAGCTGTCCGCGGTCAAGGCCGATCTGGTGCGCCATCTCGCCAGGCACGCACCGGCGATCCTCCTCGACCCCGAGGTCGCCCTTCCGTCGATCGTCGATGAGGGAGTGCTGGATCGTGACACGGCGCTCGTGGTCGGCCTCGACGCCTCCGGGTTCGAGACCGTCGACGGACTCCGGTACACGCGCTTCGTGCCGGGGGTGACGCCGCGCACCGTGCGCGAGCTGGGCGGTGGGGTCGCGAAGATGCTCTATTACACGCGTCCCGACCGCCAGGACGAGAGCTCGCGCGTCTTCGACGAGATCCGTGCGCTGGTGGCCGAATGCGAGGCCGAGGGGCTGCTGCTCATCGTCGAGCTGCTCACGTATCAGCTCGACGGCGAGAGCGACGAGGAGTATGCGGCCGCATTCCCGTCGCTGGTCGCCGACGGTGCCGCGCTCGCCGTCGCCGCGGGCGCCAAGATCCTCAAGCTGCAGTATCCCGGTTCCGGCGAGGCGAGCGCGGCGGTGACCGCGGCCGCCCAGGGTGTGCCGTGGGCCGTGCTCTCGGCCGGTGTGGACCACGAGACCTTCATCGTCCAGGTGTCCGAGGCCGTCAGCCACGGCGCGGCAGGGGCCATGGCCGGACGGTCGCTGTGGAAGGACAGCCTCTCGTACGATCCCGCGCGCCGCGAGGAGCTGCTTACCACGCGGGCACTGCCTCGTCTGCGCGAGCTCGCCGACGCGGTCGACGGGCGCAGGTGAGGCTCGAGCGCCGGTAGGGTGGCGGAGGCGACCCCGGCCCGGGGGTGAGGAGGTGCCCGTGACGACCATGCGCGATGTCGCTGCGCACGCAGGAGTCAGCACCAAGACGGTGTCGCGAGTGTTCAACGACGACCCGCACGTGCTGCCGCACACGCGAGCGCTGGTGGAGCAGGCGATGCGCGAGCTCAACTACGTGCCCAACGTCCTGGCGACCACCTTCCGTGCCGGGCGCACGTCGGTGATCGGCGTCGCCGTGCCGGACATCGTCGATCCCTTCTTCGCCTCGATCGCCCGGGCCATCGAAGACGTCGCGCGGGAGCGCGGTCTCTCCACGCTGGTCACGAGCCTCGGCGACGACCCCGACGACGAACGCGGCGCGATCGAGTCGATGCTCGGTCGTCAGCTCTCCGGCCTGGTCGTGGCGCCCGTCGGCGTCGACCATTCCTGGCTCGACCGCTGGCGGGAGCACACCCCCATCGTGTTCGTCGACCGCGCCCCCGTCGCCCTCGACGCCGACACGTTCATCGAGGCCGATGAGCGCGGCGCACACGCGGCGGTGCAGCACCTGGTGTCGCACGGGCACACGCGTATCGCCTACGTCGGCGATGCCGTGCATCTGTCGACCGAGGCGAACCGGCTCGAGGGCTGGCGCCGCGGGCTGCGCGAAGCGGGCATCGAACCCGATGAGCTGCTGGTGCGGTCGCAGGTGTCGGATCGTGAGGCGGCGCGGACGGCCGTCGCGGACCTGCGCGCCATCGCCGATCCTCCGACGGCGATCTTCTCGGCGAACGCGCGGTGTTCGATGGCGCTCGCGGCGGCGCTGCGGGGAGACCCGCTGGCCCTCGTGGGATTCGGCGACTTCCCGATGGCCGACGTCCTCACCCCGTCGATCACCGTGATCGATCAGGATCCTCACCGACTCGGGACCCTCGCCGCGGAACGGATCTTCGCGCGCCTCGGCGACCAGGAGCTCGGCGCCCCGACGCTGACCGTCATCGATGTGGACCTGGTGGAGCGGGAGTCCTGCGGCGGGGTGCTCTCGGCCTGATCGGCGCCGCGCCGAGCGGGTCGGTCACCCCACGGCGGCGATGCTCGCCCGCGCCCCGTCCGCGATGAGGGACGCCCGCGCCGCGATGAACGCGCTGCGGAGCCGGTCATCCGCTCCGAGGGTGCCGAACACGGGGGAGTGGTCGAGGAAGGCCCCCGGCTTCACGGCCTCGGCCACGATCGCGGCGCGGAGTCCCTCGAAACGTCGATCGGACACGGGCACCGGCATCCCGCCGCCCCCTGCGCGCTCGAGGAAGACGCTCCAGGCCGCGAGCACGAGCGCGGCGTGCTCGATGGGCCCTCCCGCCGTGAGCTGCTCGCGCACGACCGGGAGCAGGAACGTCTGGATGCGGTCGGCCCCGTCCACGACCTGACGGGCCAGGGTGTCGCGCACGGCGGTGCTGCCGAAGCGCTGGAGAAGCTGCTCGCAGTAGTCGTCGAGATCGATGCCAGGCACCGGGCGGAGCGTGGGGATCGCCTCCCGGTGCATGTAGCCGCGCAGGAATCCGATGAAGAGGGGATCGGAGCACACCTCGTGCACCATCGTGGCGCCTGCGAGAATCCCGAGATAGCTCATCGCCTGATGCGAGGCGTTGAGCAGTCGCAGCTTCATCAGCTCGTAGGGCTCGACGTCGTCGACGAGCTGCACTCCGACGGTCTCGAAGGGCGGACGGCCGAGCGGGAAGTCGTCTTCCAGCACCCACTGCACGAAGGCCTCGGAGCGCACGGGCCACCGGTCGGCGATGCCGAAGCGCTCCACCACGTTGGCGCGTGTCTCGTCGGTGGTCACGGGAGTGATCCGGTCGACCATCGAGTTCGGGAACGCGACGGTGCTGCGGATCCAGGCGCCGAGACCGGGATCTATGCGATCCGCGAAGCCGGAGACAGCGGTCCGCGCCGTATGACCGTTGCCCTGGATGTTGTCGCACGACATCACGGTGAAAGGAGCGACGCCGGCCTCGCGCCGCCGAAGCAGAGCGGCCACCAGGTACCCGACTGCACTGCGAGGGGCCTGCAGTCGGCCGTGGGCTGCGTCGTCGAGGTCGGCGCAGGTGGCGGCATCCTCCGGCGAGAAGGCGCCCGAGGTCTCGTCGATGCCGTATCCCCCCTCCGTGATCGTCAACGAGACGATGCGCGTCCGGGGATCGCACAGGGCCGACAGTACGGCGGAGGGGTCATCCGGTGCGTACAGGTACCTCGTGAGGGATCCGATGACGCGAGCCGATTCGGTCCCGTCCGTGGCTGCAGTCACGAGCGTGTACAGGCCGTCCTGGGTGCTGAGTGCATCGCGCATGGCGGCGTCGTGGGGGAGCAGACCGACCCCGCAGATGCCCCATTCGCGCTCGCCGTCGTTCAGGAGGCGGTCGACGAACATCGCCTGGTGGGCGCGGTGGAAGTTGCCGACACCGATGTGCACGATGCCGCAGTGCACGTCGTCCGGGTCGTACGAGGGCCGCGCGACCGTGTCGGGGAGGTCGTCGAGGCTGTGCGCGCCGAGGGCGGTCGCAACCGGCGCCTCGGCGATGCGGACGATGAGGTCGGCGCGCTCGCGTGTCGCGTCGACGAGGCTCGCGTTCGGCTCGTCGACGTGCTCGACCCAGGCGGTCGCCTCGGCGAGCGGATGCCCGTGGCCGAGGCGCCGTGTCACCAGGCGCCGACGGCGGGTCTCCGCGTCGACGTCGATGTACCAGACCTCGTCGAGCAGGTCCCGCACCTCGTGCCAGCCGTGGTCGGCGAGCAGCAGGTAGTTCCCCTCGGTGATCACGAGGGGGGTGTCGGCGCGGACGGCGACGGCGGAGCCGATCGACTCCTCGAGTTCCCGATCGAAGATGGGAGCGTGGATCGTCCCCTCCGTCTGCGCGGACAGGCGCTTCAGCAGGGCGACGTAGCCGTCGACGTCGAACGTGTCGGGCGCGCCTTTGCGTTCGCGCCGACCGAGGCGCCGCAGTTCGGCGTTCGAGAGATGGAAGCCGTCCATGCCCACCACGACCGCCCGATCGCCGAGGGCCTCGAGCAGCGCGGCGGTCACGGTCGACTTCCCGGCTCCCGGGGGTCCCGCGATGCCGAGGATGCGCCGCCGCCCGTCAGCCGCGAGCTCACGCGCGCGTTCGGCGAGGGCGCGGATGGTCATGCCGTCTTCCGGCATCGACGAGGGCGGAGTGGGGAGCACGGCTTCGTGGTCTTCCTTCGGGGGATGCGGGACATCGGGATGCGAGATCGCTGGGTGCGCGACTTCGAGCACGCTACGCTGTGCATGTCACCGGTGTCAAGGTCTCTGCGACCCCGGTGGCGGACCCCGAACACCTCTCGCTCAGGAGATGACCCATGACTGAATTCGATGGCCGCACGATCCTCGTCACCGGCGCCGGCGGCGGCATCGGAGGCGCCACCGTCCGCCACCTCATCGCGGCGGGCGCCGACGTGCTGGCCGCGGGGCGTACCGCGGAGAGCGTGGCGGCGATCGTGAGCGAGACCGGCGCAACCCCCGTGGTGTTCGACCTCGAGGACGAGGACCAGATCCGGGCGGCGATCGAGGGCCGAGATCTCTACGGCGTCGTCAACTGCGGCGGCTGGGGCGGCGAGATCGCGACCCCGATGGACACCGACATCGCGGTGTTCGACAGGGTCATGAGCATCAATGCCCGTGGCTCTCTGCTGGTGACCAAATACGCGTCGCGGGAGATGATCCGCGTCGGTCGCGGCGGTGCCATCGTCAACGTGTCGAGCCAGGCGAGCCTCGTCGGGCTGGCCGGGCACATCTCGTACGGCTCGTCGAAGGCCGCTCTCGACAACATCACCCGCGTCTCGGCGCTCGAGCTCGGCGGGTACGGCATCCGGGTCAACAGCGTGAACCCCACGGTCGTGATGACCCCGATGTCGGCGTGGTACTGGGGGCGTCCCGACATCGAGGGCCCCTTCCTCGATGCGATGCCGCTGCACCGGTGGGCGACCGAGGATGACATCGCCGCGCCGATCGTGTTCCTGCTCGGCGACGGTGCGGGGATGATCTCCGGGGTCTCGCTTCCGATCGACGGCGGGTACACGAGCCGCTAGACGGATCGGGTTCCGCATGCTCATCTGAGCGTGCAGTATTCTGCAATGAGCGCAGCGGCTAGGCTCTGCTCATGTCTGGAAACACCACTCAACCTCTCCTGAACCGTGTCGCCGTCGTCACGGGCGGCGCGCGGGGCCTCGGCTACGCCATGGCGGAGGCGCTCGCGGCCGCGGGCGCCGGCGTCGCCCTCCTGGATCGCCTCGACGCCGTCGGCGACGCCGCCACCACCCTGCAGTCCGCCTCGGGGCGCCGCTGCGTCGGCGTCACCGTCGACGTCACCGACGAGCAGTCCGTCGCCGCCGCCTTCGACGCCGTCGCGGAGGGTCTCGGCGTCGCCGACGTGCTCGTCAACAGCGCGGGCATCACGCTCGGGACGCCGCTGATCGACACCGCGCCCGGCGACTGGCGGCGTGTGCTCGACGTGAACGTGACCGGCACGTTCGTCACGAGCCGGGAGTTCGCACGCCGGCACATCGACGCCGCGCGCGGGAACCCGGCGAGCCTCGTCAACGTCTCCTCGATGTCGGCCTTCGCCGTGAACATCCCGCAGACGCAGGCGGCGTACAACACGTCCAAGGCCGCCGTGTCGATGTTCACCAAGAGCGCGGCTATCGAGTGGTGGCCGCACGGCATCCGCGTCAACGCGATCGCACCGGGGTACTTCGCCAGCGACATGACGAGGGACTTCGTGGCGGAGAACCCTGAGATGGCGGAGGACTGGGTGCGGCGCATCCCGGCCGGTCGCATGGGGGAGCCGGGAGAGCTCGGCGACCTCCTCGTCTACCTCGCGAGCGAGCGATCGAGTTACGTCATCGGCCAGAGCATCCTCATCGACGGCGGATATACCAGCGTCTGATCCTCGGCGGACCATAGGCTGAGAGGCATGCCCGAACTGCCCCTCGGCTCGGCGACCTTCCGAGCTGCCGCCGTCGACCTCGGCGGCTCCAGTGGACGCGTCGTGAGTGCGTCCGTCGACCGACGGCGGCTGCGGATCGATGGAGTGCACCGATTCCGCAATCGCGCGTTCACCGATGAGCTCGGACTGCGGTGGGATGCCCAGCGCCTGTTCCGTGACGCGGTGGCCGGACTCAGAGCGCTGCGTGCCGAGGGGTCGGGGTTCGCCAGCGTCGGCGTCGATGCCTGGTCGGGCGACTACGGTCTGCTCGCCTACGACGGTCTGCTGGACGCCCCGTTCCACCAGCGCGATGCCCGGACCGATCGCAGCTTCCCGGCCGTCGAGGCCCTCCTGCCCGGGGATCAGGCCTTCCGGGAGACCGGCGTCACGGCGCTGCCGATCATGACGATCTACCAGCTCATGGCTGATCTCGACGCGGGGCGGCTCGACACCGTGCGTCGAATGCTGCTGATGCCCGATCTGCTCGCGCACTGGCTCGGCGCGGCAGAGGTCGCCGAGGCCACGAACGTCTCGAGCACCGGCCTCGCTCTGCCCTACGGCCGCGGCTGGGACCCCCATCGGATCGACGCGCTCGCGCTGCCGTCGCGGATCTTCCCCGAGACCGTGCTGCCTGGCACGATCACGGGCCGCGTGACCGCGGGGATCCTCGCGCCGGGCGACGCGACCGACATCACGACGGTCGCCTCGCACGACACTGCCAGCGCCGTGGTCGCCGTCCCGGCGGGCGACGAGAACTTCGCGTTCGTCTCGTGCGGCACCTGGATCCTCACCGGAGTCGAGGTCGACCGGATCATCACGAGCGACCGTGCACGCGAGGCGGGCTTCACCAACGAGCTCGGACTCGACGGCACCGTGCGGTTCCTGCGCATCGCCGCGGGGCTGTGGATCGTGAACGAGTGCATGCGCGAATGGGGTCTGGACGGATGGGGAGCACGCAGCACCGCCGCACGTCGCGAGCTGCTGGCGCGTGCCGAGGCCGCCCCCGCCACGGGGATCCTGGTCGACACCGGGGACCCGCGACTGCTGCGTCCCGGGCAGATGACGGCTCGCATCGCCGAGCTGGTCGCCGAGGCGGGCGGTCGCATGCCTGATGATCGCCCCTCCGTGGTGCGGCTCGTGCTGGAGAGCCTCGGCGCTTTCGTGGCTCGCCAGGTCGACGAGGCCGCGGCGCTCTCCGGGGTCGACGTGCGGGTGATCCACCTCGTGGGCGGCGGATCCGAGTCGCCCATCCTCGCCCAGGCCGTCGCCGACTGGTCCGGACGCCCCGTGCTGGCGGGACCCTCCGAGGCGACCTCGATGGGCAACATCCTGGTCCAGGCGCGTGCGCACGGCGCAGCACCCGGTGGCCTCGGCGACCTGCGGCGCATCGTGCGTGCGTCGACCGAGCTGCGCCGCTACGAGCCGAACCGGCGCTGAGCCGTCGGGGCGAGCGTCGCCTCAGCCGGCGGTCTCGAGCAGCCGCCGCGCGAGGGCTGCATCGGTGACGAGGGAGTCGATGATCCCGGAGCGCAGCGCTGCGGCGACCGCTCCGGTCTTCGAGGGTCCTCCGGCGACCGCGATGACCTCGGGGATGCCCCGCAGCTGCTCCGTCGAGACCGCGAGGGCACGTTCGGCCACCGAGCCGACCACGGCGCCGTTCTCGTCGATGAGCGTGGCGCAGATCTCCGCCTTCACGCCGGCGGCCAGCAACTCGTCGAGGGCGCCAGCGCGTCCGGCGTTGTCGTAGAGCTGCGAGTCGGGCGGACTCCAGGAGCCGATCGCGACGACCGCCTTGGTCACCGAATCGAACCGTCGGAACGTCTCCAGGATGCCGGGCTCGCGCCGGAGGGCCGATGCGGTGGCGGCGGTCTCGACGAGGAGGGGTGCGAAGATCGCCCGCGAGCGTCCGCCGGAGATCCTGCTCACCTGGCGGATCACCTCGACGCCGTTCTCGGGCGTGGGGGCCGCGACGCCGGCGAGCTGCACCACCTCGCACGTGGCGAGGGAGCGCAGGTGTCCGGCCATCGCGGTCAGCGTGCGACCCGCCGTGAGGCCGAGCACGTCGCCGTCGGTGACGATCTCGCTGAGCAGGTCGGCCGCGGCGCGTCCGAGTCGATCCTGGATGAGGTCCGGGGTCGTCCCCGGCGTGATCACCGCCAGCGCGCGGGTGAGGCCGAAACGCGCACGCAATTGCATCGACAGGTCCAGGTCGAGCGAGTCCGGCGCCTCGATCGTGATCTTCACCAACCCCTGCTCGAGCGCGTGCTCCAGCATCCTGGCGATCTTGAAGCGGGAGACGCCGAGCTCGTCGGCGATCTCGATCTTCGTCAGCCCGTCGAGGTAGTGCCGGCGTGCGACGTGCGATATCCGCACCAGTTCATCGGGACCCATATCGCCTCTTCGTCTCGCATCGGTCAGTGCGCTCAGCATATCCCTGTTTCCGCGATCGCGCTCATCTGAGCACTCATTTGTCTCATTCGTCATGCATGGCTAATGTCGGTCGAGCAATCACGACTGCACCCTGAGGAGCCCGATGAAGCGCACTGAACTGCCGGCGACCATGCGTGCGAGCGTGCTGGTGCGAGCCGGCGAGCTCACGGTCGAGACCCGCCCCGTGCCGGTCCCGCTGCCCGACCAGGTGATCGTCCGGGTGAACGCGGTCGGCATCTGCGGATCGGATGTCCACTACTTCCACGAGGGGCGCATCGGCGACTTCGTGGTGGAGGAGCCCCTCGTGCTCGGGCACGAGTCGGGCGGAGTGATCGTCGCGGTCGGCGAGGACGTCGATCCCGCTCGCGTGGGAGAGCGCGTCTCGATCGAGCCGCAGCGTCCGTGCCGGGTGTGCGAGTTCTGCCGCAGCGGTCGCTACAACCTCTGCCCGCGCATCGAGTTCTACGCCACCCCGCCGATCGACGGCGCCTTCGCCGAGTACGTCGCGATCTCGAACGACTTCGCGTACACGGTGCCCGACGCGGTGAGCGATGACGCGGCGGCCCTCATGGAGCCCCTCTCGGTCGCGATCGCCGCGATCCAGAAGGCGGGCGTACGCCCCGGCAGCCGCGTGCTCATCACCGGAGCAGGACCGATCGGCATCGTCACGGCGCAGACCGCGCGGGCCTTCGGCGCCGCCGCGATCGTCATCAGCGACCCGATGGCCGAGCGCCGCGAAGTCGCCCTCCGTTTCGGCGCGACCGAGGCGGTCGACCCGGCCTCCGGCCCGCTCGGCACCGGATACGACGCGTTCATCGACGCATCGGGATCCCCTGTCGCGGTGAAGCAGGGCATCTCCGCTCTGAAGCCGGGCGGCGTCGCCGTCCTGGTCGGCATGGGCGCAGACGAGATCGCGCTCCCCGTCTCGACGATCCAGAACCGCGAACTCGTCGTCACCGGCATCTTCCGGTACGCGAACACCTGGCCGACCGCGATCCAGCTGGTCGCGTCGGGGGCCGTCGACCTCGACGCGCTCGTCACCGGGTCGTTCGGGATCCGCGAGGTCCGAGAGGCTCTCGACTCGGCGTCGCACCCGTCGACGCTGAAGAGCATCGTGCGTCCCGACCGCGAATACGCGAGGGAATCATGACCGACCTCGGGCGGACGGGAAGCATCACCCTCGACGAGCAGCCCGACATGCTGGCGTGCGTCGACATCCGCAAAGCCTTCGGCGGAGTCCCCGTGCTCAAGGGCGTGGGGCTCCACCTCGAGCCGGGCACCGTGACCGCGCTCGCCGGAGAGAACGGTGCCGGCAAGTCGACGCTGATGAAGATCGCCTCCGGCCAGATGAAGGCCGACAGCGGCACGGTCCTGGTGCGCGGCGAGGAGCTGTCCGCCGGATCTTCGCGTGACGCCCACCAGCACGGCATCGCGATCGTCCCGCAGGAGCTCGCCTCGATCCTCGACACCACGGTGTACGAGAACATCTTCGTCGGCCGGGAGCTGCGCGGTCGCCTCGGTCTCGTCGACCGCCGTCGCATGGCGCGGGAGGCGAAGGAGATGCTCGCCGAGTTCGGCATCGACATCGACCCGAGCGCGCGCATGGGCTCGCTGCCCGTCGGGCTCCGCCAGATCGTGGAGATCGTCAAGGCCACCAGCACCGGCGCCCGCGTGCTGCTGCTGGACGAGCCGACGAGCGCGATCGCCGAACGTGAGGTCGCCCGGCTCATCGAGAGCATGCGGATGCTCCGCGACCGCGGCGTCGCGATCCTCTTCACCACCCACAAGATGGAGGAGATCCGCGCGATCGCCGACCGGGTCGTGGTGCTGCGAGACGGGGGGCTCGTGGCCGATGAGCCGCTCTCGGCGCTCACCGACGACGACATCGTGACCGCCATGATCGGCCGTGAGCTCGAGGACCTGTTCCCCGACCTGGCGCCGGCGGACGACGAGGTGGCCCTCTCGGTTCGAGGTCTCGAGTACGCGGCCGCACCCGAGCCGGTCGACCTTCAGGTCCGCCGCGGCGAGATCGTCGGTCTCGCCGGTCTCGTCGGGGCCGGGCGGACGGAGCTCATCGAGGCGCTGTTCGGCGTGCGCGCCTCATCGGCGGGCGAGATCACCGTCGGAGGCACGCGGGTACGACGCGGCCGTCCCGCCGACGCGATCACCGCGGGCATGGCACTCGTCCCCGAAGACCGCAAGGGCGCAGGCGCCGTGCTCAGCATGGACATCCTCGCGAACGCGACCCTGCCGCGCATGGGGCAGTTCTCCGTGGCCGGGTGGCTCAAGGGGCGCAGCCGCGTCGACGCGGTGTCGGAGGTCATGAGCTCGGTGCGCTTGCGCAGCCGTGGCCTCGGACAGCTCATGGAGACGCTCTCCGGCGGCAACCAGCAGAAGGTCGTGCTCGCCCGCTGGCTCACCGGCGAGGTCAAGGTGCTGCTGCTGGACGAGCCGACCCGCGGCGTCGACATCGGCGCACGCAGCGAGATCTACCGCATCATCACCGACCTCGCCGCGTCCGGCATGGCCGTGGTCATGGCTTCGAGCGACATGCCGGAGATCCTGGCGCTCTCGCACCGCGCTCTCGTGCTCAAGGGCGGCGGCGTGGTGGCGGAGCTCGACCGCACCGCACTGGCCCAGCCCGACGTGCAGGACCGCATCTTCCGCCTCGCGAGCGGCCTCGACATCTCCGACGCGCCCTCCGGCGCCGCATCCTCCGCAAAGGACGACCAATGACCGACACCCGCACTGCAACGCAGACCTTCGTGCCGGAGTCCGGCACGAAGCGCTTCAGCCCGACCTGGTTCGGCGACCTCGCGATCCGCTACGCCATGGTGATCGTGATGGTGCTCATCATCGCGTTCTTCCTCTACCGCAGCGCGCGCTTCGGCACGGTCGACAACCTGCAGACGATCCTGGTTGCCGCGGCGCCGTTCGCCCTGATCGCACTCGGGCAGACCCTGGTGATCCTGACCGGCGGCATCGACCTCTCGGTCGGCAGCGTGATCGCCGCGGCAGCGGTGTTCGGCAGCCTCACCGCCAAGGCGTTCCCCGACCAGATCTGGCTCGCGATCGTGGCCGGCGTGGTGGTCGGTTTCGTCGCCGGCGCGATCAACGGATTCGTGGTGTCGGTGATCAAGGTGCCACCGTTCATCGCGACGCTCGGAATGCTGACGCTCGCGTCCGGCGTCGCCTACGTCGCGGGCAACGGCGCCCCCATCACGGGGCTGCCCGCCGACTTCTCCCGCATCGCCAACGCGCAGTTCGGCGGGCTCACGCTCCCGGTCATCCTCATGATCGTCGGCATCCTGGGGCTCGCGATCATCATGCGACGAACGACCTGGGGCATGCGCGTCTATGCGATCGGCGGCAACCCCATCGCGGCCGGGATCGCCGGTATCAACGTCGGGCGGACGATCTTCAGCGTCTACGCGATCTCGGGCATGCTCGCGGGCATCTCGGGCGTCATGCTCGCCAGCCGCGTCACCCTCGGCGCGCCGAACCTCGGCGTGGGGTACGAACTCGACGCGATCGCGGCCGTCGTCATCGGCGGGGCCAGCCTGCTCGGCGGGCGGGGCTCGATCTGGGGCACCGCCCTGGGCCTGCTGCTCATCCAGACGCTGAACAACGGTCTCGACATCCTGACCGTCCCCGCCTACTGGCAGAAGGTCATCAAGGGCGTGCTCATCGTGGCGGCCGTCGCCGTCGACGTGTGGGCGACCCGCCGCCGAAGTCGCTGACGATCTTCGAAGAACTCTGCTTCACCGCACCACCCAACGAGAGGAATCCCATGTTCACCAAGAAGAGCCGCATCGTCGCTGCTTTCGCCGTCAGCTCGGTCGCCGCGCTGATGCTCGCCGGCTGCGGCGCGGGCGATCCGAACGCGAACGCCGGCGGAGACGACAGCGGTCAGGAGCGCATCACCATCGGTGTGAGCGTGTACGACATGTCGTCGTTCGTCACCGAGGGCAAGGAAGGCATCGAGCGCTACGCCGAGGAGAACAACATCGAGATCCTGTGGAACTCGGCGGGTCTCGACGTCAACACGCAGGCGAGCCAGGTCGACCAGTACGTCACGGCCGGCGTCGACGCGATCGTCGTCATCCCCGTGCAGGCCGATTCGCTGCAGCCGCAGATCGCCGCCGCGAAGGCCGCGGACATCCCGTTCTTCGACGTGAACGCCTCGCTCAACAGCGATGACCTCACGGGTTCGGTGCAGCCGGACGACGTCGCCGCCGGTGAGCAGGAGGCGCAGATGATGATGGACGCCCTCGACGGCAAGGGCAACGTCATCATCCTGCAGGGACCGCTCGGCGGCTCCGGCGAGATCAACCGCGGCAAGGGCATCGACAACGTGCTCGCCGAGAACCCCGACGTGAAGGTCCTCGCGAAGGACACCGCGAACTGGAAGCGCGATGAGGCCGTCAACAAGGTCAGCAACTGGATCTCGGCCTTCGGCGACGACATCGACGGCGTCATCGCGCAGAACGACGACATGGGCCTCGGCGCCCTGCAGGCACTCAAGGAAGCCGGCATGACGGATGTGCCGATCGTTGGCATCGACGGCATCGCCGACGGTCTCGAGGCCGTCAAGAACGGTGACTTCATCGGCACGTCGCTGCAGAACGGCACGGTCGAGCTGTCGGCCGGTGTCGCCTACGCCGCCGCCGTGGTGCGTGGCGAGGACGTCAAGGAGAACCCGGTCTACCTGATGCCCGCGATCACGAAGGACAACGTCGACGAGGCGATCGGTCACGTGGTCACCGAGCGCGACGCGTTCCTGAAGAACCTCAGCGAGATGACCAACAAGAACCTCAAGAGCGGAAACATCGCTTACGAAGGTCTCACCGGCCAGACTGAGTGACGGCTGACCTCGAGCCACGAGGGTGCTCCGGCGCCCTCGTGGCTCGTGGCGTCGCAGACGAAGGGAGAACCGGATGCCGCCGACCTATGTCGCGGGCGTCGACTCGTCCACGCAGAGCTGCAAGGTGAGCGTGCACGACCTCGCCACCGGGGAGGTTGTGCGCAGCGGCCGCGCCTCGCATCCATCCGGAACCGAGGTCGATCCTGAGGCGTGGTGGTCGGCTCTTCAGGCGGCGATCGCGGACGCCGGGGGCCTGGACGACGTCTCAGCCATCTCGGTCGCGGCGCAGCAGCACGGACTCGTCGCGCTCGACGCGCAGGGCGACATCGTCCGCGACGCTCTGCTGTGGAACGACGTCCGCAGCGCTGATGCCGCTGCGGCGCTCGCGGCGGAGGTGGGCGCCGAGGAGTACGCGCGGCGGGTCGGAGTCGTCCCGGTGGCATCGTTCACCGCCGCGAAGCTGCGTTGGCTGCGCGACCAGGAGCCGGCGAACGCCGCGAGGGTCGCCGCGGTCGCTCTCCCGCACGACTGGCTCTCCTGGCGGCTCCGAGGCTACGGACCCGCGCGTGCGAGCGAGCTCGGTCCCGATCTCGACGCCCTGGCCACCGATCGCTCCGACGCGAGTGGTACCGCGTATTGGAGTGCCGCGGCGGGCGAGTACGACCTGGGACTGCTCGAACGCGCACTCGGTCGAGTCCCCGTCCTCCCTCGCGTGCTCGGCCCCGCCGACCGGATGGGGGTCACGCTCGGCGGCGCGGTCGTCGGCGCCGGTCTGGGCGACAACGCCGGCGGTGCCCTCGGACTCGGTGCGCGTCCCGGTGACGCGGTCATCTCGATCGGCACGAGCGGGACGGTGTTCGCGGTCTCGGACCTGCCGATCAGTGACCCGAGCGGGGTGGTGGCGGGTTTCGCCGACGGCAGCGGCAACCACCTGCCGCTCGTCGCGACGCTGAATGCGGCGAGGGTGCTCGATGCGATCGCCGGCCTCCTCGGGGTCGATCACGGCGAGCTCGCCCGTTTGGCGTTGGACTGCGCGCCCGGCGCGGACGGGCTCGTCCTGCAGCCCTACTTCGAGGGGGAGCGCACGCCCAACCGCCCGGATGCCACGGCGACGCTCTTCGGCATGTCGCTGTCTTCCACGCGACGCGAGACGCTCGCCCGCGCCGCGATCGAGGGACTGCTGTGCGGTCTCGCCGACGGCCTCGATGCGATCCGTCGCTGCGGAGTGCCCGCTGGGCGCATCCTGCTCATCGGCGGTGCCGCGCGCAACCCGGCGGTGTCGCAGATCGCCACCCAGGTGTTCGACGTGCCGATCGTGGTGCCGGGCATCGATGAGGCCGTCGCGCGCGGTGCGGCCGTCCAGGCAGCCTGGGCGCTGACCGGCGAACGTCCGTCATGGGCCGACCAGGACGCGCGCTCCTTCGCCGCGGACCACCACCCGGTCATCCGCGAGCAGTACGCCGCCCGGGCCTAGGGCACGGGCGGCGCACGGACGGCGAGGAGCGGGAGCCGTCAGGCGCCCCAGCCCGCCTGCACGCCGCCGACGCGCTCGGCGGCGATCTTGTGCTGGTAGCCGGACGCGGCGTATGCGGCCATCGGGTCGGCGGCGAGGCCGCGGCTCTCACGCCATTCGGCCAGGGCGGGGCGGACGTCGGTGTAGAAGGCGTCCATGAAGACGGCGTTCGCAGCGAGCACGTCTCCGGACTTCTGTGCGGCGGTGAGGGCGTCGCGGTCGACGAGCAGCGCGCGGGCGGTCATCTCCTGCACGTTCAGCACCGAGCGGATCTGGCCGGGGATCTTGTCCTCGACGTTGTGGCACTGGTCGAGCATGAAGGCCACGTCGGGGTTGTTCAGACCGCCGCCGCGGATGACCTCGAAGAGGATCCGGAACAGCTGGAAGGGGTCGGCGGCGCCCACGATGAGGTCGTCGTCGGCGTAGAAGCGCGAGTTGAAGTCGAACGAGCCGAGCTTTCCGAGACGCAGCAGCTGCATGACGATGAACTCGATGTTCGTGCCGGGCGCGTGGTGGCCCGTGTCGAGGCAGACCATCGCCTTGTCGCCGAGAGAGCTCACCTGGGCGTACGAGGTGCCCCAGTCGGGGACGTCGGTGTGATAGAACGCCGGCTCGAAGAACTTGTACTCGAGCACGAGACGCTGGTCGTCGCCGAGGCGCGCGTAGATCTTCTGGAGCGACTCCTGCAGCCGGTCCTGGCGACCGCGCAGGTCGGCCTGGCCCGGGTAGTTCGAGCCTTCGGCGAGCCAGATCTTCAGGTCGCGGCTGCCCGTCGCATCCATCACGTCGATGCAGGCGAGGTGGTGGTCGATCGCCTTCTGGCGGATGGCGGCGTCTTCGTGCGTGAGGGCGCCGAACTTGTAGTCGTCGTCCTGGAACGTGTTGGAGTTGATGGTGCCGAGCGTGACCCCGAGGTCTTCGGCGTGCTTGCGCAGATCGTCGTACGAGTCGACGAGGTCCCACGGGATGTGCAGGGCCACGGAGGGAGCGAGCGCCGTGTACGCGTTGACCTGCGCGGCGTCGGCGATCTTCTCGTACGGATCGCGCGGGGTGCCGGGAGTGCCGAACACCTTGAAGCGGGTGCCGGAGTTGCCGAACGCCCAGCTGGGGAGTTCGATGCCCTGCTGTTCGAGGGCGGCCAGGTTGTCGGGCGAGAGGATGCTCACGGTGCACTGCTTTCGTTGTCGGTTGCGGGGGTCGGTGTCATGCCGGCGGCGGCGAGCTGGTCTTCCAGGTGGAACACCTCGGTGAGGGCCGTGGCCGCCTGGTCGGGGCGCCCCTCGAGGTCGGCGAAGAAGCGACTCATCTCGGACTCCCACCGGGCGGCGACGGGTGAGGCGGCGAGGTACGCCTGGGCGGCCGCGTCGTCATCGGTCTCGTAGTAGCCGATGAGCGTCCCGCCGTCGCCGAGGAACAGCGTGTAGTTCCGGCGTCCCGCTCTGGCGATCTCGGCGAGCATCTCCGGCCACACCGGCGCGTGTCTCGCGAGGTATTCGTCGAGCAGCTCGGGCCGCACCTGGAGGCGGAAGCCGATACGCGTCATGGGGCTCCTCTGCCGATCGTGACGAAGTACATGAATCGTTTCAACGCTCATCGTAAGCCGACGGTCCTCGACGCGTCAAGCGGGGCCGCCGGCCGGGCATGGGCTACTGTCGAACCGCAGCGGGGGAAGGCGGATGCGGCCGTGACGCACACGCCGAGATCCGCATCCGGCCGGCAGGATCGTGCCGTCGACAGCGACGAGGAGCAGCAGTGGCAGTGAGCGTGCGCGACGTCGCAGCGGCAGCGGGGGTGGCGGTCGGCACGGTGTCGAATGTGCTGAACCACCCGGACAAGGTCGCGCCGGCGACCGTCGCGCGGGTGCAGGCGGTCATCGCGGAGCTCGGATTCGTGCGTAACGACGCGGCGCGCCAGCTGCGCGCAGGCCGCAGTCGCAGCATCGGGTTGGTCGTGCCCGACGCCGGCAACCCGTTCTTCGCCGATGTGGCACGCGGCGCCGAGGCACGTGCGGATGAGGGTTCGCTCGCGGTACTGCTCGGCAACAGCGACGAGGACCCGTCGAGGGAGGACAACTATCTCGACCTGTTCCGCGAGCAGCGGGTGAACGGCGTGCTCATCACCCCGGCATCCGGCGACGTCGAGAAGCTGTCGCGCCTGCAGGCAGCGGGCATCCCGGTCGTGCTCGTCGACCACGAGGTTCCTGGATCGGCCTTCTGCTCAGTGTCGGTCGACGATGTCGAGGGCGGCTTCCTCGCCGTGCGGCATCTGCTGCAGCAGGGGCGACGTCGCATCGCCTTCGTGGGCGGACCCTCGTCGATCGCGCAGGTCGCCAACCGACTGCGCGGCGCTCGGCGTGCGGTCGCCGAGGAACCGCGCGCGACGCTCGAGGTGGTCGGGATGCCGGCGCTCACGGTGCTGCACGGCAGAGCGGCCGGCGAGGAGATCGCCGCACGTGCCGACGTCGAGCGCCCCGATGCGGTCTTCGCCGCGAACGACCTGCTCGCGGTGGGACTGCTGCAGGCGCTGACCATGCTCCGCACGGTGCGGGTGCCGGAAGACATCGCCCTCGTCGGCTACGACGACATCGACTTCGCCACGGCAACGGTCGTCCCCTTGACCTCGGTCCGGCAGCCGGCGCAGCTGATCGGTCGAACCGCCGTGGAACTGCTGCTGCGGACGATCAGCGATCCGGACGGCGACTACGAGCGCCGCGTGCGCTTCCGTCCCGAACTCGTCGTGCGTCGGTCCACGACTGGCTGACCCGCGGTCGCGGTCGTCATATGCGAACCGCTCGGGAGTGCGCGCCGTGTCCGAGTTCTTCGATCCCCAGGCCGGGGACGTCGAGTTCTGCGGTCGTGCCGACCGGGACGACGAGATCGACGAGAAGCGCGTCCTGCTCGATGCGCCAGGAGATCGAGGCCTCCCCGTAGGGGGTGAGCTGCACCGCCGCGGCGTGGGTGAGTCCTCCGCCAGGACGCGGGGCGAACCGGATGCGGCGGTAGCCAGGGGCCGCGGGGGCGATCCCGGCGAGCCGGCGATGCATCCAATCCGCGACCGCGCCGAGCGCGTAGTGGTTGAACGAGGTCATGGTGCCCGGATTGACGGTTCCGTCGGGAAGCAGCGCGTCCCAGCGCTCCCAGATCGTGGTCGCGCCGTGGACCACCTGGTAGAGCCACGACGGACAGCCCTGCTCCTGCAGCAGCGCGTATGCCGCGGCGGTGTGGCCGGTCAGGGTGAGGGCGTCGCACACGAGGGGAGTGCCGACGAAGCCGGTCGCGATGCGGTTGCCGGCGGCGTGCACGAGGTCGGCGAGACGCTCGCCCGCGGCCGCCCGCTGCGTCTCGTCGGCGAGGAGGTCGAACACGATCGCGAGCGCGTACGCGGTCTGGGCGTCCGAAGACATCGTGCCGTCGGGGTTCACATGGGCGGCGCGGAAGGCGGCCGCCACCTCGGCGGCCAGGATGTCGTAGCGCTCGGCGTCGGCGGTGCGGCCGAGCACGACGGCCATGTCGGCGACGACGCGGGCGGACCGCGCGAAGTAGGCCGTGGCCACGAGGTAGCGATCGGTGCGGGCATCGGCCGGGTCCTGCGGGGGCGCGGCGGGATCGAGCCAGTCGCCGAGTTGGAAGCCCTCGTCCCATAGGTGATCGGGACCCGCAGCGGCGTCGATGCGGTCGACCCAGCGGCGCGCGCTGTCGAACTGCGCTGCCACGACGCCCTCGTCGCCGAAGCGCTGGTACAGGGTCCAGGGCAGCAGCGTCGCGACGTCGCCCCATGCCGCACCGGGGCGGATCGGCGACCAGACCTTGTGCGACGGGATCACCGGGACGAACCACGGCACGGTTCCGTCGGGAAGCTGCTCCGCTGCGACGTCTCTGAGCCAGCCGGAGAGCATTCCCGAGACGTCGAACAGCGTCGACGCCGTGGGGCCGAAGACCTGGATGTCGCCCGTCCAGCCCACGCGCTCGTCCCGTTGCGGGCAGTCCGTGGGGATGTCGACGAAGTTGCCGCGCATCCCCCAGACGACGTTGCGGTGCAACTGTTCGACGAGCGGGTCGGAGCACGCGAACCACCCCGTGCGCTCGAGGTCGGTGTGCAGCACGCGCGCGGTGAGGGCACCCGCTGCGGCGTCCGCATCGAGGTCACCTGGCCAGCCGTCGACCTCGGCGTAGCGGAAGCCGTGGAAGGTGAACCGCGGCTCCCATTCCTCGCCGTCGGGGTGGCCGGCGAGCGTGTAGGCATCGCTGGAGCGGGCGCTGCGCAGGGGGCGCGTGTACAGCTCACCCTCCTGGAGGACTTCTGCCGTGCGCAGCGTGACCGTCGTCCCGCGCTGCCCGGTGACGCGGATGCGGACGCGGCCGACGAGGTTCTGTCCGAAGTCGAGGATGCGTGCGCCACGGGGTGAGGTGAGCACGGCGACCGGCGCGATCTCTTCCGTCACGCGTACCGGCGGTCCGGTCGGGGCGACGAGGGTGTGCGGATCGCGATCGCGGACCGAGACCGGCAGCCAGGCGGTGTCGTCGAAGGGCGCGGTCGACCAGCCGGGCAGCTCCTGCCGTGCGTCGTAGTCCTCGCCGTCGTAGATGCCGGAGCGGAGGATCGGGGAGAGCGCGGCCCTCCAGGTGTCGTCTGTGGCGACCGTCTCACGGCGGCCGTCGGCGTACGTGATCTCCAGCTGTCCGAGGAACGAGAGGTCGGAGCCGAAGACGTTGCGGTGTCCGCCGCGCCACCCCAGGCGACCGCGATACCAGCCGTCGCCGAGCCAGGCGCCGATCGCGTTGTCGCCCTCGCCGAGCAGCGCCGTCACGTCGTAGGTGTAGTACCGCAGGCGCTCGCGATACACCGTCCATCCGGGGGAGAGGGTGTCGGAGCCGACGCGCACCCCGTTGATCTCGGCTTCATAGAGCCCGTGTGCCGTGGCGTAGAGCCGTGCATGGGCGACGGGGCCGTCGACGCGGAAGGTCGAGCGCACCAGAGTGGCTCGACGGGCGTCGCTCTCCGGGTCTTCGTCGAGGTCGAGTCCGACCGGCCTGGCCGACCAGTCCGCCGCGTGCAGCAGTCCCGTCTCCAGCCAGGTCTGCGGACTCGACGCCGACCACATGCCGTCGATGCCCTGCACCGCGACGCGGACGCCGATACGTTCGCGCGAATCGAGCGCGCGGCCCGGCCAGGGCACCAGCACCTGCTCGGAGGACACCACCTCCACGGTCTCGTCACCCGCGGGGCGGGTGAGGGTGATCGCGTATGCGCGCTGCTGCCATCCCGCCGGGGCATCGCCGAGCGTCCAGCTCACGCGGGGTCGGGCTTCGCCGATGCCCAGCGGCTCGCGGTGGTGTTCGATGCGCGGCGCGGAGACGGTCGTCATGCCCCTCATCCTTCCCGATCCGACTGCCGTCGCGCCGTGCCGCTCACGCGACCGGCGGAGTGCTGCGTCTCGCGCTCGCGCCGCGCATGATGCGGGCGACGGCGGTGATGAGGAACAGCTGGCCAGTGATGGCCTCGGCCACCGCGACGGCCTGGCCCCCGGGGCCCGCTGGCACGAGGTTGCCGTACCCGGTCGTCGTGAGCGCGGTGAAGGAGAAGAAGAGCTGGTTGCCCAGCGACTCGGGGCTGTCTTCACCGAACAGGGGAGTCGGTGAGATCTGCGACATCAGGTTGTAGACGAACGCGAAGAACATGCCGACGAGGATGTACGCGGTGATCGCGGCGAGCAGCGCCTCGAGGTCGAGTCCGCGCCGCGTGACCTGGTGCGCGATGATCACCCAGGGCGCGACGAGCAGCGCGACCATCGACGCCGCCGACAGCGGGACGGCCAGCAGAGGGCCGTCGGCTCCGAGCGCAGCCGCCACGATCGCCGCCGCACCCGCGACGGAGAGGACCACCCACGACACGCGCTGAGCGAGAGGGCTCGCCCCGGTGACGTAGAAGACCACCGCGACCGTCGCCAGCATGAAGAGGAAGGCCCAGGGGCTCGGATCCGTGCTCGGTTGCAGCGCGCACAGACCGTACGAGGCGATCAGCAGGGCGAGCACGATCGCGTACCCGATGGCGCGCCTGCTCCACAGTCGCTCGGACGGGCTCGCCTCCACCCCGCCCTGCGCCGACGGCATTCCGGTCATGGCGTCTCCTTCGCATCCGTGGGTCGAGCGCCGCGATCTGCGGTCAGTATCCCAGCCTGCGAGGGAGTGTTCGGGAGGCGGGGCGGGGGCGCGGTTCGTGTCCGCTCCACATACCCGTTATGATTGCCTGGTGCATCCGTGCTTTCGGGTCGGATGCCTGGAGACGTCGCATAGTCCGGCCGAGTGCACCACCCTGCTAAGGTGGAGTCCCCTCACGGGGACCAGGGGTTCAAATCCCCTCGTCTCCGCACTTTCTTCTTCGAGAAGACCCCGGCGGTCGCCGTCCACGGCAGACTCGAAGGATGATCCGGTACATCACCACCGTCGTCTTCGACGTGCTCGGCACTCTCGTCGACGAACCGCGAGGAATCCGTGCGTCGATCGTCGACGCCGTGGGGCCTGGGCATGACTCCGACGCATTGCTCGGCGTCTGGCGTGGGCATGTCGAACGCGAGCAGAGGCGCATCGCGCGGGGTGAGCGCGAGTACGTCGACACCGTGACGCTCGATCACGAAGCAGCCGTGCGGGTGGGTGAAGCCGCGGGGGTCGAGGATCCGGCGGTCATCCAGCGGCTCGCCACCGCATCCCAGCGTCTGCCGCCGTGGGACGACGCGGTCGAGGGTGTCGCGCGTCTCGCGAACCGATTCTCCGTCTTCGGACTGTCGAACGCGTCGCCCGAGACCCTGCGCGGGTTGAGCACGCATACCGGGCTGTCGTGGCATCGAGCCCTGTCGGCCGACGAGGCCCGAGCCTACAAGCCGGCTCCCGAGGTCTACGCCCTCGCCGTGGAGGCGGCAGGCGGCGATCCGACCCGCGTGCTCATGGTCGCGGCCCACGCCTGGGATCTGCGCGGAGCGCAGGCGGTGGGGATGCGGACGGCGTACGTGCGACGCCCCGTGGGCGATGCCCCGACCCCGGCCGACGAGTTCGACGGCCGCTTCGACGGGCTGCGACGGCTGGACGACGCCCTGGTCTAGAGTCCCTGCACCTGCACGAACGTGTTGCACAGCTGGCGGATCCACTGGTTCTCGATCAGGCCGTCGACCTCCGTGCGCCAGAGCGCGGAGATCGTGAACCGCGGCATCTGCAGGGGAACGGGCGAGACGCGGAGGTCGAACATCTCGCCCACGCGCACAGCGACGTGCTCGGGAATGGTCGCGATGACGGGAAGGTCGAGGAGGATCGGCCCGATGCCGCTGAAGTGACTGATCGTGCACAGGGTGTTCCGCTGGTGGCCCATGGCGGCGAGCACCTCGTCGACCCAGCCGCGTTGCAGGTCGTAGGACACGCGAAGGTGACGCGTCTCGATGTACTCCCGGGTCGTGAGCGGGTTCGAGAGGTTCAGGAGCCGCGGGTTGTGCACACAGCGGTAGTCGCCGGAGAACATGGGCTCGGCCCGGAAGTCGGCGGCCATGTGCGCGGGGGTCGTGGTGAGCACGACATCGATGAGCGGGTCGTCGAGCGTCTCGCGCCACAGATGACTATTCGTCTGATGGATGGCGAAGTTCACGCTCCAGTTGTGGTCGAGCTTCTGTCGCGCGACCCAGGGCCCGAACAGCATCTCGATGTCGTCCGACATCGCGAGGTGGAACGTGCGCGCGCTCTGCCACGGCTCGAACTCGACGTCGTCGAGGATGACCGCGGCGATCGTGCTGAGGCTCGGACCGATGCTCAACGACAGGGAAAGAGCCTTCGGCGTCGGGGTCATTCCCGCGCGGGACCGCTCGAACAGCGGGTCGTCGAAGAGCTTCCTGAGTCGGCCGAGCGCGGCGCTCACGGCGCTCTGCGACAGGCTCAGCTTGTAGCCCGCCCGGGTGACGCTGCCCTCCTGCATGAGGGCCTGGAACACGACGAGCAGGTTGAGGTCCACCTGGTGTAAATCGATTCTGTTGATACTGCCCATGATAAACATCGGTTTGACTGTTGTCGATACGCACCGCAGATTGGGGGATGAGACTTCATGTGACCAAGGGAGATCACGCCATGGACGACACCGCCACCGACAGAGCAGCCTCGGCTGCAGCCGAGCATCCGATCACCGCGACGACCGCACTGACCCGCTCCGACCGCACCCGCCGCATGACGGCCGTCGGCATCGGCAACTTCATGGAGTGGTTCGACTTCGCCATCTACGGCTACTTCGCCGCCATCATCGGCGCCCAGTTCTTCCCCTCGGGCAACGCCACGGCGGAGATGCTCTCGGCGCTCGCGGTCTTCGCGGTCGGTTTCGTCTCCCGGCCCTTCGGCGCTCTCATCCTCGGTCCGCTCGGCGACAAGCTCGGCAGGCGGAGCGTGCTGATCATCACCGTCCTCGGCATGGGCATCGTCACCACACTGATCGGACTGACCCCGTCGTTCGAGACGATCGGCATCGCAGCCCCGATCATCATCGTCGTCCTGCGGCTGCTGCAGGGTGGGTTCGCCGGGAGCGAGTGGACCAGCGCGGCCGCCTACATCGGGGAGAGCGCGCCGACGAAGAAGCGCGCCATCTACGCGAGCGTCGTCACCGGAACGGCCGGGCTCGCGTTCCTCGTCGGCACCGTCACCGCGGCGACCCTCACGGTCGCGATCCCGGAAGACGCCCTCAACTCGTGGGGCTGGCGCATCCCGTTCATCGGCTCGCTGCTCATGGCCGTGATCGCGATCTACATCCGCCGGAAGCTCGTCGACACGCCGGTGTTCGAGGAGGTCGAGCGCAAGCGCGCGGCGAACACGATCGAGCACACCGCCGCATCGGCGAAGGTGAAGGCCTTCGTGATGACGCTCGCCTTCTCGGGTGTCTTCGGAGTGAGCCTCTACTACCTCATCACGTACATGAACAACTTCCTCTCCGGACCGGTGGGGATGCCCCGTGTCGACGCGCTCGTGGTGTGCGGAATCGTGATGGCGATCTACGTGGCGTTCAACCCGCTCGTCGGCGTCGTCGTCGACCGCATCGGACGGCGTCCCGTCCTCTTCACCGGACTCATCGGTCTGGTGGTGTGGAGCGTCCCGGCGTTCTGGCTGATGAGCACGGCGAATCCCTGGCTCGCCGGCATCGCGATGGTCCCGTTCGCCCTCTTCGTGGCGTGCACGGCGGTCGTGAACAACGTCCTTCTCGTCGAGGTCTTCCCCGCGTCGATCCGCGCCACCGGCTCGGCGATCGGCTACAACGTCGCCTATGCCGTCCTCGCAGGACCGGGTCCGCTCATCGCGGCGGCGCTGGTCGCCGGCACCGGCATCCTCATCTCGCCGGCCTTCTACGTGATCGCCGTCGCCGTGCTCGCCCTCGGGATCCTCCTGCCCACGCTCAAGGAGACCAAGGGCATCGACATCTCCCGTGGCTGAGCGCTCGGGCATGTCGGAGGCAAGGCAGACGGAGGAGAAGACGATGACGGATACGCGCAGAGTCGCGGTGGTGCAGGCAGCGGCGATCCCCTTCGACGCCGCGGCGTCGACCGGCAAAGCGGTGAAGCTGCTCGCCGAGGCGGCTCAGGGCGGCGCCCGGGTGGTGGTCTTCCCCGAGGCGTTCATCGGGGGCTATCCCAAGGGCAGCACCTTCGGGTCGCCGGTCGGCATCAGGACCGAGCAGGGACGGGATCAGTATCGGCGGTATGCCGAGGGCGCCGTCGGCGTCGATGGTCCGGAGATCGCGCAGCTCTGCGACGCCGCACGAGAGCACGGGGTGTTCGTGGTCATCGGCATCATCGAACGCCTCGGCAATACGCTTTTCTGCACCGCGGTCATGATCGACCCGAGCAGCGGCGTCGCCGGTCTCCACCGCAAGCTCATGCCCACGGGGGCCGAACGACTGATCTGGGGCTTCGGCGACGGATCGACGCTCGACACGGTCGATTCGCCGGCGGGCCGCATCGGCACCGTCATCTGCTGGGAGAACTACATGCCGCTGCTGCGGCAGGCGATGTACGCGAAGGGCGTCGAGCTCTACTGCGTTCCGACGGCCGATGACCGCCCGACCTGGGCGGCGACCATGATGCACGTCGCCATCGAAGGACGCACGCACGTGCTCTCGGCGTGCCAGTTCATCACCAAGGACGCGTTCCCGGCGGACCATCCGTTCGACGCGGAACCGCCGCACGGCGACACGGTGATGCGCGGCGGGAGCATGATCGTCGCACCGTCCGGGGAGATCCTCGCCGGACCGGTCTTCGACGAGGAGACGATCCTCTACGCCGACATCGACCAGGGCGACAAGACCCGCTCCCACCTCGATTTCGACGCGGTGGGGCACTACTCACGACCGGATGTCTTCGAGCTCCGCGTCGACACACGTCCGCAGCGCTCCGTCGTCTTCGACTGAGCACGCGCGGACTCGAGGGAAAGGCGACGGATGTCGACCACACTGTTCATCGGTCTCGGCCACATGGGAGCCCCCATGGCCATCAGACATGCGCGCGTCCACCCCACGGCGGTCTTCGACGTGTCCGGCGAGGCGGTCGCGGAGGTCGTGCGCTCCGCCGGCGCCGTGGCCGTGGATGCGCTCGACAACCTCCCCGCCGATGTCGGAGTCGTCATCCTGATGCTCCCGACCAGCAGACACGTCGAGAGCATCCTCCTCGGAGCGGAGGGACTGCTGACGACGCTCGCGCGGGGTTCGATCGTGATCGACATGGGCTCGAGCGAACCGGACAGCACGCGCGCGCTGGCAGCGGAGGCAGCTCGTCGGGGCATCGACTACGTCGACGCCCCTGTCTCCGGCGGCGTGCCCAAGGCGGTGTCGGGCGAGCTGGCGATCATGGTCGGCGGGACGACGGCGGCCGTCGAGCGGGCGATGCCGCACCTCGACGTGCTGGGGGCCTCGATCCTGCACGTCGGCCCGGCCGGCGCCGGAGACGCCGCGAAAGCGCTGAACAATCTCGTCAGTGCGAGCAACATCGCGGTGGCCAGCGAGGCGCTCTCGATCGCGGAGCGCTTCGGGATCGACCCCGGCACCATGACCGCGGTGCTCAACGAGGCGACGGGACGCAGCCAGGCCACCGAACTGAAGTTCCCCCGGTACATCCTCACCGGCTCGTTCGACAGCGGCTTCGCCTACGACCTCATGCTCAAGGACATGTCGATCGCGATGGGCATCGCAGACGGACTCGAGACGCCGGTCGTCGACACCGTCTTCGAGACGTTGCGCGGTTCACGCGGCCGCCTCGGCGACGCCCCGGATCATACCGAGATCGGTCGGCTGTACGGACTCGGCACGACCCCGCACGACCCCACAGAGAAGGAGACATCGAAGTGAGCGATTCCCCCGCATCCCTCGACCCCCAGGCGTACATCGACGACATGGCAGCGAAGCGCGGATACGTCCTCGACTACCACAAGATCATGGCGAAGCAGGACTTCCCTGTGCTCCAGGCCGCCAACCACATGGTGTCTGCGGCCTACCTCGACCAGCGCACGCTCGATCGCAGGACGAAGGAGCTGATCTTCATCGTCTCGCTCACGGTGATGCGGGCGTCCAAAGGGCATATCCAATCGCACATCCGGGTCGCGCTCGACCTGGGCCTGACACCGACCGAGATCCTGGAGGCGATCGAGATCGCTCTTCCCGAAGCGGGCATCGTCGCCTTCCAGACCGGGTTCGAGGCCTGGCGCGAGGTCGTGGGTGCCGACGGCATCGAGCCCAGCGTCGAGGTCCATCAGGGCGGCTCGGGCGAGTAGCCCGGCCCGCCGACGAGTCTCGGAGGATCAGGATGCCGGAGATGCAGAGCGAGACCCGCGAGTGGCAGGTCGTGATCGTCAAGCACGGAACGCGCAGCACCACCCGGTCGGACGCCTTCATGAACTACTCGTTCTACGGGGAGCAGGATGCTCCCTTCCGTCTCGACTACTTCTTCTGGGTCCTTCGCAGCGGCGACGATGTGGTGATCGTCGACACCGGGTATTCGGGCACGGAAGGCAGAAGACGAGGGCGCGAGGTGCTCGTCGATCCGGTCGACGCCCTCCGTGCGCTCGACATCGACCCGGCGGCGGGTCATCCCGTGGTGATCACCCATGCGCACTACGACCACATCGGCAACCTGACCGCGTTCCCGCGATCGCCGATCCACATCTCGCAGGCCGAGGTGGGGTTCTGGACGGGGTCGATGGCCGATAAGACCCTGTTCGCGCATTTCGGCGATGCGTCCGCCGGCGAGGCGATGGCGTCCGCCGACGCCGACGGTCGACTCCGGGTCTTCCGTGAGCAGGTCGACGTCGCGCCCGGCGTGCGCGTGACCGCGGTGGGAGGACACACGCCCGGCCAGGCGATCGTCGAAGTGCACACGAGCGAGGGGCTGGTGATCCTCGCGAGCGATGCGATGCACTTCCACGAAGAGCTGGAGGGCGACAAGCTGTTCCAGTCCATGGCCGACCTGCCGCTGTCGTTCGAGGTGCTGGAGGAGCTGCGCTGCCGCTCGGCCGCCCACCTGATCAGCGGTCACGATGCGGGCGAACTCGACAGGCACCGCCCGGTGGGTGGTGTGCTGAGCGGACTCGCGGCGACGATCGGTCGATGGCGATGAGCGACCGGTGGGATCAGGCGGTCGCCGACCCGCACGTCGGTGCGCTCCTCCGCGGGGTCGACACCGTCCTCTCGATCCAGGGGAGCAGCTGGTCAGTGGTGTTGTCCGTCTCCGACGGCCGCATACGGCGGACGGAGGGCGGAGAAGGAGACCGGGAGCCACGGTTCGTGCTGCGCGCGACGGACGAGGTGTGGGACCTCGTCCTCGCCGAGCATCCGGCGCCCGGATGGCAGAGTCCCCTCCACCTCGTCCGGACCGGGAGCATGGTCGTCGAGGGCGACGAGCGGGAGTATCTGCGACACCTGCACGTCGTGCGCGCGGTGATCGAGGCCGCACGGCACGAGGAGGCGATCGACGCCGTCGTGCCACGCCGCCCGCTCTCCGCGGTCGGCACCTACCATCGCGTGCATTCGGCACTCGGCACCGCCGACGTCTACGTCGAGAGGTGCGGTTCCGGTCCGCAGCTGCTGGCCCTCGCGACCGCCGGAAGCGACACGTCGCAATGGCACGGACTCATCACCGAGACGGACGTCACCGACCGCTACGAGCTGATCACGGTCGATCTTCCGTGGCACGGCCGATCGAGTCCGATCTTCGGCGACCCCGCCGGGTCATGGACGCTCACGCCGGCTCGCTACACGGACTTCATCGTCGCGGTCGCCGATGCGCTGGAGCTGCCGTGCCCCACACTCGTCGGCGCATCGATGGCCGGAGCGGCTGTGGTGCATGCGCTCGCGACGCATCAGGACCGTTTCGCCGGAGCCGTGGCCTGTCAGGTCGGGCACGGGGTCGGCAATCGCGCTGTCGCGGAGCTCAGAGCCGCCGACATCGATGCCTCGGTCTTCGTGCCCGAGTGGACCTACGGGTTGATGAATCCCGCATCGCCGTCGTCGTTCCGCACGAGGGTCTGGTGGGGGTACTCGTCCGGCGGGCACGGACTGTACGCCGCAGACATCGACTCGTATCAGCAATGGCGCTTCGAAGAAGTGGCCGCCCTCCTCACCTCTGCGAGTCCGCACATCGCCGTGCTCAGCGGCAGCTACGACACGAGTGTGCCGCCAGAGGCGTCACGCGCGCTCGCCGCAGCGATCCCGAACGCGTCCTTCGCCGAGATGCCGGAGCTCGGCCACTTTCCGCATGCCGAGAATCCGGGACGATTCGCGCCGCACCTGGAGTCCGCGCTCAGGCGCGTGGCGGCGCATCCGTCACGATCCGGGTGACGCGGGCGGGCGGGCGCCCTCCGAGCGGGCGACGCCGATCAGCTCGACCTCCGTCGACTCGTCGGCGATCCCGAACCGGATCAGCGCTCGCGGGTCGGCGCGGTAGTCGGGCGGAGCGGTCGGGAGCGCCGCGGCATCGAGCAGGGTGAAGTCGGCCGCGGAGCCGACGATGCGAAGGGTCCCGACGGGGAGGCAGTCGGCCACGAACTGCACCTCCTTCTCGTGCTGGTGCACGATCGCAGCGGTGATCGACCATGCGGTGAACTCGTTCGCCGTCCGTGCGCAGATCCAGTTCTGCTGGGCGACACCGGTCACGCGCAGCAGGGCGGTGTTCCCGCGCAGGCGCGTCGACTGTCGCAGCTCGAGGAGCACACCGACGGCACCACCGAGCACGTCGACGATGACCCGTGTGATCTGTGCGCCGATCAGGGCGTCGGCGTGCAGGAAGGGATTCTCCTCGTCCTGGAGCCTCGGAAGTTCGCGGGGGACGCCGATGAGCAGGTCCCTAACCTTCATGTCGAATCGATCTCCCCAGTTTTCCCCCGATCATTCGACAATATGTGACCGCTGTTCACAAACTCTGAACGCAGAGTGTGAAACGAGATCCGGTCGGGCTCTAGTAGTCTCGCCCGCATGGCCACGTCAACGACGCAGACCCCCAGACGCGAGGCCTTCGGCTCGCGGAACGTCTTCATCCTCTCGGCGATCGGATCCGCGGTCGGCCTCGGGAACATCTGGCGCTTCCCGTATGTCGCCTACGAGGGCGGCGGCGGGGCTTTCCTGATCCCGTACCTGTGCGCGCTGCTGACCGCCGGCATCCCGCTGCTCTTCTTCGACTATGCGATCGGACACCGGTTCCGCGGTTCTGCGCCGCTGGCCTTCCGTCGCATGCACCGTGCCGCCGAGCCCCTCGGGTGGTGGCAGGTGCTCATCTGCGTCGTGATCGCGGTGTACTACGCGGTGATCGTCGCCTGGGCGGCCATGTACACCTGGTTCTCGGCACAGCTGACCTGGGGCCCCGGCAACGAGGACGCCTTCTTCTTCGGCGACTTCCTGCAGTCGGCCGACGTCGCTGAGGTCGGTGTGTCCACGCAGTTCGTGCCGCAGGTGGGTCTTCCTCTCGTGGCGGTCTGGCTGATCGTGATCGTGATCATGGCGCTCGGCGTCAAGCGCGGCATCGGCACGGCGAACATGATCCTCATGCCGCTGCTCACGGTGATGTTCGCGATCCTCGTGGTGCAGTCGCTGTTCCTGCCGGGGGCGATGGACGGGCTGAACGCGTTCTTCACGCCGAACTGGGAGGCCCTGGCCGACCCCGGAGTCTGGGCGTCCGCCTACGGCCACATCTTCTTCTCGCTGTCGGTCGCCTTCGGAATCATGGTGACCTACTCCTCGTATCTCAAGCGCAAGACCGACCTCACCGGCTCCGGACTCGTGGTGGCATTCGCGAACTCCGGCTTCGAGATCCTCGCCGGCATCGGCGTCTTCGCCGCGTTGGGTTTCATGGCCCAGGCTCAGGGGACCGAGGTCGCAGGGGTGGCGACGTCGGGGATCGGCCTGGCGTTCGTCGCCTTCCCGACGATCGTCTCGCAGGCGACGGGCGGCTCGATCATCGGCGTGCTGTTCTTCGGTGCTCTGGTGTTCGCCGGCATCACGTCGCTGATCTCGATCCTCGAGGTGATCGTGGCCGCCCTGCAGGACAAGCTCGGGTGGGCGCGCGTTCGCACCACGCTCACGGTGTCGATCCCGCTTGCGCTCGTCTCCCTGGCGCTGTTCTCCACCACCACGGCCCTGACCGTGCTCGACACGGCCGACGCGTTCGTCAACGCGTTCGGCATCATGGCGGTGGCGCTGGTGGCCGTCATCGTCGTGGCCTGGTTGCTGCACAAGCTCCCGGTGCTGGTGGAGCACCTCGACCGTCGCTCCAGCTTCCGGGTCGGCACCATCTGGAAACTCCTCGTCGGCGTCCTGGCCCCTCTCGTGCTCGGTTACCTCTTCGTCAGCGAGCTCATCGCGAAGATCTCCGAGCCGTACAGCGGATACCCGGCGTGGTTCCTCGCGATCTTCGGCTGGGGCATGGTTGTCGCCCTCGTCGTGCTCGCTCTCGTCCTCTCGGCGCTGCCGTGGAGCGGGCGTTCCCACGCGAAGGACGACCCCGAATACGACGAGTTCCTCGACCAGGAGCAGTACGAGCCGGATGCGGAGACATCGGCGATCCCGGTCGCCCCCGCGACGAAGGGAGCAGAATCATGACCACCACAGCGATCGTCATGATGATCATCGCCATGGTCACGGTGTGGGGCGGACTGATCGCCGCGATCGTGAACCTCGCCAGGCACCCCGAGGTGGCCGAGACGGAGCCCGCACCGCCCGTCGAGCTGTGACCTCGCACTGACGGCGGACGCGAGCTGATCGCATCCGACCGGAGAAGTCGGGTGGCCCCGGCCGACGCACGGCGACGATGGTGGGGAAAGGAGGACCCCATGATCGGTACGCTCAACGCCCTGGTCGACCAGGTGGAAGCCGTCGGCGTCGATGAGATCGATGTCGCCGCGTTCGCGCGCGAGCACGGCACCACCGAGTACCACCTGCGCCGGATGTTCTCGGCACTGGCGGGGATGCCGCTGTCCGAGTACGTGCGACGTCGGCGGATGACGCTCGCGGGTGCGGAGCTGGCGGCGGGTGCGCCGAGCCTTCTCGACGTGGCCGTGCGCCATGGGTACGGCTCGGTCGAGGCGTTCGGACGTGCTTTCCGTGCCGTGCACGGGATCGGACCGGCCGATGCGCGCCGAGAAGGGGGCCCTCTCCGAACACAACCCACGCTCCGGTTCCGCCTGAGCGTCGAAGGGAGCACCCCGATGGATGTCACCATCACCCACCACCCCGCGTTCACCCTCGTCGGCCATGCCGCGGAGGTCCCCCTGATCCACGAGGGGGTCAACCCGCACATCCAGGCGCACATCGCCGCGATCCCGCCCGAGGAGCACGCGCGCCTCAAGGCTCTCGGCGACGCCGAGCCCTCGGGGATCCTGGCCGTCACCGCCGACGTCGAGCCGGACGCGCCCGAGGGCGCCACGCTCACGTATCTGCACGGCGTCGCCCTGAAGGCGACGACCGCGGTTCCGGATGACCTCGACGTGCTCCGGCTCGATGACGGCGCCTGGGCCGTCTTCGCCGCGCGCGGCCCGTTCCCCGAGACGCTGCAGAGCCTCTGGGCCGCCACTGCGACCGAGTGGTTCCCGTCGAACCCGTGGCGGCTGCGTCCCGGTCCCTCGATCGTGCGCTACCTGGAGTTCTCGGGGGACTTCGCCTCCTGCGAGCTCTGGTTGCCGGTCGAGCAGGCGTGAGGTCGGGGACCGGTTCGTCGGGCACCGGTCCGGGTGGGGTCCGCCCGTCCGGAGCGGTGTCTGACCCGTGTGCCACACTGGGCGCACGATCCGAGGAGGGACCATGGCGGCGACCGATCCGAAGAAGACGCTCGACGCGTATCGGGCGAAGCGCGGCGAGTTCCGCGTGGTCGAGGTGCCGCCGATGCAGTACCTGATGGTCGACGGCGCCGGCGACCCCAACACCGCTCCCGCCTACGCCGACGCGGTGTCCGCGCTGTTCCCCCTCGCCTACACGCTCAAGTTCGCGAGCCGGAAGGAGCTGGGCATCGATACGGTCGTGATGCCGCTCGAGGGGCTCTGGCACGCGCCCGACATGGCGTCCTTCACCACGGCCCGAGACAAGTCGGCCTGGCTGTGGACCATGATGATCATGATCGGCGACCACATCACCCCGTCGATGTTCGACGATGCGGTCGCCGCGGTGTCGCAGAAGGCCGCGAAGAAGAAGGAGCCGCTGCCCGCTCTGGATTCCGTCCGGCTCGAGACGCTCGACGAGGGCCGGTGCGTGCAGACCCTGCACGTCGGGCCGTTCGACGACGAAGGACCTGTGCTCGACGAGCTGCACAACCGCTTCATCCCCGACAACGGTCTGCAGATGCGGGGGCGGCACCATGAGATCTACCTGAGCGACCTCCGCCGCGCCGACCCGGCCAGACTCCGCACCATCCTGAGGCAGCCCGTGGCGCCCGCGCGACTGACCGTCTGAAGACCGAAAATCAAGCCCCTCCGCAGATGCGCGCTGCGCTGGATACGCTTCATCGATGAGCACGGTGAAGCATGCGGCGCGGGTCGCCAAGAGATCCTCGGCCTTCCGTCGGATCGCCCGGGCCGGGTTCGTCGTCCTCGGACTCATCCACGTCATCATCGGATCGATCGCCATCTCGATCGCGGCCGGCGCCTCCGGTGACGCGGATCAGGACGGTGCGATGGAGCAAATCAGGCAGAATCCCATCGGCGGTCTCCTGCTCCTGCTGATCGGTACCGGGCTGCTGGCGCTCGCCGTGTGGCAGATCGCGAGCGCCTTCCTCGCCGCAGACCCCGCGGAGACCAAGAAGTGGGGGAAGCGGATCAAACTCTTCGGCATCGCCCTCGCCTACCTCGTCGTCGCGGGCATGGCGATCATCTACGCGGTGGGTGGTCGTGCCGACTCGGAGGAGGCGTCGAAGACCCTGAGTGCGGTCGTACTCGCCGCTCCCGGCGGTGTGGCTCTGCTCGTCGTGATCGGGCTCGCGGTGGTGGGCGTCGGAGTGGGGTTCGTCGTCGGCGGGTTCACCCGGGGATTCGAGAAGCTCGTCGATCTGCCGTCCGGAGTCGCGCGCGGCGGCATCGTGACCCTGGGAGTCATCGGGTACTTCGGGAAGGGCATCGCCGTGGCCGTGACGGGGGTGTTGTTCGTGGTGGCCGCCGTGACGCAGGACCCCGAGAAGGGGGCGGGACTGGACGCCGCGCTGCACAGCCTGCTGGATCTGCCACTCGGCGGGCTCGTGCTGGGAGCTGTCGGCCTCGGCTTCGCGATCTACGGCGTCTTCTGCATCGCGAGGGCCCGGTACGCCCGCATGTGACCGGAGCGCGTCGGGCTCTCACGCGGTCGCGTGCCGGCCACCCGGGCCCAGGCATCCTCCGCAGGTGGGAAACTGGAACGATGAGCACTTCTTCCGGTGTCGACGTGATCGCCCCTCTGAGCGAGGACGAGGTCCGGCGCATCCGTGACGACTTCCCAATCCTCCGCGCCGAGGTGCAGGGGCATCCGCTCGCGTACCTCGATTCCGGGGCGACGTCGCAGCGCCCGCTCGCCGTCCTCGATGCGGAACGCACGTTCGCGAGCACCCTGAACGCGGCGGTGCACCGCGGCGCCCACACCCTCGCCGCCGAGGCGACGGAGCTCTTCGAGGATGCCCGCGCCACGGTCGCGCGTTTCGTGGGGGCGGACGACGACGAGATCGTCTGGACCTCGAACGCCACCGAGGCGATCAACCTCGTCGCCTACTCCCTGTCGAACGCGTCGCTCGGGCGTGGGGGCGCGGCCGCCGAGCGCCTCCGACTCCGCGAGGGCGACGAGATCGTCACGACCGAGATGGAGCACCACGCGAACCTCATCCCGTGGCAGGAGCTCGCCGCACGCACGGGCGCGGCGCTCAAGGTGATCCCGCTCGACGACGACGGAGCACTCCGTCTCGACATCGCCGCCGAGCTCATCACTGCACGCACCAAGCTCGTGGCCTTCACCCATGTCTCCAACGTGCTCGGTGTGATCAACCCCGTCGACGACCTCGTGGCACTCGCCCGCGAGGTCGGCGCGCTCACCCTGCTCGACGCCTGCCAGTCGGCCCCGCACCTGCCCCTCGATGTGCGCGCGCTCGGCGTCGACCTCGCCGTCCTGTCCGGACACAAGATGCTCGGTCCGACCGGCATCGGCGCGCTCTACGGCCGCCGCGAAGTCCTCACCGCGATGCCCCCGTTCCTGACCGGCGGTTCGATGATCACCACGGTCACCACGACGCAGGCCGAATACCTCCCGCCGCCGCAGCGCTTCGAGGCAGGCACGCAGCGGGTGTCGCAGGCGATCGCGCTCGCCGCTGCCGTCGACTATCTGACGGCGGTGGGGATGCCGCGCATCGCCGCGCACGAGGCCGCCTTCGGTCGCCGACTGGTCGACGGGCTGAGCGCGATCGAGGGCGTCCGGGTCCTCGGCGCCGACATCGATCTGCCGCGCGTCGGGCTGGCGAGCTTCGACATCGCCGGCATCCATTCGCACGACGTCGGGCAGTACCTCGACGATCTCGGGATCGCGGTGCGCGTCGGACACCACTGCGCCCAGCCGCTGCATCGACGCCTCGGAGTGACCTCGTCCACCAGGGCGAGCACGTATCTCTACACGACGGATGCCGAGGTGGATGCCGTGATCGAGGGCGTCGCCGGAGCGATCGATTTCTTCCGGAGGGGCGCATGAGCGACCTGCAGAACCTGTATCAGGAGCTGATCCTCGACCACTCGCGCACCCCGCACGGCTACGGGCTGCGCGAGGAGATCGCGGCGCAGTCGCACCAGCTGAATCCCACGTGCGGCGACGAGATCACACTGCAGGTGCATCGGGGCGACGATGGCGGCGTCGAGGCCATCGCGTGGGAGGGACACGGGTGCGCGATCTCCCAGGCGTCGGCGTCGCTGCTCGCAGAACTCGCCGAGGGCCTCAGCGTCGAAGACCTCGAGGTCCGCATCGCAGCCTTCCGCGAGGCGATGCGCTCACGCGGGAAGATCGAGCCCGACGAGGAGCTGCTGGGCGACGCGGCCGCGCTCGGAGGGGTGTCGAAGTACGTCGCCCGCGTGAAGTGCGCCATGCTCGCCTGGGTCGCCGCAGAGGACGCCCTGAGCCGCAGCTGAGCGCGGCGCACCGTACCCGCCATGCGGTGACATGGCGGGAATAGTCGCTGCCCGGGGGCGTTGCCACGAGCATGACAACTCTCGGAATCATCGGTGCAGGACACATCGGCAGCCAGGTCGCCCGGGTGGCGGTGGCGAACGGCTACGACGTCGTGATCGCGAACTCACGGGGCCCGGAGACGCTCGCCGACCTCGTCGAGGAGCTCGGACCGCACGCCAAGGCCGCCACAGCGGAGGAGGCAGCAGCGGCCGCGGACGTGGCGGTCGTCACCGTCCCGCTGCACGCGATCGACAAGCTTCCTGCCGAGCAGCTCGCCGGCAAGATCGTCCTCGACACCAACAACTACTACTTCGAGCGCGACGGGCGCATCGAGGCCCTCGACAAGGGCGAGACCACGACGTCGGAGCTCGTGCAGCGTGCTCTCCCGGAGGCGAAGATCGCCAAGGCGTTCAACCACATCTTCGCGTCGGAGATCACGGCTGACGGGTCGCCGGCCGGCACACCGAACCGGCGCGCGCTCGCCACGGCGGGAGACGATGCCGACGCCGTCGCCTTCGTGACGCGCTTCTACGACGAGGCCGGCTTCGACACCGTCAACGTCGGGCCGTTGAGCGAGTCGTGGCGGATCGAGCGCGATCGTCCGGCATATGTCGTGCGGCAGAACGCCGAGGAGTTGACCGCCAACGTCGCGCGCGCGAACCGTCTTCCCTGATCCGCGGCTGCGGCGAGGGTCGGACGCGTGACTCCTCGCCGCAACGCCTCGCGCGTGCACACCGACGCCGGTTGGGATACCAAAAGTTGAGGAACGCGGCCCGGAATGCAAGAATGCCCAGATGGCGGGGGCTATGGGGACGAACGGCGAACTCGAATCTGTCAGGGTCACGCGGATCCTGAGAGACGATATCGTCCTCGGTCGCCGCATACCGGGGTCGCGCCTGGTCGAGCGAGACATCGCGGCGGAGCTGAACGTGTCCCGCCTCCCGGTGCGCGAGGCGATCCGCACGCTCGTGGCCGAGGGCGTCGTCGTGGCTCGTCCTCGCACCTGGGCCGTCGTGCGCGAGTTCACCCATCGCGACATCCAGGACTTCGCCGAGGTGCGCGAGGCCATCGAGACGCTGATCTTCGTCTTCGCGGCCGAGCGACACGATGCGGCTGGTCTCGCCCGGATCCAGGGCGCCTATGAGCGTGAACTCGCGGCCGCGCGCGCCGGCGACTCGGAGGCCGCGAGGATCGCTGCGGCGGAGTTCCACGAGATCGCCGTCGAGATCGCGGGCAACGAGATGCTGGGGGAGTTGATCGCGGTCTTCCTCACACGGTTGCGCTGGCTCTTCGGGCAGCACGACGACCTTCTCATGATGGCCGAGGAGCACCGCATCATCCTCGAGGCTCTCGCCGCCAGGGACGCCGATGCGTTGCGCCGCATCATCCCGGCACACCTGGCGAGCGGCCAGTCGGCCGCGGAACGGCGTCTCGCCGACGGCAGCGACCTGCTGGTCTGACGCGGCGGACGGGGCCGACCCGTCGGTGACCACAACGTCGACCGCTCCGGCTGTATATTGGGGCGATCGGAGTCGGTCCGAACTGTCGCGCTGTCCTGGGGAGCGAGATGCGGAATCTTGCTGTCGCGGTCGGGTGCCTGCTACTTCTGGGCGGAGTCGCGCTCGTCGCGGTCGCCGATCAGGAACGCACTGCGGCCGTCGCCGCCGTCAAGGCGGAGATCGAGCGCGTCGAGCACGCGCTCGAAGAGTCTCGCGGGGACAACCTCGAACTCGCGGAGAAGCTCACCGCGCTCCGCTCGCAGCTCGCCGAGCAGGACGCCGAGATCTCCGACACGACGGGCTTCCTCCAGTGAGCCGCCGCATCCTGGCCGTCACCGTCGCGGCGGCTGTCATGCTCTCCGCCGGGATGCTCGCCAGAGCGGAGGACCTCGAGCAGCAGCGGGCGTCGGCGGTGGCGCAGCTCGATCTCCTGACGCTGCAGTACCGCGAGGCGGGACAGCGCACCGACTACCTCGAGGGATCGGTCGAACGCGCCGAGGCCGACGTCGCGGATCGGGCATCCGTGCTCGCCCTCCGGCCGGCCTTCGTCGCCGAGATCACCGCGCTGGCCGCGGCCCTCGAGCGCGCGGAGGGGATGGTCGACACGGCTGCGCACCGTGCGGCGGCTCTCTCGGCTCAGCAGACCGTGCTGGCCGAGAAGGCCGACCCCGATACGGTGAAGGCGGCCACCGCGACGGTGCACGCGCTGACCGACAAGGTCGGGTCCGAGGTCGCCTCCGTGCAGGCGGCGCAGAGCTCCGGTCCGGGCGGGCCCGCGTGGTCGTCGAGTGGTCCCGGCGGGTATGCACGCGTACGGGCAGCGCTCGACCTGGTTGGGGGCGGCGGCGTAGGGCTGTACGAGTCGGCATCCTGCGCGGGAGGAAACGCCCCGGCGTGCGCCAACAGCAACGGGTACATCAAGTACCGCGCCGACATCGTGAACTGGAGTTCGGGCCGACTCAACTGGGCGATGGCGCACGAACTCGCGCACATCTATCAGTTCCGCGTGTGGGGAGCCCTCACGTCGTCGGCGGCCTACGGGTCGCTGTTCGGCGCCGATCCGGAGTTCCTGGCGAACTGCATGGCCGTGGTCAGAGGGTTTCCCGGCTCGGTCGGCTGCAACGGCGACCAGCAGGCCTGGGCCTCGGGCATCTGGGTCGGCGCGGTGCGCTGACGGCGACCAGGGGGCGTCAGGCGACCGGTGTGGTCGTATCGATCGCGGCCCTCAACGGCCGACGCATGACGCGCCAGTACGCACTCGGCGCGAGGCGGACGAGGGCGTCGATCAGGCGTGCCTCACGGCCGACCATCGTGCGCGCGGCGCGTCGCTCGGTCGCGCGGATGATGAGCGCCGCCGCGTCCGCGGGGTCCGTGTGATACATCGCGGCCTGCGCCTGGGCTGCGCGCGCGGCGATGGCCGGGTCGAGCGCCGCGGCGTAACGGCCGTGCAGGATGATCCCGGTGCGCACGCCCGCGGGGTAGACCGCGCCGACACTGACCGTGGTGCCCTCGAGCTCGTGCCGGAGGGCCTCGGAGAATCCACGGACGGCGAACTTGCTCATCGCGTAGGGGATGCGGCCTGCGGGGGCGGCGAGTGCATAGACGCTCGCGAAATGCGTGATGTGTGCGGCCGGAGCGGCGCGCAAGGCCGGAAGCATCGCCTTGGTGATCGAGACGGTTCCCCACAGATTCACATCGGTGAGCCACCGCATCTCCTCCATCGTGAGCTGATCGAGGCTTCCCAGCATCGACGATCCGGCGCACGTGATCAGCGCGTTGATCTGCGGATGCGCCGCCCTGATCGCGTCGGCTGTCGCGAACACGGCGTCGTCGTCACGGAGGTCGACGACATGGGTCGTGACCCGCGTCCCGTCGAGGTCGGCGGCGGCGGCGTCGAGCGCTGCGCGGTCATGATCGAGCAGGGCGAGGTGGGTTCCCCGCGCGGCCAGCAGTCGGGCGATGTGGGCCCCCATGCCGTTCGCCGCGCCGGTGATCACGGTGGTGCTGCCGGTGAGGTCCAGACGTTTCATGTGACTCCTGCCGCGTGCCCGATTCGGCGTCGAACCGGGCGGATGTCGGATGTGCGGGGCATGCTGATCCGGAACCATTCTGGCCGACACCGGGCACCAGTGATACCGGTACGCTCGAGGAGAGGAGGTACCGGTGGGACGGACAGCGGATGCCATCGCCGAAGGCGTCGCGATCGCGACCGCTGCCGCGCGCCTCGCCGTGAAGAACCACATCCTCATCGGCACGATCGCCGAAGACGGCGTCTTCGACATGGACAAGTACATCGACGATGCGCGGGAGGCGCTCCGGGCGATGGCCGAGGAGTCCGAGGAGGCTGCAGCGACGGTCACCGCACTGCGCAAGCGCGCGAGGGGTCGGCACTCCGATCCGGTGGGCACGCATGACTATCGCGATCGCGATGTGCGAAACCTCCGCCGACGGGCGAAGCAGTCCACCGGGGTCGCCGTCCGGTTGCGGGAGATGATGGAAGACCGCGATCGGCTCGCCGAGATCGTCGAGGAGGCGCGCGACGCGGCATGGGCGGACGTGCGGCACAACCTCGACCGTCGGCTGCGCGTCGAGGGCATGCGTCCCGATCAAGATCCCGACTACGGCCGGATGCGCGAGGCCCGCATGCAGGCGCTGCGGCTCGTCGACCTGCAGGCGCTCTCCTCGGAGCAGAGAGCGAAGGCGAAGCGGCGGAAGAAGCAGCAGAAAGCCGCGGCGTCGAGCGACTGAGGCGCCGTTTCGCTTTCCCGTCGGGACTGTTGTAGGCTGTTCCACGGCCCGCTGAGCGGGCTGGGCGCCCGTAGCTCAATGGATAGAGCATCTGACTACGGATCAGAAGGTTAGGGGTTCGAGTCCCTTCGGGCGCACACTGTGTTGAGACAGTACAGAAACCCCCGTCGCATCAGCGGCGGGGGTTTCTGCTTTCTCCGCCTGATTCAGAGCAGACTCGTGATGGCGGGGTCGCGCTCGGCCACGTCCGCCGCTGTCGAGACGATGACGCTGCGCATCGCGGCCACCGCGACGGCCGGTGTGACGTCGGAGCGGTGCGCCAGGCTGATCGTGCGCGACATCGCCGGGTGCGCGAGTCGGGCCGACCTGAGCAGCGGGCGGTCGAAGAGCACCATGGCCGGAACGACGGCGACACCGACGCCGCGTTCCACGAAGCGGAGCACCGCGTCCATCTCAGCCCCCTCGAGCGCGAGCCTCGGGGTGAGGTCGGCGCTGCGGAACGCGGCATCCATCGTGGCGCGCAGCTCGTAGCTCTCGTCGAAGGCGATCAGCGGAAGGGTCGCGAGGTGGGCGAGGCTGATCGACGGCCCGTGGGTGACCGGTGCAGCGGCCGCCGACGAGACGACGACGAGTTCCTCCGAGAGCAGCGGCATGTGCGTGAGGCTCACACCGGCAGGGGTGGGACCGTCGGACTGGGTGACGAGCGCGATGTCGACCGCACCGACGGCGAGCTCTTCGACGAGCCGGCGTGAACCGCTCTCCGTGAGGTGCAGGTCGACGTCAGGGTGAGCCGAGTGGAATGCGCTGATCGCTTCGGCGACCAGGCTCGTGCACAGGGTCGGCGGCGCGCCGAGGCGTACGCGTCCTCGGCGGAGGCCGGCGAGTTCGCCCATCTCGTCGCGGATGGCGTCGGCTTCGGCGAGCATGCGCTGCGCGCGCGGGAGCAGGGTCTCGCCTGCGGCGGTGAGCGCGATGTGGCCGCGCGCGCGGTGGAACAACTCCGCGCCGAGCTCACGCTCCAGCGTCGAGATCTGACGGCTCAGCGACGGCTGGGCGAGGTGCAGGTGCTCGGATGCGCGGGTGAAGTGTCCGAGGCGGGCGACTTCGACGAACCCGCGGAGTTGCTCGAGGTTCATGACCATAGCCTAGCCGCATGGTTTCCAGTCGGACTATGCATTGGAGTTATTAGGATGCCCTAATTAGCGTGGAACGCATGGCTACCCCCGAACGTCAGATATCCACCACCGTCCTCGTCATCGGCACCGGCGGCTCCGGCCTGCGAGCGGCGATCGAGATCGCCGAGCACGGTGTCGACGTGCTCGCGGTCGGCAAACGTCCGCGTCAGGACGCGCACACCTCCCTCGCGGCCGGCGGCATCAATGCGGCCCTCGGCACCATGGACGCCGAGGACAGCTGGCAGCAGCACGCGGCCGACACCATCAAGGAGAGCTACCTGCTCGCCAACCCGCACACGGTCGAGATCGTCACGCAGGGCGCCGAGCGCGGCATCCGTGATCTGGAGCGCTGGGGCATGGACTTCGCGCGGGAGGATGACGGTCGCATCTCGCAGCGGTTCTTCGGTGCGCACACCTTCCGTCGCACCGCTTTCGCGGGCGACTACACCGGTCTCGAGATCCAGCGCACACTCGTGCGCAAGGCCGAGCAGCTCGAGGTCCCGATCCTCGACCACGTCTACATCACGCGCCTGCTCGTGCGCGACAACGTCGTGTTCGGCGCCTACGGCTTCGACCAGGCCGACGGCACCCGCTACCTCATCCACGCGGATGCCGTGATCCTCGCGGCGGGCGGACACAACCGCATCTGGCGGCGCACCTCGTCACGCCGCGACGAGAACACGGGCGACTCCTTCCGCCTCGCGGTCGATGCGGGGGCACGCCTGCGCGACCCGGAGCTCGTGCAGTTCCACCCGTCGGGGATCATCGAGCCCGAGAGTGCGGCCGGCACCCTGATCTCCGAGGCGGCGCGCGGCGAGGGCGGCATCCTGCGCAATGCTCTCGGTGAGCGCTTCATGGCGAACTACGACGCGGAGCGGATGGAGCTGTCGACCCGCGACCGCGTCGCGCTCGCCGCGTACACCGAGATCCAGGAGGGACGAGGCACCGAGAACGGCGGTGTCTGGCTCGACGTCTCCCACCTGCCGCGCGAGACGATCATGAGCCGTCTGCCCCGGGTGTACCAGACCATGATGGAACTGCAGATGCTCGACATCACGAGCGACCCGATCGAGATCGCCCCGACCGCGCACTACTCGATGGGCGGGGTCTGGGTGCGTCCGGAGGATCACCGGACCGACGTCGAGGGCCTCTACGCGATCGGCGAGGCCTCGAGCGGGCTGCATGGAGCGAACCGCCTCGGCGGCAACTCGCTGATCGAGCTCCTGGTGTACGGCCGCATCGTGGGGCAGGCGGCCATGGAGCACGCGGCAGGTCTCGACGCGCAGCGGCGATCCGCGTCAGCGGTGGCGGCGGCTCGGGCCGAGATCGATGATCTGCTCGCGGCGGAGGGGCGCGAGAACGTCCGGGCCCTCCAGCGCGCGATCCGCAACCTCATGACCGAGTACGCCGGTGTCGTGCGCTCGGAGGAAGGACTGCGTGCAGGGCTCGCCGACCTCGACATGATCGAAGGGCGCATGGAGGACGTCGGCATCCACCCCGACATCGCCGGGTTCCAGGATCTCGCGCACGCCTTCGACCTCAAGGCCTCGGCGCTCGCGGCGCGGGCCACGCTCGAAGCTGCGCTGGAGCGCCGTGAAACCCGCGGATGCCATAACCGCAGCGACTTCCCCGACACCGACCCCACGTTGCAGGTGAACCTGGTGTGGTCGCCGACCGCAGGCGTGACCCGCGAGGAGATCCCGCCGGTCTCGCCCGAGATCGCCGACCTCATGCGCGAGGTCGACACCGCGGGCAAGCTCGTCGAGTGACCTGCCGAGGGGTCAAGACACGCCGCTCGCCCACGGCAGGCTACGGCGTGTCTTGACCCCTCAGGTGGGAGGTGGGGCGGGTGGGAACGATCTCAGTCGGCCTGGGGCTCCTCCGTGTCGATCACGCCGATGCCGACGGCCTCGTGGTCGGGCTCCGGCTCGTCGCGCTTCGGGGCCTTGGGCTCTTCACCGGGAGCCTTCTCGGTGCTCGGCTCCTCGAGGTCTGCGGTGTCGGGCACTTCGCTCGGGTCCGCGTCCTCGGGAGAGTCGGCTTCGGCCGGCGTCGTGACCTCACCCTCGCTCGTGTCCGAAGCGGGGGTGGGGGTCGGCGTCTGCGCCTCGGCGGAGTCCTCGTCGGCGCGCTCCTGCCCGGGCTCAGGTGCTGGCGTCGTGTCGGTCATGATGGCCCCTTTCTGATGTCGTCGGTTCAGGATGCCGCGTCGGCGGGCCGCGGTGAAGGGGGTTGACGTGTCTGGCGCCGCCACACCGGGACGCGGGTCGACCGCGGCGAACCAGAGGCGGATCCGGCGTAGCCTTGAGGGGTGACTGCGTACGTCTCGGCTTTCGACCTCTTCTCCATCGGAGTGGGGCCGTCGAGTTCCCATACGGTCGGACCCATGCGGGCGGCCCTCGACTTCGCGCGACGGCTGACCACGACGGGCGTCCTCGACCGGGTGGCCCGGGTCGGTGGCACGCTGTACGGCTCGCTGGGTGCGACGGGCATCGGGCACGGGACGCCGGATGCGGTCGTCGCCGGACTCCGTGGGCTCGCGCCGGAGACGTGCGATCCGGCAGACGTGCGCGCGGCCTGGACCGATCTTCCCGCCCAGGCCGTGATCCGGATCGACGGCGCCCACGACGTGCCGTTCGTGAAGGACGACATCGTCTTCGCCCCGCGCACGCGCCTGCCTGGGCATCCGAACGCGATGACCCTCACGGCATGGGCCGCCGACGGTGCCGTCGTGGCGGAGGAGACCTACTATTCCGTGGGTGGCGGGTTCATCCGCCGCGACGGCGAGGAGGCGAAGCTCACCACCGCCGGCTTCCCGTACGCCTATGCGGATGCCGCGTCACTGCTCGCCCTGTGCGACGAGAACGGCCTGTCCATCGCCGAGGTCGCACGACTCAACGAGACCTCGGTGCGCAGTGAAGAGGAGGTTGCGGCGGGTCTGGATGCCATCTGGGACGCGATGTCCGGATGCGTCGACGCCGGTCTGCACGCCGACGGCACCCTGCCCGGCATCCTCAAGGTGAAGCGACGGGCCGGCGTGATCCGGGGTCAGCTCGAGGCGGTCGAGGCCGAGGGTCATCGTGAGCTCCCCGGCGAGTGGCTCGGCGCGTTCGCCCTGGCGGTCAACGAGGAGAACGCCGCGGGCGGACGAGTCGTCACTGCGCCGACGAACGGCGCCGCCGGCATCCTCCCCGCCGTCGCCATGTACTGGTGGCGGTTCCTCGCCGACTCCGGTCTCGGAGCGGGCAACGCCGTGACGCCCTATGGCGAGCTCGTCGGCAGTGCACTTCTGGGGTTCGAGCCGGATGTCCGTGCGCTGGACGCCGCGAGCGACCTCGACGACGAGCAGACCGCCGAGGCGAATCGCCGCCGCGGCATCCGTCGCTTCCTCCTGACCGCCACCGCGCTCGGGTCGCTGTTCAAGGCCAACGCGTCGATCTCCGGCGCCGAGGGGGGATGCCAGGCCGAGGTCGGCTCCGCCTGCGCCATGGCGGCGGGCGGCCTCACCGCGGTGATGGGCGGCACCAACCGGCAGATCGAGAACGCCGCCGAGATCGCGATGGAGCACCACCTCGGTCTCACCTGCGATCCGATCGGCGGACTCGTGCAGATCCCGTGCATCGAGCGCAACGCGATCGCCGCGTCGACGGCCGTCACGGCTGCCCGTCTCGCTCTCCGGGGAGACGGGAGTCACTACGTCTCGCTGGACGCCGTCGTCGAGACGATGCGGCAGACCGGAGCCGACATGTCGACGAAGTACAAGGAGACCAGCGAGGGCGGTCTCGCGGTCAACGTCATCGAGTGCTGATGCTCCGCGTCGGTGGATGCCGATAGCCTCCACGGGACACCACGCGCGGAGGGATCAGCATGGACGCGTTCTGGGAGCCGAGCTCTCGTCGCCGGAGACGGCAGCCGGTCGTCGCGGTCCGCCCCGACGACGACGCTCCGGCACCCGATGGGCAGTGGCCGACCAGCATCCCTGCCGTCGCCCAGGTGCTGCGGGAGGGGATCGATCTCGACCCCGGGGTCACCTTCCTCGTGGGCGAGAACGGCAGCGGCAAGTCGACCCTGGTCGAGGGCATCGCGATCGCGTACGGCCTCTCGCCGGAGGGTGGTTCCCGGCAGGCGCGACACACCACGCGGGCGACCGAGTCTCCGTTGTCCGACTGGCTGCGTCTGCAGCGGGGCGTGGGGGCCAACCGCTGGGGGTTCTTCCTGCGCGCGGAGACCATGCACTCCTTCTACACGTACCTCGAGGAGAATCCGTCGACGGGTGCCGCCGATGTCCCGTTCCACGAGATGAGTCACGGCGAATCGTTCCTCGCCCTGCTGGAGAGCCGCTTCGACGAGCCGGGCTTCTACTGCCTCGACGAGCCCGAGGCGGCGCTCTCGTTCAACTCGACGCTCGCTCTCATCGCCGTGCTCCGCCGCATCGCCGACGACGGGGGTCAGGTGCTGTGCGCGACCCATTCACCGGTGCTCGCCGCTCTTCCCGGCGCGAAGATCCTCGAGGTGGGGGAGTGGGGTGTGCGCGAGGCGGAATGGGGCGACCTCGAGATCGTGAACCATTGGCGCTCGTTCCTCGAGCACCCCACGCGATACCTCCGTCATCTGCTCGATTGAGTCGTGCGCACGGGGATGGCCGCCGCGTGCGAAGTCGTAGGCTGGCGGGCATGACCGAGCAGAAGTCCCCGCGCCGCCGTGGGCGCCCGAAGGGCGTCTCCGATTCGCGTGAGCGCATCATCGCCGCGGCGGTCGACGAGTTCGGCGAACAGGGATACGACGGCTCGACCATCCGCTCGATCGCCGCCCGTGCCGGGGTGGACTCCGCGCTCGTGCACCATTACTTCGGCACCAAAGCCGACCTCTTCGCCGAGGCCGTCGGCATTCCGCTTCGGCCGGACATCGACGTGCCGGCGATCGTCGCCGGGCCGCGTGACGAGGTCGGGGAACGTCTGGTCCGCTACGTGCTCGAGGCGTTCGAGCAGCCGGAGGTGCGCAGACGCGGCGTCATGCTGCTGCGTACCGCGCTCGGAAGCAGACTCACGACGCCGCTGCTCGCCGGGTTCTTGTCGCGCGAGCTGATCGGACGCATCGCCCGAAGCCTCGGCACCGAGGACGCGGACCTGCGTGCGTCGCTCGTGGCCTCGCAGATCGCCGGCATGCTGATCGCGCGGTACCTCCTGCGGCTCCCGGCGCTCGCCGCGGCGCCGGTGGACGAACTCGTCGGGCGCGTCGGGCCTACCGTGCAGCGCTACCTCTTCGACTGACGAAGGGGCGCGCGAAGGTCGTTGACGCCGTGCGCCGGCCGGCGCATAATTCATCACATGATGAATAACTCGGCTGTCGAGATCACGGACCTCCGCGTCCGGCGCGGAGTCGTGCACGTCTTCGAGGGGATCGACCTCACGATCCCGCGCGGACAGATCACGGGTCTCCTCGGGCCTTCCGGGTGCGGCAAGACCACCCTCATGCGCTCCATCGTCGGTGTGCAGAGGATCGCGGAGGGCGAGGTTCTGGTCCTCGGTGAGCCCGGCGGGTCGCGGCAGCTCCGCCACCGGGTCGCGTACGGCACACAGGGCGCCGCGGTGTACGGCGACCTCAGCGTGCGCCAGAACCTCGCGTACTTCGCGTCCCTGTTGAAGGCGCCGAAGGGCGATGTCGACAGGGTCATCGACGAAGTCGGGTTGCGCGCGCAGGCGGGGCAGCTCGTCGATTCGTTGAGCGGTGGTCAGGCCACGCGCGTCTCGCTCGCCGTTGCCTTGATCGGCGCTCCCGAACTCGTCGTGCTGGACGAGCCGACCGTCGGGCTCGACCCGGTGCTGCGAGCCGAGCTGTGGGCGCTCTTCCGCAGGCTCGCGGATCGTGGGGTCACGCTCATCGTGTCGAGTCACGTCATGGACGAGGCGGTGCGCTGCGATCGGCTGCTGCTCATGCGAGAAGGTCGCATCATCGCCGACACCACTCCGACGTCGCTGCTGGAGGACACAGGCACGACCGACGCGGAGGCGGCGTTCCTGGCCCTCATCGAGCGTGATCGCGCCAGCGACGCCGACACCAGGCGGTCACGTCGAGAAGCACGCGAGCACCGTGGGGAGGTCGGCGAATGAACGGCCGCCGCATGTTCGCCACGGCAGGTCGGGTCCTCGCCCAGTTGCGGCACGACCCGCGGTCGATCGCCTTGATGCTCGTCGCTCCGAGCCTGCTCGTCGGGCTCTTCGCGTGGCTGTTCAGCGACCAGGAGGGCGTCTTCGACCAGTTCGGCGGTGCCATCCTGGCCCTGTTCCCGTTCATCGTGATGTTCCTCATCACGTCGATCACCACCTTGCGCGAGCGGCGGTCGGGCACGCTCGAACGCCTGATGACGACACCGCTCGACAAGGCCGACTTCATCCTCGGCTATGCGCTCGCGTTCGGGCTGATGGCCGTGCTGCAGGCGGTGATCACGGTGTCCTTCGCGGTCGGCGTGTGCGGGCTCGACGTCGACGGTCCCCTCTGGCAGCTCGGGCTGGTCGCGGTGGTCGACGCGCTCCTCGGCACGGCGCTCGGCCTGCTCGCGAGCGCGTTCGCGCAGACCGAGTTCCAGGCGGTGCAGTTCATGCCGCTGCTGGTGTTCCCGCAGATCATCCTCGGCGGGCTGTTCATGCCGCGCGACCAGATGCCCGACGTGCTGTACGCGATCTCCGACTGGCTGCCTTTGAGCTATGCGATCGACACGATCAATGGGGTCGCCGCGGGCGATGAGGGGTGGGACGTGTTCGGGCCGCTGCTCGTGGTGCTCGCGTTCGCCGTCGGTGCGCTGATCCTGGCCTCGCTCACTCTGCGCCGACGCACCCGCTGAGTCCACGGCCTGCGCCGTCGATCACCGCGCGGCACGGTTCTTGGTGTGCTTCGTCGGAACGGCTGCCCACGGATCCTCCGGCCACGGATGCTTCGGGTAGCGTCCGCGCATCTCCGCACGCACCTGTGCATACGGACCGGACCAGAACGAGGCGAGGTCATCCGTGACCGCGAGCGGACGCCCGGCGGGGGAGAGCAGGTGGAACAGCACCGGCACGCGCCCGTCGACGAGCCGCGGAGTCTCCGCCCACCCGAAGCACTCCTGCAGCTTCACGGCGACGACGGGCCGCGCGTGCGGGTCCTCGGCGTCCGGATAACTGACGCGGATGCGGGATCCGCTGGGCACCTCGAGGCGTTCGGGCACGAGCTCGTCGAGACGCACGGCTTCGGGCCAGGGCAACAGGCGGCGAAGGGCCGCGACCAGGTCGAGGCGTCCCACCGGTGTGCCGGCCGCCAGCGCATCGAGCTCGGGTGCGAGCCAGGCGTCGAGTGCCTCGATCAGCCCCGCATCCGACACATCGGGCCAGGGCGCTCCCCGCTCGCGTCGCAGCAGTGCGAGCCTGCGGCGCACCTGGTCCGCGGCGTCGGACCAGGTGAACATCCCGAGACCGTCGCGGCGGAGTGCGCGGCGCACGGCGTCGCGAGCCTCCCGGGTCGATGCCCGCACCGGCGCCGAACTGCGCAGGATCGCACCGACCCTCTGCTCCCGCCGAGCCCGGACGCGTCCGCCGAGGAACTCCGCCTCCACGCGGTCGGAGATCAGGTGGTTCGCAGCCCGCTCCAGCTGGGCATCGGTGAGCGCCGCGGCGGACCGGATGATCGCCCCTGATCCGGCCGCTGCCCGGGAGGCGGCGCGTGCCACATCGGCGACTGCGAGCCATTCGACCGCCGCGAGCGGGTCGCTGACCCCCGCCCTCGTGCCCGATGCCAGCAGGAAGGTCGCTCCATCGGCGGTGCGCTCGACCCGGTGGGCGACCCTCTCAGGGAAGGCCAGTGCGATCACGAGGCCCACGCCGTCGAGACCCGCGTCGACCCGTGGCGTGAGCGGGACCATGCGCTCGAGGCGATCGGCATCATCGCGCCATCGGCGTGCATCCGGAGTTCTGCCCCCTCGCAACGCGATGAGCGCCTGCGCGACGTCGGCATCGGAGACGCGCAGGTCTCCGCCGAGCACGGCGACGGTCTCGGCCGCGAGTCGACGCCCGACCGCCGGGCTGCCGTCGCGGAGGGCACGGGCCAGTCGCGGATCGGTCGGGATGCGGGCCAGCGCGCGGCCCTCCGCCGTGGCGCGACCGTCGTCGTCGATCGCGCCCAGACCGCGAAGCACGCGCAGGGCGTCGGCGAGGCTCTCGGCAGGCAGCGGGTCGATCAACCGCAGGCCGCTCCCGCCAGGTGCGCCCCAGCATGCGAGCAGCAGAGCGGCGTCCGCGAGCTCGGTCACCGCGATCTCGGGTGTCGGACGCGCGGGGGCGGCCGCGTAGGAGCGCTCGTCCACGCAGCGGATGACGACGCCGGGGCCCTGTCGTGTGGCGCGCCCCGCCCGCTGCACGCACGACGATCGGGCGGCCGCTGTGGTGACCAGACCCGTCATCCCACGGGTGGCATCGCGCTGCGGCTGCCGCGACAGGCAGCTGTCGACGACCAGGCGGACACCCGGCACCGTGAGCGAGGACTCCGCGAGAGACGTCGTGACGATGACGCGGGGAGGGTCCTCCGGCGCGCGGCCTCGGATCACGGCGTCCTGCGCGGCGGGTGGGATCTGGCCGTGCAGTTCCCGCACATCGAAGGCGTCGCTCGCGGCACGGACGCGCCGGGTGATCTCCGACACCTCGCGGGCGCCGGGGGCGAACACGAGCACGTCGGCATCGGGTTCCTCGCGGATCAGCTCCAGGGCCGCTGATGCCGTGACCTCCGCGATGTGATCGAGGAATCCCCTGGTCACTCCGCGCTGGTCGAGGCGCGGCACGGCGCTCGGGGCCCAGCGCTCGGTGAGGGGGAAGGCGGCGACGGCGTGCTCGACGATCGGGGCGGGGGCCTCGTCCGTGCCGATGACGGCAGCCACGCGTGCAGCGTCGAGCGTGGCGGACATGGCGACGACGAGGAGGTCGTCCCGCAGCTCACGCACCTCGGAGAGCAGTCCGATGAGGAGGTCGGTCTCGAGCGCGCGCTCGTGCACCTCGTCGATGACCACCGCGTCGACGCCGTCGAGTCCCGGGTCGTCGAGCATCCGTCGCAGGAGGACTCCGGCCGTGACGAACTCGATCCGCGTCTGAGTCCCGACGGAGCGCTCGCCGCGCACCGTGAAACCGATGCGGGAGCCGACGGCCGAGCCGTCGAGGTGCGCGAGACGACGGGCGGCTGCGCGGGCGGCCACGCGCCGAGGCTGGGTGACGACCACGCGACCGGTGCCTCGTGCGGCGATGAGCGGCGGCACGAGGGTGGTCTTCCCCGTGCCGGGCGGCGCCGTCACGACGGCGCATCCTCTCGCGTCCAGCGCTGCTGAGAGCTCGTCCAGGGCGCCGGCGAACGAGAGTCCCGCGCCGATGGTGGCGAGGTCGAAGGCGGCGCGCGTCATGTGTCCAGTCTGCCCGGTCGGCTCTCGCAAGACAGCGGATGCCGCGACCGAGGTCGGCCGCGGCATCCGCTGTGCTGAGGGTGGCTACTCCGCTGCGGGAGAGGGAGCCGCGGGCGCCGGCGGGGTGGTCGGCGTCGAGACGCGCGGTGCGGGCGGCGTGGCCTCCGCGACCCCGGCCCCGATGCCGCGGCCGACGGCCTGGCCCTGGATGATGCCGGCGAGGTCGAGTCCGGTCGCCGAGTGCACGCTGTCGAACACTGAGCGCAGTGCCTTGGCGCTGTCGGCTCCGACGACGTTCGAGGCGCCGTCCTCTCCCGAGCCGCCGATGATCGACACGTTGCCGATAGCCGCATAGCCCTTGGAGAACTCGGCCATGATCGACGGCAGCACCTCGAGCACGCGCTGCGAGAGGAACGCGTCCTGGTTCGAGGCGATGGCCTTCGCCTCGGCTTCGAGCGAGGCTGCGCGGGCGTCACCTTCGGCACGGATGGCGTCGGCCTCGGCGTTGGCGCGGAGGCGGCGGGCCTCCGACTCGGCCTCGGCCTGCGCGCGCAGAGCGTTCGCTTCACCGCTGGCCTTGGCGATCGCCGCGGCTGCTTCACCCTCGGCGCGAGCCTTGTCGGCCTGCGCCTGCTGCTCGGCGATGCGGGTGCGGGCCTCGGCCTGCTTGACCTGCTCGATCGCGGCGGCCTCGGCGGCGCGTTCGCGGGTGTAGAGCTCGGCCTGGGCGCGTGTCTCGGCCTCATACCGCTGGGCGTCGGCGACGCGTTTGACGTCGGCGTCGAGCTGCGCCTGCTTGTTCTCGGCCTGCTGCTGCAGCACGGCCTGCTCCGCCTGGGCGCGGGCGAGTGCCTCCGCCTGCTCCGCCTCGGCACGTGCGCGACCGATGCCCGAGTCGGCGTTGGCGGTGTTCGTGTCGAGCGCGGTCTGCTCGATCAGGTTGGCTTCCTGGTTGGCGATGTTCTTCTGGTTGATCGCGCGGTCCGCATTGGTCTGCGAGATCTCGGCGGCCTGACGCTTCGCCTGGATCTCGGGGGCGCCGAGCGACTGGATGTAGCCGACCTTGTCGGTGATGCCCTTGATCTGGAACGAGTCGAGGATCAGGCCCTGTTCGGCGAGCTCCTGCGACACGTCGGCGGCGATCTGGTCGGAGAACTTCTTGCGCTCGCGCATCAGCTCCACGACCGAGAGGGTCGCGACGATGCCACGGAGTGCACCTTCGAGCTGCTCGGTCGTGAACTGCTCGATGGCCTTGTCCTGCGAGGCGAATCGCTCGGCGGCGCGGCGGACGTAGAGCGGGTCGGAGCCGATCTTGACGATCGCGACGCCGTCGACGTTGAGGGTCACGCTGTCGAGCGACTGGGCCTCGGCGTTCAGCGAGACCTGGCGTGAGCGGAGGGAGATGATCTCGTGGCGCTGGGTGATCGGGTTGACGAGCGACTTGCCGTTGACGATGACCGTCACGGGAGACTCGGCCATCTCGGAACTGGTCGTGCCGTCGGCGGCGATGACCGCGCGCTGGATCTTCTGCTTGCGTCCTGAGATGACGAGGGCCTCGTCGGCGCGAGCGACCTTGATCCAGCTGCGTGCGAACAGCAGCAGGATCAGCAGCAGGACGACGGCGACGACGACCGCGATTCCGACGATGACGAGGATGCCGACGATTCCGGCGATCTCCATGGATGACCTCCCTGGTTCCCCCCGAGGGGGCGGTCTGACGTGCCCGCGCTCATTGCGGGCGTACGCGATCCACCCTGCCAGAAAAGAGCGGAACCCGTTCTCGCGGCGTCGGCCGCCCGAGGATCGGCGTCAGCGGGAGCGGAGCTTCTCCGAGAGGTCGCGCAGCGTGCGCAGTTCTTCATCGTCGAGGCGTGACATGCGGTCGGCGATCGAACGGCCGTGCACGGTGGCGAGCGAGCGGAACGCCCGGGCCCCCTCATCGGTCGCACGGATCAGCGCGCCGCGGCCGTCGTCGGGGTCGGCGCACTTCGCGACCAGGCCGCGGGTGACCATACGGTCGACCAGGCGCGAGACGCTGGGCTGACTGATGAGCATGTTCGCCGTGATGTCCCGCAGCCGGGCTGTCATGTCGGGGGAGCGGGTGACGGTCAACAGCACGTCGTATTCGGCCTGTGCGAGATCGCTGTCGTCGAAGTCGGTCATCATCTCGGTGAACAGCTCGTGCTGCGCGCGGAACAGGCTCTCCCAGGCCTCGAGGGCGAGCTTGCGATCGGTCATCCCCTCAGAATACTGGGAACGGTAAAGGGCCGGTCGGAGAGGCTCCCGACCGGCCCTTGTCCCTTGCACCAAGAGTGTCCTGCAATCACATGCGGTGGATGCCACAGCAAACATTCACCGTGCGATCACTGTATAACGGCGAGGTAACGAATGCAACGGTTTGGTCACGGAATTTTCCGGAGTGGACATCCGTCGTCCGTGCGGTCGCACGGGGCGACGTGGCGATCCCAGCCAGCGTGCACGATCGGGTGCAGGCTGGCATCATCCGGGTGGTGCAGGGCCGCCGGACTCTAGGAGGAGTGCCGATGTCATCTCGTTCCGGTGATGCGAGCGGCCGGGGACGTCGCCCCGAGAGGGAGCGGCGGCGGAAGAACCGACCCTCGTCCGACATGCCCGTGGGACAGGTGCGGGAGTGGGTGTCGTCCTACGTCTACGGGAACATCACCGTCTTGAGCGCGGCGATCGCCGTCGGGCCGGAGCAGATCCGACACGGCGCGGCGGTGTGGGCGGTCCTGGCGACGGGGATCCTGACGTTCCTCGCCCATGTGCTCGCCCACGTGGTGGCACACGGGTACGGACAGACCGCGGACGAGCGGAAACCCGAGGCGCGTCGCGAAACCCTCCGCGAAGTGCTCGGCACCGCTCGCCCGATCGCGACGTCTGCCCTGATCCCCGCCGCGCTCTATGCCGTCGCGTGGATCGGATGGCTGCCGACCGGCTGGATGCAGACCGCGGCGATCGTCGTCCTCGCCGTCCGCATCGCCTTCGTGGGGATCTTCCTGCGGCGAATGAGCGGCACCACGCTGACCTTCGGCGCGCTGTGGAGCGGAGTGGCACTCGCTCTGGTCGCCTCGGGTATCGGAATCGCCAAGGTGCTGCTCACGCACTAGACGTCTGCGCGACTCCGGCGCGGAGCGGGGTACCGTGTCCGGTATGAAGCCGGATGAGCTCTGGATGGCGCAGGACGGCAACTTCGCACAGGTGATCCCCAAGGGTGCGGTTGCACGGGCGATGATCTTCGTCGGCGGTGTCGTCCTGCTCCTGCTGGGACCCGCGATGATGATCGTGATCGCCGTGGCGGGCGCCTTCGAATGGCCGACACTCGTCGGAGGGATCGCGATCCTCCTGACGGCCGGAGGGTACGGCGTGCTCTCGATGGTGTCGGCGGTGAGGATGCAGCGACGTGTGCGACGGCTTGCTCGCAACGGTCGACCAGCGACGGCAGAGGTGATCGCCTCGAGGACGGCGAGCATCGGCGAGGAGACCGGTATCGAGGTGACCGTCCGCGTGAGCGGTCCTGACGTGCCATCCTTCGAGATGACGCACCGCAGCACCGAGAGCCGCATCGCCGCTCACGGGGAGACGTTCCCCGTGATCGTCGATCCCTCGGACGGGGCGTACAGAATCCTTCGCTGAGCAGCGCCGCACATGACCACCGAGCCGAGATGACATGAGACGTCTACGGTGCGGGGACGACCTCGAGCGAGATGCCGGCGCTGTCGGCGAGCGCGGTGAGGATGACCTGCGCATCCGTCGCAGACTCGGGCCGCAGTTCGACGCTCATGCTGTCGTCGTCGATCGCGATGTCGCCGACGTCGAGCTCCTGCGCCCGGGTGATGATCGGCAGCATCCGGTCGATGTCGTCCTCTGCCGCCAGGCGCGCGGTGAGGAAGGTGTCTCCTGGTGGGTCGTCTTCGCCGTTCTCGTCCCACTCTCCCTCGAAGTCGAAGGCGAGTCCACGGAGGTGTCCGTCCAGTGCGCGCAGCGCGTCGACCAGTCGGTTCCGTTCGGTCGTCGCCGTCGAGACCTGCACGACGCTCTCGGCAGGCTCAGACTCGCGGGGGTCGTCGAGGAAGACGCCGAATCTCCCGTCATAGTCCGCACCGAGCTCCTGCATCGCTGCGCTCGCCCGTGCGAAGCCGATCAGATCGGACTCTGCGATGCAGGGGCTCAGCGAATACGAGGAGCGCACGTCGAACACGGCTCCCGGCGCGGAGATGTCCGCGTCGGTGGTGACGGTCAGCCGGCCGATCTCGACCTCGCGGTCGCACGTCGTGTGCGCGATCTCCCTGGCGTCGGCGTCGGTGAGCCGGGCATCGAGGACGATCGTGAGTCTGTGCTCAGCGGGTGTGACGACACCTCCGGCACGGACGTAGTCGACGGATGCGACGCCGGGCAGGCTCTGCAACCTCGAGACGAGATCGCTCTGCGCCGGCGCCTGGCCGACGCAGCCGACGAGGAGCGCGATCGGGGCGAGGCAGACGAGAAACGCTGAAGACGATCGGACCCGCATCACTCCACCCTGCCATCTCTTCGCCCGACTATCAGAGAGGATGGGGTCATGCGTCGCCCTCTCGTTCTGCTGCTCACTGTGGTCGCCGCTCTCGGTCTCGCCTCCTGTTCCTCCGCGCCGACCCCGGAAGAACGTCAGGCGACACTGCGCACGCAGATCGAAGCGGTCGACGGGGTCGCCGCTGCGAAAGTGAGCGGCTACGAGGTGGTGGTCGGGGCGGAGGAGGGGCTCTCGGCCGAGGACTCCCAGCGCGTCCTGGACGAGGTCCACTCGCTGGTGCTCGCATCCGAAGACCCGGAAGATCTCGGCCGGGTCGCTTTCCTGTTCTCCGGCCCCGGCGATCAGGAGTGGCGTGGAGTCTGGGAGTCGGGGGCGATCGTCGCCGACGAGTTCACGCAGCAGGCGGACTTCCTGGCGAGCCTGTCCGGCTGGGACGGCATCGCGGCCGCAGACGCACCGATCACGAAGCTCGAGCTGGGAGTGTCGGATCTGAGCGACACGACGGCCGAAGACCCGCAGGTCGTCGGGATCGACGTGTACGACGCCGGTGCGTCGGGTGGACTGGCGACCCTGGAGTACGTCGATGCGGGCGAACCCGCGACAGGAGCACGTGCCGAGCTGCTCCAGCTCTGGCTGTCCAGCGGGGGCGCCTCCGACCAGATGTTCCAGTGGCGCGTCCCCTGAGCCGTCCCTGAGCTGGGCCCGACGCCTTACGCCGTCGAGCCGAGCTGGACGACCGCGACAGCATCGCTCTGATCGGCGGTCATCGTGAACGGATCCAGCGCGGGACCACCGCGACCATGATCACCATCACGACGAGTTCCACCATCGTCTGGGTGACGACGACGAGCGGAGCGAGCGCGAAGGCCTCCGGCAGGGCGAGCGCGAGTGGGAGCACGACGAGCGAGTTCCGGGTCACGCCGCTGAAGAGGACCGCGCGGCTGCGGGGCGCATCCAACCGCGCGATGCGGGCGAGGAGTGCGCCGAGCGGGGCGAGGATCAGGGCGAAACCGAGGAACACCGGCACGACGGATACGAGCTGAGGGACCGCACCGCTGACTCTCGAGATCTGAGAGGCGACGATCGTGGCCAGAGTGAGCATCATCACGGGCACCACCACGGATCCCGATGCGCGCTCGATACCGCGTGCGAAGCGGACTCTCGCGGCCAGCAGCTGCGTGAGCACGGCGAGCATGAGCGGCAGCGCGATCAACAGCGCGAACGCCGCAAGAAGCGGGCGGGGATCGAGAGCACGCGTCGCCTCGGAGCCGACCATGACCGTCAGGAAGACCGGGACCAGCAGGATCTGCAGCAGCATGAGCAGGGGAGTGGCGGCGAGGAGCCTCGTGCGGTCGCCGCCCGCCAGCCCCGCGAAGACGATGACGTAGTCGACGCAGGGCGTGAGCAGCACGAGCAGTACTCCCAGGAGGATCCCCGCATCTCCCGCGACCGTGCGACTCAGCCCGTACGCGACCACCGGCACCACCACGAAGTTGAGCAGTATCACCACGACGAGGAAGCGCCGATCGGCGAATGCCCGACCGAGCGCGGCGAACGGCACCCCGAGGAACGTCGCGAAGAGCAGAACACCGAGAAGCGGCGTGATCGCCGTCTCCAGAGGTCCAGCCAGCGATGGCGCGAGAAGCCCGACGACTCCGCCGAAGACGATGGCCGCCAGATACAGCGCCACCTGATTCCGCTCTCCCCACGCCACCATTCAGCGATCATCTCGTGTCGACATGGTGTTTTTCACGGTCGTGCGCCTCCGGGATGCGATACATTGCATTGTAGGTAGAACTTCAGGCTCTACTACGACGTCGTACTCGAGTGGAGGACATGTGGCACTCTCAGGCGGACCTCTCGAGCGCAGGTCCATGAGCGACGAGGCATACGCGCGGCTGCAGGACGCGATCATCAACGGGGAGCTGCGCCCAGGCGAGCGTCTGCGAGACTACGAGCTCGCCGAGCGGCTCGGAACGTCGAAGACGCCCATCCGCCACGCGCTGGATCGCCTCGCGGATCATGGGCTCGTCGAGATGCAGCGCAACCGGTACACCCGCGTCGCGCCCATCGACCTCGACCGCGTCCGCAACGCCGTCGACCTCTTCGGAGACATCTGGATCGGGTCGGTGCGCCACGTCATGCCGCTGATCCAGGACGACGATGTCGCCTATCTCGTCGACCTCACCGACGAGATGTCGGCGGCGGGCAAGTCCCGCGATGTCGCGCGGTTCGGCGCAGCGCTGCGCAGCGCTGCCACCGGCTTCGCGCGCATCGAGGGCAACGCCGCACGCGCCACGATCATCGAACGGCTGGGGCCGCAGATCGGCAGGTTCAGTCAGCACGCGAAGGACGCGTTCGACTGGGACGCCGTCGACGCTTTCGTCGTCGCGATTCGTGAGGCGATCACCGAGCGCGACGCGGTGAAGACGCGAGCAGTGCTCGTCACCCTGTTCGACGAAGCACTCCCTGCGAGCATCGATCGCGCAGAAGAGCAGAACCTGATCGAGTACGACGAGGACTGACCACGACGTCTCCCCGCACGCGGGCGTTCCCGGTGAATCCACAGGAAGCGCAAAGGGTCGTCTTCTAGCCTGGAGATCCCAAGGGGAGTACTCCGATACGGTCGGGTCGTCATTACGGATGCATGTCGCATCCCGGGCCACCGGTTCCTGGGCAGGAATGGAGAAGACTTTGGCGGTGCTTTCGTACCCCGAGTCTGGAGTCCCCGTTTGGATATCACCCCGCTGATCTGGATCATCACGATCGCGATCACGATCGCCTTCTTCGTCTACGAGTTCTTCGCGCATGTGCGCACGCCGCATGAGCCGACGATCGCGGAGTCTGCGCGATGGTCCATCTTCTACATCAGTCTCGCGCTGCTGTTCGGTGTCGGCATCGGCATCTTCTCCGGCTGGACCTTCGGCGGCGAGTACTTCGCCGGGTATCTGACCGAGAAGGCGCTGTCGATCGACAACCTCTTCGTCTTCCTCATCGTGATGACCGGCTTCGCCGTTCCCAAGAAGTACCAGCAGAAGGTGCTGATGATCGGCATCGTCATCGCCCTCATCCTGCGCGGTATCTTCATCGCCGTCGGTGCGACGCTGATCGAGAACTTCTCGTGGATCTTCTACCTGTTCGGGGCGCTGCTTCTCGTGCTCGCCTACCGTCAGGCGTTCAGCAACCACGAGAGCAATCCGGCCAACGGACGGTTCATGACCTTCGTCCGTCGTCACCTGCCGGTGAGCGACGAGTACAACGGCGACCGGCTAACCGTCGTCAAGAACGGCAAGCGCTTCGTGACGCCGATGCTGCTCACCATCATCGCGATCGGCTTCATCGACCTGGTGTTCGCGGTCGACTCGATCCCCGCCATCTACGGCCTCACCGATCAGGCGTACATCGTCTTCACGGCGAACGCGTTCGCGCTCATGGGACTGCGTCAGCTGTACTTCCTCATCGGCGGACTCCTCGAGCGTCTGGTGTACCTGGCCCAGGGCCTCGCGGTCATCCTCGGCTTCATCGGCGTCAAGCTCGTCCTGCACGCGCTGCACGTCAACGAACTGCCCTTCATCAACGGCGGCCAGGGCGTCGAGTGGGCGCCCGAGATCCCGATCTGGTTCTCGCTGCTGTTCATCGCCGCGACCATCTCCGTCGCCACCGTCGCGAGCCTCATCAAGACCCGGCGCTCGCCCGACGCCATCACCTCACAGACCGACACGACCCCCACCCAGAAGGAGCACTCTTGAGCGCGCAGCGCTGTTCTGACTCTTCGGACTCTGACAGTACGAGCGCCCGGTTCACGCCGGGCGCTCACCCCGCCACCGAGGAGGGGGCCCGCTGATGGGCGACCTGCTCTGGAACATCGCCCTCGTCTTCGTGTTCGTGCTGATCGGCGGTGTCTTCGCCGCGACGGAGATGGCGCTCGTCACGCTGCGCGAGAGTCAGATCAATGCGATCGGCCAACGCGGTCGCCGTGGCGCGAAGGTCGCCGCGCTGGCGCGGAACCCCAACACCTTCCTCTCGGCCGTGCAGATCGGCGTCACGGTCGCGGGCTTCGCGTCGGCCGCGTACGGGGCGACGTCGATCGCACCATCGCTCGCGCCCGTGCTCGAATCGTGGGGGCTCGCGCCCGCGCTGTCGCTCACCCTTGCGACGCTGGTGCTGACGCTCGTCATCGCCTACCTGTCGCTCGTGCTCGGAGAGCTCGTGCCGAAGCGCCTCGCGATTCAGCGCAACGCCCAGTTCGCCTACGCGGTCGCACCCGCGCTCAACGGATTCGCGACGGTCATGCGCCCCGTGATCTGGCTGCTCTCGGTGTCGACCAATGCCCTCGTGCGGCTGCTCGGCGGAGACCCGCACAAGACCAGCGACGAGATGACCGACGAGGAGGTGCGTGACATCGTCGCCAGCCATCAGGGGCTGCCGGACGATGAACGCCGCATCCTCGACGACGTGCTCTCCTTGAGGGGACGACAGGTCAGCGAGGTCATGCGTCCGCGGCCCGAGGTGGTCGCCCTCGACGAGGCCGCGGGTATCGGCGAGGTGCTCTCCCAGGTGCGCGACCTCCCTTACTCCCGCTACCCCGTCTCGAACACCTCGATCGACGACATCACCGGATTCGTGCACGTGCGCGACCTGTTCGAGGCGGCCGCCGATGATCCTGCTCGTCCACTGAACACCCTCGTCCGAGACATCCCGTACATCCCCTCGAGTGCACGGGTGCTGCCCACGCTCACGCGGATGCGAGCCGAGGGGCATCACATCGCCGTCGTGGTCGACGAATACGGCGGGACCGATGGCCTGGTCACGCTGGAAGACCTCGTCGAGGAGGTGGTGGGCGAGATCTTCGACGAGTACGACGCCGAGGTGTTCTTCTCGGCCGACGAGGGGCTCGACGGACGCCTCAACCTGCAGGACTTCGAGGAGGCGACGGGGTTGGCGATGCCGCGCGGCTCGTCGGACACCATCGCCGGGTTCGTGACCGAGCAGCTGGGCCGCCTCGCCGTCGTCGGTGACACGGTCGAGGTGCCGGGCGCGACGATCCAGGTCGCGGAGGTCGACCGTCGGCGCATCTCTCGCGTGCGGGTCACGCCGCACACGAGCCCGGAGCCTGCGGGCGCGACCGACGCCTGACCGGCCTCAGCCGGGGACGCCGCCGTCATCGCGGCGGACTCGGCTGCCGAGGTCGGGCAGCCCGGCCGTCAAGATGTCGACGAGCAGGCGGGCATATCGACCGTCGGGGTCGAGGTCGGGATCGAACACCGTGATCGAGATGCCGACCGCGTGCGGCGCCAGCTCCTGCAACAGCGTCGTGAGTTCGTGTGCGCGGATCCCCCCGGCGTCGGGGCTGTCGACCGCGGGCATCACCTCGGGATCGAGCACGTCGACGTCGACCTGGAGCCAATAGTCGGGGCCGGCCACGGCCGCGGCGTCGGCCGCCACCCTGGCCGCCCCGAGCGTGACGACGTCGGACGCGGGAGTGACGCGGCCGAGGAGCGCGCGCACCTCCTCCTGCTCTTCGTCGTCGCTCCGGTGCCCGATGTGCGCTGTGCGCTCCGGCGCGAAGTAGGGACGGCGTCCCTCGATGTCGGCGATCGCCGGCCAATGCTGTCCGACGGCCGCGGCGAGAGCCTCGCCGGCCACACTCGCGCATTCGTCGCTGTTGCCGGGATGGCGGAAGTCGGTGTGCCCGTCGACGTGCACGAGTCCGACGCCTCCGCGGCGGGACACCGCGAGCCCAGCGCCGAGCAGGATCGCGCAGTCGCCGCCGAGCACGACAGGGGCGTCTCCGCGGTCGAGTGCCGCGCCGATGCGGGCGGCCAGGCGCAGGGAGTGGTCGATCGTCGCCGCTTCGTTCCGCACCAGGCCAGGTGGCCTCGTGGCGTCGTCGTCGACGTAGCGACCGGCGAGGACGACACCGGAGTCGGTGGCGCCGAGCGCGGCGAAACGCGCGTGCAGGCCTGCCTCACGCAACGCCTCTGGAGCCTTCGCAGCACCGGGGACGCTCCTGGGCTCGGGCGGCCGGAGTCCGAGGTTGGACGGAGCGGAGAGCAGAGTGATCATGGCTTCAGCGTGCTCCGGGGGTCGGACATTCCCGCGCGATCACGCCGGGAAGCGCACCCCGGTGAGCCGCTCGGCCGCAGCCCACACTCCGGCGCCCGTCGTGGGAGAACGCACGAGGTCCGACGCCGCGACCGGGGTCGGCGCACCGCGGAACTCCAGCAGGCCGCCGGGTCCCCAGTAGTCGCCGTTCGAGACGTCGTCCGACGCGGTCGCGTGCACGATCGGCAGCGCGCCGTCGTCCTTGCCCTGGACCAGGAAGCGAGTCGGCGCCGCCAGCACACGGAGGGCGCCGGACACCTCGGCGAGGCCAGGGCGCTCCGGCGTGAGCGGATCGACCGCGTACCCGGGGTGTGCGCAGACGGCGGCGCGCGAGGAGCCCGACCAGCGCCGGGCGAGTTCGAAAGCGAACGCCATGAGCGCCGCCTTCGACATCCCGTACTGACGGAGCGAGGATCCTCGCCACGGAGCGTCGATGCGTGCGGGATCGAGTCGCGCGAAACGGTGTGCGAGGGAGCCGACCGTGACCACCCTGGCGTCTGCGGTGAGAAGCGGCTCCAGCTGTGCGATCAGCGCGAAGTGCCCGAGGAAGTTCGTTCCGACCATGAGGTCGAACCCGTCACCGGTGCGCTGCGCGGGATCCGCCGCCTTCACTCCGGCGTTGCAGACGACCGCGTCGAGGGGGCGGCCGAGGTCCGCAGCCGCGTGGGCCACGCTGTCGAGGGAGCCGAGGTCGAGAGGGAGCACCCGCAGCTCGGCGTCCGGCACCTCGCTGCGGATCGCCGCCTCCGCTGCGTGCGCGCGCTCGGGGGAACGGCATCCGAGGACCACGCGGGCTCCGCGTCTCGCGAGCTGCTCCGCGCACCAGTAGCCGATCCCCGCATTCGCGCCGGTGACGAGGACAGTGCGCTCACGAAGGTCCCGGAGCGGGGGAGAAGCGGCATCCATTCCCCCAACCTAGGCGGCCACGCTCCCGCGTGCACCAAGGTGGGGAGCATGACCGCGTCGTCGTGCTCCCCACCGGTCGATCAGCGGATCGCGTACACCGCGCTCCCGACGATGATGGCGACGGCGGTCGTCCACCCGATGATCGCCAGGGCCTGCCAGAACAGGATCCGAGCCTTGCCGATGCCGGATGCGGCGAGCATGGTCGCCGTGAACTGCGTCGGCAGCAGCAGCGGCCCCAGCAGGCTCACGCCGGGGACGCCGTAGCGCTCGAACGCCCGCTGGAACTTCTCGCGACGGGGAGTGCGGGCCGTGTCATCCACTTCCACCGCCGCGTCTTCGGTGCCGCCGCCGGCGAGGGCCGCCGTCTTCGCACGCGACCGGTTCACGACCGCCTGGCGCGCGCCGGAGCTCGCGAGGACCAGGACGGCGACACAGAGGAAGTTGCCGACCATCGCGGCGATCGCGGCGACCACGGGCGGGATGCCTCCGATGATGCCGATGCTCACCGCGCCCTCGCCCTCGATGAACGGGATCGCGCCGGCGAGCGCGACGATCAGCGGCTGCAGAAGCTCGGGGACCTGGGCGACCAGGTTCTGGAAGGTCTCGATGAGGTTCATGGGATGCTCCCGGATGTCGGTGCGGACGGTGTCTCCGTCGCGATGACTCCAGTCCACTCGAGCGCGTCCCTCCGCGGCAGTGTCGAGCCGTCACCGCTTTCCGGGTGGATCGCACGGCGCATCCGTGACAACTGTCACGGCCCTATCGTGGGAGCGTGAGCAGCCGCGTCGAGACCGTCGCCCCCGCCGACCTGAGCCCGGGGGCGCGACAGCTGTCCCGCGGGATCACGGCGACCTGGTGGTACACGGTGACCGCGGTGCTGTTCATCGAACTCATGCTCGTCGGCGCCTGGACGGGCATCGCCGTCGCGGTCGACCTCCGTGGCGGCAGCATCCTCGTGGTCGGTCTCGGCGGTGTGCTGTGGTGTGCGTCGACGCTGATGCTGCTCGTGGACTACCGTCACCGTGTCGATGCCGGGCCGGGAGTGGCCTGGGGGCGGGCGGCGGTGCCGTTCGTCGTCGCCCTCGGTTACGGCGTGACGGCCGGCCTGCTCGTGGGCAGCTGGCAACTGGTGGCCATGCCGGTGGTGCAGTTCTTCGTGCTGCAGAGCTGGCCGCGCGGGGTGCGCGTGCGGGTCGTGGTCGCGGCGTCGTTCGTGCTGGTCGCCCTCGCCGTCGTCGATTCCGCGACCGGGCTCGGCTTCGGTCTGCCATGGTGGGTTCCGGTCATCTACGGCGCGATGCTGCCGGGCATGACCGTGAGCTCGCTGTGGTGGTGGGATGTGCTGGTCACGCTCGACCGCGCTCGTGCCTCGGAGGCGAAGCTCGCCGCGACCCAGGAGCGTCTTCGGGTGGCGACCGACGTGCACGACCTGCAGGGGCACCACCTCCAGGTGATCGCGCTGCAGCTGGAGCTGGCCGAGCGCCTGCTGCCGACCGACCCCGGCGCCGGGATGGAGCAGCTCCGCGCGGCGCGGATCAGCGTCGATGAGGCGCGACAGGGGACGAGGGATCTCGCCACGCGCTTCCGGTCGGTTCCGCTCGGAGACGAGCTGGCCAACGCGCGCGACCTGCTGACCGCCGCCGGACTCGAGGTGGAGGCCGCGATCGACGTGCATGCGGACTCCGCGCCCGCATCCGCTCTCGGGCCGGTGATCAGGGAGACGACGACGAACGTCCTGCGGCACGGCGGCGGTCGTCATGCGCGCCTTGTCCTCACGCGGACGACCGACGCCTGGCGCTACGAGATCGCCAACGATGCGGCACCTGACGCGGAGGCCGAGCGCGACGGCTCAGGGCTGGACGGCGTGCGGCGACGCATCGAGGAGGCGCACGGTTCGCTCGAGGTGCGCCGCGACGCGGACGAGTTCGTGGTGATCGTCACCGTCCCCTCGGAGTCGGAGGAAGCGCGATGATCCGGGTGCTGCTCGCCGACGACGAGGCGATGATCCGTTCGGCGCTCGCCGCACTGCTGCGGTTGGAGGACGACATCGAGGTCATCGCCGAGTGCGCTGACGGAGAGCAGGCGGTGGCCGAGGCGCTGCGTCTGCTTCCCGACGTGTGCCTGCTCGATCTCGAGATGCCGGGCCTCGACGGCGTGCAGGTGGCCGAGAAGCTGAACCGCGCGATCGCGACGCGCTGTGTTGTCGTGACGCGCCATGCGCGTCCCGGCGTGCTTCGGCGCGCTCTGGCTTCCGGTGTGTCGGGCTTTCTGCCGAAGTCCCGTGGCGCCGACGAGGTCGCGGCGGTCATCCGCAAGGTCGCTGCGGGCGCACGCTACGTCGACCCGGAGATCGCCGCCGATGCGCTGAGCGACGAGCGCTCGCCGCTCACCGACCGTGAGCTCGATGTGCTGCGTGCCGGTCGCAGGGGGGAGACGACGGGGCAGATCGCGCGTGCTCTCGCCCTCGCTCCCGGGACCGTGCGCAACCACATCTCGGTGATCCTGGGCAAGCTCTCGGTCGGGACTCGTCAGCAGGCGGTGCTGATCGCCGAAGAGCGCGGCTGGATCTGAGCCGATATGCTGGCAGGTATGGGAACAATATGCGCAGCGCCCGTGATGGGGCGCACCCTCGTGTTCCGCGACCGCCGCGCCTGACGGCGCGCTCGCTCTCCGCACGCATCTGCGCGCCGTCCACCGAGATGTCATCGCACCTCGGGACGGGCCGTTTCATCGACGCCTCTTCGCGTCGTCCCCTCCTCCGTGGTGCTCCGATCCTTCTTCTGGAGCGCACTCATGCCTCGTTCAATCCATGGCGGCCGTCACGAACTCGGCCAGAACTTCCTCACCCACCGTCCGACTCTCGCCCGCATCACCTCCCTCGTCGACCGCACGTCGGGGGCGATCCTCGAACTCGGGTGCGGTGACGGGGCGCTCACCCGCAGGCTCGCGGCCCTCGATCGACCTCTCGCCGCGATCGACATCGACGAGCACCGCGTGCGTCGGCTGCGCAGAGCCCTGCCGAGCGTGCAGGTCGAGGTCGCAGACGCGACGCGCCACCCGCTCGACGCCGACGTCGTGGTCGGCAACATCCCGTTCCACGTCACGACCCCGATCCTGCGGCGACTGCTCTCGCACGGTCGGTGGAGCGAGGCCGTGCTGCTGACCCAGTGGGAGGTCGCCCGCAAGAGAGCCGGTGTCGGCGGAGGGACCATGATGACCGCGCAGTCGGCGCCGTGGTTCGCGTTCTCGGTGGAGGGCCGGGTCCCGGCGTGGGGCTTCTCGCCGCAGCCGAGCGTGGACGGCGGCATCCTGGCGATCACACGTCGGGGCTCACCGCTGGTACGGGCATCCGATCGACGGGAGTACGAGGCCTTCGTCCGGGCGATGTTCACCGGGAGGGGCGGCACGCTCCCCGCGGTGCTGGCCGCTGCCGCCGGCATCCCGGCTCGGCGTGCACGGAGCGTGGTGGCGATGGCGGGAGCGGCCGATCGTCGGCTTCCGCGCGATCTGCACCCCGAGCACTGGGCCGCCCTCTGGCATCAGATCTCACGCGGGTGACGCCGCGGGGAGGTGACTGGTAGTCGAGAGCCACGAGGACATCCGGGCCGGAATGTGAAACGTGGGAATCCATATCCGGTACGGAGGTCGTCGAGTTTGTGCATGTTCGCTTTCTCTCATAGATCGACAACTAGTCGTTTCGTCTGCTGCCTTTGATGCGCGCGATCAGGTAACCGATGAGCGCGATGACGGCGACGACCACGATGATCGTGACGACGAGGTGGGCGGGTGTGATTCCGGAAGACATGTGCTTTTTCCTTGATCCGTTTTCGACCCGCGTGGCCACTTTCCGCGACGTCGCGCCCAACTTGGCGTCTTACATGTTACCGACACCCTCGTCCGGGTCGTCGCCGGCGACGGGCTGGGCGGATACTCGGGCGGCGATGAGGGGCACGGGCTCGAGACCAAGCGCTGGTTGCTGGAACACGAAGGCGCACTGCCCACGTCCTCTTCTGAGCGGGGCCGCGTCATCCGTCATCTCGACCCGGAACACCCTGCGAGAATGGACGAGCCGAGTACCGAGCCGAGGAGCCACCGTGCCGTTCATCTCCACCCGCGGCGGCATGCAGCCGCAGTCGTTCAGCGAGACGCTTCTGGAGGGCCTCGCGCCCGACGGCGGACTGGCGGTGCCGGAGGTCATGCCGACCGTCGACGGCGAGACGCTCGAGCGCTGGCGTGCGCTGACGTATCCGCAGCTCGCGACCGAGGTGCTCGCGCTGTTCGCCACTGACATCCCTCGCGCCGACCTGGCGCGGATGACGGATGCCGCCTACGCCGACTTTCCCGACGGTGTCGTGCCGCTGCGCGCGATCGACGACGACCTGACGCTCGTCGGACTCTCCGAGGGGCCGACGCTGGCGTTCAAGGACATGGCGATGCAGTTCCTCGGTCAGGTGCTCGAGTACACGCTGGAGCGCGACGACGCGGTCCTCAACATCCTCGGAGCCACCTCTGGCGACACGGGTTCGGCCGCCGAGCACGCCCTGCGCGGCAAGGAGCGCGTCGCCGTGTTCATGCTGTCGCCGCAGGGTCGCATGAGCGCATTCCAGCGTGCGCAGATGTTCTCGCTCGACGACGCGAACGTGCACAACATCGCGGTCGAGGGCGTGTTCGACGACTGCCAGAACCTCGTGAAGAAGCTTGCGGGAGACCTCGACTTCAAGCGTGCTCAGCACCTGGGTGCGGTGAACTCCATCAACCTCGCCCGCATCACCGCGCAGACCGTCTACTACTTCTGGGCGTGGCTGCGCGCGACCGACGCGGGCGGCTGGACCGAGCTGTCGTTCACGGTGCCCTCCGGCAACTTCGGCAACATCCTCTCCGGGTTCTTCGCGAAGCAGATGGGGCTGCCGATCCGTCGGCTCGTGCTCGCCGCGAACGAGAACAACGTGCTGGACGAGTTCTTCCGCACCGGCATCTACCGTCCCCGCAGCGCCGCGCAGACGCTCGCGACCTCGAGCCCCTCGATGGACATCTCGAAGGCGTCGAATCTCGAGCGGTTCATCTTCGAGCTGGTCGGCCGCGACCCCGCCCGCGTCGTGGGTGCCTGGGACGACCTGGAGGCGCAGGGGTACTTCGACTTCTCCGCGGACCGCGAGCGCTTCGTCGAGGAGTTCGGCATCGTGAGCGGCACCTCGACCCACGCCGACCGCCTCGCGACGATCCGCGCCGTGTACGAGGCCACGGGGGAGGTCATCGATCCGCACACCGCCGACGGCGTGAAGGTCGCGCGCGAGTACGTCGAGCCCGGTGTGCCCATGCTCGTGCTCGAGACCGCGAAGCCCGAGAAGTTCGCCGAGACCATCCACGAGGCGATCGGCGTCGAGCTCGGCTACTCGCCGGAACTGCAGGCGATGCTCGACGCTCCGCAGCACGTGACCGAGATGGCGGATGACGCGGAGGCGCTCCGGGCGTTCATCGCCGCGAACGCCCTGCACTGATCCGCGCCGGGTCGAGATCCCGGTTCCCGCACAGACCCCCTGACGCCTCGCCGGCGACAGGGGGTCTCTGCGTCGGATCGAGGCTGCGAGGGGGTGCCCGGGATGTGCGACCTGCACACAGGTGGACGATCCTGGTGCGCAATGCACATTTCGAGGGAAGAACAGGCTGGCTACTGTGGCCACAACCCGTTACCCCCTCCTCCCGAAGGATCCTCATGGCACGCACGGCGCACGCAGACGACTTCGCGCTCTCCCGAGTGACGCCCGAGGCTCGCAAGCCCTGGTTCGGAATCGCCGTTCAGCGATTCGGACAGGTCTCGGCCCTCTCGCAGTTCCTCCTCGGCGCGACCCTCGGTTACAGCATGACTTTCGGCGAGGCCGTCCTCGCCTTCCTGTTCGGCTCGCTCATCCTCGAGGTGATCATGTGCGTCGTCGGCTTCATCGGACAGCGCGAGGGCCTCAACACCGCACTCCTGGCCCGATGGACCGGATTCGGCGAGATCGGCGCCTCCCTGGTCGGCCTCGCGATCGGCATCAGCCTGATCGGATGGTTCGGCATCCAGTCCGCCATCTCCGCGCAGTCGCTCGACGCCCTGATGCCCGGAGCGCTGCCGGTCTGGGCGTGGAGCCTCATCTTCGGCCTCGCCGTCACCGCGATCGTGGCGTTCGGCTTCGTCGGGATGCAGTGGCTCGCGAACATCACCGTCCCCCTGTTCCTGATCCTGGTGGGCTGGTCCGTGATCTCCGAACTCACCCGCCACGACATCGGCGAGCTCCTCACCGGCCCGGCGCCGGGACCCACCATGAGCGTCTGGGCCGGAACCGGCATCGTCGCGGGTGGTCTCATCGTCGGCGCGATCATCACCGGCGACATGACCCGCTTCAACCGTTCGCGCGCCGACGTCGTCAAGCAGACCGTGCTGGGTGTCTCGCTCGGCGAGTTCGTGATCGGCCTCGCCGGAGTGCTCCTCGCCCACGCTGCCGCTACTGGCGACATCGTCGCGATCGTGACCTCGTCGGTCGGTTTCATCGGCCTGTTCATCGTGCTCACCGGCACGCTGAAGATCAACGACTGGAACCTGTACTCCTCGACCCTGGGCCTGGTGAACTTCATCTCCACCGCCTTCGGCAAGAACCTGCACCGCGTCACCACGACCATCGTGCTGGGCGTGGTCGGCTCCGTGCTCGCAGCCGTCGGCATCCTCGGACAGTTCACCGAGTTCCTGGTCGTGCTGAGCGTCGCGTTCCCGCCCATCGCCGGCATCATGGTCGCCGAATACTACGTGGTGCGCCGCTGGCGTCCCGAGCTCGACGCCACCCGCGAAGCCGGCACGCTGCCCGCCACGGCCCCCCGCATCGTCCCGGCGACCATCATCGTGTGGCTCGTCTCCGCACTGGTCGGGTACTTCGTGACCTGGGGCATCCCGTCGCTGCTCAGCCTCTTCCTCTCCATGGTGCTCTACATCGTCGCGGGCAAGCTCGGCTGGGTGCGCGGCGTCGGCGTCGCTACCACCCGGCAGGCGAATCAGGCCGACAGCGCCCCCGCTGCGGTCTGAGCAGACCGCCAGGAACAGAACCACCTCCACGAAAGCGAGAATCATGCACATCGGCATCGACGTCGGCGGCACCAACACCGACGCCGTCCTCATGGACGGCACGCGCACCCTGGCCGGGGTGAAGCACTCGACGACCCCTGACGTCACGAGCGGCATCGTCCAGGCGATCGAGGATCTGCGCGCGGGGCACTCCTTCGAGGGCGCCGACATCGATGCCGTCATGATCGGCACGACGCACTTCATCAACGCGCTCGTGCAGGCGAGCCGACTCGCCCCCGTGGCGGCTCTCCGGCTCGGGCTCCCGGCCACGCGGGCGCTGCCGCCGCTGATCGACTGGCCCGAGGTGCTGGTCGCGGCCACGCAGGCGCGCAGCTACCTCGCGCACGGCGGCTACGAGTTCGACGGGCGTCCCATCTCGCCCCTCGACCCCGACGAGATCCGCGCGCACGCGGAGGACATGAAGGCGCACGGCATCCGCTCCGTCGCCATCTCCTCGGTCTTCAGCCCGGTCAACCACGACCTCGAGGTGCGGGCGGCCGAGATCGTCGCCGAGGTCCTGGGGGAGGACGCCGCGATCTCGCTCTCGCACGAGATCGGAAGGATCGGCCTGCTGGAGCGCGAGAACGCGACCATCATCAACGCCGCGCTTCGTGAGCTCGCCTCCGAGATCGTCGACGGGCTGACCTCGGCCGTGCGTGCCCAGGGCATCGAGGCGCCGATCTTCCTCAGCCAGAACGACGGCACGCTCATGGACGAGGAGTACGTGCGCCGCTACCCGGTCGCCACCTTCGCCTCGGGGCCGACGAACTCGATGCGCGGTGCCGCGGCCACGAGCGGCCTCGACGACTGCGCCGTGATCGACGTCGGCGGCACCACGGCCGACATCGGGCTGCTCATCAACGGCTTCCCGCGGGAGACGGCGAACGAGGTCAAGGTCGCCGGCATCCGCACCAACTTCCGGATGCCCGACGTGCTCTCGCTCGGCATCGGCGGAGGCAGCATCGTCGACGAGGAGACCGCAGAGGTCGGACCCGCGTCGGTCGGGTACAAGCTCACGACCGAAGCCCTGGTGTTCGGGGGTTCCACGCTGACCGCGACCGACATCGCGGTCGCTGCCGGCCGCGCGCAGGTGGGGGACCCGAGCAGGGTCGCGCACCTCGACCCCGCGTTCGTGGCGCGCGTGCTCGCCCGCATCGCGGAGCGTGTCTCCGAGGCGGTCGACCGGATGCGCACGTCGCCCGACCCGATCGCCGTGGTCGCGGTGGGCGGCGGCTCGATCCTCCTGCCGGACGAGCTGCCTCTGTTCGGCACCGTGCACCGTCCGGAGAACTACGCGGTCGCGAACGCCATCGGCGCCTCGATCGCCCAGGTCGGCGGCGAGATCGACAAGGTGTACGCGATCGAGCCAGGGCGCCGTGAGGAGACTCTCGCGGAGGTGCGCGGCGAGGCCGTCGACAAGGCCATCGCCGCGGGGGCCAAGCCGTCCACCGTGTCGATCATCGACTTCGACGAGGTGCCCATCCCGTACCTGCCCGGCAACGCCACACGCATCCGCGTCAAGGCGGTCGGCGACCTCGACATGGGGGCGTGACATGAGCTGGACCATCACCCCCGCCCACATCGACGGACTCGCCCGCGGCGCCGCAGTGCTCGGCACCGGCGGCGGCGGCGACCCCTACATCGGCGCGCTCCTCGCCCGTCAGGCCTTGTCCGCCGGTGACGTCACCGTCGTGGGCCTCGACGAAGTACCGGACGACGCCCTCGTGCTGTTCGTCGCGATGATGGGCGCGCCCACCGTCATGGTCGAGAAGCTGCCGAGCCTGGCCGAGGTCATCGAACCGGTCAAGGCGCTGGGCATCCATCTCGGCCGCCCCGTGACGCACATCGCCTGTGCCGAGGTCGGCGGCGTCAACTCCACCATCCCCATCGCCGCCGCGGCCGCGCTCGGTCTCCCGCTCGTGGATGCGGACGGCATGGGCCGCGCGTTCCCCGAGCTGCAGATGGTGCTGCCGACCCTGTACGGCGTGACCGCGTCGCCCCTCGCGTTCAGTGACGAGAAGGGCAACACCGGCGTGCTGCAGACCGCCGACAACTCCTGGACGGAGCGCATCGCCCGCGTGGCCTGCGTCGAGATGGGCTGCTCGGTCATGATCTCCGGGTTCTCGATGTCGGGCGCGGCGGCGCGGGAGTCGCTCGTCGCCGGCTCGCTGTCGCGGTGCATCGAGATCGGTCAGCGGATCGCCGTCGCCCGCGACGAGAAGACCGACCCGGTCTCCGCCGTGGTCGAGCTGCTGGGCGGCCGGGAGCTGTTCGGCGGCAAGGTCGCCGACGTGAACCGTGCCACGACGACCGGCTTCGCCCGTGGACGTGCGCGCATCGACGGGGACGGCGGCGCATCCCTGACCCTCCAGTTCCAGAACGAGCACCTGGTGGCCGAGGCCGACGGCGAGGTGCTCGCGACGACTCCCGACCTCATCATGGTGCTCGACGGCGAGTCGGGCGAGCCCGTCACCACGGAGGGGCTGCGGTATGGACAGCGGGTGCGCGTGATCGCGGCTCCGGCCGATGAGCGCTGGCACTCCGATGCGGCCCTCGCGATGGTCGGCCCCGGCTACTTCGGCTACGACATCCCGGCGCACCGGTTCGACGGCAGCATCTCGGCCGGGAGCGCCATGGAAGGGACGGCGGCATGAGCTGGCAGCTCACCGCCGCCGACCTGCCCGACCTCGCTCGTGGCGCCACGCTGCTCGGAACCGGCGGCGGAGGGGACCCCTACATCGGCAAGATGCTCGTCGAGCGCGTGCTGGGTGAGGGCAGCATCACGATCCTCGACCCGGATGACCTCGCAGACGACCTGTTCGTGATCCCCACGGCGCAGATGGGCGCGCCGACCGTGATGGTCGAGAAGATCCCTGCAGGCACGGAGCCCACCCTCGCTCTGCGCACGCTCGAGGAGCACCTCGGGCGGAAGGCGGATGCCACCATGCCGATCGAGTGCGGCGGGATCAACTCGATGATCCCGCTGATCGTGGCGGCGGAGACCGGACTGCCCGTCGTGGACGCCGACGGCATGGGGCGCGCATTCCCCGAGCTCTCGATGGAGACCTTCGCCGTCTACGGTGTGCACGGCTCGCCGCTGGCGCTGGCCGGGGAGCGTGGAGAGCAGGTCGTGATCGACACCGGCGACGACGATCGGCAGATGGAATGGCTCGCCCGAGGCATCACGATCCGGCTCGGCGGCGTCGGCCACATCGCCGAATACGCGATGAGCGGAGCGGATGTCCGCCGCACTGCGGTGCCGCGCACCATCTCGATGGCGCTGGCTCTCGGCCGGGCCATCCGGCTCGCGCGCGAGGGGCACCGCTCGCCCTTCGACGCGATCGCCGAGACCCTGTCCACGACGCTCTACCCGCACCTGCGGGAGCTCTGCGTCGGCAAGGTCGTCGACGTGGAACGCCGCACGACCGAAGGCTTCGCGAAGGGCAGGGCGGTCATCGCTCCGCTGGGCGCCGAGGAGGGCGACGTGTTCGAGATCGCCTTCCAGAACGAGAACCTGATCGCGCGTCGATCCGGCGTGCTCGTCGCGATCGTGCCGGATCTGATCTGCATGGTCGACCACGAGACGGCCGAGCCGATCACCACGGAGGGGCTGCGCTACGGACAGCGCGTGCGGGTGCTCGGCATCTCCACACCGGACATGATGCGCACTCCCGAGGCGCTCGCCGCGTTCGGTCCGTCGGCGTTCGGCCTCACGGAGGAGTTCGCCCCCGTCGAAGAGCTGGCCGCGCCATAGGCTGGTCTCCATGAAGCTGGTGCGCGACGACCTCGGGGCCCTCGCGCGCGGCTACGCGCTCCTCGGATCGGGCGGCGGAGGATCGACCACCATGCTCGAGCTGATGCTCGGCGCGTCCGACGAGTGGCCGATCGAGGTCGCCGACGCATCGTCGCTCGACCCCTCGACGCCGTGTCTGGGAGTCGCCTTCGTCGGCTCCACCATGCTGCTGGGCGAACGGATGCCGGGAGCGGCGCCGTTCGCGTCGCTTCTGGCGGCGGTCGAGCGATGGCTCGGACACCCGGTGCCCGCGGTGTGCTCGCTGGAGGGCGGCGGGATGAACGGGCTCTCGCCGCTCACTCTCGCCGGTACGCACACGGTCGTCGACGCGGACTGCACCGGCCGCGCCGTGCCCGGTCTCGACCAGATGTCGTTGTTCGTCGATCGCGTGCCGGGACTCGTGTTCGCGTGTGAGACCGGTGCCGACGGAGTCGCACTCGTGGAGGCCACCAGAGCGATCGACGCCGAACGCGTCGTGCGCTCCGCCATCGTGCAGGCCGGCGGGGTGGGCGGCGCCGTCCTCGCCGGCTTCACGGTCAGCGACCTCCACGAGCACGCCATGGAGGGCCATCTCGCGAGGGCGTTGCGGCTCGGTCGGTCGTTCCAGGCCGCGGCGTCGTCGCCGTTGCCCGTCCTGGCGGAGACCCTCGGCGGCGAACTCCTCGCCGAGGGGCGCATCGTCTCCATCAGCACGTCTCCCGCCGACCCGCATGTGAACGCGGTGGAGATCGCCGGGCGCAGCGGTGCGATCCATCGGGTCATCACGCGGTCGGAGACACTGGCGGTGCTGAGCGACGGCCTGCTCGTGGCATCGGCGCCGACCATCATCGTCGTCGTCGATGCCGTGTCGCGGGAGATCCTGGAGGTCACGGATCTGGGGCTCGCGCGCCACGTCGCCGTCCTGGGTCTGCCCGCCCCGGAGTGGTGGAACGCCAGAGCCGACCGCCTCGCCCGTGTGGTGCCCTCCGCGTACGGGCTCCAGGATCTGGATGCCGCATGAATGAGAGCCTGCCTCTGAGCGCGCTGCTGGCCGAGGGCGAGAACGGCGGAGTGCGTCATGTCGCCGGGCCGTCGACGAGCTGGGACGCGGTCTCGGTGGAAGCGACGGAGGCCGATCTCCCCGACGACGGCGACGGCCGCCTCGCGATCCTCACCGGCAGTGCGCCGTCGACGACCTGGCAGCAGGACGCGATGCTGCGCCGCGTGCGCGATCGCGGCTACACGGGGCTCGCGCTCCCCGGAGCGGCGGGGATCGATGCGGGCTCGTTCCGGCTCGCCGACCGCATTGGGCTCTGCCTGCTCGACGTCGCACGCCCCGTCCAGCTGGCGAGGGCCTGCTGGATGCTCATCGAGGCACGCGACGCGCTGACGCTCAACCGGGTGCGGAAGATCGCTCAGTCTTTCGAGTACGCCGCCGACGACCTCGGCGATCTCCTGGGGCACCTCGCCGCGAACCTGGGCATCGGCGTCGCTCTCATCGATGCCGCGGGTGTGCTGCGCGAGGCGGGGGCGCATCTGGACACGGCGCTGCACGCCGCGATCCGCTTCGACTCCTGGATCGACGGCGCCAGAGCCGGTGAGTCCGCGGCAGCCTCGGTGCGCGTCGACAGCCCGGGGCGCACCGGACTGCGGCTGGTGCTGTTCGGACGAGGACTCGGCGAGTCGCAGCTGCAGTCCCTCTCGGTCGCCGCCGAGGTCGCGATGCCGGCGGTCGCTGCACGCATCCTGATCGACGAGATCGCCGCGGTCAACGATGTCGCCGCGTCGTCAGGCCTGCTCAGGGACTTCGTCGATCTCCGCGGAGCCGCCGACGCCGACGTCGAACGACGCATGGTGGAACGGGGCTGGCGCACCGACGGTCACCACATCGGGTTCCGGATGGTGGCACGCGGACGGGTCGACCCGTTCTCGCTCCTGCGTTCGATCAGCGCCGGTCTGAGCGCGATCGATGCCGAAGCGCACGCCACCACGGCGGGGCGCGGCATCAGCGGCTGGCTGTCGTTCCGGGAGGCGCCGGGACCCGACCGGGTCGAACGGTCGGTGGCCGCCCTGCGCGAGCTGCACCTCAGTGCGTTGCGGGACTTCGCCGTCGCTACGGGCGTCGGCTCGCTGCAGAGCGGCTCCGAGGGTCTGGCCGGCACGCTCGACGAGGCCGGCGACGCCGCCCGGATCGCCGCCGCGAGGTCGGCCACCGGCTGGTTCGTGCGGGTCGACAGCCTCGGGCTGGAACAGCTCCTGCTCGCCTGGACGGGGAACGACACCTTCGTCCCGGCGGCGCAATCCCTTCTCGCTCCCCTGCGGGAAGGTGGAGGGGAGCTCCTCACGACGCTGTCGTCCTACCTCGACCACGAATCGGGCATCGCCGCGACCGCGGCCGCGCTCGGCCTGCACCGCAACACCGTGGCCGTGCGGATCCGGCGCGTGCAGGAGCTGCTCGGCATCGACATGAGCGATCCGGAGGCGCGACTCGCGCTGCACCTGGCGTGCCGGGCCGTGCTGCCCGGCTGAGCGTCACTCCGGGTCACCGTGCAGCATCCAGGCGATGCCGAAGCGGTCGACGAGCATCCCGAACGTGCCGCCCCACGGCGGGGTGTCCAGGGGCATCGTGATCGTGGCGCCGTCCGAGAGGCGGTCCCAGACCTCCTGGGTGCGCGCTTGCGTGTTGCCGCTCAGTGACACCGAGATGCCCTGGGGCTTCTCGTACGTCATGCCGTCGGGGGTGTCGGAGGCCATCAGCACGAGTCCGTCCGGCGTGTTCAGCTGCGCGTGCATGATGAGCTCGCTCTGACTCGGGTCCTGCACCATGTCGGGGAAGTCCCCGAACACGCTGAGGTCGAGGTCGCCGCCGAGCACGCTCTGGTAGAACTCCATCGCCTGGCGGGCTTCCGTGCGGAACGAGAGGTACGGGTTGAGAGCGGGCATGAGGATCTCCAAGTCGGACGGAAAGGTGTCACGGCCGGCACCGTTGACGCTCAGTCTGCGCCGCGTTCGGCCGCCTCGCAAGAGGGGCGTCTCCGTCACTCCGGGAGGGCGCGCACGGCCGCTGTGAGCACCTGCGGCACCGTCGGAACGCCCTCGGCGCGGAAGACTTCCGTTCCCGAGGCGTCGCGGATGATCACGGTCGGCGTGAAGCGGATGTCGAGCTCCTCCGCGAGGTCCGGCTCTTGCGCGATGTCGATCTCCGAGACCACCGCATCCGGGAGGTAGCGCGCCGCGTCGCCGAGCACGGCTCTCGTCCGCGCGCAGGCGCCGCAGAACGAGGAGGACACGAGTGTCAGCTCCATGCGGTCTCCTCCCGACCCGGTCGGCCTGCCTCCTCGGGTGCAACCGCGGACCGGGGCCACCTGTTCCCCCCGCCGTCACCCCGCTCAGGTCGTCTTCGGCGCGGCGCGAGGATGCAGGAGTCCCGAGGCCGCTCCGAGTGCGGCGCCGACGACCGTGTCCACGATCCGTTCCCAGGCCACGTCCATCGACCCCACATCGCCCGTCGCGGCGCCCGTGAGCAGGAGCACGAGCGGGGTGATGAAGACCAGAGCCAGCGCGTAGTGACGCACCACGACGAGCTCGATCGTGAACTGCAGCGCGCCGAGCAGCAGCGCGAGCCACAGTCCGGACGGGTGCGAGAGCACCAGCAGCGCGTACAGCCCGGCGCCGACGATCGTGCCGAGCATGCGGTGCAGTCCCCGCTCGAAGGCGGCGCGACGGGCAGCCGCGACACCGACGACCGCGACGGCCGACCCGACGATCCAGTAGGTGCGCGCGGGGTCGATCACCAGACCGAGCAGCACTCCGAGCACCGCCACGATGGCGACGCGCATCACGAGGACCCGGGAGCCCGGCGACAGCGCGGGACCGGGGAGCAGCTCGCGGAGCGGTCGCGGAGCCGCAGCCCTGGACCGAGGGAGCACGAGAGGCGCGACGGCGAGCAGATACGAGAACACGCACCCCGCTGCGAGAGCCGTGATGTAGGTGAGACGCGCGATCGCGGACGAGGCCACGACGTGCGCGGACAGGCCGAACACGAGCACGAAGAACAGCGGCCCCGGCGGGCCGAGCCGGAACCCGAAGGCGAGTGCGGCGGATGCGACTGCGACGATCACGACGCCGATGCTGACGAGCAGCGCGTTCCCGGCGACCAGAACTCCCGCCGTCGCGCTGAGCACGAGCCCGGCTGCGACCACCGGCAAGGCGCGGGCGCGATCGATGACCGCGGCCGAGCCCAGGAACAGCACGGTGAACGCACCGCTGGCCGCGATGTACCCCAGCGCCGGCTGGCCGGCGAGCGTCATCACGGCGATGGGGACGCTGATGCCCAGCGCCGCCTGCGTTGCGAGCGGCCATCTGCGGCCGCGAGACGGGGCGAAGGCGAAGAGGCTCACCCCTCCATTCTCGTCCTCCGTGGAGGCTGTGCTGACGACGGGGCCGAGCGATTCACTGCGCGCTGAGCCACTCGTCGAAGGTCTGCCGGCCGAGATCGGCATCCCGATCGGGGAGCGCCTTCCCCGATCGCATGCCCGACATCTGGGGTCCCGGCACGCTGACAGCCGGGACCCAGCCGCGGTATCCGGTGCGGCGTGCGAAGGCGCGCACCATGTCGGCGAGCTGCTCCTCGCGCGGTCCGGCGAGGTCGCGCACCCGTCCCTGCGCACCGCCGGAGGCGAGCTGTGCCAGGCGCTCTCCGACCTCGCCGGCTGCCACGGGCTGCGTGCGTGCTCGGGGTGCGATGTGCAGGGGGCCGAGCTTCGCGCGTGCGAACATCTGCGCCGCGAACTCGTGGAACTGCGTCGCCCGCAGGAGCGTCCACGGCACCGGCGACGCCTGCACGAGCTTCTCCTGGGCGATCTTGCCCGCGTAGTAGTCGTAGGGGATCCGGTCGATGCCGACGATCGACAGCAGCACGATGTGCCCGACACCCGCGTCCGCCGCCGCGGCGATCAGATTGCCCGTCGCGGCCGTGAAGAACTCGATGGCGGTGCTCGCCTTCAGCGTCTCGATGCTCGCGACGTCGATCACCGCGTCCGCGCCCTCCAGAGCCGCCGCCAGGCCGCGGGCGGTCACCAGGTCGACGCCGTGCGAGCGGCTGAGCACGACGGGGTCGTGTCCCTCCGCGCGCACGGCCTCGACCGTGCGGCGTCCGACGACGCCGGTTCCCCCTGCGATGGCGATCCTCATGTGCGTGCTCCTTCGTCCCGACACATCCTCCTCCTTCCTCGCGTGCGATGACGGGCGACGCGACGGGTCGGCCCTCTCCCCGGACGCCCTCGCTACGATGACGACTGTGACCCCCACGACCGTACGCCCCGGCATCGCCGAGCGTCTTTCGCAGATGATCCGGATCCCGACGGTCTCGGCGGAGCTCGAGCAGCGCGGCTCCGCGCCGTTCGAGGAGTTCGTCGCGCTGATCGCCGAGCTCTATCCCCTCGTGCACGAGGGGCTCACCCTCGAACGCCACACCGAGTTCGGTCTGCTCTTCCACTGGGCGGGCTCCGGCGCGGCCGACGGAGGGCCTGTGGTGCTGATGGCCCATTACGACGTCGTCCCGGTCGACGAGAGCGATTCATGGACGCATCCGCCGTTCGACGGGGTGGTCGCTGACGGCTCGGTGTACGGTCGCGGCGCCCTGGACGACAAGGGGCCGCTGATCGTCGTGCTCGAAGCGGTGGAGAACCTCCTGGCGGATGGATTCGTGCCCGCCCGCGACGTGTACCTCTCCTTCGGCGGCAACGAGGAGACCTACGGCAGGGCCGCAGAGGAGATCGCACGGGTGCTGCACGACCGCGGCATCGTGCCGTGGCTGGTCGTCGACGAGGGCGGCGCGGTCGTGGATGCGCCGCTCCCGTTCGTGCCGGGCCGCGCCGCGATGATCGGCGTCGGCGAGAAGGGCGTGATGACGGTGCGGCTCTCGGCGCGCGGCGAGGGCGGACACGCTTCCGCTCCGCCGTCGCTCACCGCCGTCCGTCGCATCGCCAGGGCCGTCGACCGGCTCGGACCAACGACGTTCCGTCCGCGGGCATCGAACGCGGTCCTGCGGATGCTGTCGCAGCTCGCGGCGCAGACGCCGGGTTCTGCGCGACACCTGCTCCGGCTCCTGGCCTCGGTGCGGCCGCTCACCTCGCAGGTGTTCGCCGCCCTCGGCGGCGAGCCCGCGGCGCTGGTGCGCACGACGGTCGCGCCTACCATGCAGTCCGGCGGAACCGCGGCGAACGTGCTGCCCTCGCAGGCGACCGCCACCGTGAATCTGCGCATCGCGCTGGGAGACACGACGCAGCAGGCCGTGTACCGCCTGCGCCGCCGGATCCGTGACCCGCTCGTGCAGGTCGAGGTCGTCGAGGCGAGTGAGCCGTCGCCCGAGTCGTCGACCGACAACGCCCAGTTCGCCCTGCTCGCGGCTGCGCTGGAGGTCTCCCATCCCGGCGTCCCCGCCGTGCCGTACGTGATGATGGCGGCCACCGACTCGCGCCATTTCCATCGCTTCGCGCCGGCCGTCTACCGCTTCGCCCCGCTGGACATGTCCAACGCGCAGCGTGCCTCGATCCACGGCGTCGACGAGAGTGTCGAGATCGCGGCCCTGGAGCGGGGGGAGCGGTTCCATCGCACGCTCCTCGAACGGCTAGGGTGATCTCAGCCGCCTCCCGCCGCCCGCTGGAGGACCCGAACGAGAAGCAGGAGACGCGATGACGCGCACCCGCACCCTGGGGACCCTCGCCGTCGTCGTCGGCTTCCTCGCCTTCGTGGAGTTCACGAGCGGCGTGCTGCAGGGCTACTACACACCCATGCTCAGCGACATCGCACGGCATCTCGGTATCCACGACGCAGACGTGAACTGGCTCGAGGGCACGCAGCTCATGCTGTCCGCGCTCGTGGTACCGGCGTTCGCGAAGCTCGGCGACATGGTCGGCCACAAGCGGATGCTGCTCATCTCGACGGCCGTCACCGCCGCCGCCGCCCTGGTCCTGCCCTTCACCGACTCCTTCGCGGTGTTCCTCGCGGCCTGGGCGCTCATGGGCTTCTACGTGGTGTGGCTGCCGCTGGAGATCGCCCTGATCTGGTCGCGGTCGCGGCGGATGGAGGGGCGTTCCTCGATCACGGCCAAGGCGGCGGGGCTCCTGGTCGCGGCGCTCGAAGCCGGCGCGATCATCGGTGCCCTCGTCGGCGGAGCGCTCATCGACGTGCTGCCTCTCACAGTCGTGCTGCTGATCCCCGCCGTGCTCATCGTGGTGTGCTTCTTCGTGATCCTCTTCGGCGTGACGGAGTCGCCCGAGCCCACAGGAGGCGTCTTCGACACCGTCGGACTGGTGCTGATCTCTCTCGCACTGCTCTGCTTCACGGGCGGTCTGAGCCTGCTGCGCCTCGAGGGCGGTCTGGTCAACCCGTGGTCGTGGGCGGTCGTGGTGCTCGGCGTCCTGCTCGTGGTCCCTTTCGTGCGGTGGGAGCTGCGCTGCGACGACCCGCTGATCGACGTACGGATGTTCCGCTCTCCCGCCCTCGGTCCGGTGTTCCTGACCGCCGGTCTCTTCGGGGTCAGTGTGCTCGGAGCACAGGCTCCGCTGTCGACGTTCGCGCGCACCGACCCGAGCGTCTACGGCTATGGTCTGGGAACCAGCGGCTTCGCGACCTCCCTGATCATCGGGGTGTATCTCGTCGCGATGATCGCCGGGGCACTCCTGTTCCCCGTGATCGCACGAAGGTTCTCGCCCCGCCTGACCCTGATGGGCGCATCCGTGCTCGTGGGTGTCGGGTTCCTGCTCTTCCTGCCGTTCCATGACGCCTACGGTCAGGTCATCACGAACATGGTCGTCGTGGGGCTCGGCTCCGGCGCGCTCGTAGCGGCGCTCCCTGCGGCGGCCGCGTCCGCCGCACCCGCCTCGCAGACCGGCGTCGCGACCGGACTCACGAATTCCGTGAAGACCGTCGGCGGGGCGATCGCCTCGTGTGTCTTCGGCATCGCACTGCTGCACGGGGTCGCGAGTGCGGCAGGGGGTGCCGAGGGGACGGCCGGCTCGCTCGCCGGGTACTTCACCGTCTGGATCGTGTGCGGAGCGACCGCGCTGGCCGCGGCCGTGATCCTGGTGTTCGTCCCCAAGACCGCGTTCACGGACCGCACCGTCGACGCCGAGATCGCCCCCGTGGTCTGATTCCCGTCGACGCGACGAAGACCGTCCGCGCGGGCGGCCTTCGGGATTCCTCAGTCGCGATCGAGTCCGAAGGTGCGCTTCATGATCGCCTGCACATCCCGGTCGAGTCCGTCAATGCGGGTGTTCACGGTATCGAAGCGCGCGTTCATCTCGGTGCGCAATCCGTCGATCTGACCGTTCATCTCGGTGCGGAGTCCGCCGATCTGGCCGTTCATCTCGGTGCGGAGTCCGCCGATCTCCGTGCGGAGCACTCGGATGAACAGCGTCGAGACGAGGGTCAGGGTCCCGAACATCAGCGTGACGAAGGCCCCGATCATCGTCCAGATCTGCGCATCGTTCATGAATCCCACTTCCTCATCGTCGCATCGATCCGGCCAGCCTGCCAGAGCGCGAGCCGCGAGGATATCGGTCGTACGAGGATTGTGGAGAGCCTGTCGATTCCACGCACCGAGCAGGAGAAGACCGGGCGACGGACTGCTCCGTCACCCGGTCCTGCTCAATCGCCCTTCACGTTGACGAGCTGCCGCAGCGTGTGCCGGATCGTCACCAGGCTCGCGGCATCCGCCATCACCTGGTCGATGGGCTTGTACGCCTGCGGGATCTCATCGACGAAGGCATCCGTGTCTCGGAACTCGATCCCGACCATGGCCGCACGTAGCTGGTCATGCGTGAACGCCCGCCTGGCGGCCGACCGGGAGTACTCCCGCCCCGCGCCGTGCGGGGAGGAGTTCAGCGACTGCGGGTCGCCGAGCCCCTCGACCACGTACGAGGCGGTACCCATCGACCCCGGGATGAGTCCCGGTCGCCCGGCATCCGCCTGGATGGCGCCCTTGCGGGACACCCAGACCTGCTTGCCGTAGTGCTTCTCCGACTCGGTGAAGTTGTGATGGCAGTTGATGCGTTCCTGCTCGTCGACCGCGGTGCCGAGGAACTCCGACACCTGGCGCACGACCCGGTCCATCATCTCCTCCCGGTTCAGCAGCGCGAACCGCTGCGCCCACCGCAGCTCGCGGATGTAGCGGGTGAACTCCGGTGTGCCCTCGACCAGGTACGCCAGGTCGGGGTCGGGGAGGTCGATCCACCACTGCTTCGCCAGCCGCTGGGCGACGGAGATGTGGTGGCCGGCGATCTTGTTGCCGACACCCCGCGAACCCGAGTGCAGGAACAGCCAGACCCGGTCGAGCTCGTCCACCGACACCTCGATGAAGTGGTTCCCGGATCCCAACGTGCCCAGCTGCAGGCGCCAGTTCCCGGCGTACTGCGCGGGGTCGAAACCGTTCGTCTCTGCCAGCTGCTCGAGCTCGGCGATGCGCGGCTCGGCCGTGGCCACGACCTTGCGGTTGTACCGGCCGGCCGACAGCGGGATGGCGCGCTCGATCTGCTCCCGGAGCTCGGCGAGCTCGCGGCCGTCGAGGTCGCTCCTCGTGAACTGCGTGCGGACGGCGATCATGCCGCAGCCGATGTCGACGCCGACAGCGGCCGGGATGATGGCGCCGAGCGTCGGGATGACCGAGCCGACCGTCGCCCCCTTGCCGAGGTGGGCATCCGGCATCAGTGCCAGGTGCGGGTGGATGAACGGCATGCGAGCCGTGGTGTACGCCTGATCGAGTGTCTTCTCGTCGATCATCGACGCCCACGACAGCAGCCGTGCGGAGAGCCTCTCCATGATTCCTTTCCTTGTGGTGGTGTCCAGCCAAAAGGTCAGGGGCCTCCAACGGAAAACGCCCCGGACCTGACGGTGCGGGGCGTTGCGAGAGCGGATGCTGTCACACGGCGCGCGCCGGAGGGTACGACTCGTAGCGGTCATTGCGCTTCGGCTGAAGCTGCAACACCGCTGCGATGGGAAGATTCCGCTGGGCGGTCATCCGTCGGCTCCTCGGCTGGCGTGCTGGCCGTTCGGCGCAGCTTTGCCACCCTAGGGTGCGACACGCCCGGGAGTCAAGCGCTGTCGCGCGGCGGGTTGTACATGAACTCGATCCGGATGCCGTCGGCGTCTTCCACGAACGACGCGTAGTAGCGCTCCGAGTAGCGCGGGTACTCCTTCGGCTCCCTGACCGCCGTCCAGCCTGCTTCGATCGCGAGCGCGTGCAGGCGATCGACCTCGTCGCGGGAGGGCACGGCGAAGGCGATGTGCTGCCAGCCGACGCGGCCGTGGCGGTGCGGGGACCCGTCGTCATCCCAGGTGTACAGGATGATCTCGGTCTCTTCGCCGTTGTTCCACGAGAGGGAGTGGTCGTCTTCGCCACCGCTCACGTATCCGAGCGCCGTGAGGACGGGATGGAACTGCGTGCGTCCGCGCTCGAGGTCGGCGACGGTGATGCCCAGATGATCGAGGAGTGCCATCCCGTCAGTCTTCCAGGGGCGGCGGACCTCGCACTAGTGCGGGGCGTGGTGCTCGGCTTCGCCGCGCTTCCAGTAGCCCTTCACGACGGCCTTCGCGGTGTCGACACCCCAGCGCTCGAGCAGCGCCCGACCCGGCTTGACGATCGACTGCTCGGCGGCGATGAACACGAAGGGGTCGGAGCCGACGGTGTCATCGGCGGTCAGGGTCTCGAGGAAGGCGATGAGAGAGGAGCCGGAGGGTGCGCGGCCGCGGTGCAGCCACTCGATCTCGACAGGCGCCTCGATGTCGAACTCGCGGCCCTGGTTCACCGTCTCCACCACGATGCGGGCGGGAGTGCCTGCGGGGATCAGCGCGGCGAACCGGCGGATCGCAGGGATCGCGGTCTCATCGCCCACCAGCAGCCAGGAGCCGGGCTCGCCGACGAGGACCGCGGACCCCCGAGGTCCGCCGATGCCGATCGCCGAGCCGAGCGGTGCTGTCGCCGCCCAGGGAGCCGCCACGCCCTGGTCGCCGTGGACGGCGAACTCGACGTCCAGCCAATCCTCGCCCCAGGCGAGCGGGGTGTATTCGCGGCTCGGTGCGGAGCGCAGCTCCTCCACCGAGCCGACTGGGCCGTCGGGGAAGAAGAGCCGCATGTGGTCGTCGGAGCCGAGGGAGTCGAAGCCGGCGAGGTCGCTGCCGGTCAGGCGGACGCGCACGAAGTCCGGGGCCAACCATTCGCGTGCGCTCAGGGTGACGTTGCGGAAGCGCAGCTCGAGGCCGTGACGCTCGATCGAGAAACCGGATTTCGTATCGCTCATAAAGTAAGGCTAACCTAATCGAAGCGAGGTCAGGTCACCCTAACTTCGTTCCCGGCGCCCTTCGTGTGCGCGACGATCCCGCAGAACAGGAGTCTCTCCATGTCCGTGCCCAGAACCCTCACCGCTACGAGCGTCGCGCTCGTCGGACTTCTCGCCCTCGCCGGCTGCGCCTCCGGCAGCACGGCGGAACCGGAGGAGACCGAACCGGCGGCCGGCTCCGTCACGATCGAGGACAACACGGGCACGCACGAGATCGACACCCCGCCCGCGTCCGTCGTCGCCCTCGACAACCGCACGTTCCAGACGCTCTCGGACTGGGGCGTCGAGCTCTCGGCCGGCGCTGTGGCGCTCATGCCGGAGACAGTCTCGTATGCGGAGGACGAGAAGATCGTCGACATCGGACTGCACAGCGAGCCGAACCTCGAGGCTGTCGTCGCGGTCGAGCCCGACCTGATCATCAGCGGTCAGCGATTCACCCAGCACAACGCCGCGATCGCCGACCTCGTGCCCGAGGCCACGATCATCGACCTCGAGCCGCGCGAGGGCGAGCCCTTCGACGAGGAGCTCAAGCGCCAGGTCACCGTCCTCGGCGAGATCTTCGGCAAGCAGGACGAGGCCGCGAAGCTGGTCGACGACTTCGACGCCGCGGTCGAGCGCGCCAAGGCGGCGTACGACGACGCCGACACCGTGATGGCCGTGAACACCTCCGGCGGCGAGATCGGCTACCTCGCGCCGACCGTCGGCCGCTCGCTCGGACCGATCTACGACATCCTCGGCCTCACTCCGGCCCTCGAAGTCGATGACGCCAGCGACGACCACCAGGGTGACGAGATCTCGGTCGAGGCCATCGCGTCGTCGAACCCTGACTGGATCCTCGTGCTCGACCGCGACGCCGTGTTCGCCGCCGAGACCCCCGACTACGTGCAGGCCGCGGAGATCCTCGAGAGCTCCGAGGCGCTCGCGGGAGTGACGGCGGTGCAGGACGAGCAGATCGTCTACATGCCCACCGACACCTACCTGAACGAGGGCATCCAGACGTACACGACGTTCCTCAACGACTTCGCCGACGCCCTCGAGAAGAGCGGGAACTGAGGTCTCGCGGCGGCATCCGGCTGATCCGGATGCCGCCGCACCGTCATCATGGTCACCACCGATATCACTGCGCCGCCCCGCCACGCCGGGCGGCTCTTCGACGTGAAACTGCTCATCGGCGTGCTCGTCGTCGCCGTCCTCCTCGTCATCTCGCTGTTCACCGGCGTGTACGACATCGCAGGCGCCGAAGACGGCGCACAGATGTTCCAGATCACCCGTGTCCCGCGCACGATCGCGCTGGTGCTCGCGGGAGCGTCCATGGCGATGGCGGGACTGGTGATGCAGCTGCTCACACAGAACCGCTTCGTCGAGCCGACCACCACCGGGACGACGGAGTGGGCAGGGCTCGGCCTTCTCGCAGTGATGATCCTCGTGCCGCAGCCGTCTCTCCCGCTGCGCATGGCGGGTGCCGTGATCGCCGCCTTCATCGGCACGATGGTGTTCTTCGCCTTCCTCCGCCGGGTCGCCCTCAAGTCGTCGCTGATCGTCCCGATCGTCGGCATCATGCTCGGCGCGGTCGTCGGCGCGCTGTCGACCTACATCGCGCTCGCCACGAACTCGCTGCAGGTCCTCGGCGTGTGGTTCGCCGGGAGCTTCACCTCGGTGATGCGCGGGCAGTACGAGATGCTGTGGATCGTCGCGATCATCGGGGTGATCGTGTTCATCGTGGCCGACCGGTTGACGATCGCCGGCCTCGGCGAGGAGATCGCCACCAACGTCGGCGTGAATTACAACCGGATCATCCTGCTCGGTACGGTCCTGATCGCGGTGACGACCGGCGTGGTGACGGTCGTCGTCGGCAATCTGCCCTTCCTCGGACTGATCGTGCCGAACATCGTCTCGATGGTGCGCGGTGACGACCTGCGCAGCAACCTGCCCTGGGTGTGTCTGCTCGGCATCGCCATCGTCACGGTGTGCGACATCATCGGGCGCACGATCATCATGCCGTTCGAGGTGCCCGTCTCGCTGATCCTCGGGGTCGTCGGCGCGGTCGTGTTCGTGCTCCTCCTGCTCAGGCAGCGTCGACGTGGCTAGCGGCACGGCGACTTCCCCGACCGTGAGCGCTCCGGTGCGTTCCGCCGGCTCGTTCACGGCACCGCGAGCCCGCCGTCGGTACGCGATCGTGCTCGGGATCCTGGTCGTGCTGTCGGTCGGATCGGGTTTCGGGCTCCTCGCGTGGGGCAACCCGATGCCCGTCGGAACACCGGGGTTCTGGCGCATCGCGCAGCATCGCGCGACCGACGTCATGGTCATGGCGCTCGTCGCGGTGGCCCAGGCGATCGCCACCGTGAGCTTCCAGACGGTCACGAACAACCGCATCATCACCCCGTCGATCATGGGTTTCGAGTCGCTCTACCGGGTCGTGCAGACATCGACCGTGTACCTGTTCGGGATCGCCGGTCTCGTCGCCATCCAGGGAGTGGGGGAGTTCGCGATCCAGGTCGCCATCATGGTCGGGCTCGCGGTCGCGTTGTACGGATGGCTGCTGTCAGGGCGATACGGCAACCTCCAGATCATGCTCCTCGTCGGAATCGTGATCGGCGGCGGGCTCGGCGCCGTCGCCACCTTCATGCAGCGCCTGCTCACCCCGAGCGAGTTCGACGTGCTGGCCGCGCGCCTCTTCGGCAACGTCTCCAACGCCGATGCGTCGTACCTCCCGCTGGCCATCCCCCTCGTCGTGGCGGCGTCCGCGCTGCTGTGGATGCGGGCGCGACGGCTGAACCTCATGGCCCTCGGCCCGGACGCCGCACGGTCGCTCGGGCTCGACCATCGGCGCGAGCTCTTCGTCGTGCTGTTCCTCGTCGCGGTGCTGATGGCGACGTCGACGGCTCTGGTCGGACCGATGACGTTCCTCGGGTTCCTCGTCGCGACGCTCGCGTACCAGTTCGCCGACACGCACGACCATCGACTGATCTTCCCCGTCGCCGCGCTCACCGCCTTCACCATCCTCGCCGGGGCGTACTTCGTCATGAAGAACGTGTTCTATGCGCAGGGCATGGTGTCGATCCTGATCGAGCTCGTGGGAGGCACCGTCTTCCTCATCGTCATCCTCAGAAAGGGCAGGCTGTGATCGCACTCGACGGCGTCCGCCGTGACTACAGCAGCGAGGTCGGGATCGGTCCCGTCGACCTCGAGATCCCCGCGGGCGGCATCTCGGCGCTCATCGGGCCGAACGGTGCAGGCAAGTCGACCCTGCTGACCATGATCGGACGCCTGAACGGGATGGATGCCGGAGCGATCGAGATCGCCGGACTCGATGTCGCCTCCACGAAGTCGAAGGACCTGGCGAAGGTCGTGTCGATCCTGCGGCAGGAGAATCACTTCGTCACGAGGCTCACGGTTCGTCAGCTCGTCGGCTTCGGGCGCTTCCCGCACTCGAAGGGCCGGTTGACCCGTGCGGACGAGGAGATCATCAGCAGCGCCATCGACTTCCTCGATCTGGGTGCGCTGGAGAGTCGATACCTCGATGAGCTCTCGGGTGGACAGCGTCAACGCGCGTACGTCGCGATGGTTCTCGCCCAGGACACCGAGTTCGTGCTGCTCGACGAGCCGCTGAACAACCTCGACATGCGGCATGCCGTGCAGATGATGAAGCACCTGCGGCGCGCGGCGGAGGAACTCGGCCGCACGATCGTCATCGTGCTGCACGACATCAACTTCGCGGGGCACTACGCCGATCACATCTGCGCCATGAAGGACGGAGCGGTCGTGGAGTTCGGCTCACCCGCCGCGATCATGACCGACGACGTCCTCACCCGGGTTTTCGAGACCCCTGTCCGCGTGGTCGACGGACCGTCAGGACCTCTGGCCGTGTACTACTGAGCGCGGTCGCTCAGAGCTCGATGCCGTGGTCTTCGTCGTTGACACCGGCGTTGTTGCCGCGGCGCGACTCGTATCCCAGGAACCAGCCCAACCAGACGATCGCGGCGAGGAGCACGCCGAGCCATACGTTCTGGAAGATCAGCCCGACCACGACGCCGACGATGAGGAGGCCGACGGTGATCGAGAGGCGCAGAGCGGTACGGGACATGGCCCCAGCATAGGCGGCGGTCTCAGCGGTCGCGATGGTCCTCGGGTGCGAGACGCGGACCCCGTCGAGGCTCGTGCACGCCGCTCGCGAAGATGAGACGCACGACGCGCTGACGGTGCCCCGCCCAGGGCGCGAGGAGTTCTAGCATCCCTGCGTCATCGGTGCGCTTTCCTGCGAGCGCGTACCCCACCTCGTGTGCGAGGTGATAGTCGCCGACGCTCACGGCATCAGGATCGCCGAGCGCCCGGATGCGGGTCTCGGCCGACGTCCACACACCCACGCCGGGCAGGCTCGTGAGCACGCGGTCGCGGTCGGCTCCAGAGGTGACCGCCTGCACGGCACGGGCGATGCGGTCGCCGCGTTCGGCCGCCCGCACGATCGTGCGGGACTGGGGTGGCTCGACACCGGCGCGGTGCCATGCCCAGGAGGGGATGCGCCGCCAATGCTCGGCGGACGGGGGTGCGAACAGGGGTCGAGGGGTCGGACCCGGCGCGCGCTCGCCGTAGCGGGAGACCAGCCAACGCCACGCGCCGAAGGCCTGCATCCCGGTGACCTTCTGCTCGATGATCGCGCAGGCCAGCGCGTCGAACACCTCGTCGGTGCGGGTGAGGCGCAGCCCTGGATTTCGTCGGCCTGCCTCGGCGATGAGCGGATGACGGGAGGCGTCGAAGCCGTCGTCGTCATCGTCGGCGCCGCAGAGTGCCGGTACACGTGCGAGTGCGTGCTCCGCGCCGGTACCCCAGGCCGTCGCCCGCACCTCTCCGCCGACGAGTCGGAGCGCCAGACTCGCCGGCCCGAGCGGGGTGCGCAGAGCACGCCAGATGACCGGTCCGTCGATGATCATCGTGGGATCGTTCCTGCCGCGGCGGAGCATCCCGACGGTGCGGAGCAGATCGAGGTCGTGCGGAGGGCGGTAGACGGTGTCCCTGCGGAGGTCTGCGTCGACGGCATCGGCCGCGGCGGAGTCCGCTGTCAGGGTCATGCGCCCACCCTACGCTCCGGCCCTGACACGGGCCTCCGGGTCGCGCTCAGAAGCGGTCGGGCGAGGGGGTTCCGTGTCCGTAGCGGATGACGACGTCGGCGTGCCTGTCGAACCGGTAGCCGATGCCGCGCACCGTCCGGACGATGTCCTCGTAGCGCCCGAGCTTGGCGCGCAGGCGACGCACGTGCACGTCGATCGTGCGCTCGCCAGGGGTCTCGTCGTCCTGTGCCTGCCAGAGCGCGGAGACCAGTTCGCTGCGCTCGATGGTGCGGCCCTCGCGGAGCACGAGGTACTGCAGCAGCTCGAACTCCTTGTAGGTGAAGGCGGCGGACTCGCCGTCGATGAGGACGCGCTTGCGGGAGATGTCGACGGTGACGCCCGTCTCCTCCTCGACCGTGTCGTCTTCGGCCGCGGCCTTCGTGCGGGCGATGGCGCCCGGCTCCTGCAGAGCGAGGCGGACGACGTCGAGGTCACGGCCGCCCGAGCCGTGCGGTGCGAGGGCGACCGTGGCGTGCGTCTCGGCGCCCGGTGCGAGCTCGGCGAGTGTGCGCCGCAGAGCGTCGACGAGGAGGGGGAGGCTGACTCCGGCTTCCGCGGCCTTGATCTCGTCGAGTCCGACGTAGAGGGCGAAGCCGCGAGGCGAGCGGACGGCGGGGAGATCGGCCGTGGTGGCGGCGAGAGGGGCGGGATCCGGCTGGGTGCGGATCGCGGCGGTGGTGGCGGGACGCTCGAGAAGTGCGGTGTTCGACATGATGATGTGGTCCTCAGGACGTGAGCCCGGATCGAGCGGGGCTCTGATGCGTTGCGTGAATGACCGGCGGAGCCGGGAAGCGAGCAAGGGTGGATGCTCGGTGACTCTGACCTCGCAGATGGCGAGAAGTTCAGGTCAGGCGGGGTGGCTGTTCGTTCAGCGACACATTCGGCAACACATGCCAACGCGACCGGGCATCATCATCCCGGCAGTCCCGTTCGCCTCCTGGGCGGACAAAGGGCGTGCGTTGGTGGTCATGGGGGGATTATGTCCGATCATGACGGCCCATGTCAAAACGCCCGGGCGGCCGCAGCGGGCGTAACGTGGGTCGAATGACGATCTCGCATACCGTCGGCGGCTTCATCCTGACCGACGAGAAAGACGCGTCGCGCTACACCCTCACGCGCGACGGCAAACTCGTGAGCGTGCTCGACTACCGGGACGACGGCAGCACGATCGCTCTCACCAGAGCCTTCACGATCCCGACTTTCCGCGGGAACGGCTACGCGGGCACGGTCGTCGAGGGTGCGGTGGCCGACATCCTCGAACGCGGTGATCGCAAGGTCGACGCGGTGTGCTGGTACGTCTCCGACTGGTTCTCCGCCCACCCTGAACACGCGCACCTGCTGCGCCATCGCTGACTCCCGCCGTATGACGTACTGTTACGCGCCGCGTTTGCAATGATGTGTGCATGAGACTCGCCGAAGCCCTTGCCGCACGAGCGGACCTGCAGCGCCGCATCGAGCAGCTGCGAGCGCGCATCGTCGCGAATGCGCGTTACCAGGAGGGGGAGGAGCCGGCGGAGGACGCCGCGACCCTGATCGGCGAGGCGGACACCGCGCTGGCCGATCTTCAGCACCTCATCCGCCGCATCAACGCCACGAACGCACGCCTCGACCTCGGCATCGACGGCACGATGACCGACGCTCTGGCGGCGCGTGACGTGCTGCGCCTCCGGCACTCGGTGCTGACGGATGCTGCGGCGGCCGCATCAGGGTCGAACGACCAGTACCTGCGCCAGATGCGCTCGGAGCTGCGGCAGGTCTCGGCACTCCCGGTGGCGCAGTTGCGTGTGCGGGCGGACGCGGTCGCGCAGGAGCTGCGCGAGCTCGACAACCGGATCCAGCAGGCGAACTGGTCGAACGACCTCGAGGAGGAGAGCGGGAGTCGGTAGTCGCGAAGGAGCGGGCACAACCCCAGCCGGAGGGGCAATTCCGGCCCTGTCGGGCGGAGGGCAGCCCTGATCTCGCATCGCGCAGCCCCGCACGCCGCACAGGTGAAGGTGCACGGAGCATCTCGCATCACCACGTGCCGGTCGTCGCGACGAGGGTGGGTCAGGGGACCTTCCGCCTCCTCCGCAGCCCGTGAACGTCGGGCACGGCACGCCTCGCGTGGAATGTCCGAGGTCCTTCGTACCGTGTGAGTATGCGAATCCTGCACACCTCCGACTGGCACATCGGCCGGACGTTCCATGGCAACTCGACCATGGATGCGCTGGCCGAGGTGCTCGGAGCGCTGACAGAGCAGGTTCGCGAGAACGCCGTCGACGTCGTCGTCGTGGCAGGAGACGTGTTCGATTCCGCGACGCCCTCCGGCCCGGCATACACCCTGCTCGGAGATGCTCTCGTCGCACTGCACGACACCGGCGCCCGCGTCATCGTGACGAGCGGCAATCACGACTCCGCTGCCCGCCTCGGCTTCCAGGCTCGCCTCCTGCGTGAGGGTATCCACGTGCTGACCGACCCCTCGGCGGTCGGGGTGCCCGTCACGATCGTCGACGCCGACGGACCCGTGCACTTCTTCGGGATCCCGTACCTCGAGCCCGCGATCGTTCGACAGCACTGGCCCGAAGGCGACGGTGCCGGGCGACCGCTGCGCACCCAGGCGCAGACCATGGCCCACGCGATGGACCTCGTACGCGCCGGAATGTGCACACATCAGGGGCGCTCGGTCGCGATCGCCCACTGCTTCGCCCAGGGTGTCGACGCCACGGTCGGGCTCGAACGGGAGGTGCGTCAGGGCGGGCTCGATCTCGTGCCGCTGAGCGTCTTCGACGGCCCCGACTATGTCGCACTCGGGCACATCCACGGACGACAGCAACTCAGCGATCGGGTGCGCTACGCGGGCGCCCCCCTGCACTACAGCTTCGGAGAGCAGAGCAAGCCTCGCGGATCGTGGCTCGTCGACCTCGACGCGAACGGGCTCGCGTCCGTCGCGTGGCTCGACCTGCCCGTGCCGCGTCGGCTCGTGACGCTCACGGGTCCGCTCGACGAGATCCTGTCGTCCGCGTCCGTGGCCGAGCACGCAGAGGACTGGGTCTGCGCGATCTACACCGATGCCGTGCCGCAGACCGAGCCGATGCGTCGTCTGCGCGAAAGCTACCCCTACTGCGCGATGGTGCAGCATCAGCCCGATGCGGTCGCCGAAGCGGAGCAGCGGTCGTATGTGCAGAGGCTTCGCACGGCGGTCACCGACGCCGACCGCATCGAAGCCTTCCTCGAACATGTGCGAGCGGGGCACGGACCCAGCCCGACGGAGCAGGAACTGATCCGTGACGTGCTCGATGAGCGGGTGCGCGCCGAGGCCCTCGTCTAGATGCGTCTCCACCGCTTGGAGGTCGAGGGGTTCGGTCCCTTCCGGTCGCGGCAGGTCGTCGATTTCGATGCGTTCGCCGACGACGGCATCTTCCTGATCGCGGGGCGCACCGGCGCAGGGAAGTCGAGCATTCTCGACGCCGTGTGCTTCGGGCTCTACGGGGGCGTGCCGCGCTACGACGGCGGGGAGAAGCGGCTTCGGAGTGACCACTGCGAGCCCGACGATCTCTCCGAGGTGGTGGTCGAGTTCAGCACCCCTTCCGGTCGGTTCCGGGTGACACGTTCGCCCGAATATCTGCGTCCGGCGAAGCGCGGCGGCGGCATGACGAAACAGGCGTCGGCCGTCGCCCTCGACGAGTGGAGAGGTGACGGCTGGGTCGGGCGGGCAGCGCGGGCCGTCGACGTCGGGAACGAGCTCGACGAGATCCTCCAGCTCAGCCGGGAGCAGTTCCTCCAGGTGATCCTGCTCGCCCAGAACCGTTTCTCCGAGTTCCTTCTCGCCGGGAGCAGAGACCGCCAAGCCCTGTTGCGCCGTCTGTTCGGCACGCAGCGGTTCGAAGACGTGCAGGCCCGGTTCGACGAGCGGCGCAGGGTTGCCGAACAGGGACTCAGCGCTCGACTCGCCACGGTCGAGGCCCGTGTCGACGAAGCCGAGCGCCTCGTGGCCAGGGAGGGACTGGCGGGGGAGCAGGACGATGACGTCACGGGGGCGACCGGAGAGCGGGCGGGTGCCTCCTCCGTCGACGACCGTCTCGCCGCGCTGACGCGTGCGAAGGCCCGTGCCGACTATCGCGCCGAGCGCCGGGCTTCCGAGCAGGCGGAGGCAGAGAATCGGTCGAACGCCGCCGACGCCGTGCTCGCGGCGACGCGGGAAGAGCAACACGCCCAGCGCGAGCGCGACCGCGCCAGGGCCGCTCTCGAGCGTCTGGATGCGGAGACCCCCGAGATCGATGCCGCCCGCGCGGAACTCGCGGCGGCGCGCGCAGCGGAGGCCCTGCGTTCCACCGTCGCCACAGCCGCCAGAGCACACGCCGAGTACCAGACGGCCGTCGAGACCGAACAGGCCGCGTGGGCCGCGTGGAACGCGTTCGACATCACGGTCGGTGGTGACAGCGAGGAGGGCGATCTCGAGGCGGGCGCGCTCGAAGAATGGGTGGCGGCTCGCACGAAGGAGACCGGTGCCTGGGAACGCGCCTGCGCGCTCGAAGAGCAGGAGGCGGGTCTCGCAGAAGAGCTGGCGACCGCGGCGGCAGCGGTCGAGGTGGCGACGGCCCGCGTCGAGAGCGGGGAACGCGAACGCGCGTCGTTGCCGGAGGCGATGGCGGCACTCACGGCTCAGCGGGATCAGGCGCGGCGCGTCGCCGACCGTGAAGGCGATCTGCGCGCGGCGCTCGATGCGGCGGATGCCCGTCGTGCCGCCGCGCGCGAGGTGCAACGGCTCCGCCGAGAGGAGGCCGCTGCCGACGCGCAGGTCGTCGAGGCCTCGGCGCTTCACGCTCAGGCGCAGACGGCTCTCGCGCAGCTCAGGCAGCGGCGCGCCGACGGTATGGCGGGCGAGCTCGCCTCTCGTCTCGTGCCGGACGCCGCATGCCCGGTCTGCGGCTCGCTCGAGCATCCCGCGCCCGCCACGCATTCCGATCCGGTCTCGCGCGAAGACGTCGAGGCCGCGGAGGTGGTGCGCGATGCTGCGGCGCAGCGCGAGCGTGAGCTCGTCGCCGCGTCATCCGCGCTGCGTGCCGAGCGCGCGGGAGCCGATGCGCGCTCGGACGGGCGGACCGTCGAGCAGGCCGAGGCGGAGTTCGCCGAGGCGGTCGCCGCGCACGCGCAGAGCCGTGCCGCTGCGGAAGAAGTCGTGGCGTTGGACACGCGGCTGGCGACGCTCCTCTCCCGAGCCGACGATCTCGAGACGGAGCGTGCGGAGGCTGCTGCCCACCTGGCGGCTGAGCGAGAGGCTCACGCCGTGCTGCTGCAGCGGAACGCCGACGCGCAGGCGGTGATCGCCGAGGCCCGAGGCTCGTTCCCTTCCGTCAGGGCGCGACTCGACGACGCGGCGGTCGCGATCGAGGCTGCCGATGCCCTCGTGGAGGCGATCGCCGAGACGGCCAGACGAAGGCAGGCGCTCGCGTCGGCGGAAGCCGAACGGGATGCGGCGCTGGCCGACACGGTGTTCGACAGCGTCACGGCCGTCGAACAGGCCCTGCGGACGGCGTCCATGCAGGGAGCTCTCGATGCACGCATCACTCAGCACGCCGTGCAGCGGGAGAAGGAGCGAGCCATCCTGTTCGACCTGGAACTGCGTACTCTTCCGGAAGACCCGATCGACCTCACCCCCGTCGAACAGGCAGCTGCCGCGGCGCGCGTTCTCTGGACCAGCGCGGTCGATGAGGCCGCCCGTGCGGGAGTCACCGCAGAGCGGCTCTCGGGGCTGATCGATTCGGCGTCGGCGGAGCACGCTCGTGCCGCCGACGACCTGGCGGGGTTCGAAGTGCTGCAGAACCTCGCAGACACGATCGCGGGTCGGGGCGCCAACACCCGCAAGATGACGCTGGAGACGTTCGTGCTCGCTGCCGAGCTCGAAGAGATCGTCGAGGCGGCCAATCGTCGACTGCACGACATGTCGTCGGGACGCTACCAGCTGCAGCACTCCGACGCCCTCGCCGCTCGCGGTGCCGCGTCCGGTCTCGGGATCGTGGTCGCCGACGCCTTCACGGGCCAGACCCGACCGCCGCAGTCGCTGTCAGGGGGCGAGACCTTCCTCACCTCGCTCGCTCTGGCGCTCGGCCTCGCCGAGGTGGTCACGGCGCGAGCTGGCGGCATCCGACTGGACACCCTCTTCATCGACGAGGGTTTCGGCTCGCTCGACGGCGACACGCTCGACGTGGCCATGCGCACGCTCGACGAACTTCGTCAGGGCGGCCGTACGGTGGGCGTGATCAGTCACGTCGAGGCCATGCAGGAGCAGATCCCCGCGCAGCTCACCGTGCGGGCACTGCCCAACGGGCCCAGCGTGATCGAGGCTCGCTGACGCGGGCGACCAGGGACGATCCGGTTCAGACGCCGTACTCGGTACGGATGACCTCGCGAAGCTGCACACTGCAGCGGGCGACGGCTTCGCGCCAGTCGGTGAGTGCGCCGTCCTCCGCCTGGTCGGACACGGCACGGAACACGCGGATCGGCACATCGAACTGCTCAGCGACCCAGATGTAGGCGTAGGTCTCCATGTCGACGAGCGCCGCGCCGGACGGGCGGATGACAGCCGTGATCTCGGCGTCCTCCACGAAGTGATCGCCCGTCGCGATCAGAACGCCGTCGCGCCCGGTCGACACGCGCGCGGGGAGGGAGACATGCTGCCCGGAGATGCCGTCGAGGTCTGTGACGTCGTGCTGGAAGGCGGCGCCGACCTCGTGCACCGTGGCCTCGAGCTCGGGATCGATGGCTCCCGCGGTTCCCACGACGACGATCTCGTCGTATACGTTGGCGTCGAGGGCGCGGGTGAGAGCGTACGTCGCCTGCAGCTTGCCCGGTCCGGTGACGAGACGGTCGAAGCCCGCGAGCTCCTCGGGGAATGCGGACAGTTCGGATGCGAGTGCGGCGAGCAGGAGTTTCACTGCCTCATTCTCTCAGGCCGCGACTGGCAGAAGCATCCGAACGCCGCGGCGTGACCCGGGCGTAACACGCAGGGGCGATACTGATTCGAAGACAAGACCGGAGGACCACATGTCGTTGCAACAGCAGATCTCCGAAGACCTCGGCGTCAAGCCCGAGATCGATCCCGAAGCCGAAGTCGATCGGCGTATCGGATTCCTCGCCGACTACCTTCGCACGACCGGTGCGAAGGGGTTCGTGCTCGGCATCTCCGGCGGGCAGGACTCGACGCTCGCCGGACGCCTCGCCCAGCTCGCCGTCGAACGGGTGCGAGCCGAAGGCGGCGAAGCGAAGTTCCTCGCCGTGCGGCTGCCGTATCGCGTGCAGCACGACGCTGCGGATGCTGCCGCCGCCCTCGAGTTCATCGCGCCGGACTCCTCGGTCGAGGTCAACATCCAGAACGGGGTGGACGGCGTCGAGGAAGACATCGAGTTCGCGGTCACGAGCGACATCAGCGACTTCAGCCGGGGCAACATCAAGGCGCGCGTGCGCATGGTCACGCAGTACGCGCTCGCCGGCCACGACGGTCTGCTCGTGATCGGCACCGACCACGCCGCCGAGGCCGTCACGGGCTTCTACACCAAGTTCGGCGATGGTGCGGCCGACATCCTCCCGCTGTCCGGGCTCACCAAGCGGCAGGGCCGGTCGCTGCTGCAGTTCCTCGACGCGCCGGACCGGCTCGCCTTCAAGGTGCCGACGGCCGACCTGCTCGACGGGCAGCCGGGCCGTGCGGACGAGGACGAACTGGGGCTCACGTACGAGCAGATCGACGACTTCCTGGAAGGGCGCACGGTGGAACCCGACGTCGCCGGCCGGATCGAGTCGAGGTACCTCGCGACCCAGCACAAGAGACACCTCCCGGTGACCCCTGACGACACCTGGTGGCGCTGACCGCCCGCACACGCCGGGGGTGCCCGGCTTCGCCCGTGTCGGATGCCGCGGATAGTGTCGAAGCATCCGACAGAACGGGAGCATCGTGCGGATCGACACTCAGGCGCAGCGCGTCATCTGGAGCGCGAGCGACCTCAAGGCGGCCGCCGAGTGCGAGTTCGCGTGGTGCCGGGCGATCGACGCGAAGCTGGGTCGGGTGCCTGCTGTCGAGGAACCCGAAGACGCGACCCTGAAGCGGGCGGCGGAGCTCGGAGACGTGCACGAGCAGAACGTGCTGGCGCGGTATATCGACGACCTCGGTGACGGCAGAGTCCACCGCGTCGAGAAGGTCTCCTCGGTCGACGCAGAGGCACTGGCCGCCGCGATCGACGAGACGGTGGCGGCTCTGCGCTCGGATGCCCTGGTGGTGTTCCAGGCGGCGTTCGCGACCGATGAGTTCGTCGGGTTCGCGGATTTCCTGCGCAAGGACGCCGAGGGGCGCTGGAGGGTCCAGGACTCGAAGCTCGCCCGCAAGGCGCGGGTGACCGCGCTCATGCAGTTGGCGGCATACGTCGACCAGCTCGACCGCCTCGGCATCCCCCGGTCCGACGAGGTCGACCTGATCCTCGGCGACGGAACGCTCAGCACGCACGCGGTCGACGACCTCCTGCCGCTGTTCCAGGTACGGCGCGCACGACTGCGCGCGCTCATCGCCGACAGGAGCATCGGCGACGGGGCGACGGGAGCACCGCTCGCCTGGGGTGACGACCGAGGCGATCTGCAGATCGTGGCGTGCGGGCGGTGCGCGACCTGCGAAGAGCAGGTGATCGCTCATCGCGACCTGCTGATGGTGGCGCGGATGCGTCCGGTGCAGCGTGCACGACTGCGGGCGTCCGGCATCGAGACGATCGATCGACTTGCCGATGCCACCGAGGCGCCGGTAGGGATGAACGTCGACACGTTCGAGACGCTTCGGGCACAGGCGCGTCTCCAGGTGCGGGCCGACCTCGAGGGAGTCCCGACCTACGAGGTGCACTACGCACAGGCGATCCACACCCTTCCGCTGCCCAGCCACGGCGACATCTTCTTCGACTTCGAGGGCGATCCCCTCTACACCGAGTCAGCGCCGGAGGGCGAGGCGCACTGGGGGATCGACTACCTGTTCGGGTGGGTCGACAACGCCGACCAGTACTCGGCGCTGTGGGCGCACACCTTCGCCGACGAGAAGCGTGCGCTCGAGACCTTCCTCGACTTCGTGAACGCCCGCAGGGTGGCGCACCCCGGCATGCACATCTATCACTACGCGCCGTACGAGACCTCGCACCTCGTGGCGATGGCGGCGCGTCATGGAGTCCGTGAGGGAGAGGTCGACCGGCTGCTGCGAGAAGGCGTGTTCGTCGACCTGTATCCGCTGGTTCTGCGCACGGTCCGCGTCGGTTCGCGGTCCTACTCGATCAAGAAGCTCGAGCCGCTCTACATGGGGGAAGACGTACGCACCAGCGATGTGCAGAAGGGCGACGACTCGATCGTGCAGTACGTCGCGGCGCGGGAGCTCGCGGCGGCGGGGGAACGAGCCGAGGCGGATGCGGTGCTGGCCGACCTCGCCGACTACAACCGCTACGACTGCGTGTCGACGCGACGCCTGCGCAACTGGCTCATCGACATCGCCAGGGAGAAGGGCGTGACGCCCGCGCCGCCCGACGATGCCGATGAAGTGATCTACGAGCCGTCGCCCCGTTCGGTCGCCCTGCTCGCCGATGCGGAGCGTGCCGTCGAGGCAGGTGGCGACGGGCTCGTGCACCGCATCGCGGCCGCCGCCATCGACTATTTCCCTCGAGAGGCGAAGAGCTTCTGGGTCTCGCACTTCCAGCGTCTGCGCGAACCGGTGACGATGTGGGACGGCACGCGCGATGTGGTGCGCATCGATGCGCCCACCTCGGCCGTCCGTCGCGATTGGAGCGTCGGCGAGGGGCGCCGGGTGATGTCCCGCGACCTCGAGATCCGCGGTGAGGTCTCTCCGGGCACCACGCTCGGTGCGGGATCCCAGCCGTTCGCGCTCTATGCGGTCCCCGCGCCGTTCGACACCGAGGTGCCGTCGCGCGCTGTGCACGTGCCCCACACGGTCACGGTGACCGAAGTCCTCGACGACGGCTATCTCGTCACCGAATCGGCGATCCAGGGTCAGACGTGGGATGAGCTGCCGCTCGCCCTCACACCGGCGGCGCCTCCTCGGGTGGTCTCGCTCCAGGGCGCGATCGACGAGTGGGCCGACGCCGTCCATGCCGCTGCACCGCAGTTCCCCGAAGATCCCGCCACCGACATCCTCCGCCGCGTCCCTCCGCGCACGGTGTCCGGCTCCGGCCTTCCTGCGGCGGACGACGACACGATCGATGCGATCGTGCGCGGGATCCTCGATCTCGACCGGAGCTACCTCGCCGTGCAGGGTCCTCCCGGTACCGGGAAGACCTACACGGGATCGCGGGTGATCGCGCGGCTCGTCAGGGAACACGGTTTCACCGTCGGTGTCGTCGCGCAGTCGCACGCCATCATCGAGACGCTCCTCGACCGGGTCGTCGCCGACGGCGTCTCGCCCGCGCAGGTGGGGAAGGCTCCCAAAGACGCAGACATCGATCCGCCCTACACGGCGATCCCGAAGAACGGCATGGCTTCCTTCCTCGCCGAGCATGCGGGAGAGGGAGCGGTGGTCGGCGGCACGGCGTGGGACTTCAGCAACACGCAGCGCGTCGATCGCGCGGGCCTCGACCTGCTCGTGATCGACGAAGCCGGCCAGTTCTCCCTCGCTTCGACCATCGCGGTCGCCGCCGGAGCGAAGCGGCTCCTGCTGCTGGGCGATCCACAGCAGCTCCCGCAGGTGAGCCAGGGCGCGCATCCCGAGCCGGTCGACACCTCGGCGCTCGGGTGGGTGATGGATGGCGATCCGGTCGTTCGCCCCGACTACGGCTACTTCCTTGCGCGCTCGTGGCGGATGCACCCGTTCGTCGCGGCACCCGTGTCCACTCTCGCCTATGCCGGGCAGCTCGCCTCGGCCCCCGGTACCGAGCTCCGATCGATCGACGGCATCGATCCGGGTCTCCACGTCGTGCCGCTCCGACACCGCGGCAACGCCACCCAGTCACCCGAAGAGGCGGCCGAAGTGGTGCGGCTCGTGGGCGATCTCGTCGGGCGCGTGTTCACCGACAACGACAGGGACGCATCGAGCAGACCACTCGCGCAGTCCGACATCATCGTCGTCACGCCGTACAACGCACAGCGCCAGCTGGTGCTCGATGCGCTCGCCGCGGCGGGATTCCCCGATGTCCCCGTCGGCACGGTCGACAACTTCCAGGGCAAGGAGGCGGTGGTCTCGATCACGTCCCTCGCCGCCTCGAGCGGCCGTGATGCCCCGCGGGGTCCGGAGTTCCTGCTGCTGCAGAACCGGCTCAATGTGGCGATCTCGCGCGCACAGGTCGTCGCGTATCTGATCCACTCGCCCGCGCTGCTCGATGACCTGCCGTACACGCCGGAGGGCGTCGCCCGGCTCAGCGCCTTCGCCCGTCTGGTGGGGGCAGCGGAATGAGCGGGCGTGCGCACAGCACGGAAGAGATCCTCCGCGCAGCTGCCGCTTGGGTCTGGTTTCCGCGCGACAGCGAGCACATCCGGGAAGAGCTGCTGCTCGTTCGAGACCCCGCGAGGTTCGGCGGCGGCGTGCGGGGATCCCAGGTGGACTCGGCGCTCGATCCCGTCGAGGTGGTCGATCGATCGCTGGCGCGGACGAAGGCCTGGGGAGAGACCCGGTTCACCTTCTGGACGAGCGCTGCCGACAGTCCCGACATCGAAGAGGAGATGCTCCGGCGGGGAGCGGAGCATGTCGACACGGTGGCGGTGTTCGCCCGGTCCCTCGACGACATCGAGATCGACGTGCCGTCCGACGTGTCGGTCGAGGTCGTGCGCACGCTCGATCAGGTGCGCGACCTCGACGGGGTCAACGTGCCAGTGTGGAAGCAGCAGCCTCTCGACGACGACGGTCTGCGCGAAGAACTCGCCGAGGTGACGACGGCGCTGGCGGCGCAGACCGGATGCCGCGTGCTCGCGAGGATCGACGGTCGATCGGTCAGTACCGGCGGATGCACGGTAGAAGGCGGATTCGTGCGGTTGTGGGGAGCGTCCACCCTCGAGGCGGAACGAGGCCGCGGCGCCTACCGTGCCGTGCTCGCCGAGCGGCTGCGGCAGGGGAGGGCCTGGGGTGCGAAGACGGCCCTCGTGAAAGGCCGGATCTCGACTTCCGCACCGATCCTGGCGCGAGCCGGATTCGCGCACTGCGGAGACGAACGCGTCTACCGTCTCGCGGTGTGAGGCGGGAGACGCGCGGACGTCGTCAGACCGTGCCGTAGAGCCTGTCGCCGGCGTCGCCGAGTCCTGGCACGATGTACCCCTTCTCGTTGAGGCGCTCGTCGAGCGCGCCCAGCACGAGGGTCACATCACGGTCGCCGGCCATGGCCTCGATCGCGGCGACGCCCTCGGGCGTGCCGAGCAGGCAGATCGCGGTGACGTCCTTCGCGCCGCGGTCGAAGAGGAACTGGATGGCGGCGGCGAGCGAACCGCCGGTGGCGAGCATCGGGTCGATCGCGAAGCACTGCCGGTCGCTCAGATCGTCGGGCAGACGCTCGGCGTACGTCGTCGGCTCGAAGGTGGTCTCGTCGCGCACCATGCCGAGGAACCCGACCTCGGCCGTCGGCAGCAGCTTCACGAGACCTTCGAGCATGCCGAGACCCGCGCGCAGGATCGGCACCACGATCGGTCGGGGCTCGGAGATCTTAACACCCATGGTGGTCGTCACCGGAGTGGTGATCTCGACCGGGCTGACCTTCACATTGCGCGTCGCCTCGTACGCGAGCAGGGTGACGAGCTCTTCCGTGAGCTGCCGGAAGACCGGCGACGGGGTTCGCGCGTCGCGCAGCACCGAGAGCTTGTGAGTGATGAGGGGGTGGTCGGCCACGTGAACACGCATGGATACAGGGTAATGCGCCGCAGGTCCCCGCACGACATCGCGCCCCGACCGAGAGCGGTCGCTGTCGTAGGCTCGACGCATGTCCGACGACGATGCTTCCGCGATGCGCCGTGCGCTCGCGCTCGCAGTCGAGGCTGCCGCGGCGTCGGAGATCCCGGTCGGAGCGGTGGTCCTCGACCCGGAGGGGCGGGTGATCGCAGAGGGCCGCAACACCCGGGAGGCGACACATGACCCCACCGGTCACGCCGAGATCGAGGCGATGCGCGGTGCCGCGGCGGCGGTGGGTTCCTGGAACCTCGAGGGGCACACTCTCGTGGTGACGCTCGAACCGTGCATCATGTGCGCCGGGGCGATCCTGCAGGCACGGATCAGCCGGGTGGTCTTCGGGGCGTGGGACGACAAGGCGGGTGCGGCGGGCTCCCTGTACGACCTGCTGCGCGACCGGCGACTTCCCTATCGTGCCGAGGTCATCGGCGGTGTCGAGGCGGAGGAGTCCACAGCCCTCCTGCGCGCGTTCTTCGCGCAGCGGCGCTGACTGCGGCGACGGTCCGCGATCAGTCGGAGGACTTCAGGACGAAGACGTCGGTCGGGGGCTCGGGGTCGATGGCAGGACGGTACACGTCGGGCTCGATGTAGACGATGCGCGCGACCGGCACGGCCTCGCGGATCCGCGCCTCGATCGCGTTGATATCGTCGGCGACCTCCCGCAGCGGCTTGTCGGCGGTGAGAGCGATCTTGGCGGCGACCATCAACTCGTCCGGACCGAGGTACAGGGTCTTCATGTGGATGATCTTCTCGATCTCGTCACCCGCGTTGATGGCGTCGACGATCCGGTCGTGGTCGGCCTGTGTCGCACCCTCGCCGACCAGCAGGCTCTTCGTCTCGACGCCCAGCACGATCGCGATCAACACCAGGAGCACACCGATCATCACGGTTCCGAGCGCGTCGAACACGGGGTTCCCGGTGATCAGGGTGAGGCCGACGCCGAGGAGCGCGAAGGTGAGTCCGGTCAGCGCACCCACGTCTTCGAGGAGCACGACCGGAAGTTCAGGGGCCTTCGAGCGCCGGACGAACGAGACCCACGACTGCCCCTTCTCGCGCACGAGATTGCTCTCTCGGACCGCGGTGCTGAGGGAGAACGACTCCAGCCCGATCGCCACGACCAGCACGACGAGGGGCAGCCACCACCAGGTCTTGTCCAACTCGTGAGGGTTCGTGAGCTTCTCGACGCCCTCGTAGATCGCGAACAGGCCGCCGACCGAGAACAGGATGATCGAGACGACGAACGCATACACATAGCGTTCGCGACCGTAGCCGAAGGGGTGCGCGCGGTCGGCCTCTCGGCGGGCCTTGCGTCCGCCCAGCATGAGCAGCAGTTGGTTTCCCGCGTCGGCGACCGAGTGGATGGCCTCAGCGAGCATCGAGGCGGAACCGGAGAGCGCCCAGGCGACGAACTTCGCGAGGGCGATGCCCATGTTCGCCAGGAACGCCGCGACGATGGCCTTGTTGCCTCCGGATGCACTCATGTCACGAGTCTAGAACCGCCCGCCTGAGGATGCGGGAGTGCCCGCCGTAGGATGACGACATGGCCGAATCCCTTCCTTCCCTCGCTTTCCTCGGTGCCGGTTCGATGGGGGGCGCGATCCTCCGTGGGGTGCTCGCCTCCGGGATCCGGATCGACGGGGGGATCACCGCGACCAACCGGACGGCCGAGAAGGCCGCCGCCTTCGCGGGCATCGACGGGGTCACCAGCATCGCCCTCGCCGAGCGGCCGGATGGCAACGCCGAGGCCGTCCGTGAGGCGCGCATCGTGCTGGTCGGGGTGAAGCCCGCGATGGTGCCGGACCTGCTCCGCGAGATCGCCCCGCACCTCGCCGCCGATTCGATCGTGGTGAGCGTCGCCGCAGGGGTCACACTGCAGACCTTCGCCGAGGTGCTGGGCGCAGACGCCCGTGTCATCCGGTCGATGCCGAACACCCCCTCCACCGTCCGCAAGGGCGTCACCGGTCTCGCCGCCGGTGCTGCCGTCTCCGACGACGACCTCGCTCTCGTGCGCAGTCTCTTCGAGACCGTCGGAGCGGTCGTCGAGGTGCCGGAGTCGCAGATCGATGCGCTGTCCACGATCTCGGGCTCCGGGCCCGCCTATGTGTACCTGCTGATCGAGGAGTTCACGAAGGCCGCAGTCGGCATGGGCTTCGCCGACGCGGATGCGCGCCTGATGGTGGAGCAGACGTTCATCGGCGCCACGGCTCTGCTCGACGCCTCCGGCGAGGACCCCGCCGAGTTGCGCCGCCGCGTCACGAGTCCGAAGGGCACGACCGAGCGCGCTGTCGCCGTGCTGCAGGACGCGCACCTAGAACGCACGTTCGGTGATGCCGCCGCTGCCGCGCTCGCCAGGGCGAAGGAACTCGCCGCCGGCGGGTGATCCCATGCGACTGCGGATCGAGGGCGCGATCTGGTTCTGGCGCGGACCCGCGCCGTTCCACTTCGTCACCGTGCCGCCGGTCGAGAGCGAGATGATCCGCGAGGTCGCCTCGGTGGTCACCTACGGCTGGGGGATGATCCCCGCGTCGGTCACGATCGGCTCCACCTCCGTGACCACGGCGCTCTGGCCGAAGGACGGCGGGTACATCGTGCCCATCAAGAAGGCGCTTCAGGATCGCGAGGGCGTCGGCGTGGATGACGTGGTCGAGATCGTTCTCGAGATAGACGCCTGACCCGTCAGGCTGACTCGAGGATGCGGGCTCGCTCGCGAACGGCGCACACGCGGAATCAGGCGCACGCGCGGAATCAGGCCGATTCGAGCACGTTCGGCCTGATCTCGCGTGATCGCCTGATCTCGCGTGATCGCCTGATCTCGCGCGATCGCCCGACGCCGTGGGGATCTGCGTGTCGCGTGCCTGCGTGTCGCGCGGTGCCTGCCCGCGTCAGCTCTCGCTCGATACTTCGGCGAGGACCTCGGGCCAGCGCCGGTTCAGGATGCGTCCGCCGAGGGCCGTTCCACCCCACACCGCGAGGGCGCCGAACACGAGACCGCACGCGAGACTGACCCAGCCGAACACCGGGTTCCAGATCCCTGCGATCGCGAAGCCGAACGCCGGGGCGCCGAGTGCGAGCGTGATCGGTCCGATGATGATCATCGCGAGCAGGGACTGCACCCCTCCCGACGAACCGCGACCGAACGGGTTGGCTTCCGGCGCGGGCGCTCTGCCCGGCAGGAAGCTGCCCACCCACGCTCCGGCACCGGCTGAGATCGTGGTCAGCCCGAGGGCGGATCCGATGCTGCCGGGGAGTAGATCCCACCGTCCGGCGATAAGGCAGGTGGCGACGCACAGCGCGATCGTCACGGGGATCGCGATGATCCCGAACCCGAGCAGGCGCCCTGCCCGATCGGCCGCGCCGCTCACACCGTTGAGGATGTGTGCGGCGATCGCGTCGTTGTCATAGGCGATCGCCATCTGCACGATCGTCCCCGCGAGGAGCGCGTTGATCGAGGGGATCAGAGTGATGACCGGAGCGAAGCCGACCGACTCCGCCTGCAGCCCGTTCATGAGGCTGAGCCCGATGAAGATCGCGGGAAGCAGGAGCAGCATCACGATGTTCACGACCTGCCGCGGGTCGCGGCGGAAGTAGCGCAGCGTCCGCGCGGCGATCGCCCCCGTCGGGTTCGCCGGGAGCACCCTGTCGAGCAGTCCGGCGGAGCGCACACGGCCGCCGCCGCTGCTCTGGATGGGGGCGACGAGACGAGCAGCGAGCAGCGCCCCCGCCGCGAACCACAGGGCGGCGACCGTCGCGAGGGCGATGAGGAGACGGAGCGCGGCGCCGATGATGTCGCCCTCGGCGGCGGAGGCGGAAACCCCGAAGACGGCACCGATCGGCGTCCACCCGACGATGTCGGCGATCATCACGAAGGTTCCGCCGACATCCCTCACCGTGCTCAGCGCGCCGATGCCGAGATTGAGCAGGAGGCCGGAGGAGGCGAGCAGCACGACGCCGAGGGTCAGTACGAGGTCTCGGGTGCTGCGGCGTGCCAACCACCCGGCGAGGACCCCGCTCACGACACGGGCGCCCAGCACGCAGGTCGCGACGGCGACGGGGATCAGCAGGAGGGCGGTGAGCAGTGCGGCAATGTTCACCGACCAGCCGAGGAGCATGAGCACCAGCGCCGCGGTCGTGCCGATGCCGCCGACGGTCGTCGCTCCGGCGACGACGAAGCCCGGGAGCAGCGTGCGGGCGGTCACCGGCAGCAGGGCGAAGCGCTCCGGTGCCAGCGAGTCGTCGGCGCTGACCAGGATCGAACCGATCCACCAGCCGAGGACGATCACGGCGCCGGCGAGGACGATGGCGGTGACGGCGGCGTCCGGCGCGGCGAATCGCAGCGCGACGAGCGCTGCCGTGAGTCCGCCGAGGAATCCCAGGGCGATCATGCCGGTGATGACCAGCGTGACGATCATCCAGGGGTTCCGCGACAGCTGGTGGCGCAGCTGGCGCCAGCGCAGGCTTACGAGGAGCGCAACCACGCGAGCGTCTCCGTCCCGAGGTCATGCGCGCCCACGAGCGTGAGGAAACGCTGCTGCAGCGAGAGCCCTGCGCGCACGTCGTCGAGCGCGCCATGGGCGAGCAGCCGGCCCTCGGCGACGATCGCGACCCGGTCGCACATCGACTCGACCAGCTCCATCACGTGACTGGAGAGCACGACGGTGCCTCCGCTGTCGACGAACGAGCGCAGGATCTGGCGGATCGTCTCTCCCGACACCGGGTCGACCGCTTCGAGCGGCTCGTCGAGGATGAGCAGGCGCGGTGCATGGATCAGGGCGCACGCCAGCCCGATCTTCTTGCGCATACCCGCGGAGTAGTCGACCACGAGCGTGTCCCGCGCGTCGGTGAGTCCGAGGGCGTCGAGGAGATCCCCGCTGCGGGAGACGACCTCGGCCTCGGCCATGCCGCGCAGCAGCCCGGTGTATCGCAGCAGCTCGGCACCGGTGAGCCTGTCGAGCATGCGGATGCCGTCGGGGAGAACCCCCATGCGCGCCTTGGCCGCTGCGGGATCCTGCCACACGTCCGCACCGAGCACCCACGCCGTCCCGGAGTCCGGGCGCAGCAAGCCCGTGGTCATCGCGAGGGTCGTGGTCTTACCCGCACCGTTCGGCCCCAGCAGGCCGAGCATGGAACCGGCAGGGACGTCGAGCGAGAGGTCGTCGACGGCCACCTTGGGCCCGAACTGCTTGCGCAGCCCGCGGAGGGCGAGGACAGGGGGAGCCACAGCGTGGTCGGTCATGCGCCCATCCCATCACGGCGACCGACGGCGACGCATCCACCGCCCGGGGGAGTCGAGAGATCGGGGGAGGGGCGTCAGCGGTCGAGGCCGGCGAACCGCTCGATGTCGCTGTTGGTGCCGGAGACGATGATGAGGTCGTGGTTGGTGACGATCGTGTTCGCCTCGGCGTAGCGGAAGGGCTTGCCCGGACTCTTCACCCCGACCACCGTGACCTTGTACTTCGAGCGCACGCCTGACTCGTTCAGGCCGACCCCGCGGATGAACTTCGGCGGGTACATCTTGGCGAGCACGAAGTCGTCATCGAAGCGGATGAAGTCGAGCATCCGCCCGCTGACGAGGTGTGCGACGCGCTCGCCCGCTTCGCGTTCGGGGTAGATGACGTGGTTCGCGCCGACGCGGGCGAGGATCTTGCCGTGCGACTGCGAGACGGCCTTGGCCCAGATCTGCGGCACCTTGAGGTCGACGAGGTTCGCGGTGATCAGCACGGATGCCTCGATGGAGGAGCCGACGGCCACGACGGCGACCTGGAAGTCCTGGGCGCCGATCTGGCGCAGGGCATCGATGTTCTTGGCGTCGGCCTGCACGGTGTGCGTGACCCGGTCGGACCACTTCTGCACGAGCTCGAGGTTGTCGTCGATCGCGAGCACCTCGCGGTCGAGGCGGTCGAGCTCTCCGGCGCAGGCGGCGCCGAACCGGCCGAGGCCGATGACGAGGACGGGAGCGTCGCCCCGGAGGACTTCAACCAACGATCGGCCTTTCCACGGGCAGCGAGTAATACTGCGTTCGCGATGTCGCGGCGACGGCCGCGGCGAGAGTCACTGTACCAACGCGCCCCATGAAGATGGTCGCGGCCATCACGTAGGACGCGGAATCGGGGAGATCCGCTGTGAGGCCGGTCGACAGCCCGACCGTTCCGAACGCGGAGATCACGTCGAACAGCACGTGGCTGATGTCGGCCTTCGTGATCTGCGATATCACGATGGTCGACAAGGCCACGATGGTGGCGCCCCACGCGACGACGCTGAGGGCGACCCGCTGCACATCGCTCGGGATGCGGCGGCCGAAGGCCTCGACGGACTGCCGTCCCTTCGCCTCCGACCAGACGGCGATCGCGAGGACCGCGAGGGTCGTCACCTTGATGCCACCTGCGGTGGAGGCGGAACCGCCTCCGACGAACATCAGCATGCTCGCTGCGAGCAGGGACGAGCCGTTCAGATCGTCCATCTCGATCACGTTGAAGCCGCCTGATCGAGTCATGGCAGACAGGAAGAACGCCTGGAACGTCGTGTCGGCGGCATCCATCGATCCGAACGTCTTCGGGTTATTGAACTCCAGGATCACGAAGACCGCGGCTCCGACGATGAACAGCAGCACCGTCGTCACGAGGGTGAGCTTGGAATGCAGCGACCACCGCTTCACGTGCCAGACGTGCTTGGCGAGGGTGTAGATGACGGGGAACCCGATGCTGCCGAGGAACACTCCGACCATGAGGAGGGAGAGCACGAGGTAGTCGTCGGCGAACACCGCGACGCCGCCGTCGTTCGGAGCGAATCCGGTGTTGGTGAACGCCATCGCGGCGAAGTACGGCGCTTCCCACAGGGCGGCGATGGGGTCGACCTTCGCCATCACGAGTGCCGGGTAGAGGAGCGCCGCGAGCGATGCCTCGATGATGAGGGCGGACACGGCGACCGTGGTCAGCAGCTGGCCGACCTCGCCGAGCCGGACGGTCTGACTCTCGTTGACCACGCCTCCGTGCGCCCGCAGCGGATTGGTGTCGCCGGCTGCCATGAGCTTCGCCCGCAGGCCGAGTCGCTTCGAGATGAGCATGCCCATGAGCGAGGCGAGCGTGAGGACGCCCAGCGCGCCGATGTTGACGCCGATGAACACCACCACATGGCCGAACGGCGACCAGTGGTTGGCCATGTCGACGGTCGCCAGCCCGGTGACGCAGATCGTGGAGACGGCGGTGAAGAGGGCATCGCTCAGTGGTGTGACGGTGCGATCGGCCGCCGCGATCGGCAGCGAGAAGAGCACCGTGAACACCATGATGAGAAGCGCGAACACCGCGATGGCGAAGCGGGAGGGCGACGAGGTGATGAGGTGCTTGACACGGCCGGAGGCATCGCGCAGACGGTGTCCTGGGGACGACGCCGAAACGATGCCCGACATCGCTGCCCCCTTCGAGTTTCTTCCTCGGTCACCGACCTCGGACGCACGGCGCCAGTCGCCGAGCCTTCGTCATGGTACTCCGTGCCGGGGGCGACTACCCTGAACTCATGACGGACATCTTCGACGTGATCGCAGACGGTACGAGGCGAGACATCCTCCAGCTCCTGCTGCGACGCACCACCGAAGGGGAGACCGGCACCAGCGTCAGCCAGATCGTCGCCGACCTCGGGATCAGTCAGCCGACGGTGTCCAAGCATCTGAAGGTGCTGCGCGACGCGGAACTCGTGTCTGTGCGGGAAGACGGGCAACGACGTTTCTACAGTCTGGCCGTCGAGCCGCTCGAGGTCGTCGACGACTGGCTCGTCCCCTTCCTGGTCGACGCCTTCGGAGACGGAGCGCCGGACATCGACTACCCGGGCGGTGCCCCGCTGCCGGATGGTGCGGCGCACGCAGCCGAGGTCGTCGGTCGTGCCGCGGCGTCTGCGAAGCATGTCGTCACCAGCGCACTCAAGCGACTCGGCGCCTGAGGTCCCAGACGTGATTCGCCCCTGACGACAGGGGGCGTGTCGTCAGGGGCGAGCCGCGAATCCCCAGATTCGCGCGGACTCGGCGGTGCCGGCACAAGTCCTGTGCCGACCATGGCAGCCGCGCCTGAGCGAACGGCGCACAACGCCTATGCCTCCGCTGGGACCGCATCACGCGGTCGTCAGCGTCGTCCGGCTTTACGGCGGAAGAGCCACGATCCCCAGGCCACGGCGACCACGAGGATGGCCACGCACCATCCGATCGCCCACCAGGCTTCGTCCTGCACCGGCGTATCCGTCAGCAGTCCGCGGATGGTCTCGACGATGGGCGTGATCGGCTGATTCGCGGCGACGGGCTGCAACCATGCGGGCATGCTCGCCACCGGGACGAACGCGCTCGACAGGTAGGGCAGGAACAGCAGGATGAAGCCGTACCCGTTGGCGGCTTCCGGGCTTCCGGCTGCGAGACCGATCGCCGCGAACAGGTAGGTGATGGCGAGGATGTACAGCGCGATCAGTCCGGTCAGGGCGAGCCATTCCCCGACCGTCGCGGCTGGTCGGAATCCCACGAGCACCCCGACGCCGATCACGATCGCGGTCGCGATGAGGTTGCGCAACACGCTCGCGACGACGTGACCCGTGAGGACGGCACTGGCACGCAGCGGCATCGTGCGGAACCTGTCGATGATGCCGGTGCGCATGTCGTTCGCGACGTACACCGCGGTGGAGGAGGCGCCGAACCCCGCACAGATGAGGATGATGCCCGGCACGACGTAGTCGACGTAGGCGCCGGACGGGTCGATCGCGCCGCCGAACACCCACGTGAACATCAGCATCAGCACCACGGGGAGCAGGATCGCCATCAGCAGAGATTCACCGTCGCGGAGCGAGTGGCGCAGGCTCCGGCCGACGAAGACCGTCTCTGCGGTGATGCCGCGCAGGTGCGGGCGGGGAGGTGCGGGTGGGGGTGCGGATGCCGTCGATCGCGGTGCGGCAAGGGCGATGTTCATGCGAGCTCCTTCACGGTGCGGGCGTCGGACGACGGGGAGGTGACCGCGAGGAACACGTCGTCGAGGGTGGGGCGACGCAGCGTCACGATGCCGTCCTCCCCTTCCTGGTCGAGCAGGTCGAGCGCTCGCCGCAGGTCGGCGACCGTGCCGTCGGTGGGGATCTCGCGGCGGAGCTCACCACGGTCGTCGTGCAGCTCGACGGTGTCGCCGCCGATGCGCGACTTCAACTCGGCCGGTATCCCGATCGCGGCGATGCTGCCGTCGTGCAGCACGGCGATCCGGTCGGCCAGCTGGTCGGCCTCTTCCAGATACTGCGTCGTGAGGAAGACGGTCGTCCCGGCGGACGCGAGCACTCGGATGATGCTCCACAGGTCGCGGCGGCTCCGGGTGTCGAGGCCGGTCGTCGGCTCGTCGAGGAACAGCACCTCGGGGGTGACCACGAAGCTGAGAGCCAGATCAAGGCGTCGACGCATTCCTCCCGAGAAGGTCCGCACCGTTCGCGAAGCGGCATCGGCGAGGCCGAACTGGGCGATGAGGTCGGTGGCCCGGCGTCGTGCGGCTGCCCGTCGGAGGCCGGCGAGTCGAGCGAACATGATGACGTTCTCGGTGGCGGTGAGAGCGTCGTCGACGGCGGCGGACTGACCGGTGAGGCTGATGCGCTGCTGGACCTCGAGGGCGTCGGCGCGTACGTCCCAGCCGGCCACGGTCGCTGTTCCGGCGTCTGCGGCGGTGAGCGTGGTGAGGATGTTGATCGTGGTGGTCTTGCCTGCTCCGTTGGGGCCGAGCAGAGCGAACACCTCACCACGGCCGACCTCGAAGTCCAGGCCGGCGACGACCGTCTTCCCGGAGAAGGCCTTGTGCAGACCCCGTACCTCGATGGCTGTGTCCATCGGATCATCCCTTCTGTGTATGTAGGAAACTGTGTATGAGCAACGCAACTGCGTATGACAGTAACACACTGTTTATTAAATAAACAGAAGTAGGATGGGGCCATGACCGAGACCGAGCTGCCCGAGCTGCCACGCGGGATCGCGCTCGCGTGGGGCGTCGCCGCGAATCCCCAGCGCGGACCCAAGCGCGAGATGAGTGTCGAGAAGATCGTCGACGCGGCTGTCGAGCTGGCGGATGCCGAGGGGATCGGAGCCGTCTCCATGGCCGCGGTCGCCGCCAAACTCGGCTTCACCCCCATGTCGCTCTATCGCTACGTCACCGCGAAGGACGATCTGCTGCTGCTGATGCAGGAGGAGGCGACGGGGCTCCCGCCCGAGAGTCACCTCGAGATCGACGGCTGGCGCGGTCGGCTGCTGGCGCTCTACGAGGCGCAGATACTCCTCTATCTCCGCCATCCGTGGATGCTGTCGCTCCCGATCACCGGCTCGCCGATCACGCCGCACAGTTCGGCCTGGCTGGATGCGGGGCTCTCGGCTCTGGAAGACACCCCGCTGAACGCGGAGGAGCGGATGGCGGTGGCGCTGGCAGTCACGGGCCATGCGCGCTGGTGCGGGATCGTGCAGGCCGGGTACACGGAGCAGTCCCGGTCGTCAGGGCTCGCACCGGAGGAGGTCGCGGCCCGCGAGGCGGCGCTGTTCGATCGTGTGATCACGGCGGAGGAGTTCCCCGCGCTCCGCCGGGGGATCGACGACGGTGTCTTCCTCTCCGAGGCCGACCCTTTCCGCTTCGCGGTCGAGCGGACACTGGACGGCGTGGCCGTTTATATCGCCGGACTCGATCGCGGCGACGCTCATGCCGCAGCCGCCGACTGGGTCGGGCTCGATGCCGCCGAGCTCGCCGGAGACCGTCGGCTCAAGGAGGCGCAGAAAGCCGTGCGTGAGGCGGAGAAGGCGCTGCGTGCCGCCCGCAAGCTCGAGCGGCAGACGCTCCGCGAGGCGCGCGACCGCGTCGCCAAGGCGAAGAAACCGGCCTGACCGCCCCGGGTGCCGCGCGACCTTGCCATGATGTGGATATGACGGCTGAGTACAGGGCGCATTTCGACTTCGACATCTCGTTCGCGAACGGCGGCGGTATCAGCGGCGAGGGCTTCCGTATCGACCTTCCGAGCGCCGACCTGAATCGAGACGCGATCGGCACGCTTCTCGTCCGCCACCTCGGTCTGGCGCTCGTGAGCGACATCGAACTCCGCGCTCTGCGGATCGTCGAGGAACAGCATCGCGGCAGTCGGGGTGTGACCGCTCCAGCCGCGACCGAGCAGGACGAGCGCGTCGTCGATCTCAGCCACGCGATCGAGGCCGGGCTGGTCACGTATCCCGGTCTGCCGGCACCGACGATCACCCCGTACCTCACCCGAGAGGACTCGCGCGCGCGGTACGCATCCGGAACCGAGTTCGCGATGGATGTGATCACGATGATCGGCAACACCGGCACCTACCTCGACTCGCCCTTTCATCGGTACGCCGACGGCGACGACCTCTCCGCGCTGGACCTGCGGACCCTGGTCGGCCTGCCTGCCGAAGTGTTCCACCTGCGCGACGCGTGGAGCAGCCAGCGGCGGGGGATCTCGGCCGCGACCCTCGCGGACCGGGACCTGCGGGGTTCCGCGGTGCTCCTCGACACGGGTTGGGATCGGCACTTCTGCACACCGGACTACGCCACGGGAGCGCCGTACCTGACGGCGGACGCCGCGAGGCTCCTCGTCGACGCAGGTGTCCGCCTCGTCGGCATCGACTCGCTGAACATCGATGACACGGAGGGGGGAGGGGCGCGTCCAGCGCACAGCATCCTGCTCGCGGGCGGGGTTCACGTGGTGGAGCATCTGACCCGACTCGACGCGCTTCCGGCGCGAGGTGCGCGCTTCACCGCCGCGCCGCCTGCGGTGCGCGGATTCGGGACCTTTCCCGTGCGGGCGTTCGCGACCTTCGCCGCCCACCACTGATCACAGGGGTCACACGGGTTTACACGCGTCCCAGCTACCCCATAGAGTGTGCACATCGAGAAAGGGGTACGTGGGATGCCCGAGGTTCCAGACGTCAGATTCCTCACGGTGGCCGAGGTCGCCGAGCTCATGCGCGTGTCGAAGATGACCGTGTATCGGCTCGTCCACGCCGGGGACCTGCCAGCCGTCCGCTTCGGGCGGAGCTATCGCGTGCCGGAGTCGGCCGTGGCCGACGCCCTGCAGCGGCCCATCGCCGACGTCGGTTGACTGCCCGGAGGAGATCGTGGACGTCAGCACGTTCTACGCACTCTTCTCCACCACGTGCTTCACGCTCACCGGGCTTTGGTGGAACGTGGTCAGAGCGCGACGCGACTGGACCGCGAACCCTGCGATGCGCCGGACGATCGGCGGCATCTACCTCTCTTTCCTGCTGCCGGCTCTGATGGGGCTCTTCGCCCAGGTGGGCGGCACCGAGAGCCCGCTCCTGTGGCGACTCTCCTTCGTCGTCGTCGCGGTGGTCGGCGGAATCTCGATGGTCCGACTCGTCGCGCAGGCAGGGCGAGACGGCACGTCGTCGGCGGTGCGTTGGATCCAGGTGGGCACGGTGATCGTGTACGCGGCCGTGGCCGTGATCGGTGTCGCACCCCAGCTCGTCGCTCCGCTGGGGCTCACGGGCATCCAGGTCGAAGCGCTGCTCCTCATCGGTCTCGTGGCTCTGGGGCACGCCCTCGTGTGGCGGTTCCTCGTGACCGATGACGTCGCGGAGTGACCCCGCACGGGGCAGGCCGTCGGGTTTGCTAGACTGATCCGAGGCATTTTTCCGTGCCCGTACCCGGGTGTCCGCTATCGGCGACACCCAGCCACTGACTTAGTGAGGTTTCCGTGGGTTCTGTCATCAAGAAGCGCCGCAAGCGCATGGCGAAGAAGAAGCACCGCAAGCTGCTTCGCAAGACTCGCCACCAGCGCCGCAACAAGAAGTAAGCGGCCGGACACGAGCGCCTGTCTTCGGACGGGCGCTTTGTGTCTCTGCCCGCGTCTCCGAACGTCGAGAGGGATGTCATGAAGTCGATCACCGTCACCGAGCTCGCCGAGCGTTCCGGTGTCCCGCTCATCGATGTGCGGGAGGTGGACGAGTTCGCCGCGGGCCACGTGCCCGGCGCCGTCAACATCCCGATGTCAGAGATCGGCAACCGCCTCGAGGAGCTGCCGGCGGAGGCGTTCGACGTCATCTGCCAGGCGGGCGGGCGATCGGCCAGAGTCGTCGAGGCCCTGGAGTCGCGTGGTTTCGACGCGACCAACGTCGAGGGCGGCACGGGCGAGTGGATCTCGCAGGGCCGCGCCGTCGAGGTGCCGTCGGCGTGACCACGCTGACCCTCATCGGCAAGCCCGACTGCCATCTGTGCGAGGTGGCCTCCGATGTGATCGACGCGGTCGTCGCGGAACTCCCTGACGCTGCGGCGGAGCAGATCGAGATCGTCGAAGCCTCGATCAACGACGATCCTGCGCTGTACCAGCTGTGGTGGGAGAAGATCCCGGTCGTCTTGATCGACGGCGAGATGCACGCCCATTGGCGTGTGGCACCCGACCGGCTGCGCGAGGCGCTCGAAGGGGCGCTCCGCGACGATGCGAACACCGAACTCGAGGAGTCACTGTGACGATCCGGCATGTCGTGACCTGGAAGCTCGCCGCCGAGGACTCCGCGGAGCGCGCCCAACAGGCCGCCGAGGTGGCGCGCCGCCTCAACGCCCTCGACGGGGTCGTCCCGCAGCTCCTCGCGATCTCGGCCGGCGCGAACGCGGCGTATCCCGAGACGAACTGGGACGTGACGCTCGTGGCGGACTTCGCGTCGGTCGAGGCCATCGAGGAGTACCAGGTGCACCCCGCCCATGAGGAGGTCGCCGTCTACATCCGCTCGGTGGTCGCCTCTCGCGTCGCGGTCGACTTCGAGGTCTGAGACCCCGTCGCACGCTGCGCGAGACTCGATTCCGCGCGCGGCTCGGGTGCGTAGTTGCAACACAAACGTGACACGTCCGTCACGGATGTCATTGGTCACGCGACGGGCCGCATGTTTAGATGTTCTCCTACCCGTCATCGGGCGTCACATTCGCCCTCGACTCACAGGAGCCGACATGCCTCGTCGTAACCTCATCGCCGGTCTCGCTCTCGTGGCGACCGCCACCCTCGCGCTCGCCGGCTGCGCCACCGGATCGACCGATGCGGGAAGCAGCGACTCGCCTGCCGCGGGCGACGACTACGGCCTCGTCGAGCCGGGCACTCTCACGGTCTGCTCGGACGTGCCCTACCCGCCGTTCGAGGTCGAGGACACGAGTACCGAGACCGGCTATTCCGGTTTCGACATCGATCTGCTCAGCGCGATCGCCGAGAAGATCGACCTGAAGCTCTCCGTGCAGGATGTCGGCTTCGACGCTCTGCAGTCCGGTACGACGCTCGCCGCAGGCACCTGCGACATCGGCGCCTCCGCGATGACCATCACCGAGGAGCGCAAGGCCAACATCGACTTCTCGGACCCTTACGTCGACTCGCTGCAGTCGCTCCTCGTGCGCGCCGACTCGGACATCAAGTCCATCGATGACCTGGACGGCAAGAACGTCGGCGTGCAGCAGGGCACCACAGGCGAGTCCTACGCCGGTGAGAACGCGCCGGGCGCTCAGCTCGTGCAGTACCCGTCGGACGGCGAGCTGTGGCCGGCTATGCAGGCCGGTCAGATCGACGCGATCCTCCAGGACCAGCCGGTCAACTACGTTCACGAGCAGGACGACCCCAACTACAAGATCGTCGAGACCTACCCGACCGACGAGTCGTACGGCTTCGCTTTCGCGAAGGGTGAGAAGGACGCGCTGCGCGAGGCGGTCAACAAGGCGCTGAAGGAACTGCAGGACGACGGCGGGTACCAGGAGATCTACGACGAGTACCTCGCGGCCAAGTGACCGGCGGCGTCAGCAGAGCAGGAGGACCTCGACGATGGCGTTGAGGCGTACGACGAAGAGCAAGCTCTATCGTTACTCGGTTTATGTGGTGCTGATCGCCATCGCCGTCTGGGCGATCGTCAGCACCGACTGGGCGAAGATCGGACCGCTGTTCTTCAACCCCGAAGTCGCGGCGAAGATGTTCCCCGGCATCATCACGACGGCTCTGGTCAACACGCTGTGGTTCACTGCGGTCGCCTTCACCGGAGGGCTCGTCCTCGGTGTGGTGCTGGCGCTGATGAAGCTGTCGACCATCGCACCGTTCCGCTGGATCGCAACGGTCTGGATCGAGCTGTTCCGTGGACTGCCGGCGATCCTCACGATCTTCGCGATCGCGTTCATCCTGCCGATCGCGCTGGGCGTGCCGGGTACGAAGCTCGGTGGCCCCGTGGTCCTCGGGCTCATCGGCCTGGTGCTCGTCGCCTCCGCGTACATGGCGGAGACGATCCGCGCCGGGATCCAGGCCGTTCCGAAGGGGCAGACCGAGGCGGCACGCTCGCTCGGCATGTCGCCCATGAAGACGACGTTCTGGATCATCGTGCCGCAGGGGTTCCGGATCATCATCCCGCCACTGACCAACGAGTTCGTGCTGCTGCTCAAGGACACGTCGTTGCTGTTCGTGGCCGGCTCCTTCATCTGGTCGAAGGAGCTCACCACGTTCGCCCGCGACGCGAGCACGCAGAACGCGAACGGAACGCCGCTGATCATGGCGGCGATCCTGTACCTGATCGTGACGATCCCGCTCACGCGCTTCAGTGCGTGGCTGGAGCGACGGATGTCGAGGCAGCGATGATCACCGAACTGATCGATGTGCACGCCCCCGCGATCGACGTGCGCGGACTCGTGAAGAGCTTCGGCGACAACGAGGTGCTCAAGGGCATCGACCTCACAGTCACCAAGGGCGAGGTCGTCTGCGTGATCGGGCCGTCGGGTTCCGGCAAGTCGACCCTGTTGCGGTCGGTGAACCTGCTCGAGGAGCCGACAGGCGGCACGGTGCTGATCGAGGGCATCGACATCACCGACCCCGACGTCGACATCGACCGCGTGCGGACCCGCATCGGCATGGTCTTCCAGAGCTTCAACCTGTTCCCGCACCTCGACGTGCTGGGCAACCTCACGATCGCGCAGCAGCGCGTGAAGAAGCGCTCCAAGAAGGAAGCCGAGCAGATCGCGCACGCCATGCTCGCCCGTGTCGGACTGGCGGAGAAGGCCGACGCCTACCCCGGCCACCTCTCGGGTGGACAGCAGCAGCGCGTCGCCATCGCCCGCGCGCTCTGCATGAACCCCGACATGATGCTCTTCGACGAGCCGACATCGGCGCTCGACCCCGAACTCGTCGGCGAGGTGCTGCAGGTCATGCGGTCGCTGGCCGATGAGGGGATGACGATGCTCGTCGTCACGCATGAGATGGGCTTCGCGCGTGAGGTCGGCTCGCGCCTGATCTTCATGGACGGCGGGAACATCGTGGAGGAAGGCGACCCGCGCGAGGTGCTCGGAAACCCGCAGCATCAGCGCACGAAGGACTTCCTCTCGCGCGTGCTCTGAGCTCTTACGGCGCCTCGCCACAGACCGAGACCCCGTGTCGCCATCATCAGCGGCACGGGGTCTCGGCGTGAAGTGCGGGTCGGAGGTCAGGCTTCGACGACCTCGGCATCGGCGGCATTCCGTCGGACGGAGTCGATCCCGTTCAGTGCGGCCGACTTCGACGAATAGCCTTCGCTGATCGCGATGACCTCACCGTTGCCGGCTTTGAGACGGAACCGGTACTCGCCGGACTTGTCGGTGTACAGCTCGAACGTGCCTGCCATGAGGCGTCCTTTCTCTCTCGGATGAAGGGGACCCCGCCCCTCGGGCCTCACGCTAGCGTTCAGTGCCAGCCCGGGGGAAGGGCAGCCGGTCAGGTGCGCGGGTGCACGGCCACCGGCTCGGGGGAGACGGCGATGCGCACGCGGTCGCCGAACGACGGGTGGATGCCCGGAGCATGCTGAACGCGCACGAGTTCACCCGATTCGGTGCGCACCAGTGTGCGTCGCATGCTGCCGAGGAAAGTGCTCTCTTCGACGAGAGCGTCGGTCGCCGCATCGGCCTCGGACGCGAAGTAGACGTTCTCGGGCCGGAGGTACACGTCGACCGGGCCGTCAGCCGGGGCCTGGAGGGGGAGCCGCTGGCCCCACACCCGCACGTGATCTCCCTCGGCGACTCCCGACACGACACTGGAGAGCCCGACGAACGCCGCCACCCCCGCGGTCGACGGGGTCGTGTACAGCTGCTCGGGGGAACCGATCTGCTCGATGCGCCCGGCGTTCATGACGGCGATCCGGTCGGAGACGGCAAGGGCCTCCTCCTGATCGTGTGTGACGAACACGGTGGTGATGCCGAGGCGCAGCTGAAGACGGCGGATCTCGTCGCGCAGCTGTACCCGCACCTTCGCGTCCAGCGCCGACAGCGGCTCGTCGAGGAGCAGCACCTTGGGTTCCGTGACCAGGGCACGGGCCAGGGCGACGCGCTGCTGCTGCCCGCCCGACAGCTGATGCGGGAAGCGGTCGGCGAAGTCGGAGAGGCCGACCAGGGCGAGTGCATCGAGCGAACGTCGAGCGGCCTCCGCCTTCCCCAGCCCCCGCCGCCGCAGGCCGAAGGCCGTGTTGTCGACGACCCGCAGATGGGGGAAGAGGGAGTAGGACTGGAAGACCATGCCGATGTCGCGCTTGTTGGTCGGCACTCGAGAGACGTCGCCGCCGCCGAGCAGCACGCTGCCCTCATCCGCACCTTCGAGGCCGGCGAGCACCCTCAGCAGCGTCGTCTTGCCGCACCCCGACGGGCCGAGAAGGGAGACGAACTCGCCGGGGGCGATGTCGAGATCCACCCCGTGCAGCACCCGCGTTCCGGAATAGCTCTTCACGATGCCGTGAAGCTCGACCCGTGTGCCTTCGCCGGCGCGGGCGAGCAGCAGGTTGTCCTTGGTGCGCGGCAGCGCGTTGTCGACGGTCATGAGCGGGCCTTTCGGGGGCCGCGAGCGACGCGGCCGATGAGGAGGAGCAGCAAGAAGACGAAGGCCAGGGCGAGCAAGGTGAAGATCGCCGGGGCGTACGGATCCTGTTTCTGCACGACGACCATGGCGGTCTGGAACACCTGGCGGTTCAGGAGTGAGGCGATTGTGAACTCGCCGAGCACGACCGCGATCGATATCAGGGATGCGGCGAGAAGACCCTGGCGCAGGTTCGGCGCGAGTACCTTGAGCACGACCGTCGGCCAACTCGCGCCGAGCGAGCGGGCGGCTTCGGAGAGGGTGCGCAGGTCGGCCGCGTCGATCGATGCCTGGATCGAACGGAATGCGAACGGCAGCACCGTGATGCCGTACGCGAAGGCGAGGGTCCAGGTGCCGGTGCCGAACGTGCGGCCGATCTGCAGATAGATGGGCGCGAGCCCGACGACGAGCACGATCGCGGGGATCGAGATGGGCAGCAGCACCGCGAACTCGAAGGCGGGCTTGAGCGTCGGGAAACGCAGGTTGACGAGGATCATCGTCGGCGCGAGCAGAAGCAGCACGATCGCGACGGTGACGACCGCGAGGATCAGGGAGTTGCCGAGGCCCGTCCAGATCGGCTTGATCGCGGCGGAGGCTGCGGGGTCGAAGACGGTGATCCACCGCTCGAGGGAGGGTCCGTCCTTGCCTCGAAGGGTGAAGAGGAAGGTCGAGATCAAGGGGATCGCGAAGAACGCACCGACGATGAGGCCGATGATCCACCGCGTCGCCCGGGAGGGGCCGATGCCGGTCACGACTGCCACCGTGCCGCTCGGCGCTGGATCAGCGAGTACAGCGCCATCACGATGCCGACGACGACGATCATGCCGAGCGCGAGCGCTCCGGCGAGATTCTCGCGACCGAGAAGGGTCTCGCTCGTGAGGGCGGTGCGAATCTGCAGCGGCACGATCTGCGACCCCTGACTCGCGAGCGCGGCGGCCGTCGCATACGACGAGAACGCGTTCGCGAACAGCAGCAGCAGGCTGGCGAGGAACGAGGGCGCGAGCACGGGGATGCCGATCCGCACCCAGAAGCTGGCTCCGGTGCCGCCGAGGGTGAGGTTGGCCTCGGCCCATTGCGGCTTGAGCGCGGCGAGAGCGGGCATGAAGGTGATGATCATCAGAGGTACCTGGAAGTAGATGTACGGCAGGATCAGCCCTGGCAGCTCATAGAGCCAGGTGCCGTTCGCGAAGATGTCCACTCCGAACGTGTCCTTGAGGAAGAGCGTGATCACCCCCTGGATCCCGATCGTGGCGATGAACGCGAACGCCAGCATGACGCCGCCGAACTGCGCGAGCACACCCGCCGCGGCATCGATCGAGGAACGGATCGCGCCGTCGGGATTGACCCCGAGCAGGGCATAGCAGACCAGCGCTCCGACGAGAGCGCCCACCACGGCCGTCAGCGCAGAGAGCCATGCGGAGTTCGCGAAGGTGTTCAGCACGACGGGGTCGCCGAGGGCGGCGACGTTGCTCCAGGTGAAGGCGCCGACGTCGTCGAAGAACCCGGAGCCGATCGCGAGCACGGTCGGCACCGCGAGGAACAGGACGACGTAGGCGGCGAACGGGACGAGCCCGAGCCAGGCGAACGACGGCGCGGCCCGCCGGGCCCTCGCATCGTGCGAGGACCCGGCGGGGATCGCGGGGGTGGATGCCGCAGCATCCGCCCCCGTTGCGGTGAGGGTGGTCACTGGACCGCCGCGGCCCACTTCTCGCCGAGGAGCGTGCCGGCGTTGGTCGACTGCTCCTCCGTCGGAACCACGGTCTCCTCCGGCGCTTCCGGGAGCGCGGCTGCGAGGTCGGCGTCGATCGTGCCGGCCTCGGTCATGGCCTCCATGCGCACGGGGCGAGCGCCGCCCTTCAGCCAGAGGTTCTGCACCTCGTCGCTGTAGAGGAACTCCTGCCACAGGCGCGCGGCGGCGGGGTGCGGGGCGTCGATGTTGATGGCCTGGTTGTAGTACCCGGCATAACCCGTGCCGTCGAACACGACGACCTTCCAGTCTTCGTTGTCTGCGGTGTGCGAGGCGTTCAGGTAGTCCCAGTCGAACACCACCGGCGTCTCGCCGCTCGCGATGGTGGCCGTGGTGACGTCGACCTTGAGCAGGTTGCCGGCCTTCTGCAGCTCCGAGAAGAAGTCGATACCGGGCTGGAAGTCGTCGAGAGTGCCGTCCGACTGCACGGTGGCGAGTCCCACGGCCGCGAAAGCAGCACCGGCCTGCGTCGGGTCGCCGTTGATCGCCACAGAGCCCTTGTAGTCGGCCGCGAGGAGGTCGGCGAGCTCGGAGGGAGCATCGAACTTCGACGAGTCGTAGCCGATCGACATGTATCCGCCGTAGTCGCCGACGAAGAGTCCGGTCGGCTCCTTGAGCTCGTCGGGGATCTCGTCCCACGTCTGCACCTGGTACGGCGCGAAGGTGTCGGTGTTCTGCAGAGCGACCGTCAGGCCCAGGTCGAACACGTCAGGAGCCGTGTCGAGGCCCTTGTTCGTCTCCGCGGCCTGGATCTCTTCGGCGCTGGAGACATCGGGCGAGGCCTCGTTGATGGTGATCTCCGGGTACTTCTCGGCGAAGAGGTCGAGGATCTCGCCGTAGTTCGCCCAGTCGCGCGGGAGGGCGATGACGTTGAGTGATCCCTCCGCCTTGGCCGCGGCTTCGAGGTCGGCGAAGGTGCCGAAGTCTTCCAACGAGGTCGCAGTGGAGGCGTCCACATCGGAGTCGCCGGCGGCGGGGGCGTCTGTGGCGGTGGCGCAGGAGGTCAGAACGAGTGCGGCCGTCGCGGCCAGGGCGATGCCGGCGCCGATGCGCGCGCGGCGGGTGATGCGAGCCATGAGTGTCCTCTCGGTGTCCGGCGCTGTGAGCCGGTGTCGGGTTGCGAGAGGACACTATGAGGCCGAGGTTGCCGACCGTCGCGGCTCAAGTGAACGGACGGTGGCGCGACGGTGGACGCTCGGGGGCGGCAGGCGCTCAGCGTGAGGGAACCGTGTACTTGAAGCCGCGGTGCGACCCGACGTAACCGAGGCGCTCGTAGAAACGGTGGGCGTCGGTGCGCGCGGCATCCGAGGTGAGCTGCACCATGGAGGCCCCTACAGCGGGAGCCGCGGCCTCGCCGACCCAGCGCATCACGGCCGAGCCGATGCCCGATGAGCGCAGATCGCTCCGGACGCGCACGGCCTCGACCAGGAGCCGCCGCGACCCGCGTCGTGCCATCCCCGGAATCGAGGTGAGCTGCAGCGTGCCGACGATCTCGCCGGCGAGCTCGACGACGAGCAGGTCGTTCGACGGTTCGGAGAGGATCTCGCGAAGCCCCTTCTCGTACGCCGGACGATCGGCTTCGGAGGCCACATCGCCGCGAGCGGCGCTGATCCGGTCGTCGGCGAGCAGCGAGATCACGGCATCCGCGTCGTCGGGAGTCGCCCTGCGCAGGAGCGCGTCCCCGACACGCGAGGCGAACGGATGCGGCAGGGGGAGGGCGTCGAGCATGGCCCCAGTCTGTCAGTGCGCGGGGGTGGATGCGGGGTCGACGCCCGCACTCTGGAATCATGGCCAGGTGGATATCGGCGCCGTGCTCGGACTCGAGCAGCTCACCTGGGGGATGCTGCTGCTCGTCGTGGTCGCCGCGTTCTGCGCCGGGTGGATCGATGCGGTCGTCGGCGGGGGAGGGCTGCTGCAGCTGCCCGCTCTGCTGCTGATCCCCGGCATCTCGCCCGTGCAGGCGCTCGCCACGAACAAGTTGGCCTCGATCTTCGGCACGGCGACGAGCAGCGTGACGTACTATCGCCGCGCGAAACCCGACATCCGCACGGCCCTGCCGATGGCGGCGATCGCCTTCATCGGCTCGTTCGGAGGCGCTGCCGTTGCGACCGTGCTGCCGCCCGCCGCGTTCAAGCCCATCATCGTGATCGCCCTGCTCGTCGTCGCCCTGTTCACCGCGTTCCGGCCGCAGATGGGAGCGGCGACGAAGCTGCGGTACCACGGGCACAAGCACCACATCATGGCGGGTGCGGCAGGACTCGGCATCGGCTTCTACGACGGGATGATCGGTCCGGGCACGGGTACCTTCCTGGTGATCACGCTCGTCGCCCTGCTCGGCTACGACTTCTTGCAGGCGAGCGCGAAGGCCAAGATCGTCAACCTCGCCACGAACGCCGGGGCGCTGATGCTGTTCATCCCCCATGGCGCGGTGCTGTGGCTGTTCGGCGGCATCCTCGCGGTGGCCAACGTGGCGGGCAGCTACCTCGGGTCGCGCATGGCCATCTCGCGCGGTACGACCTTCATCCGGGTGGTGTTCCTCGTGGTCGTGGTCGCGTTGATCGCGAAGCTCGGCGTCGACGTGTGGAACGAGAACATCGTGCCGGCGCTGGCTCTTCTCGCCTCGTGACACCGCGCCAGGTCAGGCAGAAACGCCGGATCAGGCAGGTTCTGTGCAGAACCGCCTGATCCGGCGTGAGTGCCTGATCCCGCGCGGGGCGGACCTCAGTCGGACTCGTCCTCGGGCTCCGCGTCCACGCCCGCTTCGGCGCGCTGTGCGGCGGTGATGGGAGCCGGAGCCGCGGTCAGCGGGTCGTAGCCGTTGCCCGACTTCGGGAAGGCGATGACCTCGCGGATCGACTCGGTCTTGGTCAGGTGCTGCAGCACGCGGTCCATGCCGAGCGCGATCCCGCCGTGGGGCGGAGCACCGAACTTGAACGCGTCGAGCAGGAACCCGAACTGCTCGTCGGCCTGCTCGTCGCTGATGCCCATGACCTCGAACACGCGCTTCTGCACGTCTTCGCGGTGGATGCGGATCGAGCCGCCGCCGAGCTCGGACCCGTTGCACACGATGTCGTACGCGTAGGCGAGGGCCGATCCGGGGTCGGTGTCGAACGTGTCCTGGAACTCGGGCTTCGGGCCCGTGAACGCGTGGTGCACGGCCGTCCAGGCACCCGCGCCGACGGCCACGTCGCCCGAGGCCACCGCGTCGGCGGCAGGCTCGAACATCGGGGCGTCCACGACCCAGGTGAAGGCGAACTCATCGGGGTTCAGGTAGCCGAGACGACGGCCGATCTCGACGCGTGCGGCGCCGAGCAGCGCGCGGCTCTCCTTCGTGGAGCCGGCGGCGAAGAAGACGCAGTCGCCCGGTTCGGCGCCCACGAGTGCGGCGAGCCCTGCCTGCTCAGCCTCGGAGAGGTTCTTCGCCGCAGGGCCGCCGAGCGAGCCGTCCTCGTTGAAGAGCACGTATGCGAGGCCACGAGCACCGCGCTGCTTCGCCCAGTCCTGCCAGGCATCGAGCTGCTTGCGTGGCTGCGAGGCGCCACCGGGCATGCGCACCGCGCCGACGTACTCTGCCTGGAAGACCCGGAAGGGCGTGTCCTTGAAGTACTCGGTCGCGTCGACGAGTTCGAGACCGAAGCGCAGGTCGGGCTTGTCGGAGCCGTACTTGGCCATCGCCTCGGCGTAGGTCATGCGCGGCAGCGGGGTCTGCACCTCGACGCCGATCGTGGCCCACATCGCCACGATGAGCGACTCCATGAGCGCGATCACGTCTTCCTGGTCGACGAAGCTCATCTCGATGTCGAGCTGCGTGAACTCGGGCTGGCGGTCGGCGCGGAAGTCCTCGTCGCGGTAGCAGCGAGCGATCTGGAAGTACTTCTCCACGCCGCCGACCATGAGCAGCTGCTTGAACAGCTGCGGAGACTGCGGCAGCGCGTACCAGCTGCCGGGGCTCAGTCGCGCCGGCACGAGGAAGTCGCGGGCGCCCTCCGGGGTCGAGCGGGTCAGGGTCGGCGTCTCGACCTCGGTGAAGTCATCGGCGTGCAGCACGTCGCGGATCGCCTTGTAGACGTTCGAGCGCAGACGCAGGGCGGAGGCCGGCGCCGGGCGGCGCAGGTCGAGGTAGCGGTACTTGAGGCGTGCCTCTTCGCCGACCGTCTCGGTCTCGGCGACAGCGGTGGAGACCTGGAAGGGAAGCGGGGCCGATTCGTTCAGCACCTCGACGTCGCTCGCGATGAGCTCGATCTCGCCGGTGGGCAGGTTCGGGTTCGCGTTGCCCTCCGGTCGACGCGACACCTCGCCGGTCACCCGCAGCACGAACTCGTTGCGCAGCGGATGGGCGATCTCCTCGTCCCGGATGACGACCTGGGCGATGCCGGAGGCGTCTCGCAGATCGATGAAGGCGACTCCTCCGTGGTCACGACGGCGATCGACCCACCCCGCGAGGGTGACGGTCTGACCGATGTGCTCTGCTCGCAGCGAGCCTGCCGAGTGGGTGCGAAGCACGGAGTATTCCTTCTGATCTGGGAAATGGGGAACCCGCCCATTCTACGGGGGACCGCGTCGCCCGCTCGGCCCGTACCGGGCGCTCAGTATGATCGCCAGGACAGAAAGGCGCATCATGGACTCCAACGGCATCTCCGACCTCTTCGGCGCGATCTTCTCGGGGACGACCGGGCTGATCGCCCTCGTCTTCTACGTCCTCGTCGTCATCGGCCTCTGGAAGGTCTTCACGAAGGCCGGCTACCCCGGCATCCTCGCGATCATCCCCATCGTGAATGTGATCTTCCTCGTCAAGATCGCCGGGATGTCCGGCTGGCTCGCACTGCTGTACCTGATCCCGATCGTCGGCTTCATCTTCGGCATCATCGTCGCCGTCAAGCTCGGCGAGAGGTTCGGCAAGGGGGGCCTGTTCTCGTTCTTCCTGCTGTTCGTCTTCCCGTACATCGGCTACCTGATCCTCGGCTTCGGCGACTCCCGCTACCGCGAGGCGTGACATGACGGCTTCGCGCCTGCATCTGGTCCGCCACGGCGAGGTGCACAACCCGGCCCGCGTGCTCTACGGCCGCCTTCCCGACTACCACCTGAGCTCTGCCGGACGAGGGATGGCGCAGGCGGCTGCCGATCACGTGGGCTCGTCGGGTCGAGCCGTCTCCGCTCTGTACGCGTCTCCGCTCGAGCGTGCGCAGGAGTCCGCCGAGCCCTTCGTCGAACGGTTCGACCTCGTGCCGGAGATCGACATCCGCCTGATCGAGCCGACGAATGTGTTCGAGGGCACGCAGATGCGTCGCTCGCTGATGAACCCCTTCAACTGGTGGCACCTGCGCCAGCCGTCGCTGCCGAGCTGGGGTGAGCCGTACTCCTCCATCGCGGAACGGATGCTGGGGGTCATGGACGAGGCCTGGGACACCGCCCCGGACGGCGACGTGGTGATGGTCTCGCACCAGGCGCCCATCTGGATCACGCACCTGCGGATCGCGGGGCTGCCCCTGCGACACGACCCGCGCACCCGGCGCTGCGCGCTGTCGAGCGTCACCTCGTTCGAACGCGTCGGCGACGTCTGGCGCGAAGTCGCCTATGCCGAGCCAGCGGCCACGGGCGGCGCGGTCGACGTCGGCGCGGTCTGAATCCCGTTTCGAATCGCGCAAAAGGCCGGATCCCGGTGACGGATGGCACCACCGGCGCGATTCGAGACGGAGTCAGTGCTCGGCCGCCAGCAGGGACTGGATGATGCCGACGGCGGCCAGCTGCCCGGCGGCGGCCGCCAGCAGCACCGACGCCATCGGCCCGGGGAGCGTCGCGCGGTGCGCGAGATCGCCCGCGGCGAAGACGCCGGGGTACGACGTACGCCCGAACTCGTCGATCTCGATGGATCCCGACTCGAGCATCCGGAGTCCGAGGTCTGCGGCGAAGGGGGCGCGTTGACGCATCGTCCCCGACGCCACGAAGACCCCGCCGACGGCGAACTCGTCATCCGCGGTGCGGATCCGCACGCCGCCGTCGCTCTTCTCGACGGATGCCGCGGGGGCGGAGCTGACGCGCACGCCGCGTTCCTGGAGCATCGCCGTGTCCTCGTCGGCGAACGGCTCTCCGACCGGGAAGACCGTGATGTCGCCCACGATGCGACCGAGCAGGCCGATCAGGTGCGCGGCTCTCGGCGCCGCCCCGAGGATGCCGATCGGGGTACCGGCGTGCTCGTGTCCGTCGCAGAACGGGCAGCTGAAGGCGTGAGTGCCCCACAGGTCCTGCAGCCCCGGCACCGGCGGAAGGTCATCGGCGACGCCCGTGGCCAGCACGATGTGACGTCCGGTCGCACTCGATCCGTCCGAGAGCTGCACCTCGAACCCGGTCTCGGCGGCGGAGATGGACGTGGCGGAGAGGTCGCGCACCTCCACGTCGTCGTAGGCGGCGAGCTCGGCTCTGGCCGTCGCGCGGAACTCCGCCGGGGGTGTCCCGTCCTCGCCGACCATGTTGTGCATGTGCAGCACCGTGCCGTTGCGGTACTCGCCCGAATCAAGCAGCAGTGCCGAGCGGTGCATCCGTCCGAGGGTCAGAGCGGCCTGCAGACCTGCCGGCCCTGCACCGATCACGATGGCGTCGTACATGTCAGTCCTTTCGGGGGAGTTGCGTTCTCCCACAGTCTGTGACTTCATGTCAACATGAAGTCAAGCGCCGAGCATCCCTGGTCCGTCGGCGATGTCGCCGCCCGGTTCGAACTGCCGACCAACGTGCTGCGGCACTGGGAGTCGGTCGGCCTGCTGCGGCCGTCGCGCGACGATGCAGGACGACGACGCTACGGCGAGGACGACGTCGTGCGCATCGCGGTGATCCAGCGCAGCAAAGCCGCGGGCATGAGCCTCGACCAGATCGCCGTGCTGCTCGACGACGGGAGCACCGGGCGACACCAGGTGCTCCAGCAGCACCTGGACGACATCGACCGGCGGATGGAGGAGATGCGGCGCTCGCGGGAGATGACGGAGCACGCCATGGGATGCCGCGCCCACGACATCGCCACCTGTCCGCGGTTCCGGGCCGGGGTCGACGACGTTCTGGCGCGGTTCTGAGGACCGTCTCGAGCCGCTCCGCATCCACCTCGTGCATAGGATCCTCTGCGTAAACTCGGAGTCGTGCCACGCGATTCGACGGTTTCCTCGATCCGCAGCGGCCGCTCCTCCCGCATTCGGCCTTCGCGCCGTGCGGTCGGTGCCGCGCTCGCTGCGGTGCTCGCGATCGGTCTGAGCGCCTGCGCTCCCGATCCGGTCAGCCAGTCGTTCCTGAGCGGGGAGAATACCGGGTATATCGCGGCCGACGGGGCGATCGTCGAGATCCCCGTCGCCGAGCGCGGCGAGCCCGTGGAGTTCGGCGGAGTCACCGAGACCGGCGAGAAGTTCGACAGCGCCGACATCGCCGGGCAGGTCACGGTCGTCAACTTCTGGTACGCCGGATGCGCGCCGTGCCGCCTCGAAGCCGCCGACCTCGAGTCGGTGTGGCAGAAGTTCGCCGACGAAGACGTCTCGTTCGTCGGCATCAACACGCGCGATCAGGCGGACACGGCCATCGCCTTCGCCGACGAGTACGACATCACCTACCCGAGCCTGATCGACGTCGACACCGCCGAGGCCAAGCTCGCGTTCGCGAAGGTCGTGCCGATCGCCGCCACGCCCACCACGCTCGTGCTCGACAAGCAGGGCCGCGTCGCTGCGAAGATCATCGGCCCGATCGACGGACCGTCGATCCTCTCCACACTCGTCAAGGACACGCTCGCGGAGGACTCGTGAGCAGCCTCGGAGCGCCGTGAACCCCGAAGCGATCATCGGCTCCGGCGCCCTCTGGATCGCGATCCCGGTCGCGATGCTGGCGGGCCTCGTGTCGTTCCTGTCTCCGTGCGTCCTCCCGCTCGTGCCCGGCTACCTCGGCTTCCTCGGGGGCGCTGTCGCCCCGCGGCAGACCACCGTCGCAGACGGGGATGCCTCGACCACGGTGCAGTCCACCGCGACCACGACGCGGGGCCGCCTCGTGCTCGGCGTGCTGTTGTTCATCCTCGGCTTCACGATCGTGTTCATCCTCTACACCGTGCTCGGCGGCACCGTCGGTGTGTTCCTGCTGCAGTGGGGTGACCTGATCACGCGCATCCTCGGCGTGGTGATCATCGCGATGGGACTCGTATTCCTCGGCCTCTTCGGCTTCGCGCAGAAGGAGCTCCGCTTCCACGTGGACTCTAAAGCCGGCATCATCGGGGCCCCGCTCCTCGGCGTCGCACTCGGCATCGGCTGGGCGCCCTGCATGGGCCCGACGCTCGCCGCGATCCTGGCCCTGTCCTTCAACGCCGGTGACCCCGTGCGCGCGGGGTTCCTCGGCCTGGCCTACTCCCTCGGACTCGGCATCCCGTTCCTGCTCGTCGCGCTCGGCTTCGGCTGGGCGACCAAGGCGATCGGGTTCCTCCGCCGCCACATCCGCGTGGTGAACATCGTGGGCGGCGTGATGCTGATCCTGCTCGGCGTCCTGATGGTCACCGGCCTGTGGACCGACATCATGTCGCGGCTGACGGCGGTGATCGGCAGTGTCATCCTCCCGCTCTGACCGCACCGACCGCACCGAGACGAACGCCCGCACGGAGAAGACCATGACGAAGAACAAGGGTGCCGTGCACAGCGACTCCAGCGATCCGCTCCGCCCGTCCGACCACGTCGACGGCGACGACTCGATCGCCCAGCCCCGGCTCGGCTTCGTCGGGTGGCTGCGGTGGGGGTGGCGGCAGCTGACCTCGATGCGCACAGCGTTGATCCTGCTGCTCGTGCTGGCGATCGCGGCGATCCCCGGCTCGATCTTCCCGCAGCGCATGGCCGACCCGAACGGCGTCACGCAGTGGGAGCGCGAGAACCCCGACCTGTTCCCGATCCTCGACGGCCTGAAGCTGTTCGACGTCTACCTGTCGCCGTGGTTCTCGGCGATCTACCTGCTGCTGTTCGCCTCGCTCGTGGGCTGCGTGATCCCGCGCATCAAGCACCACGCGAAGGCGCTGCGTGCGCGTCCGCCCCGCACTCCGGCCCGACTCCAGCGCCTCGAGGACTATCGCGCGGTCACGCGCGACCCGTCCGCCGGCTCCGGCACCAAGACGGGGGATGCCGAGGCGGAGGCCGCTGCGTCGATCGATGTGGCGACGAAACAGCTCAAGGCGCTCGGCTACCGGGTGGAGCGCTACGACCGCGGCCGCACCTTCTCGGTCTCCGCCGAGCGCGGATACTGGCGCGAGACCGGCAACCTGCTGTTCCACCTCGCGCTCGTGGGCGTGCTCGTCACGGTCGGCGTCGGCGGTGGGTTCTCGTACACCGGCCAGCGCGTGCTCGTCGAGGGCGAGACCTTCGCCAACACGCTTCTCGACTACGACTCGATGAACCGCGGGCGCTTCGTTGGCGATGACGCCTTCGCTCCGTACTCGATGCGCCTCGACTCCTTCGACGTCACATACCAGCCGTTCGGCGAGCCCGGGTCCGGTCAGGCCGGCGACTTCTCGGCCAACGTCACGGTGCAGGAGAACGGCGAGGAGCGTACCGGCGCCGTCAAGGTCAACGAACCTCTCGCGGTCGCCGACGACGATGTGTTCCTCCTCGGCAACGGCTACGCGCCGACCGTGACGGTGCGCGATCCCGACGGAACGGTGGTCTTCACCGGCAGCACCCCGTTCCTCCCGCAGGACAACAACATGACCTCGCTCGGCGTGCTCAAGGTGCCGGACGGCTTGGCCGAGCAGGTCGGGCTCGTCGGCTTCTTCTACCCGACGACGGGCGTCCTCGAGGACGGGGCGTTCTTCTCCGCCTACGGCGACCTCACCAACCCCACGCTCACGTTCGACGTGTACACCGGGGATCTGGGTATCAACGAAGGCGTTCCGCGCTCCGTCTACGTGCTCGACACCACCGGGATGACCAAGCTCACCGGACGCACCACCGATGTCGAGTCGATCAAGCTCAGCCCCGGGCAGACGGCCCAGCTGCCGAACGGCCTCGGCTCGGTCACCTTCGACGACGAGTCGCCGGCGGGGGCGACGGACGCCTCGGAGTCGGTGAAGCGGTTCGCCTCGCTGCAGATCCACCGCGACGAGTCCGGTGTCTGGGTGCTCGGCTTCGCGCTGCTGGCTCTCGGTGGACTCATGATCGCGCTGTTCGTGCCGCGTCGTCGCGTGTGGGTCAAGGCCACGGCGCACGACGGCGAGATCGCGTTCGAGTATGCCGCGCTGGCTCGCGGCGAAGACCCGACGCTCGCCGCTGCCGTCGACGACCTCGTCGCCGGCCACGCCCGTCTGCTCGACGCTGCCGGTGGGACGACACCGCGCCCGAGCGCTGAAGACACCGCGGAGGAGTCCGCTGCGCCGGAAGCCCCGGCACCCGACACCCGGAAAGTAGACTGACACCATGCTCGAGCTCAACGTGATCTCGCCGGTCCTGCTCTGGACGGCGATCGCGATCTACGCGGCGGCCTTCGTGGCCTACGCCTTCGATCTCGCGCGGCGCTCGCAGGCCACGGCCGATGCGCAGACCGTCCGCGAACCGGTGCTCGTCGGGGCGGCTGGCGGAGCGGCAACCGCATCCACCGGCGCGCCCGGTGCATCCGGTGACGCGCCGCCGCAGCGATTCGTCATGGCCCGCATCGGCACCTCGCTCACGGTCCTCGGCTTCCTGTTCCACCTGGCGGCGACCGTGACCCGCGGTATCGCGGCAGGACGTGTGCCCTGGGCCAACCTCTACGAGTTCGCGATGATCGGCACGCTGCTCATCATCGCGGTGTACCTCATCGTGCTGACCCGTCTGGACCTCCGCTTCCTCGGCACCTTCATCACCGGCCTGGTCGTCGTGCTGCTGGGCCTCGGCGCGACGAACTTCTATGTCGAGGTCTCGCCCCTGATGGACCCGCTGAAGAGCGTGTGGCTCATCATCCACGTCTTCGTCGCCTCGCTCGCGACGGCGTTCTTCGCGCTCGCGTTCGCCCTCTCGGTGATCCAGCTCATGCAGTCGCGTCGTGAGCGCCTCGTCGCCGAAGGCGCAGAGAAGACCGGCCCCGGATTCCTCCGCACGTTCCCGGGATCCGTTCGCCTGGAGAGCCTGGCGTACATGTTCACGATCATCGGGTTCATCCTGTGGACATTCACGCTCATCGCCGGCTCGATCTGGGCGTACTACGCCTGGAGCCGCTTCTGGGGCTTCGACGTCAAGGAGACCTGGACCTTCGTGATCTGGGTCATCTACGCCGGCTACATCCACGCGCGCGCGACCCGCGGGTGGCGCGGCAATCCCTCCGCCTGGCTGGCGATCGTCGGGTTCTCGGCCGTGATCTTCAACTTCACGATCGTGAACGTCTTCTTCAAGGGCCTGCACGCCTACTCCGGCCTGAGCTGAGGCCCGCGTCAACCGCCGAGGGGCAGCACCTCGGCGTGTTCGATGCCGTCTTCGTACCAGACCAGTTCGGCTTCGGTGATCGTCTCGGTGGACGCTGGTTCGAAGGCGCGCAGCTCCGCCTGTGTGAACCGCGACCACTCCTCCGGCTGGAGAGTCTTTCCGTAGATCACCGACAGGTGGAAGGTCCAGTCCTCCAGCGGCAGTTCGCCGAGGCGGCGGAAGCTCGTGCCGTCCAATGCAGTGGTCAGGGACGAGTACGCCGAGACGAGTGACGCGCTGCGGGCGAGGCGCACGATCACGATCTGCCAGGGAGAGGGGAACTCGTCCACAGCTTCGGCGATCGCTTCGATCGGGCGCTGCTGCGCGGCCCACATACGGATCAGCGCGGCGAGCTCTGCACGACGTTCCGGCTCGTAGAAGCCCCGGAGGGTGATGTGCCCGGTGTGCGGACGCCGTGCCGGGGAGTCGAGGCGTGCGAGCGCGGCATCCTGGACCTCCTGGTAGACCTCGGCGACCGCCCCGGTGGGCCGGAGCACGAGGTACTGCTGCCCCTCCAGGCTCGCGAGTTGCTCGGGGGTGTCCATGAACGGTCGGCGCATAGCAGGAGCCTAGGTCGCGGCGCGCCGCATGCGAAACGGAGACGGTCACAAACGCTGGCCCGGCGCGTCACATGTCGACGCGCCAGGCCGGGGGAGGGACACGTGTCAGGTGGTGGCGAGGAGCGCCTTGGCCGAGGTGGTGCGCCGCAGCGTCACCGCGAGAGTCGTGGCCACGAGCGACAGCACGCCCCACACCGCCAGGGCCGCGACCGCGGACCCGCTTCCGGCGATCAGACCCGCGAAGGCCGGAGCCGTGGGCAGAGCCGCCCCGAGCGCCGCCAGCCACCCTGGCACGGTCGAGATCAGCCCGGTCGCCACGGCCAGGACGCCGACAAGTGCGGAGATCCACCGTCCGACGCCGCCGAACAGCGCGACGAGTGCCTGGTTGACCGCCGCGAACACCACGCCGGCGAGCACCGCGGTGCCGGCGAACGCCCACCAGGTGGCCGCGTCGTAACTGGCCACGATCTGCACGATCAGCGACACCAGCAGTCCTTGCCCTGCTCCGATCAGCGCGGCGGGAGCGAACGCCCGCAGTGTCAGCGTCGCCGACGATCGGCGTGAGGTGAGCGTGCGGGCGGTGTGGGCGCGCATGACCACGAAGGTCGCCAGCCCGCCGAACCACAGCACGACCGCTGCCAGGAGCGGGATCGCGGTCGGGCCGAAGATCGTGTTCATCGAGGAGTTCGACGACACGGGGTCGGCGATCACCGAGGCGAGCGACTTCGAGTCGTTGTCGCTGAACGACGGGAGCGAATCGGATGCTGTGCGCAGCCCACCCGCGAGGTCGCTGGTACCGGTCGCCAGGGTGTCGAGCCCGGTCGTGAGCTCGGTAGCCCCGTCGGCGAGCGCGGTCGCGCCCTCCGACAGCTGGCCCGCACCCGAGGCGATGCCCCGTGCGCCGGTCGCGGATGCCGCGATGCCCTGATCCGCGAGCTGGGTGAGCCCGCCCGCGAGCTGCGTCGCGCCGGTGCCCGCCTGCGTCATGCTCGATGCGAGAGTGCTGAAGGTGCCGGGGAGTGCGGCGACGCCACCGGCGACCTTCGGATTGTTGAGGGTGCCGGATGCGGTCCCGGCAGCCTTCGCCACGGCTGCCGCGTCGGAGGCAAGGGAGGTGTACAGGTCGCACTGCGCCTGGTCTGCGACGGGTCGCGTGCAGGCGGTCTGTGCCAGCGCTCCGAGCCTCCCGGCCAGAGCGATCGACGTGTCCGAGGCCGATTTCGCCGACGCGGATGCCCCCTGGATCGCGCCGACAAGCTCTTGCGTCCCGCCGACGTTCTGCTGCAGGGTCGTTCCGCCGCTGGTCAGCCCCGACCCGATCTGCGCCGCGCCGGCCGCGGCCTCCCTCGTCTTGCCCGCGATGGTGTCGAGTCCGGTCGCGAGCGAAGAGGCGCCGGTTCCGAGTTCGCCCGCTCCGGAGGCCAGCTTCGAGGCGCCGTCGGGGATCGCCGCCGCGCCGGTAGCCGCGTCGCGAGCGCCGTCCGCGAGCTGAAGCGCGCCGTCCGCCGCATCGCCGATCTGGTCGCCGATCGTGGTGAAGCCCACGAGGATGTTCTCGGTCGTCGCCTCGGTGAGCATCGTGCCCATCGTCGATGCGGCGACGTCGGCGATCTGGCCGGTGATGAGGTCGTCGGCGACGAGCCCGTCATCCGGGGTCGTCACTGTGATGGTTGCCTGCTCCGCGTCGCCGCCGCCGTCGGAGATGGCTGTGCCGGCCGAGGTGGCCGCAGCGGAGAAGTCTTCGGGGATCGTGATGACGGCCTGGTAGGAGCCGTCGGCGAGCCCGTCTTTCGCATCGTCCTCGTTGGAGATGACCCAGGTGAGGTTCGAGTCGAGGTCGTCGGATCCGTCGACGAGTCCCGCGGCGAGCTGGCGGCCGAGCGGGGTGGTCTGCCCGTCGATCGTCACGGGCTCGTCGAGGTTGACGATCGCCGCGGTCATGGAGTCCAGGCGCTCGGTCGGGTTCTGCAGTGCCGCGACCAGGATGCCGCCGACCGCGGCGGGCAGCAGCAGCACGCCGAGGATGGTCAGCCAGGTGATGGGCTTGCGGGAGCGTGCGCGCTCGATGGGGAGGGTCATGCGGTCACCTCGGTAGATTCTGCGGCGCTTCGGTGGGGAGCACACGTGTCGAGAGTCTGCGCCTCGGGCCATCCCGCCTCGGCGAGGATGGTGCGGGCGGCGTGGGCATCGGATGCGGTGACGAACACCGCGAGGGAGCGGGCGGCAGCGGCATCGCGCAGCATCGCCGTCGCCTGATCCCGTCGGCCGCCGGTGAGACGGTCGAGTCCGTCGATCACGACGAGGCGTGAGGCGCCTCGCAGGGCTTCGACGAGGTCGTCCAGCGCGGCGTCGGCGTCGTCGACGAGCACGCAGCCCACGTGGGCGCGCACCCAGGCGGCGCGACCAGGCAGCAGGTGACCCGCCACGCGGATGCGGCCATCCGTCGGCGTCAGCCGCCCGGCGACCGTGAGCGCGAGTGCTCGCCGCGCGCGCACGTCACCTCCGGTCGCGACGAGTGCCCCTGAATCGGGCAGACGCAGCGAGAGGCCTTCGATGATCGGTGCGTCCGCAGCGATCTCGAGGTCGTCGGCGGCGATGACGGATCCGTCGCCCGGCCAGTCGGCGAGGTGGCGCTCGCGTTCGACGGCCTCGCCTTCGACATCCACGCGGGGCAGGATCTTCTCCAGCCAGCGCGGGAGCTCCCAGGCGCGTTCCCCGAGGATCGCCATCAGCGCCGGGATGAGGGTCATCCGCACCAGGAAGGCGTCGATCGCGATGCCGGCGGCGAGACCGAGCGCGATCGGCTTGAGGGACGAGTCTCCTTCGGGGACGAACGCCACGAACACCGCGAACATGATCAGTCCGGCCGCGGTGACGACCTTCGCCGAACCGGTGAAGCCGCTGCGCACTGTGCGCAATGCCGCGGCGCGCCGCTTCGCCCGATCGGGGCTCTTCGAGTCCGGGTCGTGCACGAAGTCCTCCCGCATGCGCGAGACGAGGAAGACCTGGTAGTCCATCGCGAGTCCGAACAGCACGCCCATCAGGATGATCGGCATGAAGCTGATGATCGGACCGACCTTGGCGACGTGCAGCAGGTCGGCGAACCAGCCCCATTCGAACACGGCTCCGACGACGCCGAACGCGGCGACGATCGAGAGCAGGTATCCCGCTGCCGCGGTGATCGGCACCCACACCGAACGGAACACGATCGTCAGCAGGATCAGCGAGAGGCCGATCACGAAGATGCCGAAGGGCAGCAGCGCGTTGCCGAGCTGGTCGGAGATGTCGATGCCCACCGCCGTGAAGCCGGTCACCTTGAGGTCGATGCCGAACTCGTCGAGCCACTCGTCGTGGTGGCTGCGGAGTTCACGCACCAGGTCGGCCGTCGCCGGGTCGTCCGGTGCGGTCTCCGGGATGATCTGCACGATGCCGGTGTCTGCCGTCTCGTTCGGTGTCGCGAGGGCGACCTCCTTGACTCCGGGGACGTCGGCGACGGCGTCTCCGAGGTCTTCCATCAGGGTGAGGGGGTCGGTGGAGGTGACGATCGTGCCCGTGAGGATCAGCGGACCGTTGAAGCCGGGGCCGAACTCCTCGCCCACGAGGTCGTAGGTCTGCCTGGCCTCGGAGTCCTTCGGCAGCACCCCGGCGTTCGGCAGGGCGAGGTTGAGGCTCAGAGCGGGGATGGCCACGACCCCGAGGCCGATCACGACGGCGAGCGACACCAGGACGGGCCGCTTGGTCACGCCGTTCACCCATCGGAGGCTGCCCTTGGCGCGAGGCGGAGCCATCGGTGCGTCGTCGGGGACGTCGTCCGCGCCCTTCTTCTTCCTCGCCTTCGGGGCGCGCCGTGGGCGGCCGACCACCTTGCCCTTCATGAATCCGAGCAGGGCGGGAGTGAGGGTCACGGCGATCGCGACGGCGACGGCGACCGCGACCGAGGCCGCGACGCCCATGGTCGTCAGGAACGGGATGCCGGCGAAACCGAGGCCGATCAGGGCGATGAGCACTGTGACGCCGGCGAACACGACCGCGGAACCGGCCGTGCCGACCGCGCGGGAGGCGGACTCCTCCGGATCGACACCCTCGCGCACCTGATCCTGATGTCGCGCCATGATGAACAGCGCGTAGTCGATGCCGACCGCGAGCCCGAGCATGAGTGCCAGCAGCGGGGTGGTGGAGGAGACAGTCGCGAAGGCGGTCGCGGTGAAGATCCCGGCCATGGAGATGCCGACGCCGAGGATCGCGGTGAGCAGGGGGAGTCCGGCCACCACGAACGACCGGAACGTGACGATGAGCACCAGCAGGGCGATCAGGAGTCCGACGGCCTCGGTCAGGGTGACGCCGGGGATGGAGATCGCGAAGAGGTCGCCGCCGAGTGAGGTCTGCGCGCCGTCGGGGAGCTCGGCGTCGAGGTCGCTGACGACGGTGCGCAGAGCGTCTTTCGTGTCCTCCGAGACATCGGTCGATTCGCCGTCGAACTGCACACGGACGATGGCCGCCGTGTCGTCGTCGTCGATCATGCCGCTGACCATCTCGTCGTAGGGTGAGGTCGCGGCGAGCACGCCGTCGAGGTCGGAAAGCTCGTCGACGGCGTCTTCGATGTGCTCGCGGTAGTCGTCATCCGTGATCTGGTCGCCGTCGGCGGCCACGACGATGAACTGTGCGTTCGTTCCGCTCACCTGCGGGAAGGAGCGCGAGAGCTGCTCGAGTCCAGCCTGCGACTCGGTGCCGGGGATCGAGAACGTGTTGTCCGTGCCTGCGCCCAGCACGAGCGCTCCTGCTCCGGCGATGCCGAGTGCGAGCAGCCACGAAACGAGGACGCGCCAGGGGTGCCGGAACGACCAGCGTCCGAGCGAGGACAGGAGAGTGGACACGCGTTCCTCCGAAGGGTGCGGGGTGGATACACAGGTGTATCCAATACATAGTTGTATCGTAAGGTGACCCGCCAGGATGAGTCTGTGTGCGGGGTGTGAATCGTGCGAGAGTGAAGGGTCAGGAGGGATCGATGTCGACACCCGCAACCCGAAGTCGCGTGAACACGCGCGCGCGTCTGCTCGAAGCGGCGGCGCAGGTGTTCGCCGAGGTCGGTCTCGACGGCGCCTCGGTCGAGGCGGTGTGCGAGCGTGCCGGATTCACGCGGGGCGCGTTCTACTCGAACTTCGAGTCGAAGGACGAGCTGTTCCTGATGCTCGCCGCGAGTGTCTCGGAGGTGCGCGTCAACGCCGTGCGCACGCGTGTCGAGGAGCTGACCGCTGCCGGCGCGCTGGTCGAGGGGTGCGATCCCATCGACCTCGTGCAGCAGATCATGGAGTTGGGCGGAGACGATCGCCTCGGCGTGATGCTGTTGAGCGAGATCCGCATCCGGGCGCTCCGCGACCCGAAATTCGGCGAGGCCTACCTCGCGCAGGAGCGCGAGATGGTCTCGAGCATCGCCCGAATCGTCGACGACATCGTCACTGCGGGACTCCTGCGGCTGCGGCTGCCCGCCGAGACCGCCGCGCGCATGCTCATGATCATCTGGGAGGGCATGACCGTGCGTGGAGCGATGGCGGGTCAGGATGACGCGCAGCTGCGCCACTCGGGCGGCGAGGAACTCGGACGTCTGGTTCAGCTGCTCATCGAGTCCTAGCCTCGATCACCCCGCGGCGGCCGTCAATTCGTAGTGGCAGCGTGCGAGGCGAGCCAGCCACCACTCCCGGCGCTCGTCCGATGCGGCGAGACGCGTGAGGGCGTCGCGCTCGGGCGTCACACGACCGACGGCGATCGCTCCGTCGACCGGGCGCCGGTCGGCCACGTCGTCGAGAAAGAGCGAGGCTGTGCCGAGACCGCAGTCGTAATCGAGGGCCGGAAGTGCCGCAGCGAGTGCGGCGCCCTGCGACAGCCCGATCGCGGTGTCCAAGGCGCTCGACACCACGACCGGGAGCCCCGCGGCGGTCACGATCTGCAGCGCGTGCGTGATGCCGCCCAGCGGCTGAGCCTTGACGACGAGCAGGTCGGCGGCTCCGGCACGGGCGACGGCCAGCGGGTCGGTCGACTTCCGGACGCTCTCGTCTGCGGCCACCGGGATGCCCATGTACTTCACGCGCCTGCGCAGGTCGGCCAGCTCGGCCACGCTCGCACACGGCTGTTCCACGTACTCCAGGTCGTATTCGCCCAGCGCGTGCACGGCGTGCTCGGCCTCGTCGACGTTCCAGGCGCCGTTCGCGTCGACGCGGATGCGTCCCTCCGGTCCCATGGCGTCGCGGACGGCCCGCACCCGTTGCACGTCGTCGGCGAGCGTCTGGCCGGGCTCGGCGACCTTGACCTTCGCCGTGCGGCACCCCGGGAATCGCGTCAGCAGCTCAGGAACGCGCGCGGCGTCGATCGTCGGCACCGTGGCGTTCACGCCGATCCGGTCGCGCAGCGGCGTCGGCTGCTCACGCCACGCGAAGTCGATCGCGGCGGCCAGCCAGGTCGCGGCCTCAGCGTCGTCGTACTCCGTGAACGGCGAGAACTCCGCCCACCCTTCCGGGCCCTCGAACAGCAGGGCCTCGCGCACGTCGACGCCGCGGAAGCGACTGTGCATCGGGAGGGCGACGACCCTGGCCGAGTCGATCAGTTCTGCGAGCGGCGGGATCATGAGCCCATTCTGCTCTGTGCGGGGCGTCGCGTGCCGCGCGCCGTGCGGGTGAGTCTCCGCCCCGGGTTGCGTCAGTGTGCATGTGCAACATAAATGTGTGATTGACAATGGTGTGTGACGCACAGTAATGTGATCGACATGAACGAGACGCTCGACACGCATCTGCAGGAACTGCGGCGCGGCACGGTGGTGCTCGCGTGCCTGCAACTGCTGCGCACGCCGGGATACGGATACTCGCTGCTCGAACAACTCGAGGAGCGCGGTTTCGCCACCGACGCGAACACGCTGTACCCGCTGCTGCGCCGACTGGAGAAGCAGGAGTACCTCACGAGCGAGTGGAACACCGACGAGGCACGGCCCCGCAAGTTCTACCGCACCTCGGATGCCGGCATCCGTCTGGCCGACACCCTCACCGACGAATGGCGGTCGCTCACCACGGCGATCGCCTCCCTCACCGCAGAGGAGAACTGACATGACCACGACGACCACGCTCACCGAGCGCTACATCAGCGCGACGATCCGCAGCCTCCGCCCCGAGACGCAGGACGATGTCCGCGCGGAGCTGGAAGCCTCGATCGCCGACGCGGTCGAGGCCAGGCTCGAACAGGGGGAGACGCCCGAAGCGGCGGAACGCGCCGTCCTCACCGAGCTCGGGGATCCCGGCGTCCTGGCTGCGGGATACGCGGATCGCCCCCTGTACCTCATCGGCCCGCGGTTCTACCTGACGTGGTGGCGGCTGCTCAAGCTGCTGCTGACGATCGTGCCCGTCTGCGTGCTCGGGGCGGTCGCCCTCGGCCAGACGATCTCCGCCGCACCGGTGGGAGAGATCATCTCGACCTCGATCCTCGCCACCGGCGGAGCGATCCTCCACATCTGCTTCTGGACCACACTGGTGTTCGTCATCCTCGAGCGCAGCAACAGCACGACGGCGATCGGGAAGTGGGATCTCGATCAGCTCCCGGAGCCCACAGAGAAGGGTGTGGGGCGGAGCGAGCTCATCGCCTCGCTCGTCTTCCTCGGGATCTCCGTGGGCGCGCTCCTCTGGGACCGGTTCCGCGGCTTCGTCGTGGTCGACGGCGATCCAGTGCCCGTCCTCGCCCCGTCGCTGTGGCCGTGGGGGATCGGTCTCCTGCTCCTGCTGATCGTCGCGGAGGCCGTGTTCGCCGTGGTGCTCTACCGCACCAGGCGCTGGACCACCGGGCTGGCTGTGGCGAACACGCTCCTCGCTCTGGCATTCCTCGCATGGGTCGTGATCCTCCTGGTCACGGGCCAGCTCGTCAATCCGGAGTTCCTCGCGCAGATCGCCGCAGCGGGCGGCGAGGGCTTCGCCGCCGGTCAAGCCGAATCGGCAGCCGAGGGCGGCGTCTTCCGCATCGTCGCGGTCCTGCTCGGATTCGGGATCGCGGTCGGCGTCGGATGGGACATCGTCGACGGGTGGGTCAAGGCCTCACGCGCAGGCCGCGTCTGATCGCACAGGACGCAGGAAGCGCCGTCCCGGTCGGGGCGGCGCTTCCTGCCTCGCCGGAGCGGGCCGAGGAATAGGCTGGATGTCGTGACCGATGCCTTCGTCTCCGACCTGTTCGACCCGGCCGAATGGGTGCTCGCGCCCGGCGCCGAGGATTACACGGACATCACCGCCCACGTCTCGCACGACGGCGGGGTGGCACGCATCGCGTTCAACCGGCCCGAAGTGCGCAACGCCTTCCGACCGCACACGGTCGACGAGCTGTACCGGGCGCTCGACATCGCCCGACAGGATGCGCGTATCGGAGCGGTGCTCCTCACCGGCAACGGCCCGAGCCCGAAGGACGGCGGCTGGGCTTTCTGCTCGGGAGGCGATCAGCGTATCCGCGGTCGGGACGGATACAAGTACTCCGATACCGACACGGCCATCGTCGACGGGGCGAGCCGCGCCGCGGTCGGGCGCCTGCACATCCTCGAGGTGCAGCGTCTCATCCGCTTCATGCCCAAGGTCGTGATCGCGGTCGTCCCGGGCTGGGCGGCCGGCGGCGGGCACTCCCTGCATGTCGTGTGCGACCTCACGATCGCCTCGGCTGAAGAGGCGCGCTTCAAGCAGACGGATGCCGACGTCGGCAGCTTCGACGCCGGATACGGCTCCGCCTACATGGCCCGTCAGACCGGACAGAAGTTCGCCCGCGAGGTGTTCTTCCTGGCCGAGGAGTATTCCGCACAACGGGCCTACGAGGCCGGGGCCGTGAACCGCGTCGTGCCCCACGCCGAGCTCGAGCGCGAGGCCCTGAAGATGGCCCGCACCGTGCTGACCAAGTCGCCCACGGCGATCCGCATGCTGAAGTTCGCCTTCAACGCGGTCGACGACGGACTCGTCGGCCAGCAGGTCTTCGCCGGGGAGGCGACGCGCCTCGCCTATGGAACCGATGAGGCCGTCGAGGGCCGCGACTCGTTCCTCGAGAAGCGCGACCCCGACTGGTCGTCGTTCCCCTGGCACTACTGAGTCGGAGGCCCTCATGACCGCGCTGATCCCCACGGATGCCGAAGATCCGGATCTGCTGCGGGACGCCTTGCAACGCGCACTCGAAGGCGGACCGGCGCTCGGGCTGGGGATGGTCTCCGGCGCCCCCGAGAACGTGGCGGACGGCATCGCCGCCGTGATCGCCACCTCGGGGTCGAGCGGCATCCCGAAGCGGGTCGCGCTGAGCGGCGAGGCTCTTCGGGCCAGTGCCGAGGCGACAGCGGCGCGCATCGGGAGCGGACGCTGGCTGCTCGCGCTCCCTGCGGGGTACGTCGCCGGGCTCCAGGTGATCGTGCGCTCGATCCTCGCCGACACGCGCCCCGCGACGATCGAGGGCCGGTTCTCGCCCGAGTCCTTCGCGGAAGCCACGCTCGGGATGCTGCGCCCGTCGTCGGGTGCCGGCCTCCCCGACCTGTTCACGTCACTGGTGCCCGCCCAGGTCGCCACGCTGCTCGATGCCGCAGACGACACCGCGGTGCGGGCGGCGCTCACGGCGTATCGCGCGATCCTGGTGGGCGGACAGTCTCTCCCGGAGCCGCTGCGCGAACGGGCGGCCGACCTCGGCGTGCGGCTCGTGCGCACGTACGGCTCGACCGAGACCAGCGGAGGGTGCGTGTACGACGGCGTGCCGCTCGATACGGTCGGGGTGCGCACCGTCGACGGAGAGCTGCGTATCGCCGGGCCCATGCTCGCAGAGGGCTACCTGGGCGACGGCTCGCTGACCGCGCGCACGTTCGTGCGTGACGAGCACGGCATCCGCTGGTACCGCACCGGCGACCTCGGCCTCGTGGAAGACGGCGTGGTGCGGGTGCATGGCCGCGCAGACAATGTGATCGTGTCGGGCGGCATCAACATCTCGCTCGACCGGGTGGAGCGGATCGTGCGGCGGATCGCGGGACTGCACGAGGCGGTCGTGGTCGGCGTGGAAGACGAGCGCTGGGGTGAGGCCTCAGTGATCGTGGCGGCGCGGGGAGAGGTGCTGCGACGCAGCGAGTCCGAGCAGCTGGCGCATGCGCGTGAGGCCGTGGCGGAAGAGCTGGGCAGACATGCGCGTCCGACCCGACTGATCGTGGTCGACGAGATCGACCTCCTGTCCTCCGGCAAGCCCGACCGAGAGGCGATCCGGCGAACCGTCGCCGACCTGCACTGATCGTCGAGGCCGCGGCGCGGAGCTCTGCCAGACTGAACCACATGGCCACCTATACGCATGGACACCACGAATCCGTCCTCCGCTCGCACAACGTGCGCGACATCGCGAACTCTGCGGCCTACCTTCGTCCGCACCTCACCGCGGCGACCAGGCTCCTCGACGTCGGGGCCGGGCCCGGCACCATCACGGTCGACTTCGCGGGAGTGGTCGCGCAGGTCACCGCTACCGAGATCGACGAGGACGCGCTCTCGCTGTCCCGCCGCCTCGCCGAGGAGCGGGGAGTCACCAACCTCGACTTCTCGGTGGAGGACGTGCATGCGCTGAGCTTCTCCGACGCCTCCTTCGACGTCGTGCACGCGCATCAGGTGCTGCAGCACGTCGGCGACCCCGTGCAGGCGCTGCGGGAGATGCGTCGCGTCACCGCGCCCGGCGGACTCGTCGCCGCCCGCGACGCCGACTACGCCGGGTTCCTCTGGTTCCCCGTTCTTCCCGAACTCGACCGGTGGCTCGCCCTGTACCGCGCGGCCGCGCACGCCAACGGCGGCGAACCCGATGCCGGGCGTCGACTGCTCGCATGGGCCCGTGCCGCCGGCTTCGAGGACGTCACGGCGACGGCATCCACCTGGTGCTACGCGTCCCCGGCGGAGCGTGCGTGGTGGGGTGGGATGTGGGCCGACCGCATCCTCGAGTCCGCGCTCGCCCGACAGCTCGTCGACAGCGACATGGCGAGTCCCGGCGATCTGCGGGACATCAGCGACGCGTGGAAGCGTTGGGCCGACGACGGCGACGGCTGGTTCCTGGTGCCGCACGGCGAGATCCTCGCCCGCGCCTGACCGACGACGGATACATCCCGCGACGGATGCTCGGGGAGAGGCGCTCGCGTAGCGTGGGGGAGTGATCCGCCCGCTCTCCCGCACGGCGCTGACCCTCGACATCGTCGGGGCGGCGCTGCTGTTCCTCGTCCTGCTGCCGATGTCGCTCGTGTTCTACGGGCCCAGCACGGGGAACACCGCGGTCGGCGGCGCGGCGGTCGTCGCGGTCGTCTTCGCGGGTGTGCTGATGTTCGGCGGTGTCGCGGTCGGGCGGCTCGTACCGGGGATCGCGCTCGCCGCGGCATGGGCGGGCGCCCTCCTGCAGATGCTGGCCGGCTTCGGTCCGCTGCCCATCGACTTCGCGATCCTCCTCGTGCTCTACGCCACGGCGGCATGGGGAACGAGACGCGTGCTCTGGTGGGGCTTCGGCTCCGCGCTCGTCGGCGGACTCATCGCTGCCCTCTACATGGTCGTGTTCAACGGTGTGGCCTTCGGCTCCGGCAGCGGGTGGGAGAAGGTCACGGCGGGCACGCTCCTCCTGGTCCTCTCGGTCATGGCCCTCGGATTCGCCTGGGTGTGCGGGCTCCTCTGGCGGGTCGTGCTGCGCTCACGCCGCACACGTGCGGCCCAACTGCAGGCCGAGTCCCTCGCGGTCGAGGAGCAGGAGCGAGTGCGTATCGCCCGTGACATGCACGACATCGTCGCGCACTCCCTCGCCGTCGTCATCGCGCAGGCGGACGGCGCGCGCTACGCGGCCGCGACGAAGCCCGAGATGGCGACCGAGGCGCTCGGCACCATCGCGCAGACGGCGCGCGGCGCCCTGAGCGACGTGCGGATGCTCCTCACCCAGCTCCGCCACCGACAGGGCGACGGCCCGCAGCCGACACTCGCCGACCTGGAGGCGCTCTTCGCGCAGGTCCGTCAGGCGGGGATCGAGCCGAGGGTCACGGTCGACCCCATGCCACCCGGCGAACCACCGGGCGCGATCCAGCTCGCGGTCTACCGCATCCTCCAGGAGGCGCTCACGAATGCGATCCGCCACGGCGACGGCGCCGTCGACGTGCACCTCGCCTGGCTCCCGGATCGGGTCGACATCGATGTGCGCAACACCATTCCGCGCGAGGCGACGACCACGGCGGGCGGCCACGGCCTGATCGGCATGCGTGAACGGGCGCAGCTCGTCGGCGGTAGTCTTCAGGCCGAGCGCCGAGGGGCGCAGTTCGTCGTCCACGCCTCGCTTCCGATCGGAGCCACCGAATGATCCGTGTCGTGCTCGTCGACGACCAGGCGCTGTTCCGCGCCGGTATCAGGATGCTCGTGGCCTCGCAGCCCGACCTCGAGGTGGTCGGCGAGGCGGGCAACGGTCAGGAGGCGCTCGAGGTCGTCCGCGCGGCGCGGCCCGATGTGGTGCTCATGGACATCCGGATGCCGGTTATGGACGGGCTCACCGCGACGGCCGAGATCCTCGCGCGTCCGGAGCCTCCGCGTGTGGTGATGCTCACCACGTTCGACCTCGACGAGGCCGCCGCGCGGGCGATCCGGCAGGGGGCGAGCGGCTTCCTCCTCAAGGACGCCGACCCCGAGTTCCTGCTCGCCGCGATCCGTACGGTGCACGCGGGGTCGAGCGTGATCGCGGCCTCCGCCACCCGTGACCTGTTCGCGCACTTCGCAGAGGCACCCACCCCTCCGCCGCCGCAGTACGCCACGCTCACCGACCGCGAGAAGGAGATCTTCGCGCTCGCGGCGCGAGGGCTTTCGAACGCCGAGATCGCCGGACGTGAATACCTCAGCGAAGCGACCGTGAAGACGCACATCAGCCGCATCCTCACCAAGCTCGCCCTGCGCGACCGCGTGCAGCTCGTGGTCTTCGCCTTCGAGCACGGTCTGGCCTGACATCCGGATCGTCGCGCGGTCGGTGAATCGCCACCCATGGGATCATCCTTCCGATGTACGGGGATGCGCCCGCAGGGCGATGACCGGCCCGGAGAGGTCGAAATAGCGTCGATGACATGGAGATCACGACCACCGACCTGGGCCTCGCCGCCCGCGTCCAGCACCTGAAGAAGACCTACGGCTCCGGCGAGGGCACGGTTCGTGCGCTCGACGATGTCAGCGTGGGCATCCGCCGCGGACAGTTCACCGCGATCATGGGCCCGTCCGGTTCGGGCAAGTCCACCCTTATGCACATCATGGCGGGGCTCGACAGCCCCTCGGAAGGGCGTGCCTGGATCGGCGACACCGAGATCACAGGTCTCGGCGACATCGACCTGACGATCCTGCGCCGCCGCCGTGTCGGCTTCATCTTCCAGGCCTTCAACCTCGTGCCGACGCTCGACGCGCTCGGCAACATCATGCTCCCGTTCGAGCTCGACGGACGCCGCCCCAGTGCGATCGAGCGGGCCCGCATCGACGGACTCGTCGAGACGCTCGGCCTCGGCTCACGCCTGAGCCACCGCCCGCATCAGCTCTCCGGCGGACAGCAGCAGCGCGTGGCGATCGCCCGTGCGCTGGCCACGGCGCCCGACCTGGTGTTCGCCGACGAGCCGACGGGCAACCTCGACTCCAAGACGGGGCGCGAGGTGCTGCGCCTTCTCGCCACCGCGAGCCGGGAGCACGGGCAGTCGATCGCCATGGTCACGCACGACGCGATCGCCGCGAGCCACGCCGACCGGGTGCTCTACCTGGGCGACGGCCGGATCGTCGCCGACCACCCGCGTCAGAGCGCGGAGGAGATCTCCGCGTACATGCTCGCCGCGGAGGTGGCGGCATGACCGCCGTCGCGACCGTCGTCCCCGAGACGCGGGCGACCGGACCACGGCTGGCCTGGCTGCGTGACCGCGGCATGGGCGCCAGCATCCTGGTGGCCGCCCTGTCCGCCGCGTTCGGCGTGCTCCTGGTCGAGATCACCGCCTACATCGGCGCGGTGCTGCAGGCCGACCCCTTCATCGGAGACAGCGAGACGCTCGCCTTCGTCGTGGCGCTGCTGTCGGTGCTGCTGACTGTCGTCGCGATGTACGTCGCCGCGATCGTCACCGCCAACACGTTCTCGACGATCATCGCCGGGCGCACCAGGCAGATCGCGCTCCTGCGCCTCATCGGAGCCACGGCGCGCTCGCAGCGGGCGCAGGTCGGCAGGCAGGGGCTCGTCGTCGGCGTGCTCGGCGCGGCGATCGGGCTCCTCGCCGGTCTGCTGCTCGCGACGCTCGGAGTGCAGCTCGGAGCGCAGATCATCGACAACGCTCCCGCCTCGTTCTCCCTCGCGCAGCCGTTCATCGCGTTGCCGGCGGTCGGTGTCGCGCTCACCACGTGGGCCGCAGCGTGGGCGGGGTCGCGGCGTGTCCTCTCGGTGACCCCGCTGCAGGCCCTCGGCGGATCGGTCGAGCGCACGCACGACGAGGTCTCCGGCAAGCCGGGCCGGCACATCGGCGCCTGGGTCCTGCTGGCGACCGGCGCCGCACTGCTCGCGGGGGGTGTGCTGGTCGGCCTGATGACTCCGCTCGGTGTCGTGGTCGCGTTCTTCGGCGGCGTGCTCTCGTTCACGGGTCTGGCTCTCGGCTCGGTGCTGTTCATGCCGCCGATCCTGCGTCTGGTGGGGCGGATGTTCGGCTCGAGCGCGACGGCCCGCCTCGCGGCCGAGAACGCGCTGCGCTACCCGGAGCGTTCGTCGCGCATGGCGATCGGCGTCGTGATGGGCGTGACGCTGGTGACGATGTTCGCGGTGGCGCTCGAATCGGCCAAGCGTCTGATGATGAGTCAGGTCACGGGCGACGTGCCAGAGGAGTTCTTTGCGCCGATGGATGCCTTCGCCGCGATCATGATGGTGCTCGTCGCGGTGTCCGCCGTGATCGCCGCCGTCGGCCTCGTCAACCTGCTCACGATCGGCGTCGTGCAGCGTCGTCGCGAACTCGGCCTGCTGCGGTCGATCGGGCTGTCCAACCGGCAGGTGCGGCGGATGGTCCTGCTCGAGGCCACCCACATCACGGTCGCCGCCACCCTGACGGGTCTGGTGCTGGGCGTCGTGTACGGCTGGATCGCCGCGCAGTCGCTGCTCGGCTCGGTGCCGACGCTGCCCGACTTCGTCCCTGCGGGGCTCGTGGCGCCGCAGATCCCGTGGCTCCCTGTCGCGATCATCGTCGCGGCGACGGCAGTGCTCACGCTGGTGGCTGCTGCCGCGCCGACCCGGCTCGCCACGCGCGTCGCTCCGGTCGAGGCGCTCGCGGCGGACTGACGCCTCTAGGCTGGTCGAATGCCGTCGCCGTTCGATCAGTCCACGTATCAGGTCCGCCTCGACTGGGGCACAGCGGGTCTCGCCCGGCTCGCCGCCAGTGACGTCGTCATCGTCGTGGATGTGCTGCGGTTCTCCTCCACCGTGATCGATGCGGTGGCGTCCGGAACCGAGGTCGCGCTGGCGGAGGCCGAGGGGTGGTCGCGGAACGGCGCGGCCCTCGCGTCCGCGGTCTCCGCCGAGGCGACGGTGCTCGTCGGCGGCATCCGCAACGCGTCTGCTGTGGCCAGGGCCGTGCAGACGATCCAGGAGCGCCGGCAGGCCAGGACGTCGGTCGCGGTCATCGCTGCGGGCGAGGCCGACGCGGCGGGCGCCCTGCGGTTCGCCGTCGAGGATCAGCTCGGCGCTGGTGCGATCATCCTGGCGCTCTCGGATCGGGGCATCGATCACACGGCACCCGATGCCGCGGTCGCGGCCGAAGGGTTCCGGGCCCTCCGCAGCGCGGTGCGGCACATGGTCGGCGCGAGCGGCTCCGGCCGCGAACTCGCCGTCGGCGTCGAGGCGACAGCTCGCATCGAAGCATCCGGCCTGGTGCCGACGAGCACAGCCGACGCCGCCGTGCTCGATGCCGTAGACGTGGTCCCGGTGCTGCGCCAGGGGTCGTTCGTCCGCTTCGACTGACGCCGATCTGCGCCGCATGCCGCGGGGGAGGCTGTGGTTCCGTCGTCGGCACGTAGGGTCGTGGCATGAGGTACCTTCCCGCCGTCATCGTCGACATCGTGCTCGTGCTCGTCTTCGCTGCGATCGGTCGTGCATCGCACGACGAGGACGCGGGAGGGTTCCTGCTCACCGCATGGCCCTTCCTGATCGCCCTGGTCGTCGGGCATCTGCTCGCGGCGCTGCTGCCGGGCAGGCCTCGCCGACCCTGGTCGATCCTGTGGGGCGTGGTCGTGTGGATCGTCACGGTCGCCGGCGGGATGCTCATCCGCGTGCTCAGCGGCGATACGGCCGAGGTGCCGTTCATCATCGTGGCGACGATCGTGCTGGGAGTGTTCCTCGTCGGCTGGCGTGCGATCACGGCGCTGCTGCGTCGCCGCCGCAGCGCTGCGCAAGGGCACGACGACATCCTCGACGTCCACGACGATACTGCGGACGCACGCGATGACGCCGTGGACGGCTCTGTCGGGAGTGCGCCCGACAGCCCGGAGAACCCGGACCGCTGAGTCCGGATCAGCGCGGCAGCTGGGCCGCGAGCCTCGCGTCGGTCGTGATCTCGCGACGTGTCCAGGAGAACAGGTGCCTGGCATCGTACGTGCGCGAGCAGCGTGCGCAGGATGTGGGACGCGTCGGTCGGCGATGCCGGTAGGTCACATGCCCCGCAGGGCAACTGCCCACCCACGGGGCGAGTTCGACGGCGGTCTCACCGTGATGCGTCGTACCACCCACATAGCCGAGATCACGCGCGAGGCGTTTCCAAGTCGGCCCGTGCGCGGCTGCGTGGCCGGCGAGAGCGTGGGCGACCTCGTGCAGCAGGACCTGATGGATGTCGTCGTCCTCGAACCGCGCCGCCAGATAGCGCGACACCGTGATGCGCTTCTTCGTGTAGTCGCACTGCCCCGCGCGCCGCTTGGCATTGTCGAAGCCGAAGGTCCAGCTGTCGTCGAGATGCAACGAGATGAGTGCTTCGCCCCAGACGCGCACACGATCGAGTTCCGCCATGCGCTCAGGCTAAGCCATGCGACCGACATCGCGGTCGCAGGGGCTCATCCGGCGACGAGTTGCGACGGACGCCGCCGTTCGGCCGCTTCGATCGCGAGCAGCGCGGTCTCGAGCTCACTGTCTTCGGCACCGGACTCCCGCCGCAGGAACAGCGAGAGCTTGAAGCTCTCCCGCGCGGTCTCGTAGTCCCCGGCGTCGTAGGCGTTCTTGCCGTGATGCTGGTACGCGAAGGCGGCGATCGACAGCCATCGCTGCCCTTCGGCCTCGGTCGCGCACGTCGCCAGTTCTTGCTCGGCGGCAGCATGGGCGCCGCGATACTGCAGGATCGTCGCGTGCAGGACCCGGGCGCGCAGCACGTCCTTGCGGGTTCCGGCCATACGGGCCTGGCGCACGGCTTCGTCGGCCAGTGCGAGGGCCTCATCGAGGCGGCCGAGCACCTTGAGCAGCCAGACGCGCTCCAGTAGTGCGGGCAGGCTGCGCTGCGATTCGATCTCCGCGAGACGGGTCGCGCACTCGTCGAGATCGACCACCTCGCGGAGGGTCTCCTGGTCGTATCCCCGGATGAAACTCATTGCTCTCCTTCCGCAGCGTCCCCGTCCAGTGTGCCTTCCCGGTGCGCGGTCGTCGGGGCGGCGCGCCCTGCTCACCGCATCCGGTCCGCGACACGCCGCACAGTGCTCCGCATCGGCAGGGTCGGAGCCGCGCTCCCGTCACGTCGGGCCACTCAGCGCAGGAACAGCGAGGCGTCGGGTCGCGGCGAGGCCACGGCATCCGTGTCCGTGACGACCCGCGCTCCCTCGACGAAGGTGCTGACCTCGGCGCCCTGCGCGATCTTCGCGGGATGCGGACCGGCCGCAAGCATGCGCGGCAGCCACTCGGTCGGGAGGGGAGAGGCGGATGCGGCGATCACGAGGTTGCCGAACCGGCGTCCCTTGAGCACTTGGGTGTCGGCCAGGACGGCGATCTCGGGCAGCACGGCTGCGATGGTCGCCGCCTGACGACGCGCGAACGCGAGGCCGGGGCCGTCGGCGACGTTCACGAGGAGCACGCCGTGCGGAGCGAGCAGCTCGGCGAGCTCGCGATAGAACTCCACGCTCGTCAGATGCGCTGGCGTCTGCGCGCCGGAGTAGACATCCGAGACGACGAGGTCGCAGTTCGCACGCAGGGCGCCGGGCAGTCGGCGCACCCCCTCGCGGGCGTCGCCGATCCTGATGCGGATGGCCGCCCCCTTCGGGAGGGGAAGGTGCTCCCTGACCAGCTGCGCGAGCGGCGCCTCGAGCTCGATCACCTGTTGCCGGGAGCCCGGTCGCGTGGCGTCGATGTAGCGGGGGATGGTCAGCGCACCTGCCCCCAGATGCACCGCGGTGAGGGGGCCTTCGGGGAGCTGGTCGATGACCGCCCCCATGCGGACGATGTACTCGAAGTGGAGGTGCGTCGGATCGTCGAGGTCGACGTGCGATTGCGGGGTGTCGTCGACGATGAGCTCGAAGCCGCTCGTGAACTCCGACGGCACGACACGCGCGATGCCGCCGTGATCGAGGCGAGCCTGCGGATGCTCGGTGTCTCGCGTTCGCGTGCGACCCATGGCCCGAGCCTACGCCGTGAGGACGCGCCTCAGTTCAGACGGCCGTTCGCGCAGGTCTCCTGCTCGAGGGACTGCCCGGAGATGTCGGGCGGCAGTGTGGTCCTGACCTCGGGGGCCGCCGTCTCCGTGCCGGGTGTCGGCTCCGCAGTGGTGCCGTCACCCGGTGCGGGCGTGGCGAGGGTGACTCCGCGATGAGTGGCGACGTCGCCCGTGAGCTGCAGCGGCTGACCCGACTTGACGGCAGCCCACAGCTGCTCGGCGGCTGCTTCGTTCGGCACCACCTTGTCGTCGTCGTCGGGATCGGTCACGTTCGGGTACTGCACGAACACGAAGTCGCTGAATCGCACATCCTTGAGCGCGAGTGCGAGCTGAGCGAGACGCACGGGGTTGCTCAGCTCATCGCTCGGGTCGATGTTCTCCGCGATCGCGTCTGCGAGCCGCAGCACCTTCGGTACGTCGGTCAGCGTCTCTTCGCTGAGCACCTTCTTCGCCAACCGGGACATGTACTGCTGTTGGTTCGAGATGCGGGCGAGGTCGCTCTCGTCGCCGACGCCATGTCGGGTGCGGATGAACTGCAGGGCCTCGACGCCGGACACCGTGCGCATCCCCGCAGGCCAGTCGATGCCGGTGTGCCGGTCGCGGATGCCTTCGCCCGCGATGCACACCTCGACGCCGCCGATCGCGTCGGTGACCTCCATGACCCCGTCGAAGCTGATCTTCGCGGCGTACTCGATCGGGATGTCGCCCATCTCGCTCACCGTCTTCGCCACGCAGGATAGACCGGCGTGCTCGAAGAGCGAGTTCATCGACGCCTTCCACATGGACGAGGCCACCGACCCGTCGGGGCGCGTGCACTCGGGGACCTCGACGCCGAGGTCGCGGGGGAGCGAGATGACGGTGACGTTGCGCGGCTCCGCCGACACGTGCACGAGCAGGTTCACGTCGTTTCGGCTCAGACCGTCGGCTTCGGAGCACCGCTCGGCGAACAGCGCTGTCGCCTTCGCCCCGCATTCGTCCGTCCCGATGATGAGGAGGTTGATCGCCTGATCTGCGGGGTACGCGCCGAGCGTCGGCGGGTCGACCTCGGGGGCTCCTTCCAGGGCGACGGCACCGTCCCCGACCCGGTTGAAGACGTCGATCACGAGGAACGCCGCGACGGCGACCGCAGAGACCACGACGACGCCGACGGCGATCCCGAGGAACTTGAGCACCGTCGAGAGGGCGCTGGGTGTCGGCAGGGTCGCATGGCGTGCGACCGTCGGGCGGTCGGCTTCGTCGTCGCGGCGGAGCATGCCGCGAGCCTACCGGCGGGGCTGCTCGACCCCGGGGACCTCGAGCCTGGGGAGTTCCTGGGAGAAGGCCGCGAGGCCACGATGTGACGTTTCGAACCGCTCGTCCAGGTAGTGTAATGTAACATTACACTGTGTGATTGTCGTAGCGTTCAAAGGAGAGCATTGTGGCTAGACGGACGAAATTACTCATGAGCGGGATGCTCGCAGCGGGCGCGATTGCGAGTGCTCTCTTCGGCGGTTCGGTGGCGACGGGCGTGGAGATCGGAACGCTGACCTTCGGCTCCGAGTACACGTGTCAGCACACTGTGCGCGACGCCATAGCCGAGGGCCAACTCGTGCGTCAGGGGTGCACCTATATCGGTCCGATGTTCTTGGGGTGGGCGACCGCGAGCGGACCGTGGATCGCGGTGATCGGTTGATCTCAGTCGATCAACCCCCGCCAACGACGAGAGGGCCCGGCGTCTGTACGCCGGGCCCTTTCGTCGTGCACGTGGCTCGTGGAACGGGAGAGATCGATGGCGGCGGGACGCTCGCCTCCCGCCGTCCCCCGTGGGGCACCGACTCAGCGGCTCGGCGCTGAAATCCGCGATGTTACGGGGATATGACGATTGTGGGAGGAACTTGCAGGTAATTAGTTAGTCGTGGATACTTTTTCCTAACCCCCGGTGAGTACCCGATGCCCGCCAGGACTTTCAAAGAGGAGATCCCCGCAATGCACAAGCGCATTCTTCCGGCCGTGGCGCTCGGCGCCGTGGCCACGCTCGCCCTCGCCGGCTGCGCCGGCGGCAGCGACAACGGCTCTGCTGACGGCGAGGGCCAGGAGCTCACCGTCTGGATCATGAAGGGCACCAACCCGGACGCGACCGCGTTCTACGACAAGGTGTCCGAGGCCTTCGAGAAGGAGACCGGCGCGACGGTCACCATCGAGGAGATCCAGTGGGCGGACGCCCACGACCGCTTCGTGACCTCGATCGCCGGTGGCACCACCCCCGACGTCGCCGAGACCGGCACCACCTGGACCGCCGAGTTCGCCGACGCCGGCGCGCTCCTCCCGCTCGACGAGTACGTCGACGCGGAAGACGGCCTGCGCGACGACCTCGTCGAGGGTCTCGAGGTCGCCGGCACGTACGAGGACGAGCTCTACGGCATGCCGTGGTACGCCGGCGTGCGTTCGCTCGTCTACCGTGCCGACGTGTTCGAGGAACTCGGCCTTGAGGTGCCGAAGACGTGGGACGACATCATCGCCGCTGGCGACGCGATCAAGGCCGCCAAGCCCGACATGCTGCCCTTCCCGGTTCCCGGCGACGCCGAGTTCCAGGTCTACCCCTGGGTCTGGGGCGCCGGCGGCGAGGTGGCCACCAAGGACGGAGACACCTGGACGAGCGAGCTCGACAGCGCCGAGTCGCAGGCCGGCATCGAGTTCTACACCGGACTCGCGACCGAGCACGGCTTCTCCTCCGCAGGTGCCACCACCTGGAAGGAGACCGACCTCAGCGATGCTTTCACGCAGGGCAACGTCGCCATGATGCTCTCGGGCTCGTGGACGCCGAACAAGCTCATCGAGGCGAACCCCGACCTCGAGGGCAAGATCGGCGCCGCGGTCATCCCCGGACAGGACGGCGGCATCGCTCCGTCGGTGCTCGGCGGATCGCACCTCTCGGTCTTCAACACGACCAAGAACGCTGACCTGGCGTGGAAGTTCGTCGAGCTCATGACCACCGGTGAGCTCGCCGAGCAGTGGTCGAACGAGACCGGATACTTCCCGGGCGTCCAGTCCGCGATGGAAGAGGCGCTGGCCTCGACCGACCCGCTCGTCGCACCGTTCGCCGAGCAGATGGTCGACGGCGGCGCATCCGTCCCGGTCACCCCGAACTTCGGCGCCGTCCAGGCGAAGAAGACGACCAACTCCATGATCCAGGCCATCCTCAGCGGGCAGAAGGACGTCGCGACCGCGACGAAGGACGCCTCCGCCGAGATGACGGACCTGCTCAACCAGAAGTAAGGAAGCACTCCTTCCATGTCGATGGTGCAAGCGCCACTGCCGGCCACGAAGGCGGAGTCCCCCTCCGCCTCCGTGGCCGGCGGCCGGAAGCGACGCGGTCTCTCGGCCGTCGCGGCCCGCCCCTGGCTCCTTCTCGCGCCCGGGCTGGCCATCCTCGCGGTGCTCATGCTCTGGCCGCTCGTCCAGGTGTTCATCTATTCGCTACAGGACTACGGTCTGCGCGAGATCAACACCGGGGAGAACAACTGGATCGGTCTCGACAACTACGTCGAGGCGCTCACCAACCCGACTCTCTGGACGGTGGTGCTGCCCAACACGGTCGGTTTCGCCGCCGTGGCGGTCTTCACGACCGTCGCACTGGGCACGCTCGTCGCCCTGCTGCTGGCGCGGCTTGGGACCACCTGGCGTGTCATCGTGTCCAGCTGCATCATGGTCGCCTGGGCGATGCCCGCCGTGACCGGCACCTACGTCTGGACCTTCATCTTCGACGCCGACCGCGGCATCTTCAACACCGTGCTGCGCGACCTCGGCCTCATGGACGACCCGGTCAACTGGTTCACCAACCAGTGGTCCTTCTACGCCATCGTCCTGCTGAACGTCGTCCACCACGGGTTCCCGTTCGTCGCGATCACGGTGCTCGCGGGTCTCCTCGGCGTCTCCAAGGAGATGCTCGAGGCCGCTGCCCTCGACGGCGCCGGAGCCTGGCGTCGCTTCTGGAAGATCATCTTCCCCACGCTCAAGCCCGTCTTCTCGGTCGTCATCATCCTGTCGACCATCTGGGACTTCAAGGTCTTCGCGCAGGTGTACCTCATGCCCGGCGGCGGCGGCGGAAACCGTCAGGTCCTGAACCTCGGCGTCTGGTCGTACGTGGAGTCCTTCGGCCAGAACCGCTACGGCTTCGGCGCCGCACTCGCCGTCCTGCTCACGCTCGTGCTGATCGGCATCACGATCGTCTACATCCGTTCCCTCATGAAGGAGGACGAGCTGTGAACCCGCGCCCTCGGCTCCGCTCGCGCATCGGACTCGGCATCGGCGTCGCCGCTGTCCTGATCTTCACACTGTTCCCCGTCTACTGGATGGTCTCCAGCGCGTTCGACGGCAAGGCCTCCAGCGGCGGCCAGTCGCTGCTCCCGCAGGAGTTCACGTGGGACAACTTCGCCTTCGTCCTCACCGACGGCGGCTTCGGCACCTACCTGCGCAATTCGGCGATCGTGGCGCTCGTCACGGTGCTCGTGAGCGCGCTCGTCTGTCTGCTCGCGGCCGTCGCCGTCGCGCGGTTCCGCTTCAAGTTCCGCACCACGATCCTGATGATGATCCTGATCGTGCAGATGGTGCCGCTCGAGGCGCTGGTGATCCCGCTCTTCCTCCAGGTCAAGAGCCTCGGCCTGCTCAACAGCATCCTCGGGCTCATGGTGGTCTACGTGGCGCTGTCGCTCGCGTTCGGCATCTGGATGCTGCGCGGGTTCGTCGCGGCGGTCCCGGTCGAGCTCGAAGAGGCCGCCTACATCGACGGAGCCAGCTGGTGGCGGATGTTCCGCTCGGTGCTGCTGCCCCTGGTCATGCCCGGCCTCGTCGCGACCAGCATCTTCAGCTTCATCACCGCGTGGAACGAGTTCATCTTCGCGATGACGATCCTCGGCGCGCAGACCGACCAGTACACGGTCTCGATCGGTCTGAAGTCGTTCTTCGGCCTGCACTCCAACGACTGGGGCAGCATCATGGCCGCGTCGACCATCATCACCGTCCCGGTCATGATCTTCTTCGTGCTGGTGCAGCGCAAGCTCGCCTCCGGCATGGTCGCGGGAGCGGTGAAGGGATGACCGACGACCTCGAGCGCCTCGCGAACGGCGTCCTGTGGCCGGGCTTCCTCGGCACGGAGGCGCCGCAGTGGCTGCGTGGCGAACTGCACGACGGCCTGGCCGGCGTCGTGTACTTCGGACAGAACGTCGGCGACGGTCTCCCCGCCCTCAGCGCCGAGATCCTCGCCGCGAACCCCGACGCACTGATCGGGATCGACGAGGAGGGTGGCAGCGTCACCCGACTCGAGTCCGCCACGGGGTCGACGGTTCCGGGGGCCGCGCAGCTGGGTCTCCTCGACGACTCGGCCGCGACGGAGCGCACCGGTGCCGAACTCGCCAGACGCGTGCGTGCGGTCGGCGCCAACGTGGTGCTCGGACCCGTCGCCGACGTCAACACCGACCCGCGCAACCCGGTGATCGGCGTGCGGGCGTTCGGCGACGACGAGGCGCTCGTCTCCCGGCACGTGATCGCGACGATCGACGGCATCCAGGATGCAGGGGTCGCCGCGTGCGTCAAGCACTTCCCCGGCCATGGCGACACCCACATGGACTCGCATCACGCCCTCCCCGAGATCACGCTCGATCTCGAGGAATTCGAGCGTGTGCACCTGGAGCCGTTCCGTGCGGCGGTCGACGCCGGCGTGGATGCCGTGATGACCGCACACATCGTGGTGCCAGCGTGGGGTCCGCAGCCCGCGACGCTCAACCCGCGCGTGCTCGGGATGCTGCGCGACTGGGGCTTCGACGGCGTGATCATCACCGATGCCCTCGACATGGCCGCCATCAGGGAGACCGTGGGGCTGGGCGGGGGAGCGGCCGCAGCCCTGGCCGCCGGTGCCGACCTCCTGTGCATCGGGAACCCGACCAACCCTGGCGACGCCGCGTCGGCCGATCAGGACGAGCGCGATTTCCACGCCACGAGGGACGGGATCGTCGCCGCGCTGCGTGACGGTTCGCTGTCGAGAGCCCGTGTCGAAGAGGCGGCTGCTCGGGTCGCCGCCCTGGCCGCCAAGCTCCGCGCCGCCGCAGAGCACCACCACGACGCTCACGACGATTTCGACGCTGCGGAGATCGTGCGTCGAACCGTCACCCTCGCCGGTGCTGCCCCCGAGGCGGCCACCGAACTCGCCGTCATCGATGCGCGCCGGCGCTCCACCCTGGCCGTGGACAGTGCGGGATCGTACGTGGCGAACGCGCTGGCCGACGGCGGTCTGCGGGTGCGACTCGACGTGGCCTCCACCTCCCTCGCGGAGCAGGACCGCGTGGTCGACGAGGTCGCCGCGGCCCCTGGCACGACGGTTGTGCTGATCGATCGGCCCGACACGGATGCCGCGCAGCGCGCGCTCGTCGAGCGGACAGCCGCCCGCGATCCCCGAGCCGTGGTGGTCAACGTCGGTCTCCCGACCCGGAGTGCCCTGCCGCTGCCGACGATCGAGGTCGCCGCAGCCAGTAGGCTCGGTGCGCAGACGGCGCGAGACGCACTCCTGGGGCGCTTCGCCGTGCAGCAGAGGATGACCAGCGCCGGCTGAGACAGGATCCCCCCATGGACGATGACGTTCTCGCTCGGGTGCGACGCTCCCTGCCGAAGGTGAGTGCTGCCGAGGCGCGCGTCGCCGAGACGATCCTCGGCGATCCGACACTCGTCGTCGACCTCGCGATCAACGACCTCGCTCAGCTGTGCCGCACGTCGCTGTCGACCGTCGCCCGCTACGCGCAGTCGCTGGGGTACAGCGGGTATCGCGAGCTCCGTGTGGCGGTCGCCCGCGCGATCACACTCGCGCAGGCACAGCAGGCGCGGTTCGGTCTCGACACCACGGCGATCGATCCCGACGACGGGCCAGCGGCGATCGCGGCGAAGCTCGCGGCGCAGGAGATCGATGCGATCGAGAAGACGGCCCTCGCTCTCGATCCCGTCGCGCTCGACCGTGTGGCTCGCGCCATCGTCGACGCGCGGCACATCGATCTGTTCGGGCAGGCGGCGTCTTCGCTCACCGCGCAGGACCTGCTGCTGAAGCTGTCTCGCATCGGCTGCTCGGTCTCGCATTCCCCGGATCCGCACCTCGCGGTGACGACGGCGTCGCTGCGGACGACGAAGGACGTGGCGATCGCGTTCTCCCACGGCGGCGAGACCGCAGAGACGCTGCGGGCGCTCGAGGTCGCGCGTGACGCCGGAGCGCTGGCGGTCGCCGTCACCAGCGTCGCCGACTCCCCTCTCGCGCTGGCGGCCGACGTCGTGCTGCTCACCCAGGCGCAGGAGTCGCCGTTCCGCATGGCCGCGATGTCGAGCCGCATCGCTCAGCTCGCGCTCGTCGACGTGCTCTTCGTGCGGGTCGTGCAGCACAGGGGCGAGCCCGTCGCCGTGTCGCTGCAGCGGACGCACGACGCGGTTCCGACACCGCGGCGCCCCTGACCCGCTGGACGACCGAAGGATCAGTCGACGTGGTCGCGGGTGCTCACGAGGGCTCTGGTCGCGATGCGATGCCCGCGGGCCAGGCTGCCCGTCAGGGAAAGGCCGGTGAGCACACCGGCGAGGAAGCCCGCTGCGAACGCATCGCCGGCGCCGATCGTCTCCACGACCGGCGTATCGAGCGCGTCGCTCTCGGCCGTCTCCGCTCCGTCGAAGGCGACCGCGCCGCGGGAGTCGGTGACCAGCAGATAGCGAGGGTGCGGGAAACGTGCGCGCAGTTCCTGTGGGTCGCTGGTGCCGAAGACCGCCTCGGCGTCAGGGCGCGTGCAGAAGACGACGTCTGCGCGGCCGGCGAAGTCGGACAGTATCGCCCTGCCCTCCGCCTCGCGGCCGCGCCAGAGCGCCGGGCGCCAGTTCAGATCGAAGCTGAGCAGTCGGTCGGGTCGCTCTTCGGCGAACAGCGCCTCTTGAGCGGCGAGGGTCGAGGCGGAGAGCGCGGGGGTGATCCCCGAGGTGTGCACGAGCGACGCCTCCGCGAGGAGCGCGGATGCCACCGGCCCCCTGAGCGTCTGCGGCGACAGCGCCGACGCCGCCGACCCTGACCGGTAGTAGTGCATCGTCCCGTCGACGGCGCCGTCCGTGCGCGCGGAGAGCTCCTTGACGTAGAGCCCGGTGGGTGCATCGTGGTCGATCTCCACCGCGGTGTCGTCCACACCGTGCGCGCGCAGCTCGGCGGTCAGGAATCGTCCGAAGCCGTCGTCGCCGACGCGGGACAGCACCGCGGTGCGGATGCCGGCGGACGCCAGCGCGATCGCGGTGTTCCACTCGGCCCCGGCCAGGGATCGATGGAAGGTCCGGCAGTCTTCCAGCGGTCCGGCGGAAGCGGCGACGAGGGCGACCATGCCCTCGCCGAAGCAGACGGCGAGCGGGGAGGAGACGGGCACGATCTGGACACTACCGGATCGGCCGCGGTCGCGCCGATACCGGATCGCAACCTGGTTCCGTTTGGCATCTGCGGATCTGCTGGGTACCGTCGACTCATCACCGTCACCGAGGCGAAGAAGCCGCGGGACGCGCAAAGAAGCGCCCGACAGGGAAGGTCACACAATGCACCAATCAGTCAAGCGTCGGCGAGGACTCATCGCCGTAACCGGAGCCACGATCGCGGCGATCGCCCTCGCCGGGTGCGTCGCGAGCGAGCGAGGAGACGAAGGCTCCGAAGGCTCGGGCGACGTCGACGGGACGTTCGTCTTCGCCGCGTCATCTGACCCGGCGAGCCTCGACCCCGCGTTCGCGCAGGACGGCGAGAGCTTCCGCGTCTCGCGTCAGGTCTTCGAGGGCCTGGTCGGCACCGAGCCGGGCACGGCGGATCCGGCCCCGCTCCTCGCCGAGAAGTGGGAGTCGTCCGACGACGGCATGTCGCACACGTTCACCCTCAAGGAGGACGTGACCTTCCAGGACGGGACGCCCTTCAACGCCGAGGCCGTCTGCGCGAACTTCGACCGCTGGTACAACTGGACGGGCTTGGCCGCGTCAGAGGCATTCGGCTACTACTACAACAAGCTCTTCAAGGGGTACGCCTCGAACCCCGCCGACGCCGTCTACAAGTCCTGCACCCCTGACGGCGACTACTCGGTCACGATCGAGCTGAACAAGCCGTTCGCCGGCTTCATCCCCTCGCTGTCGCTTCCGGCGTTCGCGATGCAGAGCCCGTCAGCCATGCAGGAGTTCGGCGCCGACGACGTCAGCGGCTCGGCCGAGGCCCCGCAGCTGTCCGAGTACGCGATGGGACACCCCGTCGGCACGGGCCCGTACCAGTTCGACGAGTGGGCGCCGGGCGAGCAGGTCACGCTCAAGGCCTACGGCGACTACTGGGGTGAGGCCGGCCAGATCGACGAGATCATCTTCCGCACGATCGACGACCCGACCGCTCGCCGCCAGGCGCTCGAGTCCGGCTCGATCGACGGCTACGACCTCGTCGGCCCCGCCGACACCAAGGCACTGGGCGACGACGGCTTCACGATGGTGTCGCGTCCGCCGTTCACGATCCTCTACCTCGCCTTCAACCAGGCCGTGCCCGAGCTGCAGGACCCGAAGGTGCGCGAGGCGCTGTCCTACGCCATCGACAAGGATGCGCTGATCAGTCAGGTGTTGCCCGAGGGCACCCAGAAGGCCACGCAGTTCGTGCCGGAGGTCGTCAACGGTTACAACCCGGATGTCACGACCTACGACTACGACCCCGAGAAGGCCAAGTCGCTGCTCGCCGAGGCCGGTTACGACGAGGCGAACCCGCTGAAGCTCACCTTCAACTACCCGGTCAACGTCTCGCGGCCGTACATGCCGGACCCCGAGCAGATCTACACCGTCCTCTCGTCGCAGCTGACCGAGGTCGGCGTCGAGACCACCCCGGTCTCGGAGGAATGGGTCGAGTACCTCGACCGCACCACCGGCACGGCGGATCACGGCATCCACCTGCTCGGCTGGACCGGCGACTACAACGACACCGACAACTTCGTCGGCGTCTTCTTCGGGCAGAAGAGCTCCGAGTGGGGCTTCGACAACCCGGAGCTGTTCCAGAAGCTCACGGAGGCGCGCGGCGTCTCCAAGCTCGAGGAGCAGACGCCGCTGTACGAGGACATCAACGAGATGGTCGCCGAGTTCATCCCCGGCGTCCCGCTCGCGCACCCGGCGCCGACGCTGGCGTTCGACCCGCGCGTGAAGAGCTACCCGGCCAGCCCGGTGAACGACGAGGTCTTCACGGACATCGTCCTCACCAAGTAGGCCCGACCATGTGATCGTCGTTCCCCGGTTCCTCCTTCGCGGCGGGACCGGGGAACGGCGTACCTTCTGATCGACGGAGATCTTCGTGCTGCGCACCATCGGCAGGCGACTGCTGTTCCTCATCCCCACCCTGTTCGGGCTCAGCATCCTGCTGTTCGCCTGGGTCAGGGCTCTTCCCGGCGGCCCCGCGGTCGCCCTTCTCGGCGAGAAGGCCACACCGGAGGCCATCGCCAGGGTCAACGAACTGTACGGCTTCGACGAACCCCTCATCCAGCAGTACTTCACCTGGATCGGTCGCCTGCTGCAGGGCGACTTCGGAACGTCCATCCAGACGAACCGACCCGTGGTGGAGGAGTTCATGCGGCGCTTCCCCGCGACGCTGGAGCTCAGCGTGATGGCCCTCATCTTCGCGGTCGGCGTCGGGATCCCCCTGGGATACTGGGCCGCCCGCCGTCACGGGAAGTTCACCGACCACGCGTCGGTCGTGCTGAGCCTCATCGGCATCACGATCCCGGTGTTCTTCCTCGCGTTCATCCTCAAGTACGTCTTCGCCGTGCAACTGGGATGGCTGCCGTCGGACGGCCGCCAGGACCCGCGGATAGACGCGACCCACCCCACCGGTTTCTACGTGTGGGACGGCATCATCACGGGCGAGTTCGACGCGGCGTGGGATGCGATCCTGCACCTGATCCTGCCTGCGCTCGCGCTCGGCACGATCCCGCTCGCCATCATCGTCCGCATCACGAGGGCTAGCGTCCTCGAGGTGCAGAACGCGGACTACGTGCGCACCGGCCGGGCGAAGGGGGTCGGGGCGCCCACGCTGCGCAACCGGTTCATCCTGCGCAACGCGATGCTCCCTGTCATCACGACGATCGGTCTGCAGACGGGACTGCTGATCTCGGGGGCGGTGCTCACCGAGACGGTGTTCGCCTTCCCGGGCATCGGCTCGTTCCTCGCGAGGGCGATCTTCACGAGGGACTTCCCGGTGCTCCAGGGATTCATCATCTTCATCGCGATCGCGTACGCGCTGATCAACCTGGCGGTCGATGTCTCCTACAGCTTCATCGACCCGAGAGTGAGGGTGCAGTGATGTCCCTCTTCATCGTCCGAAAGGAGGCGGTCGCATGAGCATCGCCCTCCCACCCGCCCAGGGGCCGTCGGCCGAGAGCGGCGGCAGCATCGACACCGTCGCGATCGCGCAGGCCGATCTCAAGAACGGCTCGGGCGGATTCTGGCGCGACGTGTTCCGCCGACTCCGTCGCAACCCGACGGCCTGGATCGGCGCGATCATCGTGCTGCTGTTCCTGCTCGTCGCCGGACTCGCACCGTGGCTGGCCCCTTACCCGGAGACCGCGCTGCCGGGGGCGAAGTTCATCACGCCGACGCACATCCCCGGTCCTGGGGAGCTGCCGGAGTTCCCGCTCGGCCTCGACCGCTTCGGCGGAGACGTGCTGTCGAAGCTCATCTGGGGCGCGCAGGCGTCGCTCCTCATCGGCGTCATCTCCACCGCGATGGGCCTGGTCGGCGGCATGATCCTCGGCCTCCTCGCCGGCACGTTCGGCGGGTGGGTCGACACCGTCATCATGCGGGTCGTCGACATCATCCTCTCGGTGCCGAACCTCCTGCTCGCCGTGTCGATCGCCGCGATCCTCGGTCAGACGCCGTTCGCGGTGATGATCGCGATCGGAGCGTCGCAGGTGCCGATCTTCGCGCGCCTGCTCCGCGCGTCGATGCTGCAGCAGCGCTCGAGCGACTACGTCCTCTCGGCGCAGACGCTCGGGCTCGGCCGCGGGAAGATCACCATGTCGCATGTGCTGCCGAACGCCATCGGTCCCGTGATCGTGCAGGGCACCCTCACGCTCGCGACCGCAGTGATCGATGCGGCGGCCCTGTCGTTCCTCGGTCTCGGCGGCGGAGGACCCGCGACGGCCGAGTGGGGGCGCATGCTCACCTACGCGCAGGCCGAGCTCGCGATCGCGCCATGGCTGGCGTTCCTCCCCGGCATCTGCATCGCGGTCACCGCACTCGGCTTCACCCTGCTGGGTGAGGCGTTGCGCGAAGCGATGGATCCGCGGACGAGGGCGCGATGAACGCGCGCGACGAGGGCGCCGTGTACGCCACGAAGGAGAATCAGATGTCGTCCGAACCGCTACTGTCGGTCGAAGGCCTCGCGGTGGACTTCGCCACCATGGACGGTGTCGTGCACGCCGTCGAAGGGGTGGACCTCGAGATCCGCCCGGGGGAGACGGTCGCGATCGTCGGGGAGTCGGGGTCGGGCAAGTCGACCACCGCGATGGCCATCATCGGCCTGCTCGCCGGCGGGGGGAAGGTCGCCTCCGGGAGCATCCGTCTCGACGGGAAGGAGATCGCGCACGCGCCGGAGAACGAGCTGCGCACGATCCGCGGCCGCGACATCGGCCTCGTGCCGCAGGACCCGATGTCGAACCTCAACCCGGTCGCGAAGATCGGCACCCAGGTCGCAGAGACGCTGCTCGCGCACGGTCTCGCGACCCGGCAGAACGTGAACGCGAAGGTCGTGGAGGCGCTGACAGCCGCGGGACTTCCCGATCCGGAACGGCGTGCGAAGCAGTACCCGCACGAGTTCTCCGGCGGCATGCGCCAGCGCGCGCTCATCGCGATCGGGCTGGCGTGCAAGCCGCGGCTGCTGATCGCGGATGAGCCCACCAGCGCTCTCGACGTCACGGTGCAGCAGACGATCCTCGACCAGATCGGGCAGATGACGAGGGAGCTGGGAACGGCCGTGCTGCTCATCACCCACGACCTCGGTCTCGCGGCCGAGCGCGCCGAGCGGGTGATCGTCATGCATCGCGGCAGGGTCGTCGAGCAGGGCGCCGCGCGGCAGATCCTGGAGAACCCGCAGCATCCCTATACGCAGTCGCTCGTGAAGGCGGCGCCCTCGGTCGCTGCGGCACGTCTGCAGCCGGAGGCGTTCCGGGTGCAGGAGCGGACCGCGGAGGATGGTGTGGACGCCGAGGCCGCTCCCACCGACAACATCGTCGAGATCGAGCACCTCACGAAGGTGTACCCGGTGCGTGGTCGCGGTGAGGACTTCGTGGCGGTCGATGACGTGTCGCTCGCCATCCCCCGAGGGGAGACGGTGGCGATCGTGGGGGAGTCCGGGTCGGGCAAGACCACGACGGCGCGGATGCTGTTGAAGGTGATCGAGCCGACGAGCGGGCTGATCCGCTACGAGGGCAAGGACATCGCGTCGCTGAGCCGGGCCGAGACGAGGGACTTCCGCCAGCAGGTGCAGCCGATCTTCCAGGATCCGTACTCGAGCCTGAACCCGATGTTCACGATCGAGCGCCTGATCGCGGAGCCGCTCGACTTCTACAAGAGGGGGAGCAGCGCCGAACGACGCACGCGCGTGCGGCAGCTGCTCGACGACGTTGCTCTGCCGCAGTCGATGCTGCGACGGTATCCGTCCGAGCTCTCCGGAGGTCAGCGGCAGCGCGTCGCGATCGCCCGCGCACTCGCGCTGTCTCCCGACCTGATCGTGTGCGACGAGCCCGTCTCGGCACTCGACGTCCTGGTGCAGGATCAGATCCTCACGCTGCTCGGCGATCTGCAGCGCGAGTACGGCTTGAGCTACCTCTTCATCTCGCACGACCTGGCGGTGGTGCGACTGATCAGCGACTACGTGTGCGTCATGAAGGACGGCAGGCTGGTCGAGGCGGCGAGTTCGGAGGAGATCTTCACGAACCCGCGCGACCCGTACACGCGGCGTCTGCTGGCCTCGATCCCGGGGAACGAGCTCAACATCGCGTCGTGACGCACCGGGCCGGACGGAATCCGGCCCGGTGCGTCGGTCCACTACCGCAGCTTCCGGGATTGGTCAAGGACTGCGCTTGCCATGTCGCACAATCGTGCGTATAGTTGGTAGTTGCGCTCGCTTCTCCCTGCCCTCATATGGTGGTCGGCATTTCGTTGAGTTCTCGAGCGCACACTCCACCTGACGACAAAGGAATCGAGAAGCCCTGCGGGGCTCACGGAGGTTATTCCCTTGGCTGCTGCTCGCAACGCATCCACATCCACCACCACCAAGAACGGACGCGGAGCTTCCCGTCTTTCGTTCGCCAAGATCTCCGACACGCTGACGGTCCCCGACCTTCTCGCTCTGCAGACCGAGTCCTTCGGTTGGCTGGTCGGCAACGACGCCTGGAAGGCGCGCGTTGCCGAGGCCAAGGCAGCGGGTCGCACCGACGTCAACGAGAACAGCGGTCTGGGAGAGATCTTCGAGGAGATCTCTCCGATCGAGGATCTCGGCGAGACGATGCAGCTCTCGTTCACGAACCCCTACCTCGAGCCCGAGAAGTACTCGATCGAGGAGTGCAAGGAGCGTGGCAAGACCTACGCCGCTCCGCTGTATGTCGAGGCCGAGTTCATGAACCACCTCACGGGTGAGATCAAGACCCAGACGGTCTTCATGGGCGACTTCCCGCTGCAGACCGACAAGGGAACGTTCATCATCAACGGCTCCGAGCGCGTCGTCGTGTCGCAGCTCGTCCGTTCCCCCGGTGTCTACTTCGACAAGACTCCCGACAAGACCTCCGACAAGGACATCGTGTCGGCGCGCGTCATCCCGAGCCGTGGTGCATGGCTCGAGTTCGAGATCGACAAGCGCGACCAGGTGGGCGTGCGCGTCGACCGCAAGCGCAAGCAGTCGGTCACCGTCTTCCTCAAGGCGCTGGGCATGACCAGCGAGGAGATCCTCGCCGAGTTCGCCGGCTACACCTCGATCGAGGAGACGCTCGCGAAGGACACGATCGTCACCAAGGAAGATGCGCTCCGCGACATCTACCGCAAGCTCCGTCCGGGCGAGCAGGTCGCCGCCGAGGCTGCCCGCGCGCTGCTGGACAACTTCTACTTCAACCCGAAGCGCTACGACCTCGCGAAGGTCGGCCGCTACAAGATCAACCACAAGCTGGGTCTCGACCAGCCGCTGACCTCGTCGGTGCTGACCGTCGAGGACATCGTGGCAACGATCAAGTACCTCGTCCGTCTGCACGCCGGCACCGAAGAGACCTTCACGGGTATCCGCGGCGGCAAGAAGGCCGAGATCCGTCTCGCGACCGACGACATCGACAACTTCGGCAACCGTCGCATCCGCGCGGTCGGCGAGCTGATCCAGAACCAGGTCCGCACGGGTCTGTCCCGCATGGAGCGCGTCGTCCGCGAGCGCATGACCACGCAGGACATCGAGGCCATCACGCCGCAGACCCTGATCAACGTGCGCCCTGTCGTCGCCGCGATCAAGGAGTTCTTCGGAACGTCGCAGCTGTCGCAGTTCATGGACCAGAACAACCCGCTCGCGGGTCTGACGAACAAGCGTCGTCTCTCCGCGCTCGGCCCCGGTGGTCTCTCGCGTGACCGCGCGGGCGTCGAGGTCCGTGACGTGCACCCCTCGCACTACGGCCGCATGTGCCCGATCGAGACGCCGGAAGGCCCGAACATCGGTCTGATCGGTGCGCTCGCGACGTTCGCGCGCATCAACTCCTTCGGATTCATCGAGACCCCGTACCGCAAGGTCGTCGACGGTGTCGTGACCGAGCAGATCGACTACCTGACCGCTTCGGAAGAGGTCGACTTCAACATCGCGCAGGCGAACGCCCCGCTCGATGCCAAGGGTCGCTTCCGCGAGAGCCACGTCCTGGCCCGCCCCAAGGGCGGCAGCGGCGAGGTCGACCTGTTCGTCCCCGAGGAGATCGGCTACATCGACGTCTCGCCGCGCCAGATGGTGTCGGTCGCGACCTCGCTCGTGCCCTTCCTCGAGCACGACGACGCACAGCGCGCCCTCATGGGTGCCAACATGCAGCGTCAGGCTGTGCCGCTGCTGCGCAGCGACTCGCCGCTCGTCGGAACCGGTATGGAGGGCTACACCGCCATCGACGCGGGTGACGTGATCACCGCCGAGAAGCCCGGTGTCGTCTCCGAGGTCTCCGCCGACCGCGTCGTCGTCATGCTCGACGAGGGCGGAACGCAGGAGTACCACCTGCGCAAGTTCGACCGCTCGAACCAGGGCACCTCGTACAACCAGAAGGTCGTCGTCAACGCCGGTGAGCGCGTCGAGGTCGGAGAGGTCATCGCCGATGGCCCCGCCACCGAGAACGGCGAGCTGGCACTCGGAAAGAACCTCCTCGTCGCGTTCATGACGTGGGAGGGCTACAACTTCGAGGACGCCATCATCCTGAGCCAGGACCTGGTCAAGGATGACACCCTCTCGTCGATCCACATCGAGGAGTACGAGGTCGACGCCCGCGACACGAAGCTCGGCAAGGAGGAGATCACCCGTGACCTCCCCAACGTCAGCCCTGAGCTGCTGAAGGACCTCGACGAGCGCGGCATTATCCGCATCGGTGCCGAGGTCCGCCCCGGCGACATCCTCGTCGGCAAGGTCACGCCGAAGGGTGAGACCGAGCTGTCGGCCGAGGAGCGTCTGCTCCGCGCGATCTTCAACGAGAAGAGCCGCGAAGTCCGTGACACCTCGCTGAAGGTGCCCCACGGCGAGCAGGGCACGATCATCGCCGTCAAGGAGTTCAACGCTGAGGACGGCGACGACGAGCTCGGCTCCGGCGTGAACCGCCGCGTCGTGGTCTACATCGCCCAGAAGCGCAAGATCACCGAGGGCGACAAGCTCGCCGGTCGTCACGGCAACAAGGGTGTCATCGCCAAGATCCTCCCGATCGAGGACATGCCCTTCCTGTCGGACGGCACCCCGGTCGACATCGTGCTGAACCCGCTCGGCATCCCCGGTCGAATGAACTTCGGCCAGGTCCTCGAGACCCACCTCGGATGGATCGCCAAGCAGGGCTGGAAGGTCGAAGGCACCCCGGAGTGGGCTGTGAAGCTCCCGAAGGACGCGTTCGAGGCCGCCCCCGGCACGAAGGTCGCCACCCCGGTGTTCGACGGTGCGAGCGAGGAGGAGATCGCCGGTCTCCTCGACGCGACCACCCCGACCCGCGACGGCGTGCGCCTGATCGACTCGAGCGGCAAGACGCAGCTGTTCGACGGTCGCTCGGGTGAGCCGTTCCCGGCTCCGATCTCCGTGGGCTACATGTACATCCTGAAGCTGCACCACCTGGTCGACGACAAGATCCACGCGCGCTCCACGGGTCCGTACTCGATGATCACCCAGCAGCCGCTCGGTGGTAAGGCGCAGTTCGGTGGACAGCGCTTCGGTGAGATGGAGGTGTGGGCCCTCGAGGCCTACGGCGCCGCGTACGCGCTCCAGGAGCTCCTCACGATCAAGTCCGACGACATCCTCGGCCGCGTCAAGGTGTACGAGGCCATCGTCAAGGGCGAGAACATCCAGGAGCCCGGCATCCCCGAGTCCTTCAAGGTGCTCATGAAGGAGATGCAGTCGCTCTGCCTGAACGTCGAGGTCCTCTCGGCCGACGGCACGCTGGTGAACCTCCGCGACACCGACGATGAGGCGTTCCGCGCCGCAGAGGAACTCGGTATCAACATCTCCAGCCGCTTCGAGGCCGCCTCGATCGACGAGATCTAATCCGCAGGTGTGCCCGGGACCCAGCTCCCGGGCACACCGAAGCAGACTTCTCAAAAAGAATTTCCGACACAGGAGAACTAGTGCTCGAGTCCACAACTTTCGATGAGCTTCGCATCGGCCTGGCGACCGCGGACCACATCCGCGCTTGGTCGTACGGCGAGGTCAAGAAGCCCGAAACCATCAACTACCGCACACTGAAGCCGGAGAAGGACGGTCTCTTCGGAGAGCAGATCTTCGGCCCGTCCCGCGACTGGGAGTGCGCCTGCGGCAAGTACAAGCGTGTCCGCTTCAAGGGCATCGTCTGCGAGCGCTGCGGCGTGGAGGTCACCAAGAGCTCCGTCCGTCGTGAGCGCATGGGTCACATCGAGCTCGCCGCTCCCGTCACCCACATCTGGTACTTCAAGGGCGTGCCGTCGCGCCTCGGCTACCTGCTCGACATGGCGCCGAAGGACCTCGAGAAGGTCATCTACTTCGCCGCCTACATGGTCATCTCGGTCGACGAGGAAGCTCGTCACCGCGACCTGGGCACGCAGGAGAACAACATCCGCCTCGAGCTGAAGACGCTCGGCGACCGCCGCGACTCCAAGATCGCGGAGCGCCTCGCCAAGCTGGAGGAGGAGCTCGCTGCTCTCGAGGCAGAGGGTGCCAAGGCCGACGCCAAGAAGAAGGTGAAGGACGCCGCCGAGAAGGAGATGTCCCTCATCCGCAAGGGTGCCGACGAGCAGATCGCCAAGCTCGAGCGCGTGTGGGAGGACTTCCGCACGCTCGAGGTCGGCGCGCTCCGCCCGGAGGACGACGTCTTCCACGAGCTGCAGGACCGCTTCGGTCAGTACTTCGAGGCCTACATGGGCGCCGAGTCGATCCAGCGTCGCCTCGCCGCCTTCGACCTCGACGCCGAGGCGGAGAACCTGCGTCTGCAGATCTCCGAGGGCAAGGGCCAGCGCAAGATTCGTGCGATCAAGCGCCTCAAGGTCGTCAGCTCGTTCCTCGAGACCGGTATGAGCCCGGCTGCGATGGTCCTCGACGTGGTCCCGGTGATCCCGCCGGAGCTGCGCCCGATGGTCCAGCTCGACGGTGGCCGCTTCGCGACCTCCGACCTGAACGACCTGTATCGCCGCGTGATCAACCGCAACAACCGTCTTCGTCGTCTGATCGACCTCGGCGCCCCCGAGATCATCGTCAACAACGAGAAGCGCATGCTGCAGGAGGCCGTCGACGCACTGTTCGACAACGGCCGTCGCGGTCGTCCCGTCACCGGCACCGGCAACCGTGCTCTGAAGTCCCTCAGCGACATGCTGAAGGGCAAGCAGGGTCGTTTCCGTCAGAACCTGCTCGGCAAGCGCGTCGACTACTCCGGTCGTTCGGTCATCATCGTCGGCCCGCAGCTGAAGCTGCACCAGTGCGGTCTGCCCAAGCAGATGGCGCTGGAGCTCTTCAAGCCGTTCGTCATCAAGCGCCTGATCGACCTCGGTCACTCGCAGAACATCAAGGCGGCCAAGCGTGCCGTCGAGCGCACCCGTCCCGAGGTCTGGGACGTGCTCGAGGAGATCATCCGTGAGCGTCCGGTTCTGCTGAACCGTGCACCCACGCTGCACCGTCTCGGCATCCAGGCCTTCGAGCCGCAGCTCGTCGAGGGCAAGGCCATCCAGCTGCACCCGCTCGTCTGCGCGGCGTTCAACGCCGACTTCGACGGTGACCAGATGGCTGTCCACCTGCCGCTGTCGGTCGAGGCCCAGGCCGAGGCCCGCGTGCTGATGCTCGCCTCGAACAACATCCTGAAGCCGTCCGACGGCCGCCCGGTCACCCTGCCTTCGCAGGACATGATCATCGGTCTGCACCACCTGACCACGGTCAAGGAGGGCGCAGCCGGTGAGGGCCGTGCATTCGGTTCGGTGGGCGAGGCGATCCTGGCCAAGGACGAGGGTTCCCTCGACCTGCAGGCGAAGATCCGCATCCGCATCCCGGGTCTGACGTTCCTCGAGGGCGAAGCTCCCGAGGGCTACGAGCGTCACGGTCTCGTCGACGCCTCGCTGGGTCAGGCGATCTTCAACGACACCCTGCCGAAGGGCTACCCGTTCGTTCGCGAGCAGGCCGACAAGAACAAGCTGTCGCAGATCGTCAACAAGCTGGCCGAGGAATACCCCAAGGTCGAGACGGCTGCGTCGCTGGACCGCATCAAGGACGCCGGTTTCTACTGGGCCACGCGCTCCGGTGTGACCGTCGCCCTGAGCGACATCCTGACCCCGCCGAACAAGGCGGAGATCGTCGCGGGCTACGAGAAGCAGGCCGCGAAGGTCCAGTCGCAGTACGAGAAGGGTCTGACGACCGACTCCGAGCGTCGCCAGGAGCTCATCAAGATCTGGACCGAGGCGACCGACGAGGTCCAGGCCGCGATGAAGGCGCACTTCCCGGAGGACAACACCATCAACCGCATGGTGTCGTCGGGTGCTCGTGGTAACTGGCTGCAGATCCGGAACATCGCCGGTATGCGTGGTCTGGTGAACAACCCCAAGGGTGAGATCATCCCGCGTCCGATCATCTCCTCGTACCGCGAGGGTCTGTCGGTGGCGGAGTACTTCATCGCGACGCACGGTACCCGTAAGGGTCTGGCCGACACCGCTCTGCGTACCGCCGACTCGGGTTACCTGACCCGTCGTCTGGTGGATGTCTCGCAGGACGTCATCATCCGCGAAGAGGACTGCGGCACGTCGAAGGGCCTCGAGCTCCCGATCGCCGCTCCGAACTCGCAGGGCGAGCTCGTGCGCGACGCGAACGTCGAGAACTCGGTGTTCGCTCGGACGCTGGCCTCCGACGTGGTCGACAGCAAGGGCGAGGTCCTCGCCGCTGCCGGTGACGACGTGGGCGACGTGCTGATCGACAAGCTGGTCGCTGCGGGTGTCGAGACCATCAAGGTCCGCTCGGTCCTGACCTGCGACTCCGCCGTCGGTGTCTGCGCGCAGTGCTACGGCCGTTCGCTGGCGACGGGCAAGACCGTCGACATCGGCGAGGCCGTCGGCATCATCGCTGCCCAGTCGATCGGTGAGCCTGGTACCCAGCTGACGATGCGTACCTTCCACACCGGTGGTTCGGCGTCGGCGGATGACATCACGCAGGGTCTTCCCCGCGTGCAGGAGCTCTTCGAGGCGCGTACCCCCAAGGGCGCGTCGCCGATCGCCGAGGCCGATGGCCGTATCGCGATCGACGAGACCGACAAGGGCAAGAAGGTCATCCTCACGCCCGACAGCGGTGAAGAGCCGGTCGTCTACCCGGTGCTGAAGCGTGCGACGCTTCTCGTCGAGGACGGGCAGCACGTCACGGTCGGTCAGCCGATCCTGGTGGGCACGCTCGACCCCAAGGAGATCATGCGCGTCATGGGTGCTCGCGAGGTGCAGCGTTACCTCGTCGGCGGCGTCCAGGGCGTGTACCGCTCGCAGGGTGTGCCGATCCACGACAAGCACATCGAGGTCATCGTCCGTCAGATGCTCCGCAAGGTCACCGTCGTCGATCACGCCGACACGACCCTGCTCCCGGGTGAGATGGTCGACCTCAAGCGCTACCAGTCGATCAACCGCGAGGCCGTGGCTGAGGGCAAGCGCCCCGCGTCCGGTCGCCCGGAGCTGATGGGTATCACGAAGGCGTCGCTCGCGACCGAGTCGTGGCTGTCGGCCGCCTCCTTCCAGGAGACGACCCGCGTGCTCACCGAGGCTGCGATGCAGGGCAAGCGCGACCCGCTGGTCGGTCTCAAGGAGAACGTCATCATCGGTAAGCTCATCCCCGCCGGAACGGGACTCTCGAAGTACCGCGACGTCACGGTCGAGGCCACCGAGGAAGCCAAGAGCGAGCGCTACCCGAACCGGATCTTCGCATCCGACGGCGCGTACGCGGACGGCGACTTCGGCTACGTCGACTTCGACGCGTTCTCGACGGACGACATCACGCCCGGTACCTACAACTGATCGAGTACTGAGTGACGGAAGGCCCCAGGCGATTTCGCCTGGGGCCTTCTCCGTGTCCGTGGTATCCCCGGCATCTCGCTTGCGTGCGTGCGATGCTGCCGAGTGCACGCGGTGCTGCCGAGTGCACGGGCTATGCGCGTCGGGAGGCCGTGCGCTCGTCGCGAAGCCGTGCGTTCGAGTCGAGGTAGCGCTGCGCCCGGGGATCTGCTTCGGGAAGCGGTGTGCCGCGCCGGGAGGCCGAGTGCACAGGGGTGCTGCCGAGTGCACGGGCTATGCGCGTCGAGAGGCCGTGCACTCGAGGCGAAGCCGTGCGCTCGAGGTGGCGGCGGGAGCGGCGCGCGGCATGATCGCGCGATAGTGTCGGCGGGTGAGCAACGAGACTTCCCCCGCTGATTCCGTCGTCGTGATCGGCGATGCCCTGATCGACGAGATCCACGACGAATCCGGTGTGCGCGAGTTGGTCGGGGGAGCGGCGCTCAACGTGGCCGTCGGACTCCGTCGGCTCGGAGCGCCGGTGACGCTCATCGCGATGGTGGGCGACGATGAGGCCGGCGATCACATCCGTGAATACCTCTCCGACTTCGGGGTCGGACTGATCGCGAGCGAGGCGCCGCGCGGGTCGTCGCGGGCGGTGGTGCGGCGAGCCGCGAACGGCGAGCCGGAGTACGTGTTCAACGAGGCGGCGCAGCGACGAAGCATCCGGTACTCGGATGCCGCACGCGAGGCGATCGCCGACGCAGGCCTGACCGTGATCAGCTGCTTCCCCTTCGATGTTCCCGCCGAGGTCGACGCGCTGGCCGATGCGCTTTCCGGTGCGCGGGTGGCGATCGACCCGAACCCGCGCACCGGGATGCTCGACGATCGTGGGGAGTTCGTGCGGGGGTTCGAGCGCCTCGCCGCGGGTGCGCAGATCGTGAAGGTCGGTGCCGATGATGCGACGATCCTCTACGACGGAGACCTCGACGCCTTGCGCTCGCGGTTGCGCGCGCTCGACGTGGGTGCGGTGCTGGCGACAGCCGGAGCAGAGGGTGCGGTGCTCGAGACGGATGCCGGTGTCGTGACCGCTCCGATCTCGGACCTGCCGGGGCGAGTGATCGACACGGTGGGCGCGGGCGACGCGACGCTCGCGGCGGTCGCATCCGGGCTCGTCTCAGGATCCCCACGTCTGCTCGATGACTGGCGCGCGCTGCTCCAGCGCGCCATGGACATCGCCGCCGCGACCTGTCGCGCCGAGGGTGGTCTGCTGCGTACTCCGGAGTCGCTCGCCGACTCCGGGCGGGGGATCCACGGCAGCTGAGCGTTCGATTTCATCCGACCGCGTCTGGCGGGTATGATCAATACTCGTGCCCCCGGTTGGCTGTTGAAGTCGGACGGGTGCGCTCTGGCGAGTTACCCAAGCGGCCAAAGGGATCTGACTGTAAATCAGACTGCTCTGCATTCGGGGGTTCGAATCCCTCACTCGCCACCACTTCGGAACAGCCTCTGACTAGGTGTTATCCACACCGCGTCAGGGGCTTTCTCGTTCATGCCCCGACTCATGGGTCGAATCCCTGGTCCCTGAGGTGCGGGACGGCTCCCCCTCGAACGGGCGCGGACTCACGAACGCTGCAGGTCGGCGAATCGACCGTGAAGACCTCCGTCGACGGTGAGAACGCATGTCCGGTCCGCATACTCGCCACGCTCAGCGCGCGTGACCGCATCCACGCGGTCATTCCGGCGCACAGGCTGGGCTTCGGTGACCAGTAGAGTGAGGCAGGTGCCCACAGAAACCACCCGCCGTTCCGTTCTGAAGACTGCCGTCTGGTCCGCCCCCGTCGTCGCTGCGACTGTGGCTCTGCCCCTGGCCGCAGCCTCAGGACCCACCGGGCCCACCGGGTTCAGCGTCGCTGCCGCCGCTGTTCAACTCCCCGCCGGGACGCAGTCCAACATCAACGTGACGTTCCCCGCCGACGCCCTGCCGATCGCACCGGGCACGATCGTTCTCGAGTACCGTCTGGTCTCCGGGACCGGGACGATTCTCGGCGGCGGGCTGCCGCCGACGTGGACGTACACGTGGCCGTCGGCGACCGTCCTGAACTTCACCCCACCTGCGGCCCCCTCGCTGACGGAGAACGTCTTCACGATCCAGTTCTCCGGCGGTACCTGGTCTGTGACGTTGCGTACGCCGCAGGGAGACTTCGGCACACAGATCGAGATGATCGATCCGGCCTGAGGCCGCGTCAGTAGGTCCAGCTCCAGCGGAGACCCGGGGCGACCTGGAGAACGAGTGTGCCGTGCGCATCCGGCACCTCGAGCACGACCGAGCCCGCGACATTCGTTTCCCCGCGCACGACCGCAGGGAACTGCTCGGTGTCAGGGAGGCAGTCGGCGGACGCCCACACGTGCCGGTTCGCGGCACCCCCACCTTCAGGAAGCGCAGACCACGCGTTCTCGCCGAATGCCAGTGGCTGGCGGAGTGCAGCCGTCGCGGCGCCGTCGAGGTCGATCCGCACGAGCCGGCCGTCGGTCGGCCGCCCGTGCGCGTCAGACACCTCGCAGGCGACGTCGAGCGTGATCGCCGTCACGCTGAACTGCGCCAAAGTCCCGCTCGCTGACTCGACGGAGAAAGTCTCTCCCACCGCCTTGTGGATCGGGGCGACGACGGCACCCGGCGACGAGGTGTAGGACGGGGATGGAAGCGGCACCTGCCCCGTCGACCAGCCGTCGCCGAATCGGTCTTCGCGCGTCGAACCACTCCCTTGCGAACAACCGGTCAGCACCAGCGCGGTCACGACCACTCCGATCGCGATACCTCTTCTCATACTGTCGAGCCTACGGCGACGCGTCGCCTCAGTCCCTCGCGGTGCCCCCGCGGAGTCTTCTTCGCGACACCAGGTGACACCGAGGCCCTCCATCCGTCACACTGAGTCCCATGGGATCAGCGTTGACCACCATCGGACTCCCCGTCGCGCTGGGCATCATCATGCTCGGCTTGGGACTCAGCCTCACTCTCGCCGACTTCGCGAGGGTGCTGAAGCAGCCGAAGGCGGTGATCATCGCTCTCCTCTGCCAGCTCGTGCTGCTGCCGGCCATCTGCTTCGGGCTCGTGCTCGCCTTCCAGCTGCCGCCCGTGCTCGCGGTCGGCATGATGATGCTCGCCGCATCGCCGGGCGGGACGACCGCGAATCTGTACAGCCACCTGTTCCGTGGCGACATCGCACTGAACATCTCGTTGACCGCCGTCAACTCGGTGATCGCGGTGATCACGCTCCCGATCATCACCAATCTCGCGATCGCGTACTTCCAGCCGTTCGATGACCGTCTCGGCCTGCAGTGGTCGAAGGCGCTCGAGGTCTTCGCGATCGTGCTGCTGCCGGTCGCTCTCGGCATGCTCGTGCGACGTCTCTGGCCGCGATTCGCGACTGGCATGGACAAGCCGGTGCGTATCGCCTCTGTGATCATCCTGATCGTCGTGATCGCGGGTGCCGTCGCGTCGAACTGGACGCTCCTCGTCGCGAACTTCACGCAGCTCGCCCTCATCACTGTGCTCTTCTGCCTGATCAGCCTCGCGATCGGCTTCCTCGTCCCGCGGATGCTGCGGGTGGGGAAGCGGCAGGCCGTCGCCACGTCCTTCGAGATCGGGATCCACAACGCCACCCTGGCGATCGTCATCGCGCAGTCCGTGCTCGGCTCGGTGGAGCTGAGCCTTCCCGCGGCCGTGTACGGCGTGCTGATGTTCTTCATCGCGTTCGGGTTCGGAGTCCTGATCCGCGACCGCGATGCGACGGCAGACGCGCCCGCGGTGGGCACGAGTTCATAGACTGGACCGATGCGACCGCTCACCGAAGCCGACGTCAGGGCATCTTTCGTCAACGCGGATGCCGACGAGCTGCGGATCATGGAGATGCCGCACGACTTCCTGCTCCTCGACTGGGACTACCTCGACTTCTTCGCCTGGCAGGATCCCTCCGCCAGCCGCCGCGGCTACGTGCTGATCCCCCACGAGGACGACGTGGTCGGCATCGTGCTCAGGGCCACGGAGCCGAGTCGCATCCGCACGGGCATGTGCAACATCTGCCACACGATGCAGCCGGGCAACCAGGTCGCGCTCTTCTCCGCACGACGCGCGGGGGAGGCGGGGCGTCGAGGCGACTCGTTCGGCACGTACATGTGCGCCGATCTCTCGTGTCACGAGAACGTGCGGCTGGCGCACCCCCTCGCGCCGAACGAGGTCAGGACACCCGGGCAGGTCGACTTCCGTCTGGACGGCACACGTCGTCGGATGGAGAGCTTCGTCGCGCAGGTCTGGGAGCGCGTCTGATCGCGGTTACGCTGGACCCACACGACCTGTGCTCGAAGGAGACGCCATGAGTGATGCCATCCTGTTCGCCGTCGAAGAGGGAATGGCCCGGCTCACGCTGAACCGCCCCGCCCGCCTCAACGCGTTCAACGCCGATCTCGCGCACGCGTGGAAAGAGGCGACGGCCGAGGCGACCTCGCGCCCCGACGTCAAGGCGATCCTCATCGATGCCTCGGGTCCGGCGTTCTGCGCCGGCGGCGACGTGATCGACATGGCGACCACGATGGGAGCTTCCGGCACCGAGATCACTGCTCTCGCCGAGGTGATCAACGCCGGCATCCGTTCGCTCACCGAATCGACGGTTCCGGTCGTCGCGGCCGCGCACGGCACGACGGCGGGCGGTGGACTCGGCATCCTGCTCTCGAGCGACTACGCCGTGGTCGGCTCGCGTTCCAAGCTCGGCAGCCTGTACGCCAACATCGGTCTGACGCCCGACCTCTCCGTCTCGGCCCAGCTCGCCCGCGCCGTCGGCCAGCGTCGTGCGCTGCAGCTCGTGCTGCAGGATCGACTCCTCTCGGCCGCTGAGGCTGTCGAGTGGGGTCTCGTCGCAGAGGCCGTCGCCGGTGAGGATGCCGCAGCCGAAGCCGCCCTCGTGCGCGCTCGTGGCGAGGAGATCGCGCGGTTCTGGCTCGCGGGAGCAGCCGACGCCTACGGCCAGGCGAAGCGGCTGGTGCGTTCGCAGCCGGAGCGTTCCTTCGTGGAGCAGTTGAGTGAGGAGGCCCGCTCCATCGGCGCTGCGCTCGAGACCCCGGACGCCCAGGCGAGGGTCGCGGCCTTCGCCGCGGCATCCGCCAAGAAGGCGAGCTGACTTCTTCTGCTCGGTCCCTCATGGAGCATCGACTTTCCCCATCCTGAGCGGCCGCCACGGCATCCGGCGACGTGCGTGGCAGGATGAAGGCATCGCCGCTCGACGAGAGGATCGCCATGTCCCAGCCGGACATCACCACGCAGCAGCCGCAGGGTGAGAAGAAGAACATGTCGCTGCTGATCCGGGGCTCGCTCTGGATCGCCATAGGCGCCCTGATCGCCGCGGCACTCGTGTGCGTGGTCTGGGTTCTCATCGGAGACCAGGACGGCCTGATCGGCCGTGCCTTCCTCACGATCCTGCTGTTGGCGGCATTCGCGGGGATCGCGATCCTCGAGGCCGGCCTCGCGCCGAACAGGCCCGACTGGCTTCAGCTCGCGAGCATGGTGAGCTGGATCGTCGCGCTGCTCGTCGGCGCCGTGAAGATCTGGCTCCCCGAAGACGGCATCTACTTCGGAGCCGAGCGCTTCTTCCAACTCCTGCTGGTCATCGCGATCCTGCAGCTCGCGCTACTGCATGTGCGTCTGTTCACGGCGGCGGCGCAGCGCCACGTCACCACGTTCACGCGGGTGATCTTCATCGTCACGATCACGTTCCTCGCCGGTCTCGTCGGCATGCTGGTGTTCTTCCTCGCCTTCCCGCACACCTTCCACTACGGCGAGTTGTACTGGCGGATCGTGGTCGCGCTCACGATCCTCGTCGCCGTCGGCACCACACTCATCCCTCTACTGAACGCGCTGTTCGCGCCGAAGAAGAAGTCTCCGGCCGTCGTGTCTCCTGCGGGAGCGCCGAGCTGGCCGACCTATGCCGACGGCATCACGCCGCTGCCCGCGCTGCCCGACTCCTCGCCCGATTGGAACGCGTACTACACGGGGTATCCGACCGCGCCGCAGCAGGCCCTCCCGCAGGCGCCGGTTTCGAGCTTCCCGGTGGCGCCGCAGCCCGCCCCGCCCCAGCCCGCGCCGCAGTTCATGCAGCCGGAGGCTCCGGCAGGGCCGGCAGGCGGACACCCCGTCCCGCCTGTCCCTGCGTTCGAGGAGCATCCGCCGGTGGCGCCGCAGAGTGAACCGCCCGCGTTCCCGCCGCCGCCGCCCGCTCCGCAGCCGCCGTCCCGGTGACGCGCACGGTGACTCCGGCAGGAGAGCTCAGGGAGCTCGCGACCGAGATCGCTCGTGAGGCAGGGGAACTCGCTTGCGCCCGGCGGATGGAGGGCGTGCGACTGGCTGCGACGAAGTCGACCCTCGCCGATATCGTGACCGAGGCCGACCGGGAGGTCGAGGACCTGATCCGGGGACGCCTGCGCGCTGCGCGACCCCACGACGGCTTCCTCGGTGAGGAATCGGGTGCCGAGCCGGGGGAGAGCGGCATCACGTGGGTCGTCGATCCCATCGACGGCACGGTCAACTACGCCTACGGGCTTCCCGCATACAACGTCAGCATCGCGGCGGTCCGCGGCGAGCCTGATCCCGAGTCGTGGGAAGCGCTTGCCGCCGTGGTCAACGCACCGGCGCTCGGCGAGATCTTCACGGCGGCTCGCGATGAAGGAGCGTGGGCGGGAGGACTCCGCCTGGCGGTGACCGACGAGACACCAGCGGGAGCGCTCCTCGGTACCGGCTTCGGCTACGACCCCGCGACGCACGACGGCGACCTCGCCACGGTGCGGCGCGTGATGCCGATGGCGCGTGATCTTCGGCGCATGGGTGCGGCAGCGCTCGACCTCGCCTACGTCGCCGCCGGCCGTCTGGATGGCTTCTTCGAACGCGGGCTGCGCCCGTGGGACCATGCCGCCGGCGCTCTCCTGATCGAGGAGGCCGGTGGAGTGGTCTCGCGGGTCGACGTCGAATCGCCGCGGCCGATGCTGATCGCGGGCGGGCGCGACGTGCACGCCCGTCTGCGCGACATCCTGGCCTCGAAAAGCTGAACGATTCATGGCTTTCCCAGGGTGATCAGGGTAGTGTTTTACCCGATCGTTACTTTCGCCACCCGAAGGTGAAAGTCTGAGTTTGCGCCCCCGAGCACGACGCACGACCGAGAGAAACGCTTTGCCCTTCGAGAACACCCAGGCTGCCTCTGCGCCCACGCGCCGGTCCAGCCGACTCCGCACCGAGGCATCCCCGACCTCCGCGGCAGGAACGACGGCGCACATCTCCGCCGCTGAGTCCGCTGTCGTCGCTCTCGCCGCGGTCGCACCGCTCTCCCGTCGCGCCGCTCGGCAGCAGGGCGCTGGCGACAGCGCCGTCGAAGCTCCGCTCGAGCCGTTCATCGCCGCGACCCCTGAGCCGATCATCGCCGCGACCCCTGAGCCGATCATCGCCGATGTCCCCTCCGCCCCCGTCGTCACCGACAAGGTAGAGGAGCTCGTCGAGGTTCCCGCTGCGTCGGCCGACGAGGTTGCCGCTCCGTCCAGCGAGTCCGAAGAGTTCGTGGTCACGGATCCGACGCCGGAACTTCCCCTCGACGATCAGGCCGATCCCTTCGAGCGCGCATCCCGCGCCTTCCGCACGGGCGCAGTGCGCACGGTCGCCCCGTCTGCGCGGTCGTCGCGCGCGCAGGAGTCGACCACACCCGATTCCGAGGCTTCCGCCCACGTGGCGAGCCGTCGCCCGCGGAACATCCGCAAAGTCGTGACGCTCGGAGCGACAGTCGGCGTGATGAGCCTGGCGGGTCTCCTCGCCGTGTCGATGACACTTCCGGCCGAGGCTGTTGCCGCAGTGCAGGGCGGCTCGACCGCCCGCACATCGCTGGTGTCCACCGCCGCCGACGAGGCCGGCGACGCCGCGGCCGCCGAGATCCAGGCGTTCGTGGCTCCCGCAGGTGTCGAGAACGATTCGCTCGCCCGGGCCGACGACTTCAGCACGGTCTCGCTCGTGCAGGTCGCGGCCGAGCAGGGCATCAACTATTCGGGTGAGATCTTCACGAACGACCCCGACGCCGCGATCCAGTGGCCGTTCCTGGTCGGCGTCGGCATGAGCTACGGCTACGGCATGCGCAGCGGCCGCCTGCACGAGGGCATCGACTTCGTCCCCGGGAACGGCGCGCCGATCCAGGCCATCGCGGATGGCACCGTCCGCATCGCGACCGAACAGGGCGGTGCCTTCGGTGTGACCGTCTACATCGACCACGTCATCGACGGCGAGGTCATCACGAGCCACTACTCTCACATGCAGTACGGTTCGCTGCAGGTCAAGGCGGGCGACAAGGTCACCGTCGGCACGGTCGTCGGGAAGACCGGGAACACGGGTCGTTCGTACGGCGCGCACCTGCACTTCGAGCTCATCGTCAACGGTTCGACCATCGACCCGATGCCGTGGCTCAAAGCCAACGCCGGTCGGACCTCGTACTGACGGTCCGGATTTCATGAGGACGCCACAGTGATGGTATTCTCGTACGGTTGCCCCGCGAGGGGTAGCACGCCCCGATAGCTCAGTGGCAGAGCACTTCCATGGTAAGGAAGGGGTCGTCAGTTCAATCCTGACTCGGGGCTCGCAGCATTCTTCTCACGCGGACGGATGCCTCGCGGCAGGGTAGCTCAGCTGGTTAGAGCGCACGACTCATAATCGTGAGGTCGCGGGTTCAAGCCCCGCTCCTGCTACAGATCAAAACCCCTGGGATTCCGGGGGTTTTGTCGTATCCGAGGCGATGGCCGGAGTGGCGTACAGACGGGGTGTGTTGGTTCTGTGCCGGTCATGGTTGACCGTGGACGATTGTTAGCCGTGTGGGTGGCTGCACGATACACTTGAGATACGGCGGGCAGTAGCCCTCGGAGCCTGGCAGTCTTCCGGACGGTAGACGAGCCAGGCTCACGTGTTTCTATGGTCGTATGACCCGTGAATCGACGATCGTGTCGACCCGTCGGATCCAGTCGCCTCCGTTCGAATAGCGCCAAGCGACGGCGTCACTCACCCAGAGCAGCGGGTGCTCGTGAGGGGCGACGTGCCGATACTGCATTTCTGATGATCCCGCGCGACGGATCATATCGCGATCAGTAGACGATCCGCGCGCTCAAGGGAATCGCAGTCAGGGTCGGACGTGCAACCGCGGGCGCGAGAGTATCGCGGTCACCCAGGGGTGCGATCGGCGAGGGCGGCGCTGAGGAGCGCGCGGACCTCGACGTCGTCGTTCACCCCATCCGTCACGTACGGCTTCCAGCGGTCCAGCTGTGACAGCACCCACTCCCAGTGCGCGAGTCGCAGAGTGATCGGCAGCGGATGCTCGCGAGGCGGCCATCCGTATGCGTCACGGTCGCCCTCGTATGCGGCGGAGGCACGCCATCCGGCGTCGCGGATGCACGATGCGGCGATCACGGACTCCATGAGGCCCTCCACGACGTCGACCGCCATGGAGTTGTCGACGCACCCATCGACGCGATGCCACAGCCGCACGGGGATCTCGATCGTCAGATAGTGCACGCCGTCATCCTGCCAGAGGCCTCCGGGCAGGAAAGATCAGCGCGATACGTCGGGGTAGACCGTGCCGGAGTGTCCAGGGCGGCTCGCCGCGGGGATGCGCGTGACGGGAGGCCACACGACGAGCAGGAACGCGGCGAACGGACCGAACAGCAGCGTGAGGAGGAACCAGGCCCACGCCGAGCGGTTGCGGGTGCGCGCGAACCCGCCCGCGAGGATCGCCACGGTCAGCCACATCCCCGATACGACGGTTGCGAGATACTCGACAGTCATGGTTCGAGACTACGTTCCCGACCGTGCGACTCTCGGACGCGACCGCGGATGAAGAAGATCAGCACGAGCCCGACGACGATGACCACGGCGTTGCTGAGGTTCGCTATGCCGGTGAGCGCCCCCTCGGCGGGGTGGGCGACCTGCAGGAAGACGCCGGGGTCGGTGCTGGCGTGCAGCAGGATCGGGGTGATGATCGTGCCGGTGACCCTCATCGCGAGGTACATGCAGATGCCGAACGCGAACGTGTAGACGACCTGGATCGCCGTGGCGAAGAGGTTCTGTCCGCTCAGCAGATTTCCCGAGTGGAGCCCGGCGAACACGCCAGCGGAGATCACTGCGACCACGATCTCGCGGGACCCCGCTTTGCGGAGCAGGTTCACCACGAGGCCGCGGGTGAGCACCTCTTCGGCGAATCCGATGAGCAGGCCGGCCAGGAGCCAGGTCGCCACCACGTCGAAGCCCGTCTCGGAGTAGTCGATCGTCGCGAAGCGCAGGATGTTGAAGAGCAGCACGACGACGACGGCGATCCACATCCACCCCCGTCCGCGGATCGGCTGCGCGCCGAACACCTCATGCCACCATCCCACCGAGGCGATGAATCCCACGAGGAGCAGACCGCCCACGAGCAGAGGGAGCACGTAGTAGACCACGACGGCTCCGGCGCTGTTCGGATCGTCGACCAGCGACGTCAGCGGCGTGAACGCGAGCGAGAGGCCCTGGTAGAGGGCGAAGTACACCGCGGCGAGCAGGAGTGCGCGCCACAAGCCGCCCTTCTCCCAGAAGCTCTTCCAGGTGGTCGTCGTGCGCGAGTCAGGCATGGGGCTCCGAGTGGCTCAGGGTCATCGATTGCTCGTCAGTCTGACGCACGCCGCTCTCGGCGTCCATGCGTCGGTGCCCGGCGGGTCAGCGCGACTCTCTCGGGAAACCCTTCGTGCCGCGAACCGGGGGGAGGTGCGGGATCGGTATGGGACGGGTGGCTCGAGAGGCGTCCTGGAACCTCCGTACGGCTTCGAGGACGTCTTCGGGAGAGGAGTACCGCAGGGCGAGGGGAAGATCGCGCCTCCAGAGCACTTCGACCTCGGTCGGTGCGTCTTCGAAGATCGTGCAGACGACTCTGCGGTGATCGTTCTCGGAGTAGTGCAGATCGTGGATCGCCCAATCGTTCGCGCTGACCTCGACCAGCGCGAACCTTCGGTCCGGATCGTGCTCCATCATTCTCCTCGCTCGTCCCCAAGATGAACCATGACCCATCGTTGCGTCCGAGGGGAGCCCCTTGACAGAAAGCGAGAGGCCCTCGCCCCGTCGGGGTCGAGGGCCTCTCGTCTCAACGGGCCGTCGGGGTCGAACCGGTGTCAGCCGAGCGGATCTCCGCGACGGAGACGCGTTCCCCGCCCCCGCCCCCGCCTCCGCGCAACTCGGCTTCGAGCCGCTCCGCTTCCGCCCCGCTGATCGCCTCGCCCCGAGCGACCAGACCTGCCTGGTCGGACAGAGGGATCTGCTTGAGGAACAGGGAGAGGAGCAGTGCCAGTGCGATGAACGGCACGAGGTACCAGAAGACGGGTGCGAGGGCGTCGGCGTACGCGGTCACGATCCCCTCGCGCACGTCGTCGGGGAGCGATCCGAGCGTCGACGGATCGATCGTGGACGCTGCCTGCGAGGCGTCATCGGGAGAGGCGCCGGCTTCGGCGAACACCCCGAGGAGGTTCTCGGTCAGCCGCGTGGTGAAGATCGTCCCGAAGACGGCCGTTCCCAGCGATGCGCCCACTTCGCGGAAGTAGTTGTTCGTGCTGGTCGCGGTGCCCAGCTCACCCGCCGGGACGGCGTTCTGCACGACGAGGACCACGACCTGCATGATGAGGCCGAGCCCCGCGCCGAAGACGAACAGGAACACGCAGATCAGCCAGATCGGGGTCGATGCCGACAGGGTGGTCATCGAGATCATCGCGATGCCCGTGATGATCGTGCCGAGGATGGGGTAGATCTTGTACTTGCCGGTCTTGGAGATCGCGATACCAGAGAAGATCGACGTTCCCATCAGGCCGACCATCATCGGGATCATCAGCAGGCCTGAGGCCGCGGCCGACGTGCCCGACGACATCTGCAGGAATGTCGGCACGAATCCGATCGCGGCGAACATCCCGATGCCGAGCACGAGCCCGATGGCCGTGGCGTTGACGAAGATCGGGTTGCGGAACAGGCTCAGGGGGATGATCGGGTCCTGCACGCGCGACTCCGTGATGACGAACGCCGTGGCGGCGACCACGAGACCTGCACCCCAGGCCCAGGTGGCCAGCGAGTCCCATCCGAACTCGGCATCGCCACCGAAGTCGGTGAAGAAGATCAGGCACGTCGTGGCGATCGAGAGGAAGATCACGCCGAAGATGTCGATCGGCTTCTCGGCCTTCTTGCTCGGCAGCTTCAGTGCCACGAGGGCGATGATGAACGCGGCGATGCCGACGGGGATGTTGATGTAGAACGCCCACTGCCAGGTCATGTGATCGACGAAGAATCCGCCGAGGAGCGGACCGGCGACGGCGGAGAGACCGAAGACGGCGCCGAGGGGGCCCATGTACTTGCCGCGCTCGTTGGCGGGGACGATGTCGGCGATGATCGCCTGCGAGAGGATCATGAGTCCGCCGCCGCCCAGCCCCTGCAGCGCGCGGAACACGACGAACATCCAGAAGTCGGTGGCGAATGCGCAGCCGACCGAGGCCAGGGTGAACAGCGCGATCGCGACGAGGAACAGATTGCGGCGCCCGAGCACGTCGCCGAACTTGCCGTAGATGGGCATCACGATCGTGGTGGCCAGCAGGTAGGCGGTGGTGATCCAGACCTGGTGGTCGACGCCGCCGAGCTGCCCCACGATCGTCGGCATGGCGGTCGACACGATGGTCTGGTCGAGGCTCGAGAGCAGCATGCCCGCGATGAGGGCGCTGAAGATGATCCAGATGCGGCGCTTCGTGAGCAGGAAGGGCGCATCCTTCGTGGCGGTGGTGGACATCAGTGGTCTTTCTGTGATGGTGCGTAGAGGGAGCGGGCGAGGTCGAGGCGTCGCGCGATGAGCTCGCCGAACGTCTCGGTGGACTGGTGGTGCAGCAGTTGGTCCATGCTCATCCGGATCAGCGCGCCGACCGTGTGCACGATGACCTCGGCGCGGAGCTCGGCGTCGACCGCCTCGGGGGTCCGCCGGAGGATGAGCCCGATGTCGCGGCGCTCGTTCTTGGCGACCTGCTCGAATGCGGCCTTGAGCAGGCGCGGCTCCTGCTCGATCACGGCGAACATCGCCGGTGCATCGTCGACGGGGTTGAACAGCTCGAAGCGGCCGATCGTCAGCTGGAGGAAGTCATCGAGGAGGTCTCCGCGCTGCGACACGAACTCCTCCTCGAGCGCCTCCTGGCGGGAGTCGATCGTGGTGAAGCCGAAGACGGCGTGCTCTTTGCTCTCGAAGTAGTTGAAGAAGGTGCGCCGCGAGACGCCGACCTCTGCGCACAGCTCCTCGATCGTGAACCCGGCGAACCCCTCGCTCGCCGTCAGTCGCCGTGCGGCATCGGTGAGTGCGCGAGACGTCTCCCGCTTGCGCTGTTCCCGCAAGGATTCTGCACTGTCGTTCATAGAGTGCAATATTGCACTCTGTTCCTTGGAGTGCACTGTGAGTCGCGCGAACAAATCCGAACCTCTTTGTGACATCCGGTGCTCGGCATACGTCCTAGGGGTGTCGCAGCACTGCGGCCCGCGCTCCGACCGGAGGCGGACACACGGATGAAGGAGCTCATGATGGCGAACGTGACTGGTGGCACCCAGCCCAAGGCTCAGGTCGTCGCGCCGCAGCTGGGGACTGCTGCGGGCAAGACCACGATCGAAGACGCGGTGGTGGCGAAGATCGCAGGCATCGCGGCGCGCGAGGTCAGCGGCGTCCATGCACTCGGCGGGGGAGCCGCACGCATGGTCGGTGCGATCCGCGACGCCCTCAACACGACCGATCTCTCGCAGGGGATCAGCGTCGAGGTCGGCGAGACCCAGGTCGCGGTCGATGTCACGATCGTGGCGGAGTATCCGGTGTCGTTGCAGAAGGTCGCCGACGAGGTCCGCGTTGCCATCCACCGCGCGATGGTGGAGCTCGTCGGCATGGAGGTCGCCGAGGTCAACGTGACCGTCAACGACGTGCACATCCCCTCCGAAGACGAGGGCGATGACACGCAGGAGGCGCGAGTCCAGTGAACGCGTCGGTGATCGGCGCGGCGGCCGCAGCGGTGCTTGCGCTGACATGGGTGGCGTTGGGCTTCTGGGCCTTCCTGCTCGTGGCTCTGGCGATGCTCCTCGGCGCGGTCGCCGGCCGCATCATCGATGGCCGGATCGACGTCCGCGCGCTCGCCGAGGTCTTCCGGGGCCGGCGTTCGTCGTCATGACGGGCGACGGCGTAGCCGAGGCGGCGACGGTCGCCGTCTCGGGGAGCACGACCTTCTCTGCTCGGGCCCTGCAACGACTCGCCGTCGGCATCGTGCGCGACGCAGCGGGTGTCACGGTCCGCGACGTGGGGGTGCAGCTGTCCGACCAGGGTGGCGCTTTGCGGATCGCTGTCACCGTGCCGGTCGCCCGTGGGGGCGGGCGGGTATCGAACCTCGTCGAACAGGGCGACGCGCTTCGACGGACGCTCATCGACGGGATGAGAGACCTGGCGGGACGAGACGTGAAGGCCGTCGACATCCGATACGCGGGAGTCCGCCGGAGCAGAGAGAAGAGGGTGAGATGACGAACGAACAAGCGACCTACCGGCGCGTTCTCCGTCGGGAGACTCATGCGCCCCGCACGATCCCGGCGGCCGTGGTCGCCTCGATCGGGGTCGCGCTGCTCCTCGCCGCACTGGTCGGCGGTGTGTGGTGGCTCGTCGATGAGGCATTCCGCGAGGCTCTCGCCCGATGGTTCGGCGCCCTCGACGCTTCCGCACAGCTGGCGATTCCGGTCGGGGTGGGAGTCGCGCTCGTGGTCTGCGCGATCGTCCTCCTCGCGCTCGCCCTGCTGCCGGGACGGCGTGCTCGGCGGTCGCGCACGACAGAGCGGAGCGCCCTCCTCGTCGACGACGGCGTGATCGCCGACTCGGTGGCTGAGGCCGTGGCCCGGCGCACCGGCGTCGACCGCGGCCGGGTCGCCGTGACCGTGGGCCGACGCACGGTGGCGGTGCGGATCACGCCGACCAGCGGCAGACCCGTGGATGTCGCCGCCGCGGATTCGGCGGTGAACGACGTCCTCGCCGGGATCGGGTTCGCCGCGGCGCCGCGGGTCAGCGTGGAAACCGACGGGGTGATCGCATGAACGCGACCAATCGTCTCGCGAACCGCGCGCTGCTCTTCGTCGCCGGCGTGCTCCTGCTCGCCCTCGGCGTCGGTGCCCTCGCCGCAGCGGCCGTCGCCACAGGGGAGGCGCCGACCTGGATCCGGCGCCCCGCGGCCACCGTGATGGACATCTGGGGTGCCTCATCCACGTGGACTTGGCAGCTGGCGGGTCTCGGTGCGGCGCCCGCCCCGGTGGTGCTCGCGGCGGGGGGATGCCTGCTCCTCACCGTGGTCCTGGTGGTCTTCCTCGGAACACGCAGACGCGGCGGTTCGAGGACGGTGCTCGAGATCGACGCCGCCGACGGCCGCACGGTGGTCGATCGGGACGTCGCCGAGAGCCTGCTGACCGAGCCGCTGGTGCGACGCCCTGATGTGCTCTCGGCTCGCACGGCGGCGTATCGCATCGGGGGCTCGCGCGCCGTCGAACTCGCCGTCACCGTGCGGCCGGGAGCCCCCTTGGGTGCGGTCGTCGATGCGGCTGAGGCGGCCGTCCGTGAGTGGGACGAGCTCCTGGGGGAGCGGATCCCCATCATGCTGCACCTGGCGGACCGACGCTGGCGTGACGCGCTCCGCTCGCCGCGCAGGGTGCAGTGATCGCAGACGCAAGACGCTCAGGCGGGGCCTGGGTGAGAACTCGATTCCGAGACTCGGGATCGATACGGGAAAGGAGACGCCATGGGCGCGGAAGAAAAGATCAAGGCCACTGCGGAGAAGGTCGCCGGAAAGGCGAAGGAGGCCGTCGGCAAGGTGACGGGCGATGACAAGCTCGTCGCCGAGGGAAAGGCCGAACAGGCCAAGGGCGATGTCCGTGATGCCGCTGAGAACGTCAAGGACGCTTTCAAGAAGTGACGGACTCGGGGAGGGGGTCATGCGAGTCCCTCCCCGACCGCTCCCAGGTCGGTGCGAGATCATCCGATCCGGTGAGGCGTCCGTTCCGAATCTCCCAGGGGATCGGACCGAGGGGTGGGGTGGATGGAAGACGAACGCTTTCGGAGAGCGCTCGAACACGCAGACGACGGCATCGTCGCGGGACGTGCGATGGACGGCGACATCGAGGCGTTCGCTGTTCTCGTGCGCAGGTACACGCCGATGATGCGCGCGTACACGCAGCGGATGCTGAACGCCTCGGCAGATGTCGACGACGTCGTGCAGGAGTCGTTCGTCACGGCGTGGCAGCGGTTCGGGGAGCTCGAAGACCCGGGCAAGGTCAAGAGCTGGCTGATGAGGATCGTCAGCCGGAAGGCCGTGGATCGCATCCGTGCCGTCCGACCCGCTGTCGACATCGACTCGATCGATCGCCCGGCGCCGTTGCACGCATCGCCATCGGCGATCGTCGAGGTGAGAGCGGGCGTCGCGGCTCTCGGCGCGGCGCTCCGCGAGCTCCCCGATGCGCAGCGCGAGTGCTGGATCCTGCGCGAGATCGGCGGCTACTCGTACGAGGAGATCGCCGATGAACTCGACATCCCCGTCACGACCGCCCGTGGCCTGCTGGCACGGGCGCGCAGATACATGATCGTGCGGATGGAGGAGTGGCGATGACCGATGAGAGAGAGACTCCTGACGTCCGCAGGCTGGGGCTGGAGCCCACCGATCTCGACGGGCACACGCTCGACGAGCTGACCGACTATCTCGACGCCGGGAGACAGCCCGCCGACCGCTCCATCGACGAGTCTCCCGGCTGTCAGCTGGCGCTGGACGCGCTGGAGCGCCTGCACGGACTCGGGGCGGAACTGCTCGCCGCCGAAGCCGCGGCCGAACCGGAGGTCGATCAGGGCTGGGTCGACCGCATCCTCAGCGGCATCGCCCTGGACGCGCGTGCCGGACGACGCATCCGCTTCGACTCTCCGGATCCAACCGTCGACCTCGGCATAACGGAGGGTGCGGTCCGCGGACTCATCCGTTCGGCGGAGCGTGCCGTGCCTGGTCTGCTCATCGGGCGCTGTCGGCTCGACGGAGACCTGACCGAGCCGGGTGCGCCGGTTCGCGTGACCATCGACGCGAGCGCTCTGCACGGTCAGCCGATCCCGCTGATCGCCGAACAGCTGCGCGCCGAAGTCGACCGCGACCTCCGCGCGCACACCGCACTGAACATCGTCGCGATCGACATCGCGATCCGAGACATCCGGGAGGTGTCCTCGTGGACGCAGGAGAGCTGATGACGCCGGAAGCGCGCACCGAACTCGCCGCGTACATCGAGGAGGCGGTGCGCGCGATGCCGGGGGTTCGCGCCGTGTTCCGGTCGGGATCGCTCATCTCCAACCTGCTGCGCGCCGGAGCGGCCGCGCTCGGCACCCGCAAGGACGACGAGCCGATCGTGGCGGTCGTGTCCTCTGGCGATGGTGTCGTGGTGGAGGCTTCCATCGGGGTGGACTCCGACTCGCGATCGGAGCACATCCTGCGCGCCGTGCAGGCCGAAGTCGACGCGATACTGGGGGCGCGCGGCGTGCGGCGCGAGAGCATCACCCTCACGGTGGTTCATGTGCAGCCTCGCGAGGCGGCCTGAGCGGAGTCGCGCGACGACGGTGTGCCGCTGACGACGGTGTGCCTCTCCCGAGGAGAGCGGCACACCGTCATGGACGGCGCTCAGGCCGCGGCGCGCAGACCCTCGACGAGGGGTGTGGTCGGACGGCCGATCAGTCGCGCGAGCGTGCCGTCGGACTCGGCGAGGGCACCGCTCTTGATCCCGGAGTCGAGTGCGGCGACGAATCCGGCCGTGCCCTCGTCGAGGCCGGCTTCGCGGAGGGCTGCGATCTGGGCGTCGGCGTCGAGCGCCACGAACGAGACCTCGCGACCGGTCACCTCGGAGATCGCCGCGGCCAGGTCGGTGTACGTCCAGGCGACATCGCCGCCGAGCTCGTAGACCTCGCCGATGTGGCCGTCCTCGAGCGCCACGACGGCAGCGGCTTCTGCGAAGTCCTTGCGGCTGGCCGAGGCGACGCGTCCGTCGCCGGTGCCCGCGGCGAGCACACCGGTCTCGGCAGCGCGCGCGAGATCCGCGGCGTAGTTCTCGGTGTACCAGTTGTTGCGGAGGATCACGGCGGGCAGCCCCGCGGCGGCGATGAGCTCCTCCGTCGCCTTGTGCTCCGGCGCCAGGACGAGGTCGCTCGTCGTGGCCTTGGGGGCGCTCGTGTAGATGAACTTGGAGACACCAGCAGCCGCGGCCGCGTCGATGACCGCCCGGTGCTGTGCCACTCGCTGCCCGACCTCTGATCCCGAGACGAGCACGACGGTGTCGACGCCGTCCATGGCGGCCGCGACCGAGGCGGGGTCGGTGTAGTCGAGGTGCACGACCGGCACACCCAGGTCGGCGCCCTTCCCGGTGTCGCGGGCTCCCGCGACGATCGACCGGGGATCTGCTCCGCGCTCGATCAGGCTGGAGATGATGAGGCGACCGAGGTTGCCGGTCGCACCGGTGACGAGGATGGTCATGAGGGTCCTTTCGTAAGTGACATCCTCGACAACCCGTGCACCGGGTGAGAACATTCCGCCCGATGGGTACCCACTTTGAAGTAAGGTACCCACATGACGGTAAGTTTCGCCCAGATAAAGGAATCGACGCCGTTCGTCTTCGACCAGAACTGCGGCACACGTGTGATCCTCGACCACATCATGAGCAAGTGGGGCGTGCTGGTGCTCTCCTCGCTGTCCGACGGCACGCACCGGTGGGGGGAGCTGCGCCGCGCGGTCGACGGGATCAGCGAGAAGATGCTCGCCTCGACCTTGCGCACCCTCGCGGACGACGGACTGGTGCATCGGGAATCGCTGCCGACCGTGCCGCCGCACGTGGAGTACAGCCTGACGCCGCTCGGCCGCGACCTGATGGAGCGGATGCTGCCGCTGATGGCGTGGGTCGCTGATCACGCCGACGGCATGCTCGATCGCGCCTGATTGTACGGATTCCGTCGTCCGTGTAGGTGAATCGCCGCGGATTCGGAAGGTCGAAGAAAGATATTGACGCGATAACCGCAGTGGCCCTACTGTTCTGAGCATGGCAACGACGCCCATTCACCTTGAACGACCCGACGGCAAGGGACTGGCTGCAGGCACGCTGGGCCTGTGGGGATCCACCGTCATCGGTCTGGCCTCGACGGCACCCGTCTATTCGCTCGTCGCGACGCTCGGCTTCGTGGTGCTCGCCGTCGGCGCACAGGCGCCGATCGCGTTCATCATCGCCTTCGTCCCGATGCTCCTGATCGCCTTCGCCTACCGCGAGCTCAACAATGCCGTCCCCGACTGCGGCACCACGTTCACCTGGGGGACGAAGGCCTTCGGGCCGTGGGTGGGCTGGATGGGTGGCTGGGGTGTCGCGGTCGCCGGCATGGTGGTCCTCGCGAACCTCGCCCAGATCGCCTCCGTCTACTTCTGGTCGCTGATCGGACAGGACCTCGAGAACAACGACTGGCGCGTCGTCGTCGTGGCCGTCTTCTTCATCGCCGCCATGACCTGGGTCAGCTGGCGTGGGGTCGAGATCGGCGAGCGCATCCAGAACATCCTGCTCGGCATCCAGTACCTGGCGCTCGCGATCTTCGTCGTGACCGCGCTGTGGCAGTTCTTCGCCGGCACGGCGCCGAACCCGACTCCGTTCGACTGGGAATGGATGAACCCCTTCGCATTCACCGACTGGTCGGGCTTCACCGAGGCCATCCTGCTCGCCCTGTTCATCTACTGGGGCTGGGACACGTGCCTCGCTCTCAACGAGGAGACCAAGGACCCGAAGCGCATCCCCGGCCGTGCCGCGCTGCTGACCACCGTGATCCTGCTGTTCACGTACGTCGCGGTCACCATCGCAGCCATGATGTACGCCGGACTCGGGGAAGACGGCACAGGGCTGGGCAACGAGGCCAACGCGGACGACTTCTTCCTCGCGATCAAGGACGGGCTGCTCGGCCCGTTCGGCTGGGTGCTGGTGGTGTCGGTGATCATCTCCGCGATCTCGTCGACCCAGACCACGATCCTCCCCACCGCACGCGGAACGCTGGCGATGGGCGTGTATCGCGCCCTGCCCGCGAGGTTCAAGGACGTGCACCCCACGTACAAGACCCCATCGTTCTCGACCATCGTGATGGGCGTGGTCGCCTCGGTCTACTACATCGGCATGACGCTGATCAGCGACAACATCCTGCAGGATTCGATCCTCTCGCTCGGCCTCGCGATCGCGTTCTACTACGCGATCACCGGCTTCGCGTGCGTCTGGTACTTCCGCAAGGACCTGACCGCCTCGCCGCGCGAGTTCTTCTTCAAGGGGCTGTTCCCGCTGCTCGGCGGCGTCATGCTGACGTGGGCGTTCGTGCAGTCCGCGATCGACATGTGGGACGTCGACTACGGGTACACGGTCCTGTTCGGCATCGGCGGCACCTTCGTGATCGGCGTCGGCTCGCTCGCGTTCGGCCTCGTGCTGATGTTCGTCTGGTACCTGTTCCCGCGGTCGAAGAGGTTCTTCCGCGGTGAGAGCCTGAACCGCGACACCGAGGTGATGGTGCCTGATGAGCCCGCTGTGACGATCCGCTCGATCGACGGCGGCATCTGACGCCGTCGGTCGCCGCGGCCGGGCTGTCCTAGGCTTGCTCCGTGCGCATCCGGCTCGACATCGCCTACGACGGCACCCACTTCCGCGGGTGGGCGAAGCAGCCGACGCTGCGGACCGTGCAGGGAACTCTCGAGGCGGCCCTCGCCCGGATCCTGGGGTCCGATGTGCAGCTCGTCGTCGCCGGCCGCACGGACGCGGGCGTGCACGCCAGCGGACAGGTCGCCCACGTCGATCTCGACGAGAAGCAGTGGTCGCGGATCGAGGCCCGGAACGGGCGGGCGCCCCTGGAGCCGGCCGGGACCATCGCCGGTCGCATCCGCGGCGTGCTCGGCGCCTACTCCGACGTCACGGTCGCTCGTTCGTCGCTCGCGCCGGAGGGCTTCGACGCGAGGTTCTCGGCCGTCTGGCGCCGCTACCGCTATCGCCTCGCGGACGCACAGGCCGGCTTCGACCCGCTGCGACGCCTCGACACGACAAGCATCCGCGGCAGCCTCGATGTGGAGGCCATGGATGCGGCGGCGCGCACGCTCATCGGGCTGCACGACTTCGCGGCGTACTGCAAGCCTCGCGAGGAGGCGACGACGATCCGCACGTTGCTCGACTATCGGTGGTCTCGCGACGCCGAGGGAGTTCTCGTCGCCGAGGTCAAGGCCGACGCGTTCTGTCACAGCATGGTGCGCGCGCTCGTCGGTGCGTGCGCGGCCGTGGGGGAGGGACGCCTGGATGTCGACGACCTCGTCGTGCTGCGCGATGCCCTCACGCGCACCAGCGAGTTCAAGGTGCTGGCCGCCCGCGGCCTGATCCTCACCGAGGTGGGCTATCCCGCCGACGAGCTGCTCGCCGCACGCGCGGAGCAGACGCGGGCCCGTCGCGATCGAGACTGAGGCTGGAGCCCCGCACTCAGGGTGCAGAGTCCCCTTTTCGTCTGCGCCGCCAGGTGTGCAAGCGTCTCACGGGGAACACTTCGACCCTCATCCCTCGGTCGCGCGCAGTCGAGAAGGGCACGCCACCACCCTACGGTCGGCCGAACGAGGAGGGGAGCGGGGCGCTGCACCAGAGGACCCGGTGAATGCCCGCTGAGCCAGATTCCGACCCCGCTCCATCCGGAGCCGGGGCACAGCCGGGACGAGTAGCGTTGAGGGGATCATGAAGGTCATCTCGTACAACCTCCAGAAGCATCGCGCGGCCGGAGAGCTCGCGGCGCTCGTCGGTACGCACGATCCCGACATCCTCTGCCTGCAGGAGTGCGACGTCCCCGCGCTTCCCGCGCAGATCGGCGACCTCGTGCTGGCGGATGCGACCCAGGGCAACCGCCTCGGGCTCGCGCTCTTCTACCGTTCCAGCACCTTTCACCTGCAGGCCATCCGCACCCTCGGGCTGAAGAAGTCGCTGCACGACCGCATCGCCAAGCCCGCACACGAACGCGTGCTCGGGGCCCGGCTGCGCGACATCGATGACGGCCAGGATTTCATCGTCGCCTCGTTCCATGCCGCGCCCCTCACAGCACTGAACTCGCTTCGTCGGCATCAGATCCGTGCCGCGCTGACCGAGCTGGCGACTCTCGGCGAAGGTCTGCCGCAGCTCATGGTCGGCGACTACAACTACCCGGTGTTCAAGGAGAACCTCGGGCAGGCCGTGCGCGATCACGGGTACGCGCTCTCGCTCAGCGACGACCACACCTATACGCGCTACCGGGTCTTCCGCGGGCACTACGATTTCGCCACGTCCGCCGGATTCGAGATCGAGCGCATCACGACGCTGCCCCAGGGGTCCAGCGACCACCGTCCGATCCTCGTCACGGTCACACCCGACTGAGCGGCGGTCGCAGGGGCGTGGTTTGGGCAATCGCCCGGCGTGGCGTATGATTTCCCTTTGGTGCCTTTCCCCGTTCGCGGAAGGAAGGGCATCGTCCGAACGTGAGCCCTCCACTGGCGTGTTCCTCCCTGTCGGGAAGAACCACCCCGGAGTGGGATTCACGAACTTCTCCGTTCGACACAAGAAAGCAGCACTATCGTGACGCGCACTTACACCCCCAAGGCTGGCGAAGTCCAGCGCGACTGGGTCGTCATCGACGCCACCGACGTCGTTCTCGGCCGTCTGGCTTCGCACGCCGCTACGCTCCTGCGTGGCAAGCACAAGCCGACCTTCGCCAACCACATCGACTCGGGTGACTTCGTCATCATCGTGAACGCCGACAAGGTCGCGCTCACCGGTCAGAAGCTCCAGAAGAAGATGGCCTACCGCCACTCCGGCTACCCGGGCGGCCTGAAGTCGGTCACCTACGCCGAGCTCCTCGAGAAGAACCCGGTCCGTGCTGTGGAGAAGGCCATCCGTGGCATGCTCCCCAAGAACAGCCTCGGCCGCCAGCAGCTGTCGAAGCTCAAGGTCTACGTCGGCGGAGAGCACCCGCACGCCGCGCAGCAGCCGCAGACGTACACCCTCGACCAGGTCGCCCAGTAAGCGCCGTAAAGACTAAGGACATACTCGTGGCTGACATCCAGGACACCACCGAAATCCCCCAGAACTTCTCGACGTCGACTCCCGAGACCGACGCGGTCGAGGCGGCTCCCCGCCCCGTCCTCAGCGTCCCGGGTGCCGCTGTCGGCCGTCGCAAGCAGGCCATCGCCCGCGTGCGCATCGTCCCCGGCTCGGGCACGATCACGGTCAACGGCCGCACGATCGAGGACTACTTCCCGAACAAGCTCCACCAGCAGCTGATCAACGACCCGTTCACCGTGCTGAACCTCGCCGGTGCGTACGATGTCATCGCGCGCATCTCCGGTGGTGGCCCCTCGGGCCAGGCCGGTGCGCTCCGCCTCGGCATCGCTCGTTCGCTGAACGGCATCGACGAGGAGAACAACCGTCCGACCCTGAAGAAGGCCGGCTTCCTCTCGCGCGACGCGCGCGTCAAGGAGCGCAAGAAGGCTGGACTCAAGAAGGCCCGCAAGGCGCCTCAGTACTCGAAGCGTTAAGGTCCACTGCTCCGATGCCGATCTTTGGCACGGACGGCGTGCGAGGACTCGCCAATGGCATCCTCACCGCCGACCTGGCGCTCACCCTGGCCCAGGCGACTGCTGTCGTCCTGGGCCAGGGCCGTACTGCGGAGGCTCGCAAGGCCGAAGGCAAGCGACTCACCGCAGTGGTCGCCCGGGACCCCCGGGTTTCCGGACACTTCCTCACCGCAGCCGTCTCCGCGGGACTCGCCTCTTCCGGTGTCGACGTGCTCGAGGCAGGGGTCATCCCGACCCCCGCGCTCGCGTTCCTCGTGGCCGACCGCGACGCCGACTTCGGCGTCATGATCTCGGCGTCGCACAACGCCGCGCCCGACAACGGCATCAAGATCTTCGCGCGCGGGGGTCGTAAGCTCCCCGACGTCGTCGAGCAGCGCATCGAAGAGGCCATGCATGGCGAGATGCTGCGCCCCACCGGCGCGGGTGTCGGTCGCATCGACCGGTTCTCCGATGCGGAGGACCGCTACGTGGTGCACCTGCTCGGTTCGCTCCCGAACCGGCTCGAGGGCATCCACGTCGTCCTGGACTGCGCGCATGGCGCCGCCTCCGGTGTCTCGCCCGAGACGTTCCGCGATGCGGGGGCCGAGGTCACCGTCGTCGGCGCAGATCCCGATGGCTGGAACATCAACGACGGCGTCGGGTCGACGCACCTCGACAACCTCGCCGAGGCCGTCGTTCGGCTCGGTGCCGACATCGGCATCGCCCACGACGGCGACGCAGACCGCTGCCTCGCGGTCGACGCCCAGGGCAACGTCATCGACGGCGACCAGATCATGGCGATCCTCGCCGTGTCCATGAAGGAGCGCGGCCGTCTCACCGACGACACGCTCGTCGCGACCGTCATGAGCAACCTGGGCCTCCACGTGGCGATGCGCGAGCACGGGATCACCGTCCGTCAGACGGCCGTCGGCGACCGCTACGTGCTCGAGGACATGAACGAGGGCGGATACGCGCTCGGCGGCGAGCAGTCCGGTCACGTCATCATGAGCGAGTACGCGACGACGGGTGACGGCATCCTCACCGGTCTCCACCTGGTGGCCGAGATGGCGCGCCAGAAGAAGTCGATCGCCGAGCTCGCCGCCGTGATGACGGTCTACCCGCAGGTGCTCATCAACGTGCGCGACGTCGACAAGGATCGCGTCGCCGACGACGAGGTCGTGCAGCAGGCTGTTCGCGACGTCGAAGCCGAGCTGGGCGACAACGGCCGTGTGCTGTTGCGCAAGTCGGGCACCGAGCCTTTGGTCCGCGTCATGGTCGAAGCCGCCGATCCGGAGTCGGTGCACGCCTACGCAGGTCGCCTTGCCGAGGTGGTGCAGGAGCGTCTCGCGCTCTGATCGCTTTTCGCTGAACAACCGGCCGGTCGCTGATCTCAGCGGTCGGCCGGTTCTTCGTCCGGGCGCCTACGGCGCCGCGCAGATCCGGTAGAGACCTGCGTCGACGAGCGTCTCCGCCGGGCAGGGGAGTCCTGTGAGCCGAGGAACCCCCGCCATGGCCGGCGCATCGAACAGGCCGACATGGGCGCCCGTGAGCACGATCGGAGCGACCGCTGCACCCCACGGATCCGCCGCGAGCCACTCCACCTCGTTCTCGTCGACCCAGTCCATCAAGGGCGCGATGGCGGCACGCTGCGTCTCGAGCGTGTGGCCGCGCGGCGCGAACGACGAGGCGACGTGGACGGCAGCGCCCGCGGCGACGATGACGGCGAGCACCGATGCCGCGACGACGCCGCCGATGCGGACGACACCGCGGCCCGGCTGGCCCTTCACGGCCCAGATGGCCGCGGCGGCGATCATGGGGAAGAACGCGAAGACTCCGGGGGCGGGGTGCCGCACCCACAGAGGGAGGCGCGAGGCGGTGGCCCACCAACCCACGAAGGCGAGTGCACCGATGAGCGCTGCGAGCGCGTAGGCGATCACGAGGCGCTCGGCTTCTGTCGCGGTGTGCCACCGGCGGGCGATCCCGAACACGGTGAGGGAGACCGCGAGGATCGCTCCGACCACGGCCAGGGCTGCGGGCAGCGACCAGGAGTCCGCCAGGGTGCCGAGCTTCTGCAGCACCGTGGTCGCGGCATCTCCCTGACCGCCGCTGCGGACGAACGAGACGAGCGCGCGAAGGTGCTCGATGAATCCGGAGACGCCGAGGGAGAGGAGGGCGGCGAGCTCGACCAGGAGTGTCGGCACGGCCACGAGGAGGAGCGGCAGCCACGACCGTCGAAGTGTGTCACGGATGCGCGCCCAGCCCGTGCCGTCGGAGAGCACCCAGAGCGCCACGGCGAACGCCGGGAGAGCGAGGATGGCGATGAGCTTCGCCTGGACCGCGAGCCCGACCAGGAGCCCGGCGAGCCATGCCCGTCGTGGCAGCACGACGAGGGCCCACACGATGAGCGCCGCTGCGGGGATCTCGCCCAGCAGGTCAGCGGGACCCTGAATGGGTGAGACCCCGGCGCTCGCGGTGAAGGCGAGGGGCACGGCGACGGCGAGCAGTGCGGCCCAGCGTCCGCCGATGCGGCGGCCGAGGAGGGCGAGCCCCGCGAGCAGCGCGACCCAGGACGCCAGCGGCACCAGGCGCGCGGCCAGCACCGGATCCATGCCGGTCGCCAGGAGTGCCGCCACCGGGAGGAGCACGACCGGCCCGGTCGAGATGCGGGGATCGAACGGGGTGATCGTCGAACCGGACAGGGCGCCGTCGCTGGAATAGCCGAGGCCGTCGAGCAGGTTGCGGGGCACGGTCAGGTTGAAGGCCTCGTCCTCCCAGAAGCGCCAGACGACGAGGCTGTGCCAGGCGACGACGACATGCCCGATCAGGAGAGCGGCCGCGGCCACCCAGAACAGGATCGTGCGGGTGCGGGTCATCGCGGGACGCGCTCCGGACGGCGGATGCCGCGCAGCGGTGCGGACGGCTTGAGCGAGAGCGACCACGCCTCGAGCAGTGCGAGACGTACGAAGCGGCGCAGGCGCTTGGGCGGCAGCGAGACCGTGCTGCCTCGTCCCCACATCGTGCCGGTGGTCGAGGTGCCGCGCCGTGGGATGCTGGCGACCCGCAGGTAGCGGACGGTGAAGCCGGCGCGTGCCTCGGCGAGCGAGAAGTGCACGTGCGGCACGGACGCGTCTGCGGGGATCGCGTCCACGAGGAGTCGCAGCGCCTCGGGGCGATACGCGCGCATCGGGGTGTTGACGTCCGGGATGCGGCGTCCGGCTGACACGGCGATGAGGAGGCCGACCGCGCCGGTGAGGACTTTGCGGTACCAGGGGTCGGTGCGACCGTCGCGGACGCCGTGCACCACGTCGGCATCTTCGGCGACGAGTGCGGAGATCAGTCGGGGGAAGTCGCTGCCGTAGAACTGTCCGTCGCCGTCCACATGCACGAGCAGGTCGGGGTCCGCGGCGAGGCCGGCGCGGTAGGCGGCGAGTGCCGTCGGCCCGTGTCCGCGGTTGAGGGGCTGCACCTCGACGTCCACGTCCGGGACGTCGTCGAACACCGTGGCCGTGCCATCCGTCGAGCGGTCGTCGGCGACGTGGAACGTGACCTGATCGGCCAGGGGTGACACGTGCTCCCTGATCTCGTCGATGAAGCCCCGGATGCCTTCGGCTTCGTTGAAGGCGGGCATGACGATGGCGAGGTGGCGGAGAGTCACAGGGTCCTTGGGGTGGCGGGGCGCACGGGGATCAGCAAGTAGCCTAGTTGAGTCATGAATCCTCCCTCCCGACTGCGCCGACTCGTCGGCGTCGGCAGCCGCTTCCTCGTCGTCGGCGCCTTGAGCACCCTGATCGAGGTCGGTGTGTTCAACCTGCTGGTCTTCGTGTGGGGATGGGACGTGGTGACCGCGAAGATCGTGGCCTCGCTGGTCGCGCTCGTGAACGCCTACATCGGGAATCGGGAGTGGACCTTCCGCCACCGCGACCGTCGCGGCAGGGTGTCCGAGGTCGTGCTCTTCCTGGTGACCAACGCGGTCTGCACGGCGCTCGGAGCCGGTCTCGTCTGGGTGGGGGTCGAGTTCGCCACCGTCGCCCTCGGCCGTGCGCCCGGCGCGGTCGCCGTCAACATCGTCAATCTGGCGAGCATCGTCATCGTCGTGCTGCTGCGCTTCGTGCTGTATCACGGCATCGTCTTCCGGGTGTCGCCGGCGAAGTAGTCCTGCGGGCCCGACCGGTCAGGAACGAGCCGTCGAGCGCTTCTTCGCGCGCGGAGCCTTCTTCCGGCTCTTCGCCGCCCGATGGTTGGTGACGACATCGCCCTCGAGGTCGTGGGTCGCGCCGTAGGTGTAAGCGCCGTACCCGTAGCTGTCCGGCCCCTTCGTGGGCAGCATCGTGACCACGATCCCGAGCATCTGCACGCCGGCGGTCTCCAGGGCGCGCAGCGCACCGGACAGCTCCTGCTTCTTTGTCTTGCCGGAGGCTGCGGCGATGATGACTCCGCGGGTCTTGCTGCCGACGACCGCGGCGTCCGTCACCAGCAACAGGGGCGGGGCGTCGATGAGCACATAGTCGAAGTACTCGCCGAGCGACGCGAGGACCTGGTCCATCGCGGCGGAGCCCAGCAGCTCGCTGGGGTTGGGAGGTATCTGACCGCTGGGCAGCACGTACAGATCGGTGGTGCCCCACTTCTGCAGGGCATCGGCCACGTCGACGCGGCCGATGAGCACGTCGGTGAGGCCGACGCCGCCCTCGATCGCGAGGTAGTCCGCCACGCGGGGCAGGCGAAGATCGCCGTCGATCAGCGCGACGCGCGCTCCCGTCTCCGCGAGAGCGATCGCCAGGTTGGCGGTCGTGGTCGACTTGCCTTCGCCGGGGCCGGCGCTGGAGACGACGAAGATCCGGGGTCCGGAGTCGAGGTCGAGGAACTGCAGGTTCGTCCGCAGGCTGCGGAACGACTCCGCGCGAGGGCTGCGGGGGTCGGCGTGCACGATCAACGGCCGCTTGGGGGCATCCGGGTCGAAGGCGATGCCGCCGAGGACCGGACGATCGGTCAGCGTCTCGATGTCGTGGAGGGTGTGGATGCGGTTGTCGAGCACCGTGCGCAGCATCGCGACCGCGAGGCCGAGCGCGAGGCCGATCACGCCGCCGAGGATGATCAGCAGTCGCACGTTCGGGCTCGTCGGCGTGGAGGAGGCGACAGCGGGTTCGGTCACCGTGATCCGCACAGGGCTGACGGCTTCTTCAGTGGCGGGCTGCTCGAGCGTGGTCTGCACGGCCTTCTGGAAGCTCGCGGCGACGGCGTTGGCGATGGCAGCGGCCTGCTCCGGGTCGCCGTCGGTCACGCTGACGTCGATCAGCACGGTGTTCAGGGGCGTCGTCGCCGTGATGCGGCTGCTCAGCCCGGAGACCGAGTCGTCGAGGTCGAGTTCCTCGATCACGGGTTCGAGCACCAGTGCGGTGCCGACGACGTCGACGTAGCTCGTGACCATCTGCCGCGCGAACGTGGTGCCCTGGACGAGGTCGCCGGTGGCCGCGCCCTCCGTGCGGACGGAGACGTACAACTGCGTCGACGCGACGTACTTGGGCTGCTGCAGTGCGGCGTATCCCGCACCGCCGGCGAGACCCAGGATCAGCAGGACGAGGATCAGGATCCAGTTCCTGTGCAGGACACGCACGTAATCGCGAAGTTCCACGCGGCAGATTCCCCCTGTTGCAAAGCGACGTCAGCCGAGGGGCGAGCCGCGAAAATGGTATCCCGATATTCTTTCACAGCGGCGGCGGGACCACCGCCCGCCTGGCCGAGGGTCAGCGTGTGGCGGCCGACGTCGCGGTCCCGTAGGGCGTCTTCGCCGCGCCGTCGACCGGGGCCTTCGTGAGCACAGTGCCGAGCACCCTCGCGCCGACCGACTCGATGCTCTTCGCGGCGTCTGCCAGACGGTTCGCCTGGGTGGACCCTGCCGCGGCGATCAGCAGCGCGCCGGTCGTGACACGGGCGATCACCGCCGCATCCGTGACGAGCAGCAGCGGCGGCGCGTCGATGATCACGACGTCGAACGCATCGGCGAGCGCATCGATGAGCTGCTCCATGGCGGACGATCCGAGCAGTTCGGCCGGGTTCGGCGGCACGGTGCCCGATGGCAGGAGGAACAGGGTGCTCCGGCCCCACCGCTGGAGGACCTCGTTGAGACCGACTCGACCTGCCAGCACGTCGCTGAGGCCGATGCTGCCTTCGATGTCGAAGTACTCGGCGACACGGGGGAGGCGGAGATCGCCGTCGAGGAGCGCGACCCGCTGCCCGGCATCCGCGAAGGCGAGAGCGAGGTTCGCCGCCGTGGTCGACTTGCCCTCGCCCGGACCCGAGCTGGTGACGACGAAGACCCCCTGCCCGCCCGAGAAGAAGAAGCGGACATTGGTGCGCAGACTGCGGAACGCCTCGGCGCGAAGACTGTGCGGGGCGGAGCTGACCGCGAGGGGATGGTCGCCGGTGTCGGCGTCGAGGGGGATCTGCCCGAGCAGAGGAGCCGTGACAGCGGCCTCGACATCGGCGGCGACGCGCACGCGGCGATCGAGCGTCGCGCGCAGGAGAGCGACGCCGACACCGGCGGCGAGACCGACGACGGCGCCGAGCATCAGCGACACCTGCAGGTTGGGGGCGACCGGCTCGGTCGGCACCTGGGCGGGCTCGAGGGTGACGACCCGGATTGTGAACGCCGCCTCCTGCTCGCGCTTCTCGAGGGTGTCGGTGACGACGGTGGCGAAGCTCTCGGCGACCGCGTTCGCGATGCGCGCAGCCTGACCGGGGTTGCGGTGCGAGACGCTGATCGCGACGATCGTGCTGTTGAGCGCTGACGTGGCGCTGATGCCGGACGGCACCGCGTCGAGGCCGAGGTCATCGACGACGGGCGCGAGCACGAGCGAGCTCGTGATGATCGTGCGATACGTCTCCACCGCCTGCTTGGCGTACCCGGTCGCGAGAGCACGCTCGGCAGGCGTCGCCGTGTCCGCGACCTGCGCGGTCACCATGACCTCGGTCGTCGCCTGGTAGCGCTGCGGGGTGAGCATCGCGACGAGCGCCCCCGTTGACAGCCCGATGAGGAGCCCGGCGATGATCACCACGATCTGTCGACGGAACACCCGAAGGTAGTCGTGGATGTCCATGGCTCTCCAGCGTGGTCGGTGCGATCAGAGGTATCGTCTCCTGAGACTACCGATTCCCCTGAAGGTGACATGACGGCCCTGAGCGATCTCTTCCCGGACGGCCCGCGGGCCGGCGATGCCGGAGCGGCCGTGCTGGACGACCATCACACCGCCTGGCGACTGCGCGAGATGATCGGCGAGCCGCGGGCGAACACGTCCTCGATCCGGCCGCTCGCGGATACCACTCAGCTGATCGACATGGTCGAGGCGGCCAGGCGCACCGCCGTCTCCGTCGCCGTGCACACAGACGAGCCGGAGCGGACCCCGCGGCGGCCCCGACGCCGCGTCGACGCGCTCACGCTGTCCGCCGCCGTCGTCGCGGTGGTCGCGGTGGTCGCCGCGACGACCGTCGGCGGCATCCAGATGGCGACGGCCAGCCCGGCCGCCAGCGCGCTGGAGTCTCTGGAGGCCGATGAGGCCGCGGTGCAGAACGCCGCCCAATCGCTGAAGACGGCGCACGACCGCCTCGTCGCGGATATCGACGCGCAGTCAGCGGACATCACGGCACTCAGGGGTGCGCTGACCTCGACCGCGACGGTTCCCGATCCCGCCGGAGGCCCCGAGGACGCCCCGCTCGCCGTCTCCGACGACACGGCGCGCACGGCCGCACTCGCCGCGCTCGACACCTATGCCGCGGGACTGGCCGCGATCGTCGTCCCCGATCTTCCGCGGGAGTACGAGCGCCCGGACATCGACGAGGATTCCCTGGTGGAGGTCGGTGGCGCGATCGACGGCGTCCAGGAGCGCCTGGTCGCGCTGGACGAGGCGACCGCAGAGGCACGCGCGCTCCGCACCCAGCTCGATGCGCTCCGTCCTCCCGCCGACGCGGCCGTCGACGCCCTCGCCGCATCCTTCGGCTCGATGGCGGACGCCGCGGTCGCACGGTACCCCGATGCCGACGAGGCGATGCGCGTCGCCGTGTCCGATGCGGCGGCGCGGATCGCCGGAGCGGACCTGTGGGGGGCCGACGGACGGGCGGCGCTCGCTGCATACCGGGATGCGTTCGCCGCCCTGGCCGCCGAGCAGTTGCGGATCGAGATCGAGCGCGAGGCCGAGGACGCGACGCAGCAGTGGTGGCCGCAGAACGGCACGCAGACCCCGCCGTCCAGCGGAACGACCGATCCGACGCCCGTGGATCCGGTCGTCCCCGTCGACCCGGTGGAGCCCGTGGATCCGACGGATCCGGAGACCCCTCCCGACGGAGAGACGACGCCATAAGGCACAGACCTGCTCGTTCCCTGTGAGAACATGTCTTCAGGGGAGAACGAGAAGTCTGAGGGGGCTCCTGATCTTGAATCAGCAAGATGGATTCATCGACGTGTCGACCGGGGGTATCCCCATATCGTCTGAGGTGTCGGTGAAGCAGCGCCGTCGCCGCATGCTCGCGGCGGTGGTCGACGGGCTCGCGTGGAGCTTCGGTGTCACTCTTGCGATCGCGTTGCGATTCGAGTTCGTGATGGATGCGCGCGGCTGGATCGCGACGATCGTGCTCGCCGTCGTCGCCGGTGTCATCCAGGTCGTCGTCGGCTACGCGACCACGCTGTACCGCGGCCGGTTCACGTACGGCTCCTTCGACGAGGTCCGTGCCGTCGCTCTGATCGTCATCCTCGAGGCCGTCTTCCTCTCCCTGATCGTCATCCCGCTCGGACCGATCATCGGGGTTCCCCGGGGCACACTGCTCCTCGCGTTCCCGTTCGTGCTCCTGCTGATGTTCGGGGTGCGCTACATGTCGAGGCTTCTCATCGATCGGGCGCGCAAGCCCGGGGAAGACGCCGAGCCGGCTCTCATCATCGGTGCGGGATTCCTCGGCGACAAACTGCTCGCGAACATCACGACCGACCCGGCATCGCCCATCCGCGCCGTGGGGCTGCTGGACGACGACCCCGCCAAGAGGAACCTCCGTCTTCGGGGTGTGCCCGTCGTCGGCACCACGCGCGACATCGCCTCCGCCGCCCAGAGCACTCGCGCGAAGCTGGCGGTCATCGCGATCCCCAATGCCGACAGCACTCTGCTGCGCACACTCAGCGATCGGGCCGCTGCGGCAGGACTCCGGGTCGCGATCACCCCGACCCTGGCCACGCTCACCTCGGGGGAGGAGTCGGTCACCGACGTGCGGGACATCAGCATCGAAGACCTCATCGGCAGGCACCCGGTCGACACGAACGTCGAACTGATCGCCGGCTACATCACCGGGCGTCGTGTGCTCGTGACGGGTGCCGGAGGATCCATCGGGTCGGAGCTGTGTCGCCAGCTCGCCAAGTACGGTCCGAGCGAGCTGATCATGGTGGATCGCGACGAGACCGGACTCCAGGTCGCGCAGCTCGGCACGTCAGGGCACGGTCTCCTCGACACGAACGATGTCGTGCTCGCCGACATCCGCGACGTCGACACCCTGGACCAGCTGTTCGACGACCGTCGGCCCGAGGTGGTCTTCCACGCGGCCGCGCTGAAGCACCTGCCCATGCTCGAGCAGTATCCGGACGAGGCGTGGAAGACCAACGTCATCGGCACGCTCAACGTGATCAACGCGGCGCGTCGGGTCGGTGTCACCACCTTCGTGAACATCTCGACCGACAAGGCGGCCAACCCGACCAGTGTGCTCGGTCACTCCAAGCGCGTCGCGGAGAAGCTCACCGCGTGGGCGGGCGAGGAGACCGGGATGCGGTACCTCTCCGTGCGGTTCGGCAACGTGATCGGCAGCCGCGGGTCGATGCTGCCGACGTTCCAGCGACTGATCTCGGAAGGGCGGCCGATCACCGTCACCCATCCCGAGGCGACGCGGTACTTCATGACCATCCCCGAGGCGTGCCAGCTCGTGGTTCAGGCCGGTGGCATCGGGCGCGCCGGCGAGGTCCTGATCCTCGACATGGGAGAGCCCGTCTCGATCCTCGAGGTCGCCAAGCGCATGATCGCGATGTCGGGCAAGAACGTCGAGATCGTGTTCACAGGGCTCCGCCGAGGCGAGAAGCTGCACGAAGAACTCGTGGGATCGCGAGAGAACCTGGAGCGGCCGTTCCACCCGAAGGTGTCGCACACGAGGGCCGACGTGATCACCCCCGAGCGGCTCGACAAGGCGGGCTGGGAGGCGCGCATGATGTCGATTCCGCGTGACAACGACACGGCCATCATCGAGCCCATCCGCCTCGACGCTACGGAGAACACGCAGTGACCGGACGCATCTACATGTCCTCGCCCGATGTCGGAGAGGCCGAGGAGCACGCGGTCGTCGCGGCGATGAGGTCCGGATGGATCGCCCCGCTCGGGCCCGACGTCGACGCCTTCGAGCGCGAGCTCGCCGACCGTATCGGGGTCGCGCACGCGGTGGCGCTGAGTTCCGGTACTGCCGCCCTTCACCTGGGTCTGCTCGCGATCGGAGTGAAGCCCGGCGACGTGGTTCTCACCTCGTCGATGACCTTCGCCGCGACGGCCAACGCGATCGTGTACACCGGCGCCGAGCCGTATTTCATCGATGCCGACGCCACGACCGGCAACATGGACCCCGCGCTGCTGCGCGAAGCACTCCTCGAACTGCGCGCCGCGGGGGAGCGGATCGGGGCGATCGTCCCGGTCGACCTGCTGGGCAAGGCGGTGGACTACACCGCCATCCTCGCGGTGGCCGACGAGTTCGATGTTCCGGTGCTGGCGGATGCCGCGGAGTCGCTGGGCGCCGTCCACGCGGGTCGCGCGGCCGGCAGCTTCGGTCGTGCATCGATCGTGTCGTTCAACGGCAACAAGATCATGACGACGTCCGGCGGCGGGATGCTGCTCACTGACGACGCGGAGCTCGCCCAGAACGTGCGCTACCTGGCCACCCAGGCGCGGCAGCCGGTCGTGCACTATGAGCACACCGACATCGGCTACAACTACCGGATGAGCAACCTGCTCGCGGCTCTCGGCCGCGCCCAGTTGTCGCGGCTCGATGCCATGATCGCCCGACGTCGCGAGATGCGCGAGCTGTACAAGCAGCTGTTCGCCGAGGTCGACGGCGTCGAGGTGTTCGGAGCCGAGGGCGACGAGGACGACAACGTGTGGCTGACATCCATCCTGGTGGACTCCTCGGTGACCGGATGGGAGCCGTCCGAGCTCGCGGCGGCGCTCGCCGAAGGCGACATCGAGAGTCGTCCGCTGTGGAAGCCGATGCACGCCCAGCCGGTGTTCGACGGGGCGCGCAGCAAGACCAGCGGTGCGTCGGAGTCGCTGTTCGCGCGGGGTTTGACCCTGCCGAGCGGTTCGGCCCTCACCGACTCCCAGCGTGAGCGCGTCGTCGTCGCGATCCGCGGTTTCCTCGACCGATGAGCGCGCGGGTCCGTCCGTACGACTTCGTGAAGCGCGGGCTCGACATCGTCGCGTCCGCCGTAGCGCTCATCCTGCTGTCGCCGGTGATCGTCGTGACGGCGGTGCTCGTCGCGGTGAAGCTCGGGCGGCCTGTTATCTTCGCCCAGGAGCGCCCTGGCAGGGGCGGACGGATCTTCACGCTGTACAAGTTCCGCTCGATGCGCTCGGTGGACGCAGCGCGGGGATGGGTGACGGACGCGGATCGGCTCACTCCGTTCGGTGCGCGTCTGCGATCGACGAGCCTCGACGAACTGCCGAGCCTGTGGAACGTGCTGAGGGGCGATATGAGCATCGTGGGCCCGCGGCCGCTGCTCGTGGAGTACCTGGATCGCTACACGCCCGAGCAGGCACGCCGACACGAAGTGCGACCCGGCGTGACAGGACTAGCGCAGGTGACCGGTCGTAATGCGATCTCGTGGGAGAGCAAGTTCCGGCAGGACGTCCGGTACGTCGACCACCGCAGCGTCGGACTTGACCTGCGCATCGTGATCGCCACGATCGGCTCCGTCGTGAAGCGCGACGGCATCTCTGCAGAAGGACATGTGACGATGGCGAAGTTCGGTGAGGGCCATGAGTGAACGCATCGTCGTGATCGGTGCCGGGGGCTTCGGCCGCGAGACCCTCGACATCGTCGAGGCTCTCGTCGAGGCAGGCCGGGACCTCGAGCTCGTCGGCGTCCTGGACTCGGGGCCGAGCGAGCTCGACCTGAGCCGGTTGGCGGAACGCGGGACCGTCTATCTCGGCACGGAGGATTCCTGGCTGCCCGTGTCGTCCGGCGATGAGCGATTCGTCGTGGCGATCGGTTCGCCGTCCGTTCGCGAGACCGTGGTGAGACGCCTCTCAGGCGCCGGACGACGTGCAGCCACTCTCATCCATCCCCGAGCCGTGATCGGTTCCCGGGCTCGGATAGGTGATGGCGTCGTCGTCGCCTCGGGCGTGCAGGTCTCCACGAACGTGACACTGGGCGACCACGTGCACCTCAACCCGTCGAGTGTCATCGGTCACGATGCGGTGCTGTCGGACTTCGTCTCGGTGAACCCCGGAGCGATCGTCTCGGGCAACGTCGCTGTGGAGCCGGGCGTCCTCCTCGGCGCCGGCTCGGTCGTCCTGCAGGGGTTGACCGTCGGTGCGGGCGCGACGGTGGGCGCCGCGGCGTGCGTGACCCACGATGTGCGGCCAGGGGCGACCGTCGTGGGAGTCCCGGCTCGCGAGGCCGTGCGAGCGGATCAGGAGGGCGCGTCATCATGACGGCTCCGATGAGGGTCCTTCTCGCCGTCCAGCCATCGGTCAGCCATTACCGGGCGCCGTTCGTGCAGAGTCTTGTCGAACAGGATCGGATCGACTTCGAGCTGGTCGGCCGTGTGAACCGCACGATGGGGACCAGCGGAGACCCGGAGTCGGCGAACGACGAGGTGCTGCAGCGCGTCGGCGAGCTGCGGCGCGTCGGGCTGTTCCGCGCCCTGTACTGGGACCGTGGTCTGGTACCTCGGGTTTTCCGCACCTCCGCGCAGGCGATCGTCCTCGAGGGCAACGTCTACGGCCTCTCGAACTGGATCGCGATCGCTGTCGCACGGCTGCGTCGGCGCAGAGTGGTGTTCTGGGGGCATGCCTGGAAGCGACCCGAGTCCGGCGCGAAGCTCCGTCTCAGGCGTACGTTCTACGGTCTCGCGGACGGGCACCTGACCTATGGTGAGTGGGCTCCCGCGTTCGCCGGGACCGTCGGACTGGATGCGCGCACCTTCGTCCCGGTGTTCAACAGCATCTATCCGCGTCGCGAGATCGTATCCGAGACTCCGCGTGCGCACCGGCCATCGCCGAGCGGGCGGCTGTCGCTCGTCTACTCCGGCCGGTTGACGGTGCGGCACAAGGCGGACGATGCGGTGTCGGCCGTGATCGCGGCCAACGCTCAGGGCCACGATGTGCGGCTCACTCTGATCGGCGACGGCCCGGAGCGCGAACGGCTCGAAGAGCTTGCGCGCGACGACGAGAAGATCGAGTTGCGCGGTGCCGTCTATGACCTCGATGAGCTTCGCGAGGTGTACCGGAAAGCGGACTTCGCCGTGTCTCCGGGTGCGACCGGCCTCAACGTGATCCAGGCTCTCGGGTTCGCGGTTCCCGTGATCGCCGCGTGCGGCGATCCCCAGAGCGGCCCCGAGATCGAAGCGGTACAGGAGGGGGTCACGGGCGTGCTCTACCCCGCGACAGCAGGCCTGGAGGGGCTCGTTCAGTCCATCGCCGCGACGGCGGCCATGCCCGACGAGGTCTACAGCGCACTCTCCGCCGCGGGGCGTGCCCTGGTGGAGGAGCGTTACACCGCGGAGCGGCATGCTTCCGCCGTCGTCAGCGCACTCGGGCAGCTACTCGGAGATTGAGACCGGGTCGGCGTTCATCGCCGCACGCAGCTGTGCGAAGTACTTCTCCGCGATGGATTCGGCGCGGAAGTGCCGTTCGGCGTGCTCACGCGCTCTGGAGGAGTGATCGTGCCAGTCGGATTCGTCCGCGAGGAGGCGGGAGACCGCGTCGGCCGCGATGTCGCCATCCGCGGGTACGACGAACCCCGCGTTCGATTCGGTGACGATGTCCCGCATGGCGCCGGCATCGCTGACGACAGAGGGGAGTCCGGCCGCCATGGCCTCGACCAGTGCGCCGGGGATGCCCTCCGTCTCTGACAACAGCACGAAGATCGAGCTGGAGTTGCGCATGTAGCCCGACACATCGTCGCTGAACTCGATGTGATCGATCGCTTCATCGAGGCCGAGTTCGGACACCGCGGAGGTGAAAGCGGTTCGGTCGGAAGGGCTCGCGAAGGGCCCGAGGAAGATCGCGCGACGGGTGGGGTCCTGCTCCCGGAGCCGTGCGAGTATCTCGAGGACGAGGAGCGGTCGCTTTCGCTTGCCGATGACTCCGACGAAGATCAGAGTCTGCTTGTCGAAGCGATCTGCCGCCGTCTCCTGGAAGAAGCTCGCGGAGACAGGATTCATGATCAGATGAACGTGCTCGGCGGGCACTCCGCCCTGGCGGAGCTCTTCGGCGATCTCCTCTCCGAGGGCGAAGCCCCCCGCAGCTCTGCGACCGATGAAGCGGACGAGCTGCGAAATCCCCGGGATCCTCGTGGAGCGGCCGCGGAGGGAGAAGTCGGCGCCGGCTGCCAGCGGGACGAGCACGTAGGGGATGCGGAAGGCGGCGCACGCGAGTGCGGGGAGGATCTTGTAGAGATAGGTCCCGTGGAAGTGGACGACATCGAGCCGCCGGTGATCCACGATGATCCACCATGTCGCGGTGAGGGCCCAGGCGAGCTGCCGCAGCGGGCCGCTGTCGCCGACCCGCATCGAGCGCACCGGAACGAGCGAGGGGTCGGTCTGATGTCCCGGGCGTTCCCCTGCATAGACCCTCGGGTTCACGACACCGCGCAGCGGGCCGATCAGCCGCTTGAGGAAGACACCGGGACCCGTGTAACCGATCCCCACGCCCGAGGGCACGAAGAAACCGATCGTCGGAACCGTATCGGTTGTCATCTGTACTCCCTCGAGCGATCGCGGATCGCCATTCTCGCGTGACCCCGCCCATGGGCTCTGCCTCTCACTCTATCGGCCGGTCCCGCCGTCGATGGGGCCTGAGGAGCTGCGCCCGGCCGCGATAGGCTGGGAGCCGTAAAGATACACGCCGTTGCGTGCGCTGACCGATGGTCGGTTCATCGTTCAAGAGGGGGATCCTGTGCCTGCCGTCGAGTTGCCGAGCACGTCGACACTGCTCGACCATCTGTCCGAGTTCCGCGGGCGCCGGGGGTATCTCATCGATGCCGCGCACGGCAGCGGGAAGCAGATCGGCAACCACGGCGATGCGCTGATGTTCGATGTCTTCCGGCGGATCGCTCAGGAAGCAGGGATCTCCTGGGTCGCGGACCCCGCCGACGCCGAGATCCTCGTCGTTCGACCGAACGGCGCATTGCTTGAGATCTACACCTTCCCCGACCTGTTGGCGCAGGAACTGCGCCGGCTTCCCGACATCCCGCTCGTGATCTTCCCGTCATCGGCGTTTTTTCCGACTCAGGACCCGTCGCACATCTTCGAGGGGCGTTCGGCGCCGGTCGTCTGGGTGTTCCGCGAGCGCTACTCGTTCGAGCACATCCGTGACAGCTGGGCACCGCAGCTCGAGGCGCTGAACGTGCGACTCGTGCTCGACCACGACGTCGTCGCCGGCGGGAACCGGTACGTCAGTTCGTTGATCGGTTCGCCTGTGCGGGAGAAGCACGTTCTGATCGCCGCTCGAATCGATGCGGAGGCGCCGACGGGCAAGCCGATGGTCAAGTCGTCCAAGAGTGCCGCGGGCCCCTCACGTCTCAAGCGCGCCATCGCACGCATGCTCACGAAGACCGAACCCGGGCCCGTTCGTCGACTCGGGTTCCGCGTGTACAACCGCAAGAGATCGACGACGGCGAGCGCTGCGCTTCTCGAGAAGCTTCCGGCGGCGGAGAGATCGGCGGTCGAGGCTGCGCGCGGGAAGACGGTCGCCCTCGATGCCAGTGCGAAGCACCTCGTCTCCTACGGGGAATACAAACGATTGGTGCGAGATGCCTCCATCGTGGTCACGGACCGACTCCATGTGGCGCTTCCTGCGGCGATCATCGGCAAGCAGGTGATCCTGGTGGAAGCCGGATACCACAAGCTCACCGGGGTGTATCAGCAGTCCTTGACCGCGCTGCCGAACATCACACTCATCAACGCCGTCGATGACGAATAGCGTCTCACGAGCCGCCCGAGGAGTCCTGGGGCTCTCTTTGGGGACGTTCATCGTCCAGGCCGTCTCCGCCGGTTCGCAGCTCGTCCTGGCGGCATGGCTCAGTCCGTCGGAGTTCGGCCTATGGGCGTCTGCCGTGTCCGCGATGACTCTCGTGACCGCTCTGACGAACTTCGGTGAGGTTTCCGGCTACCTTTCGGGGCAGGGAGTCGGGTATCGGGCGACTCGGCGGCGCGCATTCCGTGCGAACGTCATGCTGGTCGTCGCCGGGCTCGCGATCGCGGGGCTGTATGCGCTCTGGGACAAGCCGGAGATCGCTCTGTACTGTCTCGTGCTCGCACTGGCCATACCCCTCAGTGGCGACGTGGACGTCAAGATCGCCGCCGTGACCCGGCACGACGGCTTCGCCTCGATCGTGACCTCGCAGGCCACGGCTGCTGTCGCGAAGTTCGGCATCGGGCTGCTGATCGCCGTCCTCACGCATTCGGCCATCGCCATCGCCGTCTCGACAGTGGCGTACTACATCGTGTTGAGCCTCGCGATCTCTCGACGGGCACGGACGTTGACGGCGAGCGAACCGATCAGCGCCGAAACCCCTCTGGCTCGTGCGCGCTTCTCCTGGGCGGTGAATTCCTACGCGATGAGCCTGCCCATCCAAGCCGTCTTCCTCGCGGGGCAGCTCTTCCTCACGCCTGCGGACCTCGGCGTGATGTATGTCGCGATGCAGGTGACGCTCGCGCTCAGCAGCCTCATCAGCGTGCCGCTGAACCGGGTCGCGCTCTCGGCATTCGCGAAGACGTCGAACGAAGAGCGGGAGAAGCTCGCTTTCGGGCTCGGCTTCCTGGTCGTGGCATCGGTCACGTGGCTCTCCGCGGCGATCGGTCTGGGTCTGGTCCTGCTCTCCGGCTTCATCCCCGCGCTCTGGCAGCATGCCGTGCCGTTCGCCCTCATCCTCCTCGCAGGACTTCCGCTGAGGATTCTCTCCCCGGTGCTCGAAGCCCGGCAGCAATCGGCTCGCGAATGGTGGCACGCGACGGGGTTCAGTCTGGTGGATGCCGTCGGCTCGGCGGTCGTCGTGCTCGCCACGTCTCACGCGGGCGATCTGCTGATCGTCTGCTTCGGGATCACCGTATGGAAGGCACTGGTGGGTGTCATCCGCACGCTGGTCGCCTTGCGTCGGCTCTCGCCGACGGCGCTCGGCGCCCTGATCGTGACCAGCCTCGCGGCCTGCGGCGCGCTGCTCTCGGGCTACTGGGTGGTCCCCGTGTACGGAGTCATCCTCGTAGCGGGATTCGTGCTGGCCGTGGCGTTCCTGTCGGTTCGACTCATCCGTCGGCGCCGCGCGCGAGCCTCGTCCTGACGCACGCGCTGCCGAGCGTCCGGATGCGTGTCGCTTCGGGTCAGCGTCGGACGTCGACCGCTTCCAGGGTGTCCGCGAGCTGACTTGCGAGGTCGTCTCTCAGGAACTTCTCGCGAGCGAGGGCGCGAGCGTTGCGGTGAGCGGACCGACGGACGGTCTCGTCTCCCGCGAAAGCGACGAGTCGCGCGGCGGAACCCGGGATATCCGTGCGGTCCAGAACGAGTCCGATCTCGTGCGTACGAATGAGGTCGGCCTGCCAGCCCTCGTGGTTGATCGCGATGGCCCGACCTGCGGCCAAGGAGTCGAAGAACTTGTTCGCGCTGTTCGCGTTCATCGCCGGGTTGTCGGTAACCACTGAGGTCGTGATGTCGGCGGCCGAGAGCACACTGGGAATCTCCGCTTTCGGCACGGGAGGCAGGATTCGCACGCATCCGTCCAAGAGGCCGAACTTCTGCGCACGGTCGCGGACGGCTTCGAACCGGGCCCCGGTCCCGATCAGGACGAACGTCACGCGAGGATCGATCTTCACCGCCTCACTCGCGACCTCGACGAGGAACTCCACCTCGTTCGCCGCACCGAACGTGCCGGTGTACACGACCAGCGGAGCATCGGAGGCGATGGCGTTGGATTCCCGCCAGGCTCGCCCGAGGGCGGGGTCGACGTCGAACAGCTCCACGTCTGCGGCATTGGGTATGACCGTGATCTCATCCGGATCCGCGCCGTGGGCGATGGCGTCTTCTGCCATGCCGGGCGAGAGCGTCACGACGTGCGCGGACTTGCGGTACGCCTTGCGTTCGAGGGCCCGGGCAAGCCGCTGGGCGATCGGATTGGACAGGTAGCCCAGGGCGATCGGGACCGTCGGCCAGGAGTCTCTGACCTCGAAGACGATCGGTGTCTTGCGTCCCGCGACCGCGTACCAAGCGGGGAGGAAGATGGTGAGAGGCGTGCTGGTGGCGTAGATGACGTCGGCTCGAAGCTCACGAGCCAGCCTCGCCGACGCCAGCGCGAAGGTGACGAACGCGCGTATGCGCTGCAGCGGCGTCATCGAGTTGTCGTAGGCGACGCTCTTGCTGTGGACGTGGAAACCCTCCATGGGCGTGACGGTCCAGGCTCGCTCATCCCCGCTCGGGTCGCGATCCGAGGTGATCATGTGAACGTCGTGGCCCCGGCCAGCCAGACGCCGCGCGAACTCGTAGGAGCGGGTGCTTCCGGATTGTGCGGGCGTGTTGAAGTACTGGTGGAGGTAGACGATTCTCATGCGTCTGCAGTTCAGAGCGCAGTGATGCGCTCACCGCGCAGGACATTGCGGGTGTCGAGAACGTGTGTCTTCGACTCGGTGATGATCCGGGCGTCGAAATCGTCGTGGTCGGTGACGACGATGGCGAGATCGAACGCGTCGATCCCGTCTCGGTTCAGGTCGACTCTCTTCGCGTCTTTCGGCCACTGGTGCTCCGACACGTGCGGGTCGGCAGCCGACACCTCGGCGCCGAGCTGGTTCAGGAGCTCGATGATGCGCGTCGATGGGGCTTCGCGGACGTCGCCGGTGTTCTTCTTGTACGAGAGTCCGATGATCACGATCTTCGAGCCGTTGACGGCCTTCTTTTGCGTGTTGAGCAGATCGATCGTGCGCTCGACGACGTAACTCGGCATGTGCTCGTTGATGTCGTTGGCCAGTTCGACGAATCGGAAGGACTTGCCCAGTTCACGGCGGACCTGCCACGACAGATAGCTGGGATCCACCGGCAGGCAGTGGCCGCCGACTCCCGGACCCGGCGTGAACTTCATGAAGCCGAACGGCTTCGTCGCAGCCGCATCGATCGACTCCCACACGTTGACGCCCAATTGGTTCGCGAAGACGGCGAGTTCGTTGACCAGTGCGATGTTGACATGGCGGAAGGTGTTCTCCAGGAGCTTCGTGAGTTCGGCCTCACGAGTGCCGGAAACCGGCACCGTCTGATCGACGATCCGATCGAAGAAGGCCTGGACGTGCTGGAGCGAGGTCGGATCGATCCCGGAGACGACCTTCGGAGTGGTGCGGAGGTTCCACTTCTTGTTGCCGGGGTCGATACGTTCCGGAGAGTAGCCCGCGTAGAAGTCGCTCCCAGCCCGAAGCCCGCTGCCCGATTCCAAGATCGGCACGAGAAGCTCTTCCGTCGTCCCGGGGTAAGTCGTCGATTCCAGGATCACGGTGGCGCCAGGCTGGAGGTGGGCAGCGAGGGAACGACCCGCCTCCTCGATGAAGGTCAGATCGGGAAGCGACTCCCTCAGCGGCGTCGGCACGCTGATGACGGCGATGTCGAATCCACTCGCGTCGTCGTAACTCGTCGTCGGCGTGTAGCGCCCGGACTCCAAAGCGTTCGTCAGCTCGGCCCCTGTGATGTCCTCGACGAACGATTCGCCCTGAGCGAGCGCACGCACGCGACGCTCGTCGATGTCCAGGCCGATAACGGTGAACCCCGCCTCGACCGCCCGCATAGCGACGGGCAGCCCGACGTATCCCTGACCGATTACTACGACTTTCTGCGGCGTGGACATGTGACCCTTCGAACAAATGGAGATCGTGACGCGGCGACGTCTGCGAGTAGCGGCGCATGGACATAGGCAAGGCGCAGCCGTGTGAAGTCTAGCGAACACGGAAACCCGCAGAGCGGGAACGCCCCGATGAGCGCCGGACCGTGCAGTCGACCGTCAGCCGCGCTGTGCTTCAATCGGATCATGAGCGACTCTCCCGACCAGCCGCCTGCCCTCCGGCGTGACCGTGCCCGGCGAACGACAGACGAGAGCATGCAGGCTCTCTTCGCTACGCCGACCGGTGACGACGCCGCGGTCAGCCGGTCCGGGGGTCCGGGGTCGGAGACGGGAACGGCGACGAGCGCGTCATCCCCGCGAAGCAGCCGCCAGCGAGCGCCCCAGCGCAGGAAGCGGCGGTGGATCTGGATCTGGAGCGCCGTGGTGGTCATCGTCGCCATAGGAGTCGGAGGCGCATTCATCGCGAAGCGCGTGTATGACCAGGCGATGACGGCTCGGACGCACCTGACCGCAGCGATGCCCTACGTGGACAAGGTGAAGTCGGCGATGTTGGCCGGCGACGTCGACGCTGCAGGCGTTGCCGCCAGTGCCTTCGTCGATCAGGCGTCTGCGGCCAGGGGGGCGCTCGACGGCCGCCTGTGGACCACGATCGAACAGGTGCCGCTACCCGTCTTCGAGAATCTTCGAGCCGTACATACGGTCGCGGACGTCGCGGAAAGAGTCGGAACGGAGATACTCCTTCCCGCATCGACCATGAGCCTCGCCTCACTCGCTCCGGCAGGCGGCCGAATCGACGTCGCCGGGCTCGCCGCGATCCAGTCGACGGTCGCCGACATCGGACGAGCGGTCGACGGCATCGATGCCCAACTCGATTCGATCGACCGCGGCGCCCTCATCGATCAGGTCAGCGCCGGTGTCGAACAGGTCGACACGGCCGTGGGCCAGGTCCAGGAACTCACAGGCCCTGCCGCGGACATCCTCGGCATCCTTCCCGGATTGCTGGGGGCGGACGGCCCGAAGAACTACCTCGTCATGTTCCAGGGGAACGCCGAGGTGCGCGCCAGCGGCGGCAGCCCGGGATCGTTCGTGCTCCTGCGCGCGGAGAACGGCGCCATATCATTCGAGCGCAACGTCGCCGCGACCGAGTTCCCGTTCGCCATCCCGGAGTCCGTCGTGCCGCTCGATGCCGAGACGACGGCCCTGTATTCCGACATCGTGGGGCGTTGGACGGCGAACATGACGTCCACCCCCGACTTCCCGACGACGGCGTCTCTGATGCAGGGGTGGTGGGCGACGGAATTCGATGACCAGGTCGATGGAGTCATCTCGGTCGACCCGGTCGCCTTGAGCTATTTCCTCGCAGCGACGGGTCCGCTCACCCTCGAGACCGGCGACGTTCTCAACAGCGAGAACGCCGCGGCGCTGCTCATGAACGAGGCGTACTTCAAGTACCCGGACGGCCGCGATTCCAACATCTTCTTCGCCGGCGCCGCGGTCTCGGTGTTCAACGGGCTGCTGGCCGGGGGAGCATCGCCGGTGAAGCTGATCGACGCCGGCGCTAAGTCGGCTGTCGAAGGGCGATTGAAGGTCTGGGTCCCCGATCCCGCGGTGACGGAGGTCATCGGTGGATCACCCGTCGCCGGCGTACTGCCGGTCGACAATGAGGACGAGACGGCGATCGGCGTCTACTTCAACGACACCACGGGGTCGAAGATGGACTACTACGTCGATGCGGACATCGCGGTCGAGACGGACCAGTGCACGGCGGCGGGCGCCCCGAGCTGGACCACGACCGTCAACCTCCACAACGGGATCACCCGCGAGGACGCGAACGAGCTTCCGCGCTATATCACGGGACCCTACTTCACCCCCGGCGACATCGGCACCGACTACATCGTCTACGCACCGGTGGGTGCGACCATCGAGAGCTGGACGGTGAACGGAGCGGCACGCGATGCGCTTGCACACACGACGCACCTCGGGCGCGACGCCATCCGCGTGAACGTCGTCCTCCCGCCGGGCGAGTCCGCGTCGCTGCAAGTGGTGATGAAGGCTTCCGACGGAGTCGGGAGTGCGTCGTTCGGTCCGCTCGTGGTGAAGCACACTCCGATGGTGCGGGATACCGCGGTCGACATCGTGGCTCCGGGCTGCGACTGACGGCAAGGCTCAGCGGTGAATCCGTTCGCCCCGTCTCGCGATAGCATTCCGCACGGAGGGCAGATGTCGTACTGGGTGGCCGCGAGCTTCGGCGCGCTGGATGTGCGTGACCACGACCTCGCAGCCGAGGGGTACGAATTCGTCGTCACGCCGATCCGTCCTTCGCCGCCTCAGATCCTGTGGGGTGACGGTGCAGCACTCTGGTGCGAAGCGCTCGATTCGGCAATCGACGACTCCGACGTCGACGAACCCACACGAGACGCTCTGGACACGTTGGAGGATCTGGGTCTGCTCGTGCGATCCGAATCGCCCACCGTGCCGAGCCGTCAGGCGAGTCCGCCCTGGCTCGTGTCGTACCAGCATGAGCTCGTGTACGCGCTGCTGAGCAACGTGGCCGAGCAAGCGGGAATCGACATCGTCTTCATCAAGGGGCCGGTGCTGCACTGGCAGGGCCTGCGCAGCAAGGAACACTCGGGCGACGTCGATTGCTGGGTGCGCCCGGGTGACGAGACGATCCTGGCTGAAGCCATGGAGAGGTGGGGCTGGCGAGCCGCGCGCACCGCGTTCGACGGGACCCCTATCGCGCACTCTCAGACCCTGATGCCGGGGGACTGGGGATGCGAGATCGACGTCCACACGCGCTTCCCAGGCGTTACCATCGACGATTCGGCGGCGTTCGATCTCGTGCTGGCCGACACGGTCACCCGCACGTTCGCAGGCACGCGAGTTCTCGTCCCATCGCCGGACATCCATGCGGTCATCTATGCACTCCACGAATTGCGTCCGGTTGCGGGGAGACGGCACACCCCGGAGCAAAGGAGCGCGGCCGTCCGCGCGCTCACCAGCGCCGGCGACTCGACCATCGACGTCACCGAACAGCTCGGGGCCGGATTCGTTCTGAAGGACGCCCTGTGCGAAGGATTCCCCGACTTCGATCCGTCGGGGATCAGCACTCCGATCCCAGCTGACTGGGGGTGGCGGTCGGTGGTCTCAGTGCCCCGGCGCCAACTGGCTGCCGTCCGGCTGCTTCCCTGGAGGCAGCGGGCGCGCGTGGTGCGGCGACTGGTCTGGCCCGAGCGCGACGCGTCACGGCGAATCCGTGCCGCATCGGAACTCCCCCCGAAGGCCGTCTTCCTCGTGCGGGTGAAGCGTCTGCGCGACGGTTTCGTGAGACTGCTCCGGGGAGACTGACGCGCTCGCCGAAGCACCAGGTGTCGGCGGAGGCGTCATATGAGCGGTGTCCGTTCGGGGGCCGTGCCAGCGGATACAGTCGACGTATGGAATCGCGCAAGTCCCTACGGGGCGCACGGGGACCACTACGCGAAAAGTCTTCAGACTTCCGACCTGACATCCAGGGGCTGCGTGCGGTGGCCGTGCTGGCCGTCGTGCTGTACCACGCGGGACTCCCTTTCATGCCAGGAGGCTACGTCGGCGTCGATGTCTTCTTCGTGATCTCCGGATTCCTGATCACGACCCACCTCCTCCAGGGGCTCGCCAAGGACGGACGGGTGCGCTTCGCGTCGTTCTACGCCCGAAGAGCGCGTCGAATCCTCCCGGCCTCGTTCGTCGTGCTCGTCGCCACCGTGCTCGCGGCCCTGATCTGGGTGCCCCCTCTCCTGATGAACGAGGTGTGGCGTGGCGCGGTCGCCACCGCGCTCTACGTACCGAACATGTTGTTCGCTGTCGAGGGGACGAACTATCTCGCGGAGACGACGCCGTCGCTGTTCCAGCACTACTGGTCCCTCGGGATCGAAGAACAGTTCTATCTCGTCTGGCCTCTGCTCCTGGCGCTCGGATGGAGGTGGCTCCGCTCTCGGCGCGTGCTCTTCGTCGCGCTCGTGATCCTGGTCGCGCTCTCGTTCGCCGCGGGCCTCGTGCTGACGTTCCGGAACCAACCGTGGGCGTTCTTCCTGCTCCCCACACGAGCATGGGAGCTGGGAATCGGAGGCATCGCCGCCTTTCTTCTGTTGCGGCGGCCGCGTCTGATCCCGGCATCCCTGGCCGGAGTTCTGGGCTGGTTCGGCGTCGCGTTGATGGTCGGCCCGGTCTTCCTGTTCACGTCGCAGACGGCCTTCCCGGGTTACTGGGCGGCCGTGCCCGTCGTCGGAACCGCGCTGGTGATCCTCGCAGGCGCCTCACGCTCGCGTTTCGCACCGACGACAGTGCTCTCCCTCGGCGGCATGCAGTTCATCGGCAAGATCTCCTACTCCCTGTATCTGGTGCACTGGCCAGTGCTCCTGGTGCCCCAGATCGTCGCGGGCTACGCGAACCCGCTGCCGCTGTGGGCGACTCTCGCCTTGTCCGGGGTGTGCATTCCCCTCGCCTGGCTCCTGTTCCGCTACGTGGAAGAGACGGGTCGGTCGACGACCTGGTTGGTGAAGGCGCGCCCTCGGAGATCGTTGCTCGCGGCTCTCGCCGCCTCCGTGCTCTGCGTGGCCCTCGCCGCAGGGGCTCTGCTGTACTCGAACTCCCGGCCACTGTATGCGGACCGGTCAGCCGATGCGGCGTCGGTCAGCCCCGAGCCCGAGTTCACACCGTTCGTCCCGGACAACCTCGTTCCTGCGCTGCGTGCGGCGTCGGGAGATCAGCCCGACACGTATGACGACGGGTGCCACCTGTCCTTCACGGACACCGAACTCGAGCCGTGCGTCTACGGGGACCCGGCTGACCCCAGGATCGTGCTCTTCGGAGACTCGCATGCCGCGCAGTGGTTCCCCGCGCTCGAGGAGTTCGCCGTCGCGAACGGTTACTCACTGGAGAACCGGACCAAGAGCTCATGCGCGTCGATTTCGGCGACGATGCTCCGTGACGGTGTCCCGTACACCGAATGCGACGAGTGGCGCAGTGCCGTGATCGCCCACCTCAACGATGAGCAGCCCGCCTTGGTGCTGCTGTCGAATTTCGGCTACAACGAGATATCCCACGCCGAGGACGACGAGAGCGGCGCCTGGGGGGAGGCGCTCCGCCGCACGCTGGAGGCGATCGAAGCGCCGACCGCGGTCATCGCCGACACTCCGAACCTGGGCGAGACGCCGTCTGTCTGTCTGTCCGCCCATCTCGACGATACCGCCGCCTGCGCCCTGTCCCGGGACCGGGCAATGGGCTCGCCGACGCGAGCGATCGAGAAGGAAGTGGCTGCCGCTGACGGTGCGGGCTACGTCGACTTCACCGACTACATCTGCGGTGCCGACGTCTGCGGGACGATCCAGGGCGACACGCTCGTGTACCGCGACGCCCACCACCTCACGGCATCGTTCTCCAAGCTCCTCGCGCCTGCTGCCGACCGCCTTCTCGCTGACGTCATCGGATGACGGATGCTAGATTCCATGACGGGACATACGGAGGTCTGGACGAGGTGACAGGTGTAGGCGCAGCCAGCCGCGAGGTGGAGAACTCCCCGCGAGTCGACCTCGTCGACTCTTCGGAACCTGTGGAGAACGTCGTCGGCGTCGCCTCGTTCCGCACGCTGGCGGTCCTCCTCTGGGCGGCGTCCGTCATCCCCAGCGCCGTCCTGCTGCTCTCGGGATCGGGTCGTGTATGGAATGAGACGATCGCTTACACCCCGGCCACGCAAGCGCTCCGGAATGTCCTGGTGTACGCGGTGCTCGGGTGGTCGGTCATCATCATCCTGCGGCACGGCACCCAGCTGCTCCGACGCCCCTTCGGGACGATCGCCCTCGTCGCGCTCGCGCTGTTCTATCCGGCCCTCTCCGGCTACTTCCACGAGGATGGCAGCGCCGATGAGCTCTTCATCGCGTTCGTCTCCCTCGTCGTGGTGCTCGCCGTGTTCTCCCTCCGCCTCCACACGCGAGTGCTCAGCATCGTCGGCGGGCTCGGCGCGCTCACCGGTGCTGTCAGTCTCCTCATGGCATGGCGGCGGCCAGAGACGGCGTTCGTCGTCGAAGGCGGCGGGCGGGTCCTCGCTGGTCCGTTCGACAACAGCAACTATCTCGGAACCGTGCTGATCCTCTCGCTTCCGTTCGCTCTTCTCATCCGGAGGAAGATCGTTCGGTTCGCCTCGATCCTGCTCATCGCCGCTCCGATCCTCATGGGCGGGTCGACGACGAGCATCGTCACGCTCGGAGTGTTCGCGCTCATCGGCGTCCTGATGTTCTTGTTCCGGGCACCGCTGTCTCGCGCACGCATACTCGGCGTAGCGGGAGGTATCGCCCTCCTCGCGACGATGATCCTGCCCCACGTCGTCAACGACGCAGGAGCCTTCACCAGCCGCGGCGCGATCTGGGCGCTCGCGAATCAGAAGATGATGGACTTCATCCCTTTCGGCGCCGGCGAAGAGTGGTTCGAGGCGAACTCTCGGTCCACGGGATTCTCGATCAACCATGCGCACAACATGCTGCTGCATCCGTTGATCGTCGGCGGCTTGCCCTACCTTGGGGCCGTTCTCGCGCTCATCATCCTTCTGCTCGTCTTCGGGGTCCGGCTGACTGCTCGTGGCGGCAGCATCGCCCCTGCGGCATACGCGGTGATGCTGATCGTCGCCGGCGCGGTCGGCAGTTTCTTCATTCTCGATGCTCGCGACCTGCGTTATCTGGCGACCGGGTTCGTCGTGGTCACGTTGCTGTCCATCGCGACGGCTCGGCGAACGAGCAACGCCGACTGAGAAACGGGGCGTCGGTCTCTACGGTCCGCCCCACCGGCTGATCGGCCACAGGATCGGCCCGGCCTTGCCGAAGGCGTCGGCGCGCATCATCCAGCGAAAGCACTCGTCTCCTGCGGCCACATCGCCGCGACAGCGATACACGGAATCGGCGGAGTTCGCCCGGTTGTCGCCGAGGACGAGGTAGGCGTTCTCCGGAACAGTGACCGCGGGGAAGCAGCGTGACGACACGGGCACGGTCTCGCAATCCACCTCGCCGGCGGCATAGGGAAGGTTCTCGACCACGTAGGGCTCGTCGATCGGCTCTCCGTCGACCAGAACTGAGCCGTCGGCATCACAGCATTCGACCGTCTGCCCTGGGCCCGCGATCACCCGCTTGACGAGGACGTACGGACGGATGCCGGTGGTCTCTCCGGCCCAGTGCAGTGCAGCGGACAGCCAGTTCGTCGGCGCGGCGGGTTCATCCCCCCAGTTGTCGTCCGGACGGAAGACGACAATGTCCCCCGGGGTAGGGTCGGCGGCGACGTACGCCAGGCGATTGACGATCAGCCGGTCCCCGGGCTGCAGGGTCGGCGACATCGAACTCGACGACGGCTGCCCGACGAAGGCGACGATCAGCAGCGTGAGGGTGAGCGCGAGCGCCACACTCGTCCAGACGCTTCGGAGAGGATTGCGGCGCCGTCGAGGTTCGTCGGTGATCGTCATCGTGACTTTCTCTGGTCGCGCAGTCGGGGGCACACCCAATAGTGTCAAAGAATGGGTCGAGAAGCCGACGTCCACATGACGCGCACCGACGAGTCCGTCCTGTCGCCGTCGCGTCTCGAGAGGCTCGTGGTCCCCGATGTCCTGCGTGGCGTGGCCATCGTGGCGATGCTCATCGCCCACGCCGGGCCGATGGTTCCGGAGCGCTCCGGTGCCGTCTCCTTCGTCATCGCGATGTTCAGCGAAGTGGCGTCGCCGCTCTTCGCGCTCGTGATGGGCATGTCGGCGCAGATCGTCTGGAACCGCGGTCCGCGTATACCGGTGACCCTGCTGCAGCAGGCGATCCGTGGCATCTTCCTCATCGCGCTCGGAGTGTGGATGGCCACCTGGGGGTCCTGGGTCGCAATCGTGCTCGCCCACCTCGGGATCCTCCTCCTCATCGGGGTGCCCCTGCTCCTCGCCCGGACCCCGTGGGTGATCGGGATCACCGCGGTCGTCCTGGTGATCAGCGATCCCCTCGTGCGTCTGGCCCGGGGATGGGAATGGGCCTACGCCGCACCGAGCCCACTGCGCGACGTCCTCGACTGGGTGGTGATGAGCCCGCACTACCGGCTCGTCAATCTCCTGCCCTTCTTCCTCCTCGGCGGTCTGCTGATCCGTCATGGGCTCCGCCGTGATCGCCTTCTGGGCGTCATCGGCGTCGTCGCGGTGGCGTCTTATCTCGCGTGGGGTGCGGCCGCCTTCCTCGACCGTGGCGGAATCCAGTCCGGCGACTACCTGGACACCCTCAAGGACATCGGACTCGTCTTCGCGGTCTACGTCGTGGTCGTCCTCGCCGCGACCGCGCGTCGGGAAGGAGCGAAGCGGTTCTGGCAGCCGGTCTTCGTCCCGTTGATCGCGTGTGGTCAGGTGGCGCTGTCGCTGTACCTGCTCCACGTCGGCATCATCGCGCTGTATGCTCGCGCCTACGGCCGCCCTGTCGAGAACTTCTGGCCCGGGTGGCTCGTGATCGTTCCCGGCGTGATCCTGGTGGGTTGGCTCTGGTGGCGGTTCGTCGGCACCGGCCCGGTCGAATGGGTGATGGGATGGCTCACCGGCCGGCGCAAGCCGCTTCTCCGTCGCCGCTGACGGCGGCTCACACGGGAGTCACGTCTGCGAGTGCCCGGATGCTGTCGATCAGCACGGCGACGTCGTCACTGCCGCGCGCGAGCGGCCCGGCCTGAGAACCGTTCGTGCCGATGAGAGCGCCGACGGGGGCGACCCCTCCGACCTCGAGCGCGCTGTCGAGTGACCCCCCGATGTCCAGCGCGAAGCGGGCAGATGCCGGGATGCTGTGCGAAGAGCCCGTATCCACCATGCCCGCCGTGAGCCGCTGGACGACGTAGACGTCCACGAACGGTGCCAGCTGCTCTTCCGCCGCGTCGAGCGACGCGATGGCGGTGGCGCAGGCGTGGCACCCCGGAGACACGAACAGGAGAAGTCGTGCGCGCGCGCCGGGGGCGAGGACATCGACGACCTCCGCCGTGCCGGGGAGGAGCACCGCACCGGCTCCGCGGGGGATCTGACCGGTCTCGGCGGCCGCGATGCCCGACGCCCGCACGATGGACCAGACTCCGGTGGCGATCAGCAGGCCCGAGCCGACGGCGCCGATCGCGACGGGCACAGCCGTCTCGGAGCCTGCGACGGCCAGGATGCCGACGGGAAGCGACGAACCGAGGGCGGCGAGTGCAGCGGCGAGCGCCGACAGGGCGATGACGGTGAGGACTGCGTTGCGCACGATGAGCCGAGGGCCGACGACAGAGGGGAGCCATTCGCCGAAGCACCCGCAGTCGTCGTCAGCACCGAGCCGGTCGGCACGGATCACTGCGATCAGCATCCCCGCGGAGAGCACGAGTGCCAGAGCGGTGAAACCGACGAAGAGCCATCCCGTCGTCAGGAGCAGTCCGACCGCCACGACCGCCTCGAGCGTGATCAGCGCCACCGCCGCGGCTTGCACGTGATGCACCGGGATGCGCAGCGCCGCGAACGCGGTGCGTCCCCGATCCGAGGAACGCAGCTTGCCGAGGGCACTCACCGCGAAGACGGCCGCGAGGAAGACCGCTAGCGGGAGGAGGAACGCGATCATGGGGTCATTATCCTGTATCGACAGAGCGACCGGACCCTGAAGGATCCGGCCGCTCCGTATGGCGCTGATTCAGGCGTCCCGCGCGATCAGGTGGCCGAGCAGAGGACGAGCGTCGAGCTCACGCTGCCAGCGGACTTGGCGCCGGTCCCGGAGTATCCGGCCGGCAGGGTCGCAGCGGCGTTCAGCGTGAAGGCGACGGTGATCGACAGCGTGGTGCGGAACGCGATCGTCGCGCCCGCAGGAAGCGCCGAGGTCAGGGTGATCTGACGGCTGGTGCCCGAGAGGACGTTGACCGTGGCGGTGCCGCCGGTCACGCTGAACACGCCGACGTTGGCGACGCCCGAGCCCGTGATCGTGATGGACGTGCCGACGGGCAGCGGGGTGGAGGGTCCCGCAGTGAGGGTGAAGCCGGGGCCGAGGAGCCCCAACGTGCCGCACGAGCCGTCGAGCGAGAATGCGCCGACCTCGACCACCGATGCGGCGGCGAGCGGCGTGGCGACCGCGGCGGCGATGACGGGGACCGACCATGCCGCGCCCTTGACGATCGTGCGGCGCGAGACGCCCTTGTTCTTCTGGATTTCCTCGGTCACGTGAGTGCCCTCCCTGTTAGATGCAGATGCGGTTGCCCGCGGTGTCGTCGAAGAGGCGACACGTTGTCTGCATCCCCCAGGAGCCTCTTCGTGACCTCAAGCTAGGGCGGCGGAAACCGTGCGGAAGGGCGTTCCGAGGAACTACGCGCAGGGTGCGCTCAACCTGCGCGGAATGAGTTTTCCGAAGGGCTCGCGCTCAGGCGCGGCGGGCGGCGCGAAGGGCGCGCGGAGTGCACGAGTAGGCGTCGTCGAGAGCCCGTCGCAGGCTCATCGGCGAGTGGAAGCCGGCGCGCTGCGCGATCTGGTCGATGCTCAGCACGTCGTAGCGGCTATCCATCAGGAGGGAGTGCGCGAGGCGGGCGCGCTGGCGACGGATCTCGCCCGCGACACTGTTCCCCGACTCGGAGAACACCAGCTGCAGCTGACGCAGCGACGACTGGACCTCTCGAGCCACGCGCGCGGGATTGAGCGCCGGGTCTCCGCACTGCTGGGCGATGACGGCGATCGCACGTTCACGGAGGACCTCGTGCGGGGTGCCCTGCCCGGTCACCGCACCGACACGGTCGAGCAGCATCGCGCCGCTCATCTCCATCACCAGCTGCTCGATCGCGTACTGCTCGATCGCGGATGCCTGGGCGTCGGCGTCGAGGAGCCCCGTGACGAACTGCTGCATGGACGTGTCGAGGAGCCTTCGCTCGGGGTAGACGTTGGCGTCAGGGGCCAGCGACGGGACGAAGGAGGCGATGGCGGACCGGGGCACGAGAGCGGCCGAGACCCGCCACGAGCCGGCCCAGCGCAGGCGCCGCGTGATCCCCTGCGGAGCGATGACGAGACCGCCCTCCGTCTCGACCCACGGCTCACCCTCGAGCCGCGACCACAGCGCCTGCGTCTCGACGAAAGCGAACACCGAATGCTCGGGATACACCGTGGCGGTGTCGATCGTGAGCTCCGAGGTCGCCCCGCTGATGCCGAGGAGCAGGACACCGCCGGAAGAGCGGACGCGGGAGCGCAGACCTGGTCTGTCTCCGACGCGGCGGATGCCATGCATGGCGAGCTCGCGGTCGTCGATGGAGCGGGCGATCTTGGTGTTCACAAACGCCTCCTTCGGAGGTCGGACTTCCGAGAGTACGACGACGGCCGGGAGATCATCCCGGCCGCCGATCGCTCTCGTTGCCCGAAAGGATATCGGTCAGCGGCCCCGGAACGGGGAATGATTGAACAAATGTTCAGCAGGCTTGGCGGAACGTGCCCGTCGGCTCAGAGGATCCCGGCCCCGACGGGCACGGTCACGGAACTCACCGCGGTGTAGGTGTCGGTGCCGAGGGTGACATTGAGTGTCACCGGGAAGCTCGCGAGAGCCGAGACGGCCACTCCGGTCGAGACCCCAGCGAGGCCGAACGCGATCGGCATCACCAGCGTTCCGTCGCTTGCGATCGTGATGGTGCGTGTGCCCGTCCAGGTCGTCAAGGGGAACCCGAACTGGCCGACGATCGGCGCCGTCTGGTACGCCGCGGTCCGCTCTCCGGCTGTGGTGGTGACGCCGTTCACGGACTGCACCCCGAAACCGCGAGCGCGTCCGACGGGGATGTTGATCCCTGCGGGACGACCGACGGTGACGCTGATGGTGGCGATCTCGGCCCTGCGGGCACCGCTGCCGTTCCTGATGGAGAACTCCGTCGGCAGGGTGACGAGGGCCTGGGCCGTGAGGGTGCCGCCGCCGTCGAGGAGCTGGAGCGCCGCCAGCGACGTGCTGGTTCCCGTCCACGCGACCGACGTCGGAGTGATGCTCGCCGCAGCGAGCGGGGTCGCCACGACGGCCGCCACGACCGGCACGGACCAGGCGGCGCCCTTCATGATCGTGCGGCGCGAAAATCCTGTGCTGTGCTGACTGTGTTCGGTCATACTGCGTGCTCCTCATTGATGCAGATGATGCTTCGTGCGTTACCGGTGAGGCGACACGAATCGTCTGCATCCCCCAGGAGCCTCCCCGTGCGAGTCAAGCTAGGCGCGCGATGAGCGGTGCATGCGGGGAATGCGCGAAAAGCGCGCTGTGCGCGTTCTTTCTGCGCGCATTGTGCTTTCGGCGTGATGTATCGCGAGATCTGACGTGCGAGCTGGGCGGATCGCCTCCGCGCGAATGCTGGATAGGCTTGCAGGCATGTCCGATCGCCTCCGAGTCGCCGCGATCGGCGTCGTCATCGACATCGAGATCGCCGCGCGCGGAGAAGCGTTCCTCGATCGGGCGCGGGCGGCCTGGGCCGACGCCGTAACCTCGTCGGAGGGGGAGCCCGAGGCCGTGGTGGCCGATCGGTCCGAGTTGGATGACGACGCGGCGCTCGCGATGCTCTCCACCGACGTGACGCTCGCGGCGCTCGCCGCGCGCCGCGGAGCAGACCTGTGGATGCTGCACGCCGCCGGCCTCGCCGACCGCGAGGGGAACGTCGTCGTGTTGAGCGCGGCCTCCGGCACCGGAAAGACCACGGCCGCACGGCATCTCTCACGCCGGTTCGCCTACGTCAGCGATGAGACCGTCGCGATCTCGGCGCACGGAGACGTCATCGCCTACCGGAAGCCTCTCTCCGTCATCCAGCCGGGCTCACCGCACAAGCTGCAGGTCGCCCCCTCGGCCATCCACACGAGCCATCCGCTGCCCGCGCCACTGCGGGTCGCCAGGATCGTCGTCCTCGACCGCCGCCCCGACGGGCCGGAGGTGCCTGAGGTCGAGCTGCTCGACGTCGCGACGGCGCTGGAGCTGCTGGCCCCGCAGACGAGCTACCTCAGCGATGCGCCGGCGCCTCTGCACCTGGTCCGGCATCTCTTGGACTCGACCGGTGGCGCCGTGCGCGTGAGCTACCGCGAGGTCGAGACGCTCGACCCGACGATCGACGCGATCCTTGCCACTGCGAAGCCGGGCGATGTCGCGCGGCCGCGCGCACAAGCGGCCTCAGCGGCGGAAGGGCCGGACGAGACTGTCGTGCCGGCGGCGACCGGGGGATACCAGCGCACTCCGGTGGTCGATGCGCTGGACCTCGAAGACGGGCGGCTCGCGGTGCTGCGTCGCTCCGCCGCGGGGAGCCGACTCCACGTCCTCGACGGCATCGGCCCCTCCGTCTGGGCGGCGGCACCGGGGCGCACGATCGACGAGATCACCGACGAGGTCATCGCCGCGCACGGCCGACCGGACGGAGCGGAACCCACGACGCTCGTGAGCGCAGCCGTCGCGCAGCTGGTCGCGGACGACCTGCTGCGGGCAGCCGAGCCTCAGACCTGAGCGGAACCTCGCCTGCGCACGCCGGGAGCGTGCTCGGCCTCGGTCGATTCGGCGTCGTCGTCCGTCTGCGCGTAGCGCTCGTAGGCGCCGTAGTACTCGCGGCCGTAGTACGCCGATTCCGCACCCTTGCGGGGCACGCGGTTCAGCACGACGCCGAGGACACGGCCGGTCGTGCGGGTGATCGAATCGATGGCACGCTGCAGCATGTCGAACGTCGTCTTCCCCGAGGAGACGACGATGAGCACGCCGTCTGCACCCGCGGCCAGCACCGCGGCGTCGGTCACCGGCAGCACGGGCGGGGAGTCCAGGATGACGATCGCCGACTTGCTGATCTCGGCCAGGAAGTCGCGCATGCGCTGCGAACCGAGCAGTTCACTGGGGTTCGGCGGGATGCGTCCGGCGCCGACGACCGCGAGCGGGACGTCTCGGGACGGGCGGTGCGCCACGTCCTGCAGCTCTGCGCGGCCGGCGAGCACGTCGGTGAGTCCGACATCGCGCGACATCCCGAAGATGTCGGCGATCACGGGGCGCCGGAGGTCGCAGTCGATCAGGATGGCCCACTGGCCGGCAGCGGCCAGGCTCGAGGCGAGATTGACCGACACCGTCGACTTGCCGTCTCCCGGCACCGAGCTGGTGACGACGATCACCCGTGGCGGATTGTCGACATCGATGAACTGGAGGTTCGTGCGCAGCTCTCGCATCGACTCGATCGTGTGATGCGAGACGCCGTGCTGCGACTCCAGCGAGAAGTCGATCACCTGGCGCTCATCCGACATCGACTTCTCGAGCGGCAGCGTGCCGATGACCGAGACCCCGGTCTCGCGCTCGATGTCACGCGGATGACGCACACGACGGTCGACCGTGTGCCGCACGAACGCGTACACGAGTCCGAGTGCGAGGCCGGCCAGGGCGCCGATGATCACGTTCAGACGCGTGTTCGGCGACGAGGGGCTGCTGGGCAGTCGGGCCGAGTCGCCGACGATGAGGGAGATCGCCGCGGGTGCCTCAGCCGTGCCGCCCTCGAGCTTCTCGATCTCGATCGCCATGCCGTCGAGCCAGGCCTGTGCGAGTGCCTGCGCCGACTCGGGGGTGGGCCCGGTGGCCGTGACCTTGAGCGCGGTGGTGTCGACCGGATTGGTCACCGTGACGCGATTGACGAGCACATCGGGAGAGGTCTCGATGTCCAGCTCGTCCATCGCGTGCTCGGCCACGGCGCGCCAGGAACCGAGATTGAGGTACGACTTGACCCTGCTCTGGGCGAGCTGGTTGCCCACGAGGGCGGAACCGCTCGTGCCGTCGCCGCCCACCGCCGTCACGATGCCGGTCGTATCGGCGGAGTACACGCGCGGCTGCAGCGCGCTCCAGCCGAACGCCGCCGCCGCGCCCACCAGGGTGGCGACGACGATGACGATCCAGTGGGCGCGCAGGATGCGCGCGTAGTCTCTCAGTTCCAACTCTTCATCTCCTCGCACATCCCGTGTGGAGCTCGGGACGCAGACATCAGAATGAGCATACGGTGAACGCCCGTGCGCCGGAGGTGGACACGGCTCACATGAGCGCGTCGCGCACGAGGCGCTCGACCTCGACCAGCGCCGGGGTCAGTTCCGCCGCCGAACGCGCGTAGGTCTCCCGGGATCGACGATACGGGTCGATCACGTCGTCGTCGTCGCCGGATGACGGTGTGAGCCCGCGCTGGTCGTTGACTGCGCGCAGGACGGCGGCGAGGCGCTCGCGAGGGGAAGCACCCGCGGCGTCGGCGGCCGCGCGCGCATCCGCGCTGCTGAGCGTGGAGGCGAGACGCGCGAACTCACGGACCGTGAAGGTGCGGCGGAGTCGACTCGGCATCATCTTCACCACGTGAGAGCGATGCTCGCGCGCCATCGTGAGGATCAGGTCCGCATCTTCGAGGAGAGGCTCGACCAGGTAGCGCGCCTGGTGGGCGGCCGCCACTTCAGGGTCGACCCCTTCCCTCGCCGCGAGTTCGAGGGCGGGCTCCGGCATGCCGTGGCCGACCAGGGCGTGAGTGCCCGCGCTGTGGACCCGCACACCGAGCGGTTCGAGCTCGGCGCGCAGCAGCACCTCCGCGAGCGGTGACCGGCAGATGTTGCCCGTGCACACGGTGAGGATCGTCAGCGGCGCCGCGGCATCACGCGCGTCGGGCGCACCCAGCAGAGCGGCGAGCGAAGCCGCTTCCGAGGGCGGAGCCGACTGGGGGGCAGGGGGAGGGGAAGGTTCTGCAGCAGCAGCGGCTTCCTGCATCTCCCGCCATTCCCGGCGGCTCATCCCGGTCGGCGGTCCGTCCTCATGCTGCGGTGTCACGCGACCAGCCTAGGCCTCCGTGGAGCCCGTCCCGGCAGCAACTGGATGACCAGCACCGCGATCATGCCGCCGACCAGGGTGCCGAGGCTGTTCGCGATCACGTCGGAGATCGTGGGGAACCGCGAGGGCATGAGGCCCTGCACCGATTCGATCAGCCCGCTCATGAGTGCGCCGATCAGCACGACATGCCACAGCCGCAGACGCGACCACGCGAGGGGGAGCAGCAACCCGACGGGCACGAAGAGCGCGACGTTCGCCAGGAACTCCAGGACGACGGCGCTCCGGGCGTAGGAGGCGATGCCCATGTCGGCGGACCAGTGGGCGAGGAAGCCGACGAGTCCGGTGACCTTCGCCGAGACGTTCGCCGGCAGCCAGACCGTGAACCCGACGAAGAGCAGGTAGACGACGAGCGCCACCCGGGCGGACACGGCCCCGGTGCGGACAGGAGCGGTGGTCGCTGATGGCATGTCCGCCATGGTAACGGGGGCGCCTCGGCGCGGTTCTCAGCTTCGGCCGTCGCTCCAGCTGAGCTGCTCGATGTACCGCAGGAGCACTCCCTCGCGCAGAGCCCACGGCGACACCTCGAGTTCGTCCACGTCGAGCGCGGTCATCGCCGTGTGCAGCGATACCGCCGCCGCCACGATCTGGAAGGTGCGGTCGGGGGTGATCCCCGGCAGCTCCTGCCGTGCGGACGCAGGCAGTCGGGCGAGCCGCGGGATCCATGAGCCGAGTGACGCACGAGGCAGCAGCATCCGCTCGCTTCCCGACCAGCCGGGCACGGGGTAGCCGACCAGTCGTGCGAGTGACCGGATCGCTTTGGACGAACCGACGACGTGATCCGGACGGGGGAGAGCGACGAATCGCGGCAGCACGGCGGCGAGAGTCGACTCGGCGTGTGCGCGCAGCCTCTCGACATCGCCCTCACCCGGCGGATCGTTCGGCAGGAACTGCACCGTCATACGCCCTGCGCCGAGGGGAACGGATGCCGCGGCGTCGGGCATCTCCTCCGCCCCCGCCGCGATCTCGAGCGAGCCGCCGCCGATGTCGAGGAGAAGCAGCTGGCCGGCCGACCAGCCGAACCAGCGTCGTACGGCGAGGAAGGTCAGCTCGGCCTCGGTCTCGCCGTCGAGCACCTGCAGCGGTTGCCCGAGCGCCGCCTCGATGCGGGCGATCACGTCGGCGCCGTTGCGCGCGTCACGCACCGCACTCGTCGCGGTGGCGAGGAGCGCGTCGACACGCTCGACCTCTGCGACGTGCCGCGCCTGGGCGACTGCGGCCTCGAGGGCGATCACGCCCTCCTCGGAGATCGCGCCATCCGGTGTGAGGTAGCGCATGAGGCGCAGCACCGTCCTGTCGCTCGTCGTCGCGAGCGGACGGCCACCGGGGCGCACGTCGGCCGCCAGCATGTGGACGGTGTTGGATCCGATGTCGAGGACTCCCAGGCGCACGGGAAGAGACTACTCGCGCCACGGTTACGATGTACTCCGTGACCACCGCCGACCCCACGCTGCCGCTGTCGCCCTACCGGGAGATCGGTCGTGCCGAGTGGGCGCGTCTCGCAGCCGGGCTCGATCAGCCGCTCACCGAGACCGAGGTCGTCGAGCTCCGCGGCATCGGCGACCGGCTCTCCCTCACCGAGGTGAGAGAGGTGTATCTGCCGCTGAGCCGGCTGCTCAGCCTCTACGCCACCGCGACGAAGCGCCTCGGCGCCGCGACGTCGGAGTTCCTGCAGGAAGACGACACGACCACGCCGTTCGTGGTCGGGGTGGCCGGCTCGGTCGCAGTCGGCAAGTCGACGATCGCGCGACTGCTGCGTGAGCTGATGAGCCGCTGGCCGGGGACGCCCCGAGTCGAACTGGTCACCACCGACGGCTTCCTCTACCCGAACGCCGAACTCGAGCGCCGCGGGATCATGGACCGCAAGGGCTTCCCCGAGTCGTACGACCGGCGCGCGCTGATCGAGTTCCTCACCGAGGTCAAGAGCGGTGCGACCGAGGTGCGCGCGCCCTTCTACTCGCACATGCGCTACGACATCGTGCCCGATGCGAACGTCGTGGTGCGGCGCCCCGACGTCGTCATCGTCGAGGGGCTCAACGTGCTGCAGCCTCCTCCTGCGCCGAACGACGTCGCGGTGAGCGACCTGTTCGACTTCTCGATCTTCGTCGACGCAGAGACCTCGCACATCGAGAAGTGGTACGTCGACCGGTTCCTCGCCCTCCGCCAGGCCGCGTTCAGCAATCCGTCCTCGTACTTCAACGTGTTCGCCCATCTCACCGACGACGAGGCCATCACCACCGCGCTCGGCTACTGGAACGAGATCAACATGCCGAACCTCGTCGAGAACGTGATGCCGACCCGGCATCGCGCGCGGCTCGTGCTGCGCAAGGGCGCGGATCACGACGTCGAGAGCGTCCTGCTGCGCAAGCTCTGACCGGCGCGTGAGTGCCGAATATTGTTCGGACGACTCGCAAAAAACCCGCCTTACTCTTGATCGCATGTGTGGAATCGTCGGATACGTGGGCCCGCGGCCCAGCCAGGACATCCTTCTCGCCGGCCTCGCCCGTCTCGAGTACCGCGGCTATGACTCCGCAGGGGTCGCCGTGATCGACGGCGACGGCTCGCTCGGCATGCGCAAGAAGGCGGGCAAGCTCGCCGTGCTGCGCGACTCCCTCGCCGACGCGCCGCTGCCCGACGGCTCGACCGGCATCGGGCACACCCGGTGGGCGACGCACGGCGGCCCGACCGACGGCAATGCGCACCCGCACCTCGCCGACGACGACAAGCTCGCCCTGATCCACAACGGCATCATCGAGAACTTCTCCGCGTTGCGCGAGGAGCTCCTCGCGGACGGCGTCGTGTTCCGCAGCGAGACCGACACCGAGGTCGCTGCTGCTCTTCTCGGACGCGAGTACGCGGGCAACGGAGGCGACCTCCAACTGGCGTTCCGCAGCGTCGTGAACCGCCTCGAGGGCGCGTTCACCCTGCTCGCGATGCACCAGGACCACCCTGGCCTCGTGGTCGGCGCCCGCCGCAACTCGCCGCTCGTGATCGGTCTGGGCGAGGGCGAGAACTTCCTCGGCTCCGACGTCGCCGCCTTCATCGAGCACACGCGCAAGGCGCTCGCCATCGGCCAGGACCAGATCGTCTCGATCACCCCGGACGCCGTCAGCGTCACGGACTTCGCCGGGACGCCCGTCGAGCCGGAGCCGTTCGACGTGTCGTGGGACGCGGCCGCCGCCGAGAAGGGCGGATGGTCGAGCTTCATGGCCAAGGAGGTCGCGGAGCAGCCGGAGGCCGTCGCGAACACGATCCGCGGCCGCATCCAGGACGGTCAGGTCGTCATCCCCGAGCTCGATGGACTCGACGAGCTCTTCGTCGGTATCAACCGCGTCATCATCACGGCCTGCGGCACGGCGTCGTACGCCGCGCTCGTGGGCAAGTACGCGATCGAGCAGTGGGCACGCGTCGCGGTCGACGTCGAGCTCGCGCACGAGTTCCGCTACCGCGACCCGGTGATCGGCGCCGACACGCTCGTCGTGTCGATCAGCCAGTCGGGCGAGACCATGGACACGCTGATGGCCGTGAAGTACGCGCGCGAGCGCGGTGCACGCACGCTGTCGGTGTGCAACACGCAGGGTGCGACGATTCCGCGCGAGTCCGACGCGGTGGTCTACACCCACGCCGGACCCGAGGTCGCCGTGGCATCGACCAAGGCCTTCTCGGCCCAGATCACCGCCCTGCTGCTGCTCGGCCTGCACATGGGCCGAGTGCGCGGCACGGTGGCCGATGCGTCCGTCGACGTCGCCGAACTGGCGGCACTGCCGGAGAAGATCGCGAAGGTCCTCGAGAGCGAGCAGGAGCACGTCACGCAGCTGGCCGGCTGGATGGCCGACACCCGCTCGGTGCTGTTCCTCGGTCGTCACGTGGGCTATCCGATCGCGCTCGAGGGCGCGCTCAAGCTCAAGGAGATCTCCTACATCCACGCCGAGGGCTTCGCCGCCGGCGAGCTCAAGCACGGACCGATCGCGCTGATCGAGCCGGGGCAGCCCGTGTTCGTGCTGGTGCCGTCACCCCGTCACTCGGCCCTCGTGCACTCGAAGGTCGTCTCGAACATCCAGGAGATCCGCGCCCGCGGCGCCCGCGTGATCGTGGTCGCCGAAGAGGGCGACGCCGCGGTGCTGCCGTTCGCGGACGAGGTCATCCACATCCCGCTCGCCGGTGCGATGTTCGAGCCGCTGCTCGCCGTCGTGCCATTGCAGATCTTCGCCATGGCACTCGCCACGGCGAAGGGGCTCGATGTGGACCAGCCGCGCAACCTCGCCAAGTCCGTCACGGTCGAGTAACCCGTCGCCGAGCCGCCCCGTCCCTGCACGCCGTCCGCGGCGAGACGCAGGGACGGGGCGCTGGTCTTCTCGAGGGCGGCCCGCCGGGGACAGTAGGCTGAACGGGTGATCATCGGTACCGGCATCGACCTCGTGGACATCCCACGGTTCGAACGGACGATGGCCAAGACCCCGCGCCTTCTGGAACGGCTGTTCGCCCCGTCCGAACGTACGCTGCGTCTTCCTTCCCTCGCGGCCCGGTACGCGGCCAAGGAAGCGCTGATCAAGGCGCTCGGCGGCTCGGACGGCGTGCACTGGATCGAGATCGAGATCGCATCCGAGGCCTCCGGGCGTCCGCATTTCGTCCTCAGCGGATCGACGGCCGCGGTCGTCGAGGAGCGGGGGATCGTCACCCTGCATCTGACTCTCACCCATGACGCGGGTCTCGCCGCCGCGTTCGTCGTCGCCGAAGGAGCTCCCCTGTGAACGCCCCGTTCCGCGAAGCGACCATCGAGCTCGACGCCATCGCCGACAACGTGCGGCACTTCCGCCGGCTCACCGGTGTCGAGGTGATCGCGGTCGTCAAGGCGAACGCCTACGGTCACGGTGCCGCTGCGGCCGCGGTCGCCGCGCTCTCCGCCGGCGCGACGCGGCTCGGGGTCGCCGAGATCGCCGAGGCCCTCGAGCTGCGCAGACAGGGCGTGCATGCGCCGATCATGGCGTGGCTGCACGCGCCGGGAGAGAGGTTCGAGCACGCCGCCGCGCAGGGCGTCGAGGTCGGGATCTCGTCGTTCGACCAGCTCGAAGCCGCTGCTGCCGTCGCCTCGGTCGACAGTCCCGTCGGCGTGCACCTGAAGTTCGAGACCGGTCTCTCGCGCAACGGCGTCGCTCCGGCCGACTGGGGGCGGGTGCTGGCCGAAGCGGCACGCCTCGAACGCGTCGGACGGCTGCGCATCGTGGGGCTGTTCAGTCACCTCTCGAACACCTCCGCGGAGGACGACAGGGCGGCCTTGGCGAAGTTCGACGAGGGTGTCGCTGCGGCCGCATCCTTCGGCATCCGCCCCGAGATCCGCCACATCGCAGCGACCGCCGCAGCGATCGATCTCCCTGAGACGCGACTGGACGCGGTCCGGATCGGCGTCGGGCTCTTCGGGCTCTCGCCGTTCGACGACCGGAGCTCCGCCGAACTCGGGCTGCGTCCGGCGATGACTCTCCGCGGCGCGATCGCCGCCGTGCGTCGAGTGCCCGCGGGAACAGGGGTGTCCTACGGCTACGCTCATCGCACGGACCGTGACACCACACTCGTCCTCGTCCCGCTCGGGTACGCCGACGGGGTGCCGCGGAACGCCTCCGGCCGCCTTCCGGTCTCGATCGCGGGACGCCGGTTCGTGAACGTCGGGCGGATCGCGATGGACCAGTTCGTCGTCGACGTCGGCGACACCCCGGTCTCGGTCGGCGACGAGGTCGTGCTGTTCGGCGACCCCACCCTGGGCGTCCCCTCGGCTGCGGACTGGGCGGACGCAGCGGAGACCATCAACTACGAGATCGTCACGCGCATCGGACCGCGCGTGCCCCGGCGGTCGGCATGAGCATCGACCCGGCCTTCCTCGGGCGCCGCGAGATCGCGACCTCCGATGCCATGGAGCAGCTCGGTCTCCGCATCGGCGAGCAGCTGGAGGCGGGAGACCTCCTCATTCTCACGGGGCCCCTCGGCGCGGGGAAGACCACGTTCACCCGGGGCCTCGCCGAAGGTCTCGGGGTGCGCGGACCCGTGCAGAGCCCGACCTTCGTGATCGCACGCACCCACCCCTCCCTCGTCGGCAGGGCGCCGCTCGTGCACGTCGACGCGTATCGCCTCGGCTCTGCGGCGGAACTCGACGACCTCGACCTCGACCTCGACGGATCGGTGGTCGTGATCGAGTGGGGACGCGGCATGGCGGAGGAACTGGCAGATGCGTGGTGGGACATCGAGCTCGAGCGTCCGGTCGGCGCGGACGACCTCGACCCCTCGGAGCTCGATGCCGACGCGCCGCGCATCGTGACGATCGTCCGCGAGGGGTCACCGTGACCGCGGCTGTGCACGAGGCGCTCGTGGCCGTGATCATCGAGGACGACCCGGGCGTACGGTCGCTCCTCGACGAGGTGTTCCTCGCCGCGGGGTTCGAGACCTTCCTCGCCGGCTCCGGACCGGAGGGCCTCGCGGCGATCGAGCAGCACCGCCCCGTCATCACGACGCTCGACATCAACCTGCCTGGCATCGACGGGTTCGAGGTCGCCCGACGCATCCGGCGGGTCAGCGACACGTTCATCATCATGCTCTCCGCGCTCTCCGACGAGTCGGATGTGGTCCTCGGCCTGTCCTCCGGGGCGGACGAGTACCTCGTCAAACCGTTCCGGCCGCGCGAACTGCGGGCGCGCATCGAGGCGCTGCTCCGGAGGCCTCGAATCGGCGAGCAACGGCCGCCGACCCCGGCGCGCCCTGCGGTCGAGAGCGAGCCTGCGGCGGACAGCACGACCGTGCTCACCTGGCGGGGGCGGGTGCATCGCGACCTCAGCCTCGACCTGGACACGCGTCTGGTGCTGGTCGGCCAGAAGCGGATCGACCTCACACCGACCGAGTTCGACCTGCTCGCCGCCATCCTCGACGCGAAGCTCAAGGTGCGCAGCAAGGCCGACCTGGCGCGCGGTCTGCGCGGAGCGCCGGAAGGCTCGAAGGAGTACGTCAGCGAACCGGACAAGCGGGCGATAGAGACGCACATCGCGAACCTGCGACGCAAGCTCGGCGACAGCTCGACCAGGCCCCGTTACATCGAGACGGTGCGCGGAGTCGGTTATCGGCTCACTGCCGTCGATGACCCGGCGAGCTGACCGGGGCGGGACCGCGGCTCCCCAACCGCGGTCCCGTGTGCCTGCGAATCCCCACTCGCGTGGCCCCAGCGTCTGCGTTCTTCCCCAGTCGCAGTGTCGGCCCCCACTCAGAATGCTAGGGCGGCGGGGACACCTGAAGAGCGGGGTTGCCCGATCTTTGAGTAATCTTGCGGGAAACCTGAGCTTCGTGGGGGAGGGCACGCGTCGATGATCCGCACCATGTCGATCTGGCGCTGGCAACTCGTGTTCACCGGCAGCATCGTGGCGATCGTCGTCATGATCACGGCGTTCAAGCCGCAGACCTTCGCCAACCCGTTCATCGTCGCCGGGATCGCACTGGTTGTGGTCACGACACTGATCACCCTCGCCGTACCATGGCACCGACTTCCCCACGTGTTCGCGACCGCGGTGCCGCTGCTGGACGCGCTCGCGGTCGGCTTCACGACGAACGCCCCCGACATCCGACTCGGGTTCCTCTGGGTGTTCCCGGTCGTGTGGCTGGCGACCTACTTCACGATGCCCTGGGTGCTCGGCGGTATCGCCTTCATCAGCGCGACCCTCGTCCTTTTCGCCGACCAGAGCGGCACGTCGGCCGACATCCTCCTGCGTCTTCTCACCGTCGTGATCACTCTGGGGTTCCTCGGCGTGACCGTGCGCATCGGCTCTCAGCGCTCGCGCGCCGCGCGCAGACTCCTGCAGCGACGGTCCGAACAGGTGAACCGCGCCGCGGACCGGGCGGAGACCAACCAGCGGAGGGTGACCCAGATAGTCGACGCGCTCAGCGTCGCCCTGGTCGTCGTCTCCGCCGGAGGCCGCATCCTGCAGATGAATGACGCCTATCGCGCTCTCTACGGGCGGGATCGCTTCGGCGCCGCGCTCCCGTCGGCCGGTGTCGAATACGACGCCAGGCGCGGCACGGCCGTTCCCCCCGCGCGCACGTCGATCGCGCGAGCGGCGAGCGGCGAGAAGCTCCAGTCCGAGGAGGTGTGGCTCTTCGACGGGAAAGGCCAGTGGCGGGCGCTCGAGGTGAGCACGCAGCCCATGGCCACGGCGGGAGGCGGCGAAGACGTCACGCTCCTGGTGATCGACGACGTCACGATGCTGCGCGAGGCGGACGAGGAGCGGCGTGCACTCGCCGCCGTCGTCTCGCACGAGCTGCGCAACCCGCTCACCGCGATCGTCGGACACGTCGACCTGCTGCGCGAGCGCGATGACCTCCCCGGGCGTGTGCCGGCGCAGCTCGACATCATCGCGAACGCCGGCGAGCGCATGCAGGACCTGGTCTCGAGCATCCTCGATCAGAACGGTCGCACGGTGCAGGAGCCGTTCGAACCCGTGGATCTGCGGGATGTCGTGGAGGCCTCCGCTGCGTCGTATGCGCCGCTCGTCTCCGGCAGCAGGCAGGAGCTCCTGATCGAAGGGGCGCAGAGCCTGGTCATCTACGGCGATGCGTTCCGGCTGCGGCAGGTGCTCGACAACCTGCTGAGCAACGCGGTCAAGTACACACCGCAGGGCGGGCACATCCGCATCGACCTCGACACGTCGACGGACGGGCACGTCGAGCTCGCGATCATCGACGACGGCGTCGGGCTGACGCCGGAAGACCTGCCTCGCGTGTTCGAGCCGTATTTCCGGACGGACAGCGCCGTCCGCGCCGGAATCAGCGGCACCGGACTCGGCATGGGCATCGTCCGTGAGATCGTCTCCGCGCACGAGGGCAGCATCGACATCTCCAGCGAAGTCGGGCTCGGCACCCGGGTGACGCTGCGATTCCCGCAGCACCGAGTGAAAGAGGCCAGGGCATGACCCCGCTCGTCCCCGTCAGCGTCGACATCACCACCAGCATGGTCGCCGTCGTCACCGTGCTCACCGCGCTGGTCGTGGGGCTCGCGACGCTCGCACGTCCGAGCAGGGCGACCGTCACGTGGGGTGTGGCCTTCGGCCTGGGGATGCTCGGGGCGTACCTGTGGCTCGCCGGGCAGCAGACGCAGGAGCAGGCACTGCGCGCCGCCGCCTCGGCACTGCTGCTGTGCTTCGAGCCGTTGGTGTGGATCGGGCTGCGGATGCACTTCGGTCGGCGGGCGTCGTGGTGGACCGTGATCCCCTTCCTGGTCGTCGCACCGACGCTGCTCGTCGCGACAGCGGAGACATCGTGGTACCTGCCCTCCTTCCACGTCGTCTTCCTGGGCAGCGCGATCTACGGGGGTCTGGTGGCGTACGAACTGCTGCGCGTCAGAGCCGCCGTGCGCGACATCGTCCTCCCGCTCGCGCTCGCCTCCTGCGGGCTCGTGATCGTGGCCGTCGTCAGTGCGGCGTCCGCACTCATCGCCGGTGACGCGGGCACCGACGCGCAGTTGAGTGCGCTGCGCGGGATGAACGCGGTCGGAACCTTGGTCGTGAGCACCTGCGCGGCCTTCACGCTGGTGCTCATGGTGCGGGGCGAGGAGAAGCGGGTCCACGCCGGGGACGCAGCCGAGCGCGCACGGCGCCGTCTCCGCAAGGCGGAATCGCAGAACGACCAGCCCTGGTCGGTCCTCGACATCCGTCTGGACGACCCCGCTGACCTCCGGGAGGCCTCGACGGGCGCGGCCTACGCGCTCATCATCGAGCGTTTCCACGAGGACATCCGCGAGGCTCTGCCCGCCTCGGCCGACGCCGACCGCGTCGAAGACGGGCGGGCGATCGTCGTGATCCGCGGCGGTGACGAATCGGTGCGGCATCATCTGCGGGCGATCCTGAGCCGCATCTCGACCATCGACCGCGATGCCACGGTCACCGGCATCCGAGCCTCGGCGAGCATCGGCTGGGCGACGGCGTCGGTGGTCGGGTTCGACTATGACGCGCTCGTCGCCGCCGCAGGACGGGCGGCCGCCAGGGCGCGTGCAGCCGGAGGCGATCAGTGGAAGCGGGCGACGGTGCTCGATCTCCAGAGCGCCTGACGGACGAAGGTCGACGGCGGTATCAGCCGAGGTGCTCGTGGAGCGCGCGGAGGTGGGCGCGGGTGAGCCGTGCGGCGGCAGCCGGGTCGTGTGACGCGATCGCCTCATAGATCTCTTCGTGTGTGCCGTGGTCGGCCTCGTCGCCGTACTGTCCGCGAAGGCGGAGCATGTCGACCATGGCGTGGTGACTGCGTGGCGCGAAGCCGTCGAAGAGGTCCAGCATGATCGGGCTGTGCGCGGCCACGACGATGAGGCGATGGAACGCCATGTCGGTCGCGACGTGGTCGTCGATGTCGCCGCGGTGTCGTCCTCGTTCGTCCAGTGCCACGCGGAGAAGCTTCAGCTCACCGCCTGTTCGACGGTCCGCGGCCAGCGCGGCTGCCTCGACTTCGACCGCCGTCCGCGCCTCGATGACCGCGAGGATGTCGGCACGCTGGAGCGCAGTCGTCCAGTTCGCGGGGGCATCTGTCGCGGTGACGAACACGCCGGCCCCTTGGCGGGTGGTCAGGATCCCGCGCCCGGCGAGGATGCGGACGGCTTCCCTGGCGGTGGACCTTCCGACGCCGAGTTGCGGGGCGAGCGTCGTCTCGCCGGGCAGCTTTCCGCCGACCTCCCATTCCCCTTCACGGATGCGGTCGAAGAGGATCTCCGCCGCCTGCTCGGCGAGGGATTCGCGGCGAACGGTCGTCATGCGGTCATTCTCTCATCTCGGCCGACTTCTCTACTTGTCTGAGGAGTTGTGGTAGCGTCGAGCCGTGCTCACCTCTCGGTTCCTCCTCCTTCGCCGCCACGGCGGGGCCTAGCCAGACCGGCTCCCCGACGTGGAGCCGCAACGCGCGCCGGTCGATCACAGCTGAACGACTCGGACAGGAACCAGACCATGCACAGCAGTACCTTCCCCACCCTCGCCACCCCGGCAGGAGAGATCCCGGCAGAAGCGCCCGAGTGGAACAGGCAGAGGCACTCGCAGATGCCTTCGCAGCGCTACCGTGACGTGTACACGCGCGTCCCTGTCCCGCTCGCGGCCCGCGACTGGCCGTCTCACCGGTTGACCCAGGCTCCGCTGTGGGTGCCGGTGGATCTGCGTGACGGGAACCAGGCGCTGGCGGAGCCGATGGACCCGGGCCGCAAGCGGCGCTTCTTCGAGCTGATGGTCGCGATGGGGTACAAGGAGATCGAGGTCGGCTACCCCTCGGCGTCGCAGACGGACTACGACTTCGTCCGCCTCATCGCGGAGTCCGACATCGCACCAGAGGACGTCACGGTCGTCGTCTTCACACCGGCGCGGCGGGACCTGATCCAGCGCACCGTGGAGTCCATCCGGAGCATCCCCAACCCCGTGGTCATCCACATGTACACCGCGACCGCCCCCACCTGGCGCGACGTGGTCCTCGGTCACGACCGGGAAGGTCTGAAACGACTGATCCTCGCCGGTGGTCGCGACGTGCTCGAGTTCGCCGGAGAGCTGCCGAACGTGCGATTCGAGTTCTCACCCGAGGTCTTCAACCTCACGGAACCCGACTACGTCCTCGATGTCTGCGACACGATGACCGCGCTGTGGGACGCCACCCCGGAGCGTCCCGTCATCCTGAACCTCCCGGCGACGGTGGAGATCGCGTCCCCGAACGTCTACGCAGACCAGATCGAGTACATGCACAAGAATCTCGCCCGCCGTGACGCGGTGATCCTCTCGGTGCACCCCCACAACGACCGCGGCACGGGTGTGGCGTGCGCGGAGCTCGCCGTCCTCGCCGGCGCGCAGCGCGTCGAAGGGTGCATCTTCGGCAACGGAGAGCGCACCGGGAACGTCGACCTCGCCACACTGGCCCTGAACCTTCACGCGCAGGGCGTCGACCCGATGATCGACTTCTCCGACATCGACGAGATCCGCCGCACGGTCGAGCACTGCAACCGCATCGAGATCCATCCCCGTCACCCCTATGTCGGAGACCTCGTCCACACGGCCTTCTCCGGAACACACCAGGACGCGATCAAGAAGGGCTTCGCCGAACATCGGGCCCGCGCCGCCGCCGAGGGCCGCTCGGAGCGGGAGATCGAGTGGCGGGTGCCGTACCTGCCGATCGACCCGGCTGACATCGGACGCAGCTACGACGCCGTGATCCGCGTGAACTCCCAATCCGGCAAGGGCGGCATCGCCTACCTGCTGGAGACCGAGTACGGCATCGAACTGCCCCGCCGCCTGCAGATCGACTTCGCCCGACACGTGCAGCAGCACACCGACGAGAGAGGCGGCGAAGTCACCGCCGCCCAGCTCTGGGAGATCTTCCGCGCCACCTACCTCGGCGACGAGAGCGACAGTGAGTTGGAGCTCGTGGGCTTCGACACGACCAGCCGGGACACCACCATCACGCTCCGCGCCGGCGGGACCGAGAGCACGACCCGTCACCAAGCCGTCGGTCCCGTCGAAGCCCTCACCGAAGCGCTCGCGCTGCGCGGGTTCGCGACCGAGATCCTGAGTCTGCATCAGACCAGTACGAGCGCCGGGAGCGACAGCGAAGCGATCACGCTCATCGAATACCGCCACGGCTCACGCACCGGGTGGGCGGCCGGCAAAGACCGGTCGGTCCTCACCGCGTCGCTCCTCGCCGTCATGAACTCGACGGCGGTCAAGCGGGAGGTGCTCACGCTGTGAGCTGCCCCCGGCATCGCGACGTGGCCGTCTAGGCGCCGCGGGACTCGCGGCCCTTGGCGAGGGCGGCGAGGATGGCGGTCTCGGCGGCCGGTCCGGTCTCGGCGGCCGCCGAGACGTTCTCGGCGACCACGGCCTCGATGATCTCGGTGCGCTGGATGCGCGTCTCGCGCGGCGCCTTCACGCCGATGCGCACACTGTCGCCCTTGATCTCGAGCAGCGTGATCTCGATGTCGCCGTCGATGCGCACGCTCTCACCGATCCGCCTCGTCAACACCAGCATTCGTTCAGCCTACTGCCGTGGCGGTGGCGCCGACCGCTGCCTGCGGTGCGTCTCGCACGACGCCGACCGTCTCGATCGAGAGCGCGGCGGCGGTCGCCTCCGTGTACGACAGCACCGGCAGGCCGTCGGTCTGCGCCGACACCAGCCTGCGCACGGCGGGGCGCAGCGAGGGGGCGCAAACCAGCACGGGCTCGCCACCTTCCCGCACCGACGAGACGGCCTGCTTGACAGACTCGACCACCGTCTCCATGCGCTGTGGATCGAACACGATCTGCGACCCCTCGTCGCCGGGGCGCAGGCTCTCGAGCATCGCCTGCTCGAGGAGCGGGGCGATCATCACGACCCGCAGCGTGCCGGCATCCGCGAAGCGTGCGGCGATCGCAGGACCGAGTGCCGCGCGAGCCGCTTCGATGAGTCCTTCCGGGTCGGTGCTTGTTCGGGCACGCAGCGCGAGTGCCTCGTAGATCCGGGTGAGGTCGTTGATGGGCACCCGCTCGGCGAGCAGCCCCTGCAGCACCCGCTGGATCTCGGCCAAGGACAGCAGTGCGGGGGTGAGCTCTTCGACGGCGGCAGGCGAGGCCTGCTTGAGGGCATCCGTGAGCTGGCGCACGTCTTCCCGGCTCAGCAACCGGGCGGCATGTGCATGGATCACGCTCGACAGGTGAGTGATGATCACGCTGGCTCGGTCGATCACGGTGGCTCCGGCGAACTCGGCGCTGTGACGCATCTCGAGGGGTATCCACTTGCCCTCGAGGCCGAACACCGGGTCGAGGGTCGCGGTACCGGGGAGGGCATCCAGACCCTGCCCGAGAGCGAGTACGGACCCAACGGGGGCCGTTCCCCTGCCGGTCTCCACGCCTGCGATGCGGATGACGTACGTCGCCTGCGCGAGCTCGATGCTGTCGCGTGTGCGCACCGGCGGAGTGATCAGCCCGAGGTCGAGGGCGACGCGGCGGCGGAGGGCCTTCACCCGCGCCAGCAGATCGTCGGGTCCTCCCGTGACCAGATCGACGATGTCGGGGGAGAGGAGGATCTCGAGCGGATGCACCCGCATCTTCTCGATGAGCTCCTCCGGCTGATCCGCGGCGGCAGGGACGGGCGTCTGCGCGGCGGCCGCCTCCTCGCGCTTCCTCGTCGCCTTGATGCGCTGCGCGATGAGCAGGAGACCCGCCCCGATCGCCACGAAGGGGAGCATGGGCATGTGCGGGATGAGCGACATCACGATCGCGGCGCATCCGGCGATGAGGAGCGCGTTGCGGGACTGCCCGAGCTGCGCCGAGGCGGCCGATCCCATCTCGGCCTCTGCCGTCGAGCGGGTCACGATCATGCCCGTGGAGACGGCCATCAGCAGTGCCGGGATCTGGGTGACCAGTCCGTCGCCGATCGTCAGGAGGCTGTAGGTGCTCACCGCTTCGTCGATCGTCATGCCGTGCTGCACGAGTCCGATCGCGATGCCGCCGACGACGTTGATGATGATGATCACCAGACCGGCGATCGCGTCGCCCTTCACGAACTTCGACGCACCGTCCATGGCGCCGTAGAAGTCCGCCTCGGCGGCCACCTCCGCCCTGCGCGCGCGGGCCTCCGCATCGGTGATGAGTCCGGCGTTGAGGTCGGCGTCGATCGCCATCTGCTTGCCGGGCATCGCGTCGAGCGTGAATCTCGCGCCCACCTCGGCGACGCGCTCCGCTCCCTTGGTCACCACGACGAACTGGATCACGACGAGGATCAGGAAGACGACGGCGCCGATGATGAGGGAGCCGCCGACCGCGATCGCGCCGAACGCCTCGATGACCTGCCCCGCATACGCCTCGCCGAGGACCAGTCGGGTCGACGCCACGTTCAGCCCGAGGCGGAACAGCGTCGCCACCAGGAGCAGCGAGGGGAACACCGAGAAGTCGAGCGGCTTCTTCACGAACATCGAGGTGAGCAGGATCACGAGCGCGAACATGATGTTCAGGATGATCAGGATGTCGAGCAGGAACGGCGGCACCGGGACGACGAGCAGCATGATGATGCCCACGACTCCGATCGGCACCATGAGCTTGACGAGGAGCTGTCTCATGCGGTCCTCCGGTAGGGAAGGGAGTGGATGCCGCGGGCGGCACCGCGTCGTCGCAGCGAGTCGACGAACACGAGGACGCGGGCCACGGCGTTGTACAGGTCTTCGGGGATCTCCTGCCCCAGCTCGCAGGCGGCGTGCAGGGCGCGCGCGAGGGTGATCTCGCGCACGAGCGGCACACCGGCGCGCACGGCCTCGTCGCGGATGCGCTCCGCGATCACGCCGCTGCCCTTCGCGACCACCTTGGGGGCGGCCCGCCCCGCCTCATATCGCAGAGCGACGGCGATGTGCGTGGGGTTCACGAGCACGACATCCGAACCGGCGACCGCCGCGATCATGCGGTTCCGGCTGACCGCGAGCTGACGAGAGCGTCGCTGCTGGCGGATCAGGGGGTCGCCCTCCGACTTCTTGCTCTCGTCGCGGATCTCGCGCTTCGTCATGCGCGTGTGCTTGCGGTTGCGGCGCATCACCACGAACATGTCGATCGCGGCGAGCACGAGTCCGACGGCGATCGCGGTCTGCAGCAGGGCGGTCGTGCCCTCGCTCGCGGTGCCGAGCAGTCGCGAGATCGAGTGCGCCCCGCTGGCGGTGAGCACGGGCATCAGGTTCGCGATCACGAGCCAGAGCGCGATGCCGATCGCGGCCGTCTTCAGCAGGGCCTTGGCGCCTTCCCACAGCGCCTGCATGCCGAACACCCGGCGCGCGCCCGTGACGAGGTTGAACTGCTCGAACCGGCCGGTGAGCGGACGCAGGTGCACGCCGCCCTGGATCACCGCCCCGATCAGGGTGACGACGGCGACCGCGGCCAGCATCACCGTGAGGGTCGGCAGCACGGAGGCAAGGCCACGCCCGAGCGCCGTGAGTGCCGCCTCGGGGGTGGGCGCCTCGACCAGCGACGTCAGTGTGAGGAGCTGCTCGGTTCCTGCGGAGGCGCCGAGGGCGATGGCGGCCGGCATCGTGACCGCGGCCGCACCGATCCCCAGCCACGCCGTGAGGTCCTGGCTGCGCGACAGGCGCCCCTTCTTGCGGGCTTCGCGCAGGTGCTTGTCGGTCGCCTTCTCGCTGCGCTCGCCGGTGTCGGTGCCGCTCACTCCTGCACCCCCTGCATCATCCTCAGGGCCTGGGTGGCGAGCGCGTCGACGATGCCGGGAAGGGCGATGTACACGGCTCCGGCGAGCAGGAGGGTCAGCAGGATCTTCACCGGGAAGCCCATCGCGAAGGCGTTGAGCGCCGGTGCCACGCGCGTGATCAGCCCCAGCCCGACATCGGCGAGGAACAGCACGAGCGCCAGAGGCCCCGCGATCTGCACCGCCGCGAGCACCATCTGCGACACCCCGTCGACGAGGAGCTCTGCCGGTCCCGCGACCGTGAACACCCCGTCGACCGGCACGGCCTGGAAGCTGCGGGCGAGCCCGGCGAGGATCAGCTGATACCCGCCGGACGCGAAGAGCAGCGTCAGCGCGGTCAGGTGGAAGAGTCGGGTGAACTGCGCGCCGTTCACCATCGAGTGCGGGTCGAACGCCTGCGCCAGCTGGAATCCGCCGAACACGTCGATCAGGCTGCCGGCGGCTTGGAGCGCCGAGAAGCACAGCAGCACGAGGAAGCCGAGGAGGGCTCCGGTCACCAGCTGCAGCACGAGAGCCCCGAGGAACGGCCCGGTGTCGAGGTTCTCGTACCCGGGGGCGACCGCCGTGCCGACGGCGAGCGAGAGGCCGATCGCGAGCATCGCCTTCACCCGTGCCGGGATCGCACCATAGGAGAACGGCGGCGCGATGATGATGAACGCCGTGATGCGCACGGCGGCGAGCATCGTGGCCTCCAGCCAGGCGAAGTCGATCGGGATGTACACGTCGTCAGCCGCTCAGCAGGGACGGGATGCGGGCGAACATCTCGTTCGTGAACGCGATCATCTCCGCGATCATCCAGTTGCCCGCGATGAGCAGTGCGATGCCGACGGCGACGATCTTCGGCACGAAGGAGAGCGTCACCTCCTGCACCTGGGTGATGGACTGCAGCAGCGAGATCGCGAAGCCCACCACGAGTGCGGTGACCAGGACGGGCGCGGCGAGCTTGGCGGCGATGATCAACCCCTGCATGCCGATGTCGATCACGGCCTCCGGGCTCATCCGACACCTCCGTAGCTCTCCAGCAGGGCGCGGATGATGAGCCCCCACCCGTCGACGAGGATGAAGAGCAGGATCTTGAACGGCAGCGAGATCATGACGGGCGGGAGCATCATCATGCCCATCGACATGAGCGCCGCCGCGACCACCAGGTCGATCACGAGGAACGGCACGAAGATCACGAAGCCGATGATGAACGCCGCCCGGAGCTCGGAGATCATGAACGCCGGGATGAGCGTGTACATCGGCACGCTCGATGCGTCCTCAGGATTCGGCTGACCCGCCATCCGGGTCATGAGGGCGAGATCCTCCTCGCGCGTGAAGCGCAGCATCCACTCCTGCAGGGGGAGCTGACCGACGTCGATCGCCTGCGTGAACGTGAGGCTGCCGTCGATATACGGCTGCACGGCGACCGTGTTGATCTCGGTGAGCACCGGCCACATGATGAACAGCGACAGGAAGAGCGAGAGTCCCGCGAGCACCTGGTTCGGCGGGATGGTCGGCAGCGACAGCGCGTTCCTGGTCATCGCCAGCACCACGAAGATCTTCGTGAACGACGACATCATCAGCAGCAGCGCAGGGGCGACCGACAGCAGTGTGATGCCCAGCAGGGTGAGGATCGATCCGGACGGACCACCGTCGACGCCGTTGATGTCGATCGTGACGCCCTCGCCCGGATCGTCCGGGGTCACCTCGGCGTGGGCCGCCGTGCTGGAGAGAAGCGTCAGGACGACGGCCAGCGCGAGCGCGAGGGCGAGGATCAGCGCGACGCGTCGCAGCGCGCGGCCGTCGACGACCCCACGGGCGGCACTCATCGCGTGCGCCGGATGGCCTCGGCGGTCTGCCGCCAGGTTTCGGGGGAGAGGATGGAACCGCGCAGCGGATCGTTGCGGTGCCGCACGCGTCGTTGCGGTGCCGGAGACGTGTGCGGCGGAGTCGACTCCGCCAGGGCGGTCGCGGCGAGGATGCGGTCGAACTCCTCGGCATCGGCTGCCGTGTCCGACCCGGTCGACCACGACGGGCGGGCGGTCGCATCAGGGAGAGCCGCTTCCTTGACGGGCAGGCGGTCGACGACGTTCACGCCATGCTCGGTGACCCCGAGCACGTAGCGGGCGTCCGCCGTCTGGATCACGACGATCTGCGCTTTCGGTCCGACTCCCTGGCGCCCGAGCACCGTGATCGCCTCGCCGTCGCGGCGGCGCGCCTGCGTCCGTGCGACGCGGCGCTGGAGGTACCAGAGCACCCCGAGCACCGCGGCGAGCGAGAGCACGACCCGGAGGCCGAGCAGGAGGTCGTCCAGGATCAGGCCTCGACGTTCTCGAGGATGCGCGTGATGCGGACCGCGTAGTCCTGGTCGACCACGACCACTTCGCCGTGCGCTATGACCCGGCCGTTGAGCTTGATGTCGGCGGGTGCTCCGGCGGAGCGGTCGAGTTCGACGACGCGCCCCGGCTCGAGGTCGAGCACATCGCGAACGGCCATCCTGGTGCGACCGATCTCGACTGTGAGCTCCATCTCGACCCCGGCGATGCGGTGCAGGCGGTGCGAGGAGCGTGCACCCCTGGCCGGAGCGTGCGTGACGATCACCGAGAGTCGGCCGATCGTGCGACCCGTGTCGTCCTGCAGGTCGAAGAGCTGGGCGGCGGGGTCGGCGAACAGGGGAGAGGCATCGCCCACCGTTGCCTCACCGAGAGCGCCGGCGCCCAGAGTGCTCGCGGAGGCCTCGAGGGCGTAGCGCAGCCGATCCGCCAGCGGCGCGGAGCCGAGCCCGTCGACCAGGCTCTCGGGGTCGAACAGCTGCACGGCGAGCTGTGCGCTCGCCTCGCCGACGAACCGCACGATCACGGCGTCGCCGGTGTCTCCCGAGACCTCGGAGGGAAGCGCCCTGGTGGGAACCGCGGTCGGCAGCTTCGCCGCGAAGGCGGCGGCGACAGCGGACTCGTAGGTGGTGGTGCTGGTCACGCGGACTCCTCGGCGACGGCAGGATCGGGGACGGTGGAGGTGACGACGCACGCCAGACGCGCACCGGCACTGCCGACGGCGGCGGTGGCGACGGTCTGGTCGCCCACGGCGAGGAGCAGCGGGCGATCGGCGGAGTGCGGGAACGACACGATGTCGCCCACCGCGAGATCGAGCACCTCGCGGGGGAGCACCACACGGGAGGCGAGTCGCAGCGTGAGGTCGACGGGCGACACCTCGACCTGGCTGCGGATCAGGCCAGGGGCAGCCGTGCGATCGGCGTCCGATGTCCGTGCGGTGAATCCGGCGAGGACGGAGGCCGGCAGCATCACGCTCGCCGGCACGGCCCGACCCGCGAGGCGCATCGAGAACCGCGCGACGATGACAGGCTCGCCCGATGCCGCGACCTGGGCGAACTGGGAGCTGTACTGGATTCCGTTCACCGTGACCCCGCTCGGCAGCAGCCCGTCGAGCGCACCGGTGAGGTGGTCGAGGGCGTCGACGATGAGCGAGCGGATCAGCGCCTGCTCGATCGGGGTGAAGGTGCGGTCCTCGGAGGCTGCGGATGCGCGTCCGCCGACCATCTGCACGATCCACGTGGTCGCCGCCGAGGTGGGCAGCTGCACGATGAGGCGCTCATCCGAATCGGGGAGGGCGCACACGATCATGGTCGTGGTGGAGGGCAGCGATTGGGCGTACTCGCCGTAGGTCAGCATTCCGACGTGCTCGACCGCGATGGTCACGCGCACGTGGATCTTCGCCGAGAGCTGTGCCGACCACTGCCGGGAGAAGGTCTCGAACGCGAGTTCCAGGGCGCGGGTGTGCTCGCGCGAGAGGGTCGCCGAGCGGCCGAAGTCGTAGACGTCGACCTCGGGGCTTCTCGTCGCCGTCGCTGCGCGCACCTCGGAGCGCACGCTGTCCTGGATCACCACGAACCCGACTATCGGGCGGTGAGCGGCGTGCGTTAGGTGCTGGGCGGGTCAGGAGGACGGCTGTCCCGCCTGTGCTTCGGGGATGAGCGCTCGCACCTCCTCGTCGGCGTCCGAGAGGACCACGATGTCGACCCGTCGGTTCTGGGCGAGGGCCTCGGAGGAATCGCCGGCTGCGACGGGCCGCGTGTCGCCGAAGCCGACTGACTTCAGGTGCGCTGGCGGGAGACCGGACGACTCGACGAGGTGTCGCAGCACCTGTGTCGAGCGGCCGGCCGACAGCTCCCAGTTGGTGGGGTACGGCGCCACAGAGCCGCGCACGTCGGCGTGTCCCTCGACCGAGATCTCGTTCGGCGCGGTCACGAGCACCGAGCCGAGGGCGTCGAGCACCAGGACCGCGGTGGAGCTGAGAGCGGTGCTGTTCGTGGTGAAGAACGTCTCGGCGCTGACGAGCCCGATCGTGAGGCCGCGCTCGTCGATCGTGAAGGTGACGTCGGCCTCGAGACCGTTCTGGGAGAGCACCTGGCGCAGGCGTTCCCGGAGCGCGGAGAGCTCGCTGAACTCGTTCTGCGCAGCCGCCAGGTTCACGTCGGCGAAGTCGTCGCCGTTCTCGTCGACCAGTTCCGGCGGCACCACCACGCCCGTCACGGCATCGACGTCTTCCGACGGCTCCTGGCCGAACCCCGTGGCGAGGGATGCGCTGAGCGCCTCGAACTTCTCCTGGTCGACGGTCGACATCGCGAACAGCACGATGAACATGCACATCAGCACGGTGACCATGTCGAGGTACGACGCCATCCAGCGCTCATCCGGCCCGCTGTGCTCTTCGTGCGGAATCCGGCGACGCGCGCGCACGCTCATGGAGCGGACTCCGGCTCCGTCTCCTGCGCGGCGCGATCCTTGGTGCCGCGGCCGGAGCGTTTCGAAGGGCGCTCGGCGACGAGTGCCCGCAGCCGCTCGCCCACGAACTGCGGCGGAGCCCCGGCCTGGACCGCCAGCATGCCCTCCATGAGCACGGTCATGCGTTCGAGCTCGAGCTCGCCGAGTCGCTGCAGCCTTCCGCCGATGGGCAGCCAGATGAAGTTGGCCGAGAGCAGACCCCACAGCGTCGCCACGAACGCCGCCGCGATCATCGGTCCGAGCGTGTCGGGCTTGTCGAGCTTCTCCAGCACGTGCGTGAGCGAGACGACCGTGCCGATGATGCCGACCGTTGGCGCGAATCCGCCGAGGGTCATGTAGAACCGCGAGGCGGTGCGGTTGCGCGCGGCGGTCGAGGTGAGCTCGTCTTCCAGCAGCGTCCGCAGGTCTTCGGCATCCGTGCCGTCGGCGATGCTCTGCAGGGCCTGGCGCAGGAACGGGTCCTTCTCGTCGTCCAGGCCCTGTTCCAGGGCGAGAAGCCCTTCCGCTCGGGCCTTCTCGGCGTAGCCCACGACCGTGTCGATCATGCTCGAGGCCGTACGGCGCTCGCCGCGGAAGGCGCGCGGGAGCGCTTTGACGGCGTGGAGGGCATCGCGCAGGGTGCCGCTCGCGAGGCCGACCGCGATCGTCGCGCCGAACACGAGCACCATGGGTGCGGGCAGGAGCAGGGAGCCGACGGTCGCGCCCTCGATGTTGATCATGGCGACCAGCGCGCCGAAGGCGAGGACGAGTCCGAGGATGAGTGACGGATCCATCAGCGACCGTCCTCGGGGTGCGCCGATGCGGCACCCGAGCCGGCTCCGGCGATCAGGGCGGCCGCGGTGGCCAGCACTCCGGCGCGGAAGCGGGTGATCTCGGCGATCACGTCGTCCATCGTCTCGGTGACGACGAAGGTCGCGCCGTCGACCATGATGAGCGTCGTGTCCGGCGTGGCCTGGACACGTTCGATCAGGTCGGGATTCACCGCGAACCGCGAACGGTTCAGGCGCGTGAGGACGATCATGGGCTCCATCCTGGAAAGATCCGTCCGCGTTCCGAGGAGCGCGGACCCGACGGCCCGTCCTGGGCTGTCGGAGGGGACTGTCGGCTGGAGAGGGCCAGGCGTTAGCGCGGAGGCGGGTGTCGGCGGCGAAGCGGCTCGCCGCCCCCTTAACCACGAGTGATTGCGTCGTTACTCGTGGTCATGGGTGCTAAACCTCAGTAACGAGAGTGCGGAGCGTCCGAGCAGCGGGCGCACGAGGTATCCAGGCCGAGATGGATTCCTGAGAGTGGGAGCGACGGCCCGCGGCCGTCAGCCGACGAAGAGCAGCACGATCGACAGGACGACGGCGGCCGCCCCGACGCCGGTCAGCGTGATGCCGAGCACCTGGAACGCATGCAGGAGGGGTCGCCGGGGTTCGAACCGCATCAGGTCGGGATGCCGCTCGCTGATGAAGGCGTCGACCTCGTCGCGTCCCTGCCGGTGCACGTGCTCGTCGGCGCGGAGCGGGCGTTCCCGGAAGTCGCCGGCGGCGAACCAGCGAGCGCGTGCCCTGCCGCCCTCGGCGTCGACGATGACGACCTCGTGAGGCAGCCAGGAGCCGTCGTGCAGCTTCACCATCCACACGACGACGAGCAGCGGGAGTCCGATGCCGAGACCGATCCAGGACAGGATCTCGGCGATCATGCCGACGGCGTCGACCCCACCCATGCCCGGCTCCGTTCTCCCTGAGAAGACAGTACCGGTGGAGGGGACCGGCTTCGGTCAGCGCGAAGAAGGGGGGAGCTTGTCCGCCCCGTGCCGGTTCGGCTTGTCGGGCTCGGCTGCGGTGTCAGGGGACACCTGGGACGCGGCGGTCGGCGCGTCGGATGTGGGGTAGTGAGGTTCCTCGATCTCGATCGCCTTGTCGCGTTCCTCGAGGGGAGGGAGATGGTCGAGGGGTTGTCTGATGTCGTCTGGGTGTGCCATGACCCGAGGATCGCGTTCTCCGAGCGATGACTCCAGGGCCTTGCGGACAGGCGATCCCTGTGGGTGGCGATGTTATCGTCGCCACCCACAGGAACGGATTCCGCGGGATCTCGCCCGGTCAGCGCTTGAGGTTGGTCAGCTCCTGGAGCACCTCGTCGCTGGTCGTGATGATGCGGGCGTTCGCCTGGAAGCCGCGCTGCGCGACGATGAGGTTGGTGAACTCCTGCGAGAGGTCGACGTTCGACATCTCCAGTGCGCCGCTGATGATCGCGCCCATGCCGTCTGAGCCGGCCTGTCCGAGGGTCGGCTGGCCCGAGTTGCCGCTCGGGCGGAACTGCGACGATCCGGCCTTCTCGAGCCCTCCGGGGTTCACGAAGCCCGCGAGTGCGATGCGCGCCAGCACCTCGGTGTCGCCGTTGCTGAACGTGCCGACGAGGCTGCCGTCGTTGGTCAGGGCATACGAGCTCAGGGTGCCCGCCGGCTTGCCGTTCTGCTCCTTGATGGCGACGTCGCTGACGTCGGCGAACCCGGTGACCGCCGACAGGTCGACCGTGATGCCGGCGGAGACGATCGATGAGGCTCCGGTCTGGGCGCCGTCGGTGAACGCGAGCGAGGTCCGCGCGCCTGCCGGGTCGGTCACGTCCCATCCGGTGGCCGTGCGGGTGAAGGTCAGACGCAGCGAGGTGGCGGCGCCCTCCGCGTCGTACGTCTTGATGTCGCGCACGAGAGTCTCGCCGAGGGCCGCACCGGAGGGGAGGTTGCCGGTCACGCGGGCCGTGGTGGTCGCGGCCGCGGGGCTCAGCGCGCCGACCGGCAGCGTGATGTCGCCGATGCCCTGGCCGGGGACGATCGCTCCGCCGCGGGCGGTCCAGCCCTGGACCAGCGCCCCGTCGGCGGAGACGAGCTTGCCGCTCGCGTCGAACGAGAAGCCGCCGTTGCGGGTGTAGAGGGTCTCGCCGCCGGAGCGGACCACGAAGAACCCGTCGCCCGCGATCATGAGGTCGGTCGGCACACCCGTGGGCTGCGGGGCCCCGGAGGCGAAGTTGGTGCTGATCCCGGCGACCTGCACCCCGAGACCGACCTGGGCGGGGTTCTGACCGCCGGCGGCCTGCTGCGGCATCATCGAGTTGCGCAGGAGCTGCGACAGCGAGTCCTGGAACTGCACGGCCGAAGCCTTGTATCCGGTCGTGTTGACGTTGGCGATGTTGTTGCCCGTGACATCGAGCATGGTCTGGTGCGAACGCAGACCCGAGATTCCGGCGAACAGAGAGCGGAGCATGGTGATGCCTTTCTGGAAGGGGGACTAGTCAGGACTGGGGACGGGTGACGAGGTTGACGCCGGACACGGCGTCGAGCGGGATCGACTTCTCGCCGATGGTCACGAGGGGGACGGCCCCCGCGTACGAGACCGACGACACGATGCCCTTCTGGGTGACCCCGTCTTCGTCGACGTACTGCGCCTCGTGACCGATCAGCGCCGCCGCCGTCTGGCGCATGCTGAGCGCGAAGCTCTCGGTCGAGGTCGCCGTGAGGGCGGTCAACTGCTCCATGGAAGCCAGCTGCGTGGTCTGGGCGATCATCTCGTTGGTGTTCATCGGCGAGCTGGGGTCCTGGTTGGTGAGCTGGGTCACCAGCAGCTTCAGGAACACCTCGGAGTCGAGACTCTTCTTGCGCTCGGTCGCAGGCGTCGTGCTTCCGGTCTGCACCCCGGAAGGGGGGATCGTGCCGGAGATGGGGTCGGTCATGGGGTCCTCTCGGATCAGGCGTAGACGTCGATGCCGCCGTGGAGCGGGACAGTGACAGGGGAGGCCGCGTCGGGCGGGGACGGGTGAAGGTTCTGTCCCGGTCGGGCCCCGTGGTTCCGCTCAGAGGGGCTCTCTCCCCGTGGCTGACCGCCGCCGGAGCCCGCCGTGGTGCTGTTCGGCGCACCGCCCCCGTTCGCGGAGCTCTGCGGGTTCGACGAACCGGGACCGTCGTCCGAAGGCGACAGCATCAGCGAGGCGTGCGGGGCGGCGGCGGCGAGGTCACGGCGCAGATCGGCGAGGACGGTGCGCAGCGCCTCACGCCCGATGTCGTTCGGCGCGTGCAGTTCGATGTGGATGGCCCCGCCGGAGATGTGGGCGCGAACCGTCACGGGGCCGAGATTCTCGGGCGACACGGTCAGGGTCAGGCGGTGGTCGCCGTCGGGAGCCTGCGCCAGCGCCACCACGGGACCGGCGATCTGCGGGAGCAGCACGGGGCGGGTGGGCGCCGCAGCCGCGACCGCAGCGGGTATGGCAGGCGGTGTGGCCGTGACGATCGGCGCGGGCACCGCGGGCCCCTGAGCGCTGGTCGCGGGTGTGGGCGCCTGCGTCGGCGCTTCTCCGGCTGGTGCGGCCGCTGCGGGGGCGGGCACGGAGGGTGGCGCGTCGGCGGTCCGGGGTGTGAAGGGGAGAGGCGTCGTCGCGGCACTCGCATCGTCGACCTGTGCAGCAGCCTTCGCGTCCAGGCGTCCGGGCGGTGTCGCGACGGGGGAAGCCGTTCGCGGTCCCGGTACCGGAGCGGCGGTGGCGGAGTCGTCGCCTCCTGGGGACACCGCGACGGCATCGTCCACCACGGGCGATGCGGGCGCACCGGCAGCGGTCCGTCCTGTGGGCGGCGCCGCCACGACCGACGCGGAGATGACGGCACCGGTCGGTTCCGTCATCGCGGCCGGAACGTCCAGGGGCGACGCACCGAGCGTCGCGGTCGGCGGAGGGGCATCCGTCTCGCCGGAATCGGGGAGCTGCGCGACGACGCCCGTGTCAGGCGCCGGCGACTCCGCCCTGGCGGGGGGCGGCACCGTCCCGGGAAGTGACACGACCAGGGTGGGCACGGGCGTCGCCGTATCGATGAAGGGGTCGGCCGCGGCATCCGTGGTCGTCCCAATCGGCAGTGCACTCTCCGTGGACGTGCTCTCGGCCGGAGCGTCGTCCGTGAGCTGCACCCGCGAGGCCTCCTGGATCACGTCGGCGAAGGCCGCCGCGCCCGGGGTCGCGCTACGGCCGGCCGAGCCGCCGGCAGGACGTGGCACCCGTGTGTCGACGACGTCGATCAATCCGAGCGAGGTCATGATGGCTCCTCCGCTCCGGTGCGCGACCCGATCTCGTCGAGCTCCGCCTGCTCGGCGTGCCGGTCGGCCGCCCGCGCCTCCGCGGCGTGCGCCTCGGCGAGTCGGTCCAGCCCGCGCACCGCCCTCCGCGCCTCCGCGTGCTCCTCACGGGCCTGATCGACGGTCTGCTCCTGGAGTTCGGAGAGCGTCGACAGGTCGGCGAGCAGCGTCCGGCCCGCCACGCGTGCCGCCGCGAGCGCTGCCAGCGACCGCACGTCGACGGCCTCGCTCCCCGTGCCGGTGAGGTGTGCGCGCAGCAACCTGTCGCGTGCTTCCGTGTGCTGGGCGTCGATCACCGCGCGGGAGAGGCGCTGCGCCGCGGCGCGCTCCTGGATCCCCCGGACGCGCAGGAGGCCGGCGAGTGAGAAGGACCGTGTCATGCGATCGCTCCGAACGCCGTGACCAGCTCGTCCAATCGACGCCAGGAATCATCGATCGCGCAGGTCTCGTCCAGGGGCTGGGTGAGGAAGGCGGAGATCGCGCGTTCGTGCGCGATCGCGGCATCGATGCGCGGGTCGGCACCGGAGTGGTAGGCGCCGATGTCGATCAGATCGTTCGCCCGGCGCCGAGCCGCGAGCACGGCCCGCAGGGTCGCGGCGCGAGCGCGCTGGTCGGCGGCAGTGATCTTGCCCGCGACGCGGGAGACCGACCCGAGCACGTCGATGGCCGGATGATGGCCCGCCAGGGCGAGCGCGCGGTCGAGCACCACGTGGCCGTCGAGAATCGATCGCACCGTGTCGGCGATCGGCTCATTGTGGTCGTCGCCGTCGACGAGCACGGTGTAGATGCCGGTGATCGAGCCGCGACGGTCGGTGCCGGCCCGTTCGAGGAGCCCCGCGAGCAGCGAGAACGTCGACGGAGGATAGCCGCGGGTGGCGGGTGGCTCTCCCGCCGACAGGCCGATCTCGCGCTGTGCCATCGCCACGCGGGTGAGCGAGTCCATCATGAGGATCGCGTGGGCGCCGTCGTCGCGGAAGGCCTCGGCGATCCGCGTCGCGGTGTAGGCGGCACGGATGCGGGCCATGGCCGGCTGGTCCGACGTCGAGACCACGACCACGGAGCGTGCGAGCCCCTCCGGTCCGAGGTCGTCTTCGATGAACTCGCGCACCTCGCGACCGCGCTCGCCGACCAGGGCGATCACCGTCACCTCGGCCTCCGTGCCGCGCGCGATCATCGACAGCAGCGACGACTTGCCGACCCCCGAACCGGCGAACAGCCCGACGCGCTGCCCGCGCCCGACGCTCACGAGAGTGTCGAGCGCGCGGACACCGAGCGGAAGAGAGGAGTCGATCCGGTCGCGCTCCATGATCGACGGCGGAGCGTGATCGAGGCTCACGGCGGTGGCCCCGACGAGCGGCCCCTTCCCGTCGATGGGCCGTCCGAGCCCGTCGAGGACCCGTCCGAGCAGGGCGGTTCCGGTCGGAACGCGCAGGGGGCCACCGCGACCGCGCACCGGCGTCCCGACCGTGAGCCCGGCGACAGCGCCCAACGGCATGCAGCGCAGTCCGCCCTCGCCGATCGCGACGACCTCGGCATCCACCCCGTCGAGGGTCACCACGTCGCCCACCGCGCCTTCGAGCCCGCGCACCTGGACGCTCAAGCCGCGCACCTGCGACACCACGCCGACGCGCTCGGGGTGCACGGCATCGAGGACGGCGTTCCAGGTGCTCATCCCGTCGCCTCCGTGAGGGCGGCGCGGGCGCGTTCGAACGCGGTCCCGATCCTGGCGTCGATGTGACCGTGTGCCAGGGTCGCCACCGCGTCACCGCGGTCGAGTCCCTCGTCGGCGACCAGGGCGAAAGCCGACAGATCGGCGTCCGACCCCTGGATCGTGCGCAGGTCGGCGGGGTGCACGCGCACCTCGCGGATCTCCGCCGACGCGGCCGAGGCCAGGGCGCGTCGAGCCGCCGCGGCCGCGGAGGCGCCGGCGTCGGAGAGCTCGCCGACGACGATGCGCTCCGCGAGCTCGATCGCGCAACGCAGCACCTGCTCCTCCGCAGCGGAGGTCAGCTCCCGCTCGCGCTGCGTCAACGAGCGCGCAGCGGCGTGCAGCGCGGTGATCGCGGCGTCGAACTCGTGCGCAGCCGCCGCGTCACGGGCGGCGCGCTCCTCCTCGGCGATGCGCTGCGCCGAGGCGGCCTCCGCCGTGCCGGCGCGGAATCCCTCGGCATGCCCGTCGGCATAGCCGCGCATCCGCGCTCTGCGGTGCTCCGCGCCCTCGCCGCGTCCGTCCAGACGCGGGAACAGCACGGGAGAGAAGGCGTCAGTAGACATACTCGTCCTCGTCCGCCCGTTGCACCGTGATGTCTCCCGCGGCCTCCAGAGCGCGGATGGTGCGCACGATCTCGGCGCGCGCTTCTTCGACCTGCGACACGCGCACCGGTCCGAGCGTGCGGGCCTCCTCGTCGAGGTTCTCCCTGTTGCGCTCCGACACGTTGCGGCGGATGAGATCGGCGATCGGCTGATGCGCGCCCTTCAGGGCGAGTGCCAGCGAGCGGATGTCCATGCCCCGCAGCACACGCTGCGTGTCGCGGTCGTCGAGCTTGACGATGTCGGCGAACGTGAACATCCGCGATCGGATGTCTTCGGCGAGCGCGCTGTCACGGTCTTCGATGCTCGCGAGCAGCGCCTTCTCGACCGTCGCCCCCGAGCGCGCGATGATCTCCACGAGGGGTTCGACGCCGCCGAGGGTCTCGGGCGCATCGCGGCTCGCGAACGAACCGGTGCGCGCCTTCAGAGCATCGGCGACGATCGCGATGGCCTCCTGCGACGCGGTGCCCATCGTCGCGATCGCATGGGCGACATCGGTGCGGATGGGGTCGGGCAGCGCGGCCAGCACGGCTGCGGCACGGTCGGTGGGCAGGTGTGCGAGCACGAGGGCCACGGTCTGGGGGAGTTCGCCGTCGAGGAGCGTCGCCAGGTGCGCCGGATCCGCCGAGCCGAGGAACTCGAAGGAGGAGTTCATCGACGTCGAGCCGACGCGGCCGAGCACGGCGGCAGCGCGTTCGGCGCCGAACGTCGCCTCCAGCAGCCCGGCGGCGATGTCCCTCCCGCCGCGTGCGGGGGGAAGGTGTCCCGTGGCGATCCGGTGGAACTGTCCGAGCGCCTGCGCGGTGGTGGCGGCGTCCAGGTCCTGCAACTCGATGATCTCGGCGGCGACGGCCTCGGCCTCCGACTCCGACAGGTGCTTCATCACCTCGATCGCCTGTGCGCGGTCGAGGTTCATCAGCACGACGGCCGCGGTCTGCCGGTCGGTCAGCTCGGTCATGCGTGCTGCCTGTCGTCGATGAGTGTGCGCAGCAGTTCGGCCGTCCGCTTCGGGTCCTGCCGCGTGAGGGAGTCGATCTCGGCACGGCGGCGCTCGAGGCTGATCTGCGCGGGTTCCGGGTCGGGCTCCGGCTCCGGGTCCGGCGTCGTCTCGAGGAATGCGAGCGGGGTCGTCGCCGCCTGATCGATCGCGACGGTGGGCGCTCCGGCGCCGAGGGCGGACAGCGGCGGCGGACGGTCGCCGAAGAGCTGGTCGAACTCGGACGCGGCCGTGGCCTTGCGGCGCATCCGCACGAGAAGGGCGATCGCGGCGAGCAGGAGGGGGAGGGCGATCGCGGCGGCGATGATCAGCGTGTTCAGCAGGACAGCCTGGCGCTCGGCGGCTTCCGCGTCTTTCGCCGCCTGGAGCGCGGCCTGAGCGGCCTCGGCATCGGTCTGGCTGAACGAGACGAGCTCGACCGTGATGGCGTCGCCGCGCGCCGTGTCGATCCCGGCAGCGGTCTCCACGAGATCGGTCAGCTGGGCGGTGCTGAGGTCGCCGCCCGCCCCGGCATCGACCGCGACGGAGACCGACTGGCGCAGGATGTTCCCCGCCGGGGTCGACGTGCTCTGGGTGCTCTTGTTGACCGCGTTGGTCTTGGACTCCTCGGTGGACTCGGACGTGCCGCCCTCGGCCGACGGCACGGCGATGTTGTCGGGACCGAGCACGCCGGCATCCGAGCTGGAGCCGTTCTGCCGATCCGTCCTGGTCTGCTCCGTGAGCGGGGGAGCGCCTTCCGCGGGGGTGTAAGTCTCGTCCACGCGCTCGTTGACCGAACGGTCGACTTCGGCGACCACTGTCACGGTCGCGTTCCCCGGACCGACGACCTTGTCGAGCATCTGCTGCACGCTCGCGGTCACGCGTGCCTCATAGTCGCCTGCCTGCTGGTCGAGACCGCCGGTCGATCCGATGCCGACGGCCGAGAGCGTCTGTCCGCTCTGGTCGACGACTGCGACGTTCTCGGGCTTCATCCCACTGACCGCCGCGGAGGTCAGGTGCACGATCGCCTCGACCTGCTTCTGCGTGAGCGTCGCGTTGCCCGAGGTCTCCACGAACACGGATGCCGTGGCGTCGACGGTCTCCGAGACGAACACGCTCTCTTCGGGGATCGCGAGCTGTACCGAAGCCGCCGTCACGCCCTCGATCGACGAGATCGTGGCGGCGAGTTCGCCCTCGATGGCCCGCTTGTAGGTCACGGACTGCTGGAACTCCGAGGTCGTCACCCCCATGTCGTCGAGCAGTGAGTAGCCGCCAGAGCCCGCACCCGGGAGGCCGGCGGATGCGGCGGCGAGGCGCTGGTCGTACACGTCCTTCTCGGGCACGAGCACCGTCGCGCCGCCGTCCGCGAGCTCGTAGGGGACCGAGGAGGAACGCAGCTGCTCCACGACGGCGTTCGCGTCGGACGCGGTCATCCCCGAGAACAGCGGTGTGTAGGTGGGGCGGGTGAGCCAGCTCGACAGTGCGACGATCCCGAGCGCGAGCACGGCGACGCCGATGATCGCGATCGTGCGCTGGGCGAGCGAGAAGCCCGCGATCACGCGACCGATGCGCTGGAAGACGTTCGTGACGGCCTGGGGCATCAGGCTTGCATCCGCATGATCTCGGTGAACGCGTCGACGCCCTTGTTGCGCACGGCGGCGACGAGCTCGAGGGTGACCGCCGCGCGGGACGACGCGATCATGGCCGAGTGGATGTCGTCGAGGTCACCGGTGACGGCGGCGACCTTGAGCGCGTCGGACTCGGACTGCAGGGAGCGCAGCTCGTCGATCGCGCCCGTGACGCTGTTCGCGAAGGCGGTGTCGTCCGTCGCCTTGGCGGGTGCGGTGGGCGGGGCGAGGGTGAAGGCCGAGGAGATGCTCTCGACGCCGGTGAGAGGGTCCATCAGCTGCGTCCGATCTGCAGGGCGGCTTCGTAGGCGTTGCGCGCACGGTCGACGATCCCCGCGCTGGCCTGATAACCGCGCTGGGCGAGGATGAGCTGACTCATCTGGTCGCCGAGGTCGATGTCGGGGTAGCGCACGTACCCGTCGGCGTCGGCGAGCGGGTGGTCCGGCTGATGCACGAGGCGGCCCTCGGCGCTGCCCTGCACTGTGCCGGCGACGTACACCCCTGGCGACTGGTCGCTCGTCTGGGCGAGGATGTACCGCGCGCGGAACGCGGCGCCGTCGGTCGCGGTCGCGGTGTTGATGTTCGCGATGTTGTCGCTGATGGCGTCGAGCCACTTACGGTGCACGGTCAGGCCGGTGCTCGCGATGCCGATCGCGTCGAAGGTCATGAGGTCCTCATCGCGGCGCGCATCGACGCGAACGAGCCGTTCACGGCCTGCGTCGCGAACTGGTAGCGCAGCATCGTGTCGACGCTGGACAGGGTCTCGGTGTCGAGGTTGACGTTGTTGCCGTTCAGGCGCGTCGGCTCGAGCGAGCTGCCGACCGTCGCGTCGACGCGTCCGTCACCCGCGTCGACGGAGGCGGCGAGCGCCTCTTCGAAGCGCACGCGCTTGGCGTGGTAGTCGGGGGTGTTGATGTTGGCGATGTTGTCGGCGATGGCGCGCTGTCGCAGCGCGAGGCCGTCGAGCGCACTCGTCAGTGCGGTGATGGTCACAGAGTCGAACACGAACCGGCTTCCCGTGTGTGGCTGATGTGGCCGATCCCTGGCCGAGTCTCGCGAGCCATCCGTGCTCGTCCTGCTCTATCGGCAGGGTCGCGCACTGCGTTAGGGAGCGGTCTCACCCGTCCACATCGAGGTAGGCGGGGGCGTCAGGGCGCGCGGTGCTCGGAATCCGGCGCACCGCTCCGAGATGCTGTCGGAGGTCGTCGAGGTCGGCACGGGTGCGATCCATGGCGGACCGCTGCCTCTCGACCACCGCTCTGGCACGGTCGGCGAGAGCAGCGGGCAGGGGCGTCGCCGGAGGGGACCACGGCAGCAGATCCGCGGCGTCGGCAGTGCCGGGGGCCGCGGCGAGGATGCGGTCGGCGTCCTCCTCGAGTCGATCAAGCAGCGCGGTCCATTCGTCGATGCTCACGCCCGGCTCTCCGCGAGGGTCCGTGTGGCCTCGTGCCAGGCATCTCGCAGCGGCGCGACGATCTCGTGGCAGGCACGGGTGCGCTCGGGGTCGCGGCCGATGTTCGCGCCGATGAGGGTCTGCGACAGGAAGAGATACAGCGAGCGCAGACCGGCGCTGCCGTTCCAGTCGTCGGTGAGAGACGACGACAGCTCGGCGACGATGGCCTGCGCGTGCTGGAGCTGGGCGTTCGCCTCGGTCCAATCCTCGGCACGCTGCGCAGCCTCGCCGCGCTCGATGTCGAGCATGAGTCGGTCGTAGAGCATCGTCACGAGTCGCTCGGGCGGTGCCGAGAGGACGGCCTCGTCACGGTAGCGCTGTTGGGCGCGCAGGGCGGCGTTCATGTTCACTTCCCGGAGTTCGAGCTCGACCCTGGCAGGGCGGCGATCTGCGACGAGAGGTACGTCGACTGCGATTGCAGCTGCGACAGCATCACCTCGAGGCGGGCGTAGGTGCGCTCGAGCGTGGCCTTGCGTTGCGCCAGCCGCAGATCCCAGCGCTCCATCTGCTCGCCGAGGCCCTTGACCTCGCTCTCCTGTCCGGTGATGCGGGTCGTGAGCAGGCCCTCGTACTTGTCGGAGTAGACCTTCGACGTCTCCTGCACGCGACCGGCGATGTCGGAGAAGAGGCCAGCGACGGCGTCGGGGTCCGCCGCGAGCGCCTCGGCGAACTTCTCCTCGTCGAAGCTGAGCACGCCGTACATGTCGGTCGAGATGCCGATGGTGGAGGGGGAGATGCCGTCGACGGGGTGCTGCACGGCGTCGGCGAGGGCGGTGCGGAGGCTGCGAACCGTGCTGTCGCCGGTGAAGACGCCGAGTGTCGTCGCCTCGCCCTGATTCGCGGCGATGGTCGCCTTCGAGCCGTTGTCGATCCGGGTGAGGATGTCCTTGACCGCAGCGATGAAGTCCGCGGAGGCCTTCGTGCGGGCGGCCGTGTCGACGGTGACGCCGATCGTGACCGGTTCGGCCGATACTGCGGAGACCGTGACGTCGACACCGTCGAACAGGTCGGTGAAGGTGTTGCTCGACGAGGTCAGCACCTGCTCGGCACTGGTGCCGGCCCACAGGCGCAGCTGGGCGTCGGAACCCGTGGCGATGACCGCGGCGCCGGTCTCGGCGGACAGGTCGGAGGCGGTGCCGGCCTCGACGGCTGCGATGTCTCCGCGGTACGCGCGGAACTGTCCCGCTTCGCCGGGGTCGGCGGCGCGCAGCTGCAGGCGGTGCAGCACGTTGCCGTCGGCGTCGCGTCCGGCAGGCACGGCAGCGGCGACCACGCCGAAGCCGGCTTCGTTGACGGCCTGGGCGACGTCTTGCATCGAGGCGGAGTCCGCGGTGATCTGCACACGCTCGCCCTCGGCGTTCTCGAGCGTGAGCACCGGCGGGTCGACGGGCCATCCCGAGGACGCGGCCGAGACGATGGTGTGGTTCTTCGCGACCTGGTCGACGACGATCTCGGCGGAGACCGGGGCGGCGCCGGTGCGCGTGGCGACGGTGACGGCCGTCGACGACGAGGAGGTCGTGAACCGGGCGAGGCCGTCGCGCGATGCGGCCTTCTCCGCGGCGGTGGCCAGGTTCTGGATCGAGGTGTTCAGCGTCTGCAGCTGGCCGACGATGCCGTTCTTGTCATCCATCTTCGCTTTGAGCAGTGAGCGGGGGATGGCCGCCACGTCCATCAGCGCCTTGATGACCTCGGTGGTCTTCAGGCCGGAGACCAGACCGTCGAGCGAGAGCGACATGATCGCCTTTCCTGATCAGAGGGGGACGGGGTGCGGATGCCGGTGGGCCTCCGCACCCCGCGGCGTGGATCAGCGCAGGAGCTGGAGCACGCCCTGGTTGGCCTGGTTGGCCTGGGCCAGCATGGCCGTGCCTGCCTGCGACAGGATGTTCGCCGACGTGAACTTGACCATCTCGGACGCCATGTCGGTGTCGCGGATACGGCTCTCGGCGGCGGACAGGTTCTCCGCAGACACGTTGAGGCTGTTGATGGTCGACTCGAAGCGGTTCTGCAGCGCACCGTACCCGGCACGTGCGGTCGAGACCGCCTGGATCTCGGTGTCGATGTCGGCGAGTGCGGCGCCGTACGTCGCCGCATTCGTCATCGTCGCCGCGTAACCCTTGATGTCCGCGCCGAGGTCGGCGAAGTCGGTCAGGGCCACCGAGATCTGGTCCTCGGCGGCGACCGCGCCCGCACCGACCTGGAACGTCAGCGTCGTGCCGCCCGAGAGCAGCTTGATGCCGTTGAAGTTCGTGCTCTCGGCGATCCGGGTGAGCTCATCACCGAGGGTGTTGATCTCCTTCTGGATCGCGTCGCGCGACTTCGCGTTGTTCGAGTCGTTCGCGCCCTGAGCGGTCAGGTCGCGAACGCGCTGCAGGATCGAGTGGACCTCGGTCAGGGCGCCTTCCGCGGTCTGGATGACCGAGATGCCGTCCTGGGCGTTGCGGGCCGCGACGTTCAGGCCGTTGACCTGCGAGCGCAGGCCCTCGGAGATCGCGAGGCCGGCGGCGTCGTCCGCTGCACGGTTGATGCGCAGACCGCTCGAGAGCTTCTCGAGCGACTTCGACAGGTCGTTCTGCGTGCTGGACAGGTTGCGGTAGGCGTTGAGCGCCGACACATTGGTGTTGATCTGCATACCCATGAGGGTTTCCTCCGTGAATTTCGTTGAACGGGGGACCATCCGTGGTCTCCCGCTCACACCTATCGGCGGAGGCGGATCGTCCGTTAGGGGAGCGGAGGAGGGACGCTCAAGCCGGCGCCGTCTTGCGGAAGACCTCCGCGATCCGGGCGCCGCTCGCCTCGGCGATCCTGCTGAAGTACGCGTCGCGCGCCCCGGCTGACACGCGCGTGGTCGTGGTGGGGGATGCGCCTTCGGCGTAGAACCTGTCGACGGCGTCGCGCAGGAGGCGGATCGCCTCCGACCGCTGCTGCGACACGGCGGAGTGCGTGACGCCCAGCTCCTCGGCGATCTCCTTGACGGACCGTTCCTCGAAGTAGACGGCCTGCACGATCCGCCGCATGCGTTCGGGCAGCGCGGAGACCGCCTGCTCGAGCACCTCGCGCCGCTCGCCGACCAGCGCCGATTCCTCGGGGAGCGGGATCTCGGCGGCCACGTCGCGGGCCGACGGGTCATCGAGCGTCGTCACCGTGCGTGCGGCATCGCCGAGCGCCTCCACGACCACGTCCTTCGCGACACCCATGGCGGTGGCCACCTCGGCGGGCGTCGCGGTTCGGCCGAGACCTGCGGTGAGCGTCTCGCGGACCTCGACGGTCTCCTTGATGCGCTTGCGGATCCCGCGGGAGGCCCAGTCCATGGAGCGCATCTCGTCGGCGAAGGCGCCGAGGATGCGTCGACGCGCGTATGCGCCGAACGGGACGCCCAGTTCGGGATCGAAGGCCTCTGCGGCAGTCACGAGCGCGAGCGCGCCGACGGCTGCCAACTCGTCACGGGGGATGTGGGTGGCACGGGAGTGGGTCTCGGCGGCGAGGTATCCGACCAGGGGGAGGTTGCTCTCGATGAGCAGATTGCGCTCAGCGCGCGACGACATGGGGGATGATCCACCTCTCTGGATGCACTCCGGAAGCTCTGAGGAGATGAATAGATGCACATATCACACTGGACATGATTTGTACATGGGGAGAACTACCCATCGCCGTTCCACATAGTAACCTTAGGGGCGCGGCAGCCGATAGTGACCTTTGGCCGCGTTGACAGGCGGGGCGATCACTGGGGAAAAGGGGATCATGGGAGCCAACGAACTATCGATACAGCTGTGGCGCGAACGCGAACTGCTCGAGATGCTGCTCTTCAAGCTCGACGAACAGCAGCTGCTCCTCGCCGCGGGGCGATCCCAATGGATCCAGTTTGCCGCCCGCGAGGTCGATCAGGTGCTCGACCGGCTGCGCGGCGCGGGACTCGCCCGCACCGTCGAGGCCGAGAGCGTCGCGGAGGAGTGGGGCGCCCCCGAGGGTGCGACCATCCGCGAACTGATCGAGCACGCGCCGGAAGGGGCGTGGCGTGAGGTGTTCGCCGATCACCTGCGAGCCTTGACCAAGCTGACCGCAGAGGTCGAGCAGATGCGGGACGCCAATGCGGAGCAACTCAGCGGAGTGCTCCGCGCGACACAGGAGACGATCGCCGCGCTGGGGCACGATACCGGCGAATACACCACGACCGGTGATCGCGCGCGCGACGACGCGGCGCGCATCATCGACACCGAGATGTGACCGGAAGGGGATCATGTCGACCTTCAGCGGATTGAACACGGCGGCCAGCGGGCTGGCGGCGGCGCGGCGCGGGATGGATGTCGTCGGACAGAACATCGCGAACCAGAAGACCGAGGGGTACACGCGTCAGCGCGTGCAGACCTCGGCGATCGCGGCCGTCGCGCACACAGGACGGTTCAGCACGGGCGCCGTGCCGGGCAACGGCGTCTCGGTCGACGGCGTCGCCCGGCTCGGGGACGCCCTGCTCGATGCCAGGGTGCGCGACGCGCTCGCGGCCTCGGGGTACTGGTCGACACGGGCGGTCGCCGCGACCACCATCGAAGCCTCGCTCGCCGAACCCACCGAGAACGGACTCGCGGCCCGGCTGTCGAAGTTCTGGTCGGGGTGGCAGGACCTCGCGAACACCCCCGACTCCGGAGCCGCAGCCTCCAGCATCCTCGAGTCGGCGAAGGAGCTCGCCTCCCACATCGCCGGCGGATACCGCTCTGTGGCGTCGAAGTGGAGCGACGCCCGGGAGGCGGCGGACCGCAGCGTGACGCAGGTGAACGCCGCCGCCGACCAGATCGCCGTGCTCAACGGACAGATCCGCGACGCTCTCGCATCCGCCCGATCGGCGAATGAACTCCTCGACCAGCGCAGCGTCCTCGCGCAGACCGTCTCGCGGATGTCCGGAGCATCGGCCACGGTCGAGGGCGACGGCACGATGACCCTGCGCATCGGCGGCAATGCGCTCGTCGCGGGGTCCGACGCCCGTCACCTCGTCCTCTCCGGGCCGACGTCGATCGACGGCGGCCAGCGTCTGTCGGTGTCGTGGGCGTCGGCGCCCGATCTCCCGGTGTCGATTGACGGAGGTGAGCTCGGTGCATCGTTGGCGATCCTCGCCCCTGCGGAAGAGGGAGGGATGCTCGCGCAACTCGCATCGACCTATGACGCGGTCGCGACCGCACTGGCGGCCGCGCTGAACACCCAGCATCGCGCCGGAGTCACCTCGTCCGGTCAGCAGGGCGGGGACTTCTTCACCCTGGCGACGACCGGGTCGGCTGCTCTCGGACTCCGCGTCGCGATCACGGCGCCGTCGGAACTCGCCCTCGCTGCTCCGGGCGCGGGGGCATGGGACGCGTCCAACGCCGATCTGATCTCGCAGATCGGCCGGAGCGCGACCGCTCCCGACGCGCTCTGGTCGGACCACGTCACCCGATTCGGCGTGGCCACCGCCGCCGACGTGCAGCGCGCGAAGGTCTCCGATTCGGCAGCCGTCGCGGCGGTCGGCGCGCAACAGTCCGTCGCCGCCGTCGACGGCGACGAGGAGACCATCAGCCTGCTCACCTATCAGACCGCCTATCAGGCCGCAGCCCGCGTGATGACCGCGGTCGATGAGGCGCTCGACGTCCTCATCAACCGCACGGGTCTCGTCGGACGTTGAGCGAAGGAGCACCGTGATCTCTCGAGTGACATCGTCAGCCATGACGCAGACGGCGATGCGCCAACTGCAGTCCAACCTCTTCGAGTTGGCGCGCCTGCACGAGCAGGCGACCTCGCAGCGGGCCTTCGCCGCCCCGTCGGACGATCCCGCGGCTGCCGCGGCCGCTCTCGCACTGCACGCCGAGCAGCGACGAACCGAGCAGTACGCGCGCAACATCGACGACGGGCTCGCCTGGGTCACCGCGGCCGACGGTGCGATCACCGCGAGCACGTCCCTGCTCGGGCGGGTCCGCGACCTCACGGCGCAGGGCGCGAACGACGGGGCACTCGACGCCGTGGCCAAAGAAGCCCTGGCCGTCGAGCTCGAGGGCCTGCGCAAGGAACTCCTCGCACAGGCGAACACCCGTCTCCTCGGACGTTCCGTGTTCGCCGGCACCTCCGACACCGCCGCTTTCACCGCGGACTACGCTCACAGCGGGGTGCCGGGAGCGGAGGTCACCCGGCGGGTGTCCGACGGTGCGGCCGTGCGCGTCGACACGGACGGGGCCACGGTCTTCGGCACGGGGGAGGATTCGGTGTTCGCGCTCGTCGACAAGATCGTCGCCGACCTGCGCTCGGGGACGAATGTCGGACCGCGACTCGCGGAGATCGACTCCCGCCGCACGGCGATGCTCGGAGTCCAGGGCTCGGTCGGCACCCGACAGGCTCAGATCGAACGCGCCAAGGAGGCGGCTGTGCAGAATTCCGTGTCCCTCGAGTCCCGCCGTGCCGCGGTCGAGGACGTCGACTCGATCGAAGTGCTCGTGCGCCTGCAGGCCCAGGAGCTCGTGTACCGCTCCGCCCTCGCCGTCAACGCCCGCGTGCTCCAGCCCTCGCTCATGGACTTCCTCCGATGACCGCGGCGCTCACCTTCGTCTCGCCGCCGCCGGGGCTCGCCCCTCACGTCGAGTTCGTGCTCGCACCGGTCGAGGGCGCCGACGGCCTGTTCGCGATGCGGGCCGTGCAGGATGCGGAGCTTCGTCTGTACCTCGTCGACCCCCGATCGGTGTTGACCGACTACGCGCCGATCCTCACCGACGAGCAGGCGGAAGGGCTCGGACTCGGCTCGGCCGACGATGCGCTGGTCCTGGTGGTCGCGCACCCTTCTGCCGAGGGTGTGAGCGTGAACCTCCTGGCGCCCGTGATCGTCAATCGCACGACCGGAGCCGCCTCGCAGGTGATCCTCGAAGATCAGGACCACCCGCTGCGCGCCCCGCTGGGCTGAGGCGCGTCCCCCGCAGGCGCGGCCGCTCTCCCAGCGGAACCACGGCTACCCTGGACATGTGATCCTTGCCGTCGACACCTCTCTGGGCACGGCTGTCGCCCTCATCGATGCGGACGGGGCGCGACGAGCCGATGTGAGCGCCGCCGACCCCCTCGGGCATGCCGAGGTCATCGGCGACCTGCTCGTGAACGTGCTCGACGAGGCGGGCGCCGGCGAGGTGACGCACGTCGTCGCCGGCATGGGGCCGGGACCGTTCACCGGTCTGCGGATCGGCATCGCCGCGGCGCGCGCCTTCGCCCTCGGACGCGGCATCCCCGTGATTCCGGTCCCCAGTCATCTCGCGGCCGCGCGCACAGCGCTCGAGACCGAGACGCAGCCGTTCGCGATCGTCACCGACGCGCGGCGACGCGAGGTCGCGATCACCGTGTTCGACGGCGTCGACGCCGACGGCATCCCGCAGGTGATCGCCGATACGGTCCTGGTCAAGGCGGTCGATGCGGATGCGCACCTCGACGGCATCCGTCGCATCGACGTCGCCACGCTCTCCGCATCCGACCTGGCCAGGGTGGGAGCACGAGCACTGGCGGCCGGACGCGCGCTCGCGGACGACGAACCCCTGTACCTGCGACACCCCGACGTCACGCTTCCCGGCGCTCCGAAGAAGGTCGGGTCATGACGCTCCGCGACGCGACACCCGCCGACCTCGCTGCGATCATGGCCATCGAAGACCGCTCTTTCCCCACCGACGCCTGGAGCAGCGAGACCATGGCGGCCGAGCTCGCCAGCCCGCACGGCCGGTACCTGGTCGATGAGCACGACGGCGCCATCATCGGCTACGGCGGGGTGCGGGCCCTGCAGGGCAGCGCGGACGCCGACATCCAGACCATCGCCCTGCTCGCGGAGCACCGCGGTCAGGGGCGCGGTCGCGCGCTCCTGCATCGCCTCCTCGCCGTCGCGGCCGAGCGCGGGGCGCGCGAGGTGTTCCTCGAGGTCAGGGCCGACAACCCCGTCGCCGAGGGCCTGTACCGAGCCGAGGGTTTCGAGGAGATCGGACGTCGACCCCGCTACTATCAGCCGGACGACGTGGATGCGATCGTGATGCGTCTGGAACTGCGTCGCCACCCGGCGTCCGGACATACGGCCGAGGAGGCGAAGGCATGAGCGAGCCGCTGGTCCTCGGCATCGAGACGAGCTGCGACGAGACCGGCATCGGCATCGTCCGGGGTCGCACCCTGCTCTCGAACACCATCGCCTCGAGCATGGACGAGCACGCCAGGTACGGCGGAGTCGTGCCGGAGGTCGCTGCACGGGCGCACCTCGAGGCGTTGCAGCCGGCGATCGATGCCGCGCTCGCCGAAGCGGGTGTGAGCCTCGCCGAACTCGACGCGGTCGCCGTCACGAGCGGTCCCGGTCTCGCCGGTGCGCTGATGGTCGGAGTCGGGGCCGCGAAGGGCCTGGCGGTCTCCCTCGACAAGCCGCTGTACGCGGTCAATCACCTGGTCGGACACATCGCGGCCGACATCCTCACGCCCGACTCCGCACCGCTGGAGTACCCGACCATCGCCCTGCTCGTCTCGGGCGGTCACACCTCGCTGCTGCACGTCCGCGACCTCACCACCGACGTCGAACTGCTCGGCGAGACGATGGACGATGCCGCGGGCGAGGCGTTCGACAAGGTCGCCCGACTGCTCTCGCTGCCCTACCCCGGCGGCCCTGAGATCGACCGCGCTGCGCTCGACGGCGACCCTGACGCGATCCGGTTCCCTCGCGGACTCTCCCGCGCATCCGACATGGCGAAGCATCGGTACGACTTCTCCTTCTCGGGGTTGAAGACCGCCGTGGCGCGCTGGGTCGAGCGCTGCGAGGCCGACGGCGTCGACGTGCCGGTGGCCGACGTGGCCGCGAGCTTCCGGGAGGCGGTCGTCGACGTGCTCGTGACGAAGGCGCTCGCCGCCTGCACCGACCTCGGTGTCCCGCGACTGCTGCTCGGCGGAGGCGTGATCGCGAATCGGCGCCTGCGCGAGGTGGCTCTTCGACGCGCGGAGGAGGCCGGCGTCACCGTGCGCATCCCGCCACTCTCGCTGTGCACCGACAACGGCGCGATGATCGCGGCGCTGGCCGCTGAGCTGATCTCGTCCGGGCGCCGCCCGTCGACTCTCGCGTTCGGGGCGGACTCGACGCTCCCGGTCACCGAGATCCAGATCGCGGAGGCGGTGCTCACATGAGTGACGGCTCCGACGCGCCCGACGCGCGGCTTTCCGCGGCTCCGGCTGCGCGCATCGAGAGTGCCAGCGACGAGGTCGTCCAGCATCCCGCCAGACCAGCACGGCTGCCGGGTGCGCGACGGGACGGGTACACGAAGCTCCCAACCGGACCGGTCGGCATCGAGCCGGTCGTGGTGACGGGACCCGACATCGATGCCCCTGACGAGTCCGAGTGGGAGCCCTCCACCGGGGCGATCCCCGCGGATGACACGCGACTGGCCCCCTGGGCCCTGCTGGCCGCGATCGTCGCTCTCGGTGCGTCGTTCTTCGTCGGTTGGGGGATCCCCGTGGCCGTCGTCGCGGTCATCGCTGCGATCATGTCGCTGCGTCGTCCCGTCGAGAGCAGGGCGATCGCGCGCTGGGCCCTCGTCCTCGGCCTCTGCGCGACGGTCTACAGCCTGGGGTGGCTGGTCTGGGCCGGCATGCAGTTCGAGAGACTGGGCTGACGGATGCTGGGGTCGGAGGAGTCCGCGGAGCTGCGCTCCCTGCAGGAACGTGCGTACGGCCGCGATGCTGCGCTCACTCCGGACGATGCCGCGAGGTTGCGGGAGCTCGAGGAGCGTCGGGTCGAGCGCGTCGCCCACCTTCCGGAGCCGCCCTCCGCCGCGCTCGCTGCCCCCTCGGATGCGGACGGCACTGCCTCTCGCGCGGATCATGTCGACCCGACCCTCGAGATCGATCCCGCGCAGGAGCAGGGCGTCGCGCAGGAGCAGCGGACGGCCCGTGAGCGGGACCCGCTCGACATCGCCGATGGTGCGAACCTCGACGCGGAGGAGGCCTCGCGGGGGAGGACGGCCTGGCGCTCGGTGCTCTCCCTGCTCCGGGGTCACTGGCGGCCGGTCGCCCTCGCGACCGCGGCCATGCTCGCGATCGGCGTGGGCGTTGGCTGGCTCGCGTTTCGGGCTCCCGATCCCGCTTCCGTCGAACTGACCGCCGAGCAGCAGGCCTGGCAGGACGAGCTGGTCGCTGGCGGCGTGTACGACGCGGGGTCGGTCCGTGCCCTCGCGGTCGAAGAGGGCGCGGTCATCTGGGCCGCGACGAAGGACGCGCGAGAGCGCACCTGCGTCATCCTGGGCACGGGCGACGTGACCGTGCCCAACTGCGAGCGCACCGAGACGGTCGCCGAGACCGGGGTGTACGGGTCCATCACGGTGCAGGCGTCGGACGACCTCCAGCGACAGGTCGGGGTGCAGATGCTCTTCACGGCGTCGGGTGAGCCGGCGGTCGCCGTGAGCTCGTACGACTACGACCCGGGGCAGAGCGGCATCACCTACGCGAACGACCGCGAGGCGGACACCGCGAAGCGTCTCGCCGACGACGGCTTCGACGCCAGCTCTCTCTGGGTGGTCGGATACGACCGCGACGTGCCGGTCTGGACCGCCGTGCAGACCGAGTCCCAGAACCCGTGCCTGATCTACGACGGCTCGACCGCGGAGTCCCCGATGACGTGCGCGGATCCGCAGACGATGCAGGAGCAGTCGTCGAGTCTGGTGCTCAGCGTCGTCGACACCGAGACCGGCGGTCAGACTCACCTCGAACTGGCATCGAACCGGGGACCCGGCTACCTCGTCATCACCCGCGAGGGAGGCGTCTCCGGTGCCGGTGGGAACTGACGCCCAAGAGCTCAGGGCGCTGCAGCAGAAGGCTTATGGGCGCGGCGGCGCCCTCACCCCGGACGAGGCTGATCGCCTCCGCGACCTCGAGGAGGCGCACCGCAATCTCGTGCACAGGGCGGCCGAGCCGCCGGCAGGCGCGGAGTCCTCGGGTGGTGTCCGACCCCCGGCGGACCCGTCCGCGACGGACTCGCTCGGGATCGCCGGCTCGCCAGGGGCCACCGACTTCCTCGGGACGGATTCGCTCGGGACGGACTCGCTCGGGACCGACGCACCCGCCGTGACGGCGGAAGGCGAGGCCCACCAGGCCGTTCCCACCGACACTTCCGGCGGTGTGCGGCGGCGGTCCGCGATGGTCGTGGTCGCGGCGGCTGCGGTGGTGCTCGCGATCGGCGTGGGCGCCGGATGGGCGCTGTTCTCTCCGCGGCTGGCGAGCGTCCCGCTGACCGACGCACAGCAACAACGCCGTGTCGAGCTCGTCGCCGAGGAGTACGATGCCGGCTCCGTCCGCGCCATCGCCCAGACCGCCGACGCACTGGCCTGGTACGCGACCAGGGGCGACGGCGAGTCGGTCTGCCTGATCCTCGATGTGGGTGACCAGTCGCAGGCGGACTGCCGTCCACCGGAGGAGCGCGAGCGCGGGCTGATGGCTTCGTTGCCGCTGCCCGCGGATGACGGCGAGGACCCCGGGGGTTCGGACTTCGTGCAGGCGACGATGTTCCTCACCGATGCGGGCGAGCCGATGGTCGGGATGCAACGGTGGGGTGTGCAGTCGGGGGTGCTCGATCTGTTCGAGGGGACGGAACGTGATCGCGCGGCGGCTCTCGTCGAGGAGGGATACGAGCTGGGCCTCTCGATCATGGGGTACTTCCGCGGCGCCCCCGTCTGGCTCGGCGACCGCGTGACCGAGCAGGGTGCGACGGAGCGGTGCCTGATCGTCGACGCCGGCGGTGCTACGGCCTGCGAGCCGTTCGAGCGGGCGCTGTCATCGGGCCTCGGCGTGCATGTGGTCGATGTCGATCCCACCGGGGGCGTCGTCGCCGCGTCGGTGCTGGACCTGCGTTTCACCACGCAGCAGACCCCCTACCTCACCGTCACCGCAGATGCCTCCTCCGCGGTCGAGGCCACCCCCGGCGATTCGCTCATCATCCAGTCGCCGCTTGGCGACCCCATCGAGGTCGAGCCCCCCGGCCACGACCCGCGCGGTTGACCCCCACCCCACCCTCGCCCCCTCCCCACCCTCGCCCCGCCGAGTGCACGGTTTGCTGCCGAACGCACGGCCTCGTGGCGTCGACATCCCGTGCTCTCGACGACAAGCCGTGCGCTCGACGGAGCAGGAGGGAGCAGGGGAGGGAGCAGAGGAGGGCTCAGGCGGCGGGGATCCGGTCGGCGAGGATGGCGCGGCGCTGATCGCCGACGCGAGCGAGGATCAGCGTCGCCTCCTGGTCGCCGCGCAGCGTGAGCTTCTTGCGGAACGCGGCAGGGTCGACGTCGACGCCGCGCTTCTTGATCTCGAGACGCCCGATGCCGTGCGCCGTGAGTGCGGCGCTGATCGCCTTCGGGTTCGCCGGCAGGGTCTCGCGCACCCGGAACGACTGCACGAACGGACTCGTCAGTGCCGCGTCCGAGGTCAGGTACGCGATGTGCTCGTCGAGCATCCCGGCATCGAGGCTCCTGGCCACCTCGCCGATGAGGCGTGCGCGGATCACGGCACCATCGGGCTCGTGCAGGAACGCACCGAGCTCGCGCACGGGTTCGTCGGGGGCGTCCGCGGGGGCGGTGAGTTCGTGCGATCGGTCGTCACGGATCACGAGAGCCGCCCGACGGACGCCTTCTCGTGCGAGGGCGCCACTCCACACGACGAGCTCGACGACGCTGCCGTCGGCGCTCACCCACTGTGCTTCGGCGTCGAAGGGCAGTGCCTCGCGGTCGTGGGCCGGACCGAGCTTGATGCCGGTGGGCACACGTGAGGCGACGTCGAACGCCCAGTCCAGGGAGGGGGAGTAATCGTCGGCGGACACTCGTCGGGTCTCGCCGTGTCCCGCGGTCCGCCGTGCCGGATCCAGCCAGACCGCGCCGGAGCCGGTGACGGGCGTCGCCTCGAAGGCGTCCTCCGCTGTGCTGTGCCGCACGACCGCGCTCTCGCCGAACGGTGCGAGGTTGTAGGCGGCGATGGCGGCCGTGACCTCGTCGGCGTCGACCGCGAGCACATCCAGACCAGCACCGGTGAAGGCGAGGGCATCCCCGCCGATCCCGCAGCCGAGGTCGGAGACGGCCGTGAGGCCCGCACCGCGGATCCGCTGGGCATGCCGCGCGGCGACGCCGAGCCGGGTCGCCTGCTCGAGTCCGGCACGGGTGAACAGCATGCGCGCAGCGAACGGTCCGAATTTGGCCGTCGCCCTGGCTCGCAGCCGAGCTTGCCCGACCACCGCCGAGACGAGCTCGGGGGAGTGGCCGGCGGCGCGGAGCCGAGAGACCGCACGGGCCACGTCGGCCGTGGACTCGATCGGTCCCACCGCATCGAGCAGTTCGAGACCGGCGGGGGTCAGCAGGGCGCGCAGCTCGGACATCTCCACGCCCTCAGCCTAATTCCCGTCCGAGCCGGTGAGCGGTGACGAGCGTGTTGGCACTCGCATTGCATGAGTGCCAGCCGACCGCCTACACTGGCATTAGCACTCTCGGGTTGAGAGTGCGAACAAGTCTTTCGTGTCAGCGTCAAGAAAGAAGAGGTAGACCGTGTCGGTTTCCATCAAGCCGCTCGAGGACCGCATCGTCATCAAGCAGGTCGAGGCCGAGCAGACCACCGCGAGTGGCCTGGTCATCCCCGACACCGCCAAGGAGAAGCCCCAGGAGGGCGAGGTCGTGGCGGTCGGCCCCGGCCGCATCGACGACAACGGCAACCGTGTTCCGATCGACGTCGCCGTCGGCGACCGCGTGCTCTACAGCAAGTACGGCGGAACCGAGGTCAAGTTCGGTGCAGACGAGTTCCTCGTCCTGTCCGCTCGCGACGTCCTCGCGGTCGTCGTCCGCTGATCAGCTGAACCCGGTTCCGTGCCTCTCAGAGGCGCAGGAACATGGTCCTCGAAAGGGGCCCGGATGCTCCGGCATCCGGGCCCCTTTCTGCGTTCGGTCATACGGCATCCGTTTCCTGCCAAACTGCGCCGCGGCCGTGCTTCGGCGCGCTCGGCACCACGCAGGCGGGCATAGGGTTGTGCGGTGACCCCCGAGACGACCCGCGCCACTCAGACTGCGGGAGTCGCGTACGCCGGAGCCGCCTACCTCCTGTGGGGAGTGCTCCCGCTCTACTTCGTGCTCCTCATCCCGACCGGGCCGTGGGAAGTCGTCGCGTGGCGGGTCCTGCTGTCGTTCGTCTTCTGCGTCCTCCTGCTCACGGTCACGCGAGGATGGGCGGCATTCGGCGTCATCCTGCGGCAGCCGAAGCTGTTGGGCTGGACCGCCCTGGCGGGCCTGCTGATCTACCTCAACTGGCAGGTGTTCCTGATCGGGACGCTCAGCGGCAACGTGATCGAGACGAGTCTCGGCTACTTCATCAACCCGATCACCACCGTGCTCCTCGGCGTGTTCGTGCTCAAGGAGCGCATCCGCAGGCTGCAATGGGCGGCTATCGCGATCGCCGCGATCGCGGTCGTCGTGATCGTGGTCGCCTACGGCGAATTCCCGTGGATCGCGCTCTCGCTCACCGCGTCGTTCGGGATCTACGGACTCATCAAGAAGAAGATCGGCCCGGCGGTCGACGCGGTCAGCGGCCTGACGCTGGAGTCGTTCTGGCTGATCCCCATCGCGGTGGTGCAGCTGATCGTCGTGGCGCAGACGCCCCCGGGTATCACGATGGGCGCGAACGGCGGGGTGCACGCCCTGCTCCTGGCATTCGCCGGGATCGCCACCGCCGTCCCGCTGCTGCTGTTCGCCGCGGGCGCCCGGCGCATCGACCTCACGGTGATCGGGATGATCCAGTTCATCACCCCGGTACTGCAGTTCCTGATCGGCGTGGTCATCCTGCACGAGCCGATGCCCGTCGAGCGCTGGGCCGGGTTCGTCATCGTCTGGATCGCGATCGGTGTCTTCGTCGCCGATCTGCTGCTCGCGGGTCGCCGAGCCCGCATGATGCCGCGCCCCGAACCCGTGTGAGCCCCCGGTTCGCGCGCCGGGGAACCCAGTGCCGGATCGTTAACGCACCGAGATACTTGCACCTCCTGCGCGTGGGCCTCACGGCCTAGTGTTAGAGCACCCGACCGTGGTCACAATCCACGTTCAGTTACGCAAGGGAGCATCATGAACGCACTGAAGGGCTCGCGCAGCGCGAGGGTCTTCGCAGGGATCGCCTTGATCAGCGCATCCGCCATCGTCATCGCGGGCTGCAGCAGCACGCCGAACGCCGAGCCCAGCGAGGGTGGTGAGAAGCCGGCCGTCGACCTGACGCTCAAGCTCGGCTCGCTGCTCCCCGCGACCGGTTCGCTCGCCTTCCTCGGTGCTCCGATGGAAGCCGGTGTCCAGCTGGCTGTCAACGAGATCAACGAGGCAGACGCCGGTGTGACCATCGACCTCACCACCGCCGACGAGGGCGACCTCGACAACAAGGCGTACGAGACCTCCATCACGAACCTGCAGAACGCCGGCATCACCGCCATGGTCGGCGCCGCATCCTCGAGCGTCACCAAGCTCATCCTCGACGGCAACGCCGGTGCAGGCATCCTCACCGTCTCCCCGTCGAACACGTCGCCGGACTTCACGGGGATCAACCCGCTGTACTTCCGCACGGCGCCGAGCGACAACCTCCAGGGCGAGGTGCTGGGCAACCAGATCGCCGAAGACGGCCACAAGACACTCGGCATCATCTACCAGAACGACCCCTACGGCACGGGCCTGTTCGAGGCCATCAAGGCCACGTTCGAGGGCACGGGCGGCGAGGTCGTCGCCGAGTCGTCCTACAACCAGGGCGACGGCCAGTTCAACGCTCAGGTGGCGGAGATCGCCGCAGCCAAGCCCGACGCGGTCGCGGTCGTCTCGTACGACCAGTTCGCGACCATCGCTCCGCTGCTCGGCAACGCGGGCATCGACACCGGTGCGCTGTACCTGGTCGACGGCAACCTGAAGGACTGGGGCACCGACATCCCGGTCAGCCTCGAGGGCTCGAAGGGCACCCGCGCCGGCGCCGAGCTGCCGCAGGACTTCCTCGACCAGCTGAACGAGGTCTGGACCGCCGACGGCAACGACCCGATCGATGCCGTCACCTACTCGGCCGAGGCGTACGACGCCGTGATCCTGATGGGCCTGTCGGCACTCGCCGCCGGTTCGGTCGAAGGCGCCGACCTCGCCGAGCAGATGCGCACCGTGTCGGGTGGCGACGGCGACGGCGAGAAGTGCACCACGTTCGCCGAGTGCGCCGACATCATCAACGGCGGCGGAACGGCCGACTACGACGGCCTCTCCGGTGAGATCACGTTCGACGAGAACAACGACCCGAAGGGCGCCGCGATCGGCGTCTACGAGTTCGACGCAGAGAACGTCACCACGCGCATCAAGTAATCGCGTAGACGAGGCCCCGGATGCTCGCATCCGGGGCCTCCGTCGTGCCCGACCGCCCCGCCCGCCGGCCTCTGCCCTGTCCACATGTCGGGAGTTCGCGCGGATGTCGGACGAAACGCCGGCCGAGCGCCCGACGGGTGCACGAACTCCCGACAGGTGCCCCGCGTCGGACCTCGGGTCGAAGCCGCGGCCCGAGCGCAAGCCCCAGACACGCGGGAAGGGGGATGCCGCGTGGCATCCCCCTTCCCGTGCGAAGGCCTCAGGCGGCGTCTGTCCCGAGCGTCCCCAGGTAGAGGCCGATGACCTTGGGGTCGTTCAGCAGCTCGCGGCCGGTGCCCTCGTAGGCGTCCTTGCCCTGGTCGAGGACGTAGCCGCGGTCGCAGATCTGCAGGCAGCGCCGCGCGTTCTGCTCGACCATGATCGTCGTCACACCCGCCTTGTTGATGTCGGAGACGCGGATGAATGCATCGTCCTGGCGTACGGGGGAGAGGCCGGCGGACGGTTCGTCGAGCAGCAGCACCGAGGGGTCCATCATGAGGGCCCGCGACATCGCGACCATCTGCCGCTCGCCGCCCGACAGGGAACCTGCGCGCTGCTTGAGGCGCTTGCCGAGTTCGCCGAAGATGCTGCTCACGAACTCCAGCCGCTCCGCGAAGATCTTCGGGTTCTGGTAGAGCCCCATCTCGAGGTTCTCCTGGATGGTGAGCGACGGGAACACGTTGTTCGTCTGTGGCACGAAGGCCACGCCGCGGCGGACGAGCTTGTCGGCCTTGAGGCCCACGATGCTCTCGCCCTTGACGGTGACGTCGCCGGAGCGGATCTCCACCATGCCGAAGATCGCCTTGAGCAGGGTGGACTTGCCCGCGCCGTTCGGACCGATGATGCCGATCAGCTCACCCTTGCGGGCGACGAGGTTCGCGCCGTTGAGGATGTTCACTCCGGGGAGGTAGCCGGCGTGCACGTCGGTCAGTTCGACGATGACATCGTCGTTCTTGATCTCGTTCCGCTCGACGGGTGCGTCGGTCATGCCTTCTCCTCCTCGGCGTCTTCGGCCTCGACCTCGGCTTCGACCTCGGTCTCGATCTGCTCACGGATCCGAACGGCGTCCTCGTCGGAGATCACCGGGAGACGGCCGGTGACGGCTCCGAGGTCGACGTCCTGGTGGGCCCCGAGGTAGGCATCCACGACAGCCGGATCCTCCATGACCTGGTCGGGCGGTCCTTCGGCCACCACGCGCCCCTCGGCCATCACGACCACCCAGTCGGCGATGTGGCGGACCATGTGCATGTCGTGCTCCACGAACAGCACCGTCATCCCCAGGTCCTTGAGGTCGAGGATGTGCTCGAGCAGCGACTGGGTCAGCGCGGGGTTGACGCCAGCCATCGGCTCGTCCAACATGACGAGCGTCGGGTCGCTCATGAGCGCGCGCGCCATCTCGAGCAGCTTGCGCTGACCGCCCGAGAGCGACGCGGCGAAGTCCTGCTCCTTGGCGTCGAGCTTGAAGCGGGTGAGGAGTTCGTGCGCACGCGCCTCGATCTCCTGATCCTGCTTGCGCCACAGGAAGGGGAACAGCCCGGCCCAGAATCCCTCGCCGCGCTGGTCCTTGGCGCCGAGCTTCATGTTCTCCAGCACCGTGAGCAGCGACAGCGACTTGGTGAGCTGGAATGTGCGCACCTGCCCCATCCTGGCGACCTTGAACGAGGGGATGCCCGACAGGTTCGTCCCGTCGAACGACCAGGTGCCGCTGTTGGGCTTGTCGAAGCCGCAGAGGAGGTTGAACAGCGTCGTCTTGCCGGCGCCGTTCGGACCGATCAGCGCCGTGATGGCGCCGCGGGGGATCTCCAGGTGATCGACGTCGACCGCTGTCAGACCGCCGAAGCGGCGTTCCACGGCATCGACGATGAGGATCGGATCGACCTTCTTCACGCCGGGGGCTGCCGGACCGGCCGCGAGGCCGCCGGTCTTGGCGCGAGGTGTGCTCTTCGCGGGCGTGACCACCGCGTCGTCGTTACTTGACAAAGGTCATCTCCCTCTTGTTTCCGAGGATGCCCTGCGGGCGGAAAACGACGATCAGCATCAGGACGACGCCGATCACGATGTACCGCACGACGTCGGCCTGTGCCCCCGACATCGGCAGGTAGCCGGCGTTCGCCATCGCGGGGAGCAGCGCTCCGAGGAAGGCGAACACCACCCAGAACAACACGGCGCCCAGTGTCGGGCCCAGCACGGTCGCCGCACCGCCGAGCAACAGGATCGTCCACAGGAAGAACGTCAGCGAGGTGGAGTAGCTCCCGGGGATCACGGCCGAGGGCAGGACGAACACGATGCCTCCGAGGGCTCCGATCACACCGCCGACCACGAGCGCCTGCATCTTGTAGGCGAAGACGTTCTTGCCGAGCGAGCGCACTGCGTCTTCGTCTTCACGGATGCCCTTGAGCACGCGTCCCCACGGGCTGCGCATGAGTGCCCAGACCACCAGGACGGCGACCGCGAGAGCGATGAGCCCCACCACGCGGACCCACAGGTCGTTCGCGTTGTAGGTCCACGGCCCGAAGCCGTAGGTTCCCGGCGGGAAGGGGTTCGCGTCGCGGAAGCTCTGGTGATAGCCCGAGAGCCCGCCGGCGGAGTTCGTCCACTTCTTGAACAGTTCCGTGACGAACAGGAGCCGGATGACCTCGGCAGCCGCGATCGTCGCGATGGCGAGGTAGTCCGCGCGCAGCCGCAGCGTCGGGATGCCGAGGAGGAGCGCGAACAGGGCGCCGCCGATCATGCCGACCAGGACACCCGCCCACCAGGGGAACCCGAAGGTGAGGATCGAGATCGCGTAGCCGTAACCGCCGATCGCCATGAAGGCCGCCATACCGAAGTTGAGCAGCCCCGTGTAGCCGAAGTGCACCGCGAGGCCGGTCGCCGCGAGGGCGTAGGCCATGGTGGTCGGGCTGAAGAGGTAGGAGGCGGTGTTGCCGAAGATGCTTCCGAAGTCCATGCGTCAGCCCAACCTTTCCTTGCGCCCGAGGATGCCCTGTGGTCGCACGAGCAGGATCACGATCAGCGCGACGAGGGCGCTGGCGTACTTGAGATCCGAGGGGACGCCCAGGAGCGTCGAGACCTCGACGGCGAGACCCACGATGATCGAGCCGATCAGGGCGCCGATCGCCGAGCCCAGACCGCCGAGCGTGATCGCGCAGAACATCAGCAGCAGCATCTGCATGCCCATGTCCCACTTCACTCCCGGCCGGAAGTACGCCCAGAGGATGCCCGAGATCGCCGCGAGGGCTCCGGCGAGGATCCACACCGTCCGGATGACCTTGTCGACGTCGATGCCGGATGCGGCGGCGAGCTGCGGGTTGTCCGAGATGGCGCGCGTCGCCTTGCCGGTGCGGGTCCTGGTGAGGAAGAAGGCCACGCCGAGGATCACGATGATGCTCGTCGCCATCCCGATCATGTCGATGTACGAGAGCGAGATCGGTCCCAGCTTGATCGGGGTTGGGCTCGCGCCCGGCAGCTGGTACGTGTTGCCGCCGATGATGTACTGCATGCCGTAGCGGAGGGCCAGCGAGAGGCCGATGCTCACGATCATGAGCTGGACCACGCCGAGGCCTCTTCGCCGCAGCGGTTTCCAGATGCCGGCGTCCAGGGCCCATCCGAGCGCGGCGCCTCCGATGACCGCGGCGATGATGCCGAGCCAGATCGGCAGCTGCCAGAACGTGGTGAACAGCAGCGCCACCACGGCGCCCCAGGTGACCATCTCGCCGTGGGCGAAGTTGGACAGCCGTGTGGTGCCGTAGATGAGCGCGGCGCCCATCGACGCGAGCCCGAGGAGGAGGCCGAAGTTCAGACCGCCGACCAGGCGGGAGAGCAGCTGGTCGAGGAACGACACCGTCACGCGTTCTCCCGCGCCGAGGAAGAAGTTGACGATCTTCGTCCCGGTGAGACCGAACTCGAGCTCGAAGGAGGCAGTCGTCCCCGATACGGGTTGGATGCCCTCGGGGAGCTGCGTCGCATCGACGATCACGCCGTCGGGGAGTGTGGACTCGTCCACCGTGAGGGTGTACGTCTCCTTCTCCGGCACGTACAGGCGCCACTTGCCCTCGGCGTCGGTCTCGGTCTCGGCTTCGAAGCCGTTGCCCTCGATCGACATCCCGACGCCCTCGACGGGCTCGTCGGCATTCGTGACGACGCCGGCGAAGTAGAAGTCGGTGACCTCCTGCCCGTCGTCCGTCGTCTCGGCGGAAGCCGATGACGGAGGGAGGAACAGGAACGCGCTGAGCGCCATGAGGATACCGAGGAAGGCGACCAGCCACGGGCGCTTTCGATGCACGGCGATTGTTGTGGGTCCCACGCAACCTCCACTGTGAGTGCTGTCTCCGCGAACTCGGGTTGAACCGCGGGGATGGGCGACGCACTTGAGCGTAATGCGCGTTCGGCGATTCACCTACCACCGGGCCCAACGGTCAGGTAACGACAGGCCTCTGGGAATGTTCTCGGGCGTGTCACGCTTAGAATCTACATACGGGCCGCAGCCCCGCATCGGCCGACGTCGACCACCCCCTCGCACTCGGACTCGCGCGACTCGCGCAGAAGGAGAATCCATGGAACAGCACGATCCCTTCGGCTTCGTCGGACTGACGTACGATGACGTGCTTCTCCTTCCCGGTCATACCGATGTCATCCCCAGCGAGGCGGACACGTCGTCGCGGATCACCCGTCGCATCTCGGTCGCGACACCGCTGCTGTCGAGCGCGATGGACACGGTCACCGAGTCGCGCATGGCGATCGCGATGGCGCGCGAGGGCGGCATCGGCATCCTGCACCGCAACCTCTCCATCGCCGACCAGGCCGCGCACGTCGACCGCGTGAAGCGCAGCGAATCCGGCATGATCACCGACCCGATCACCACGACGCAGGATGCGACGGTGGAAGAGGTCGACAACCTGTGCGCGAAGTACCGCATCTCCGGGCTTCCGGTCGTCGACGCCGACGGCAAGCTGGTCGGCATCATCACGAACCGCGACATGCGCTTCGTGTCGGGCTTCGAGCGTCAGACGACCTTCGTGAAGGACGTCATGACCAGCGAGAACCTCGTCACCGCCCCGGTCGGCGTCGCAGCGGGCGAGGTCATCGCGCTCTTCGCGAAGCACCGTGTCGAGAAGCTGCCGCTGATCGACGACGAGGGCAAGCTCGCGGGTCTCATCACCATCAAGGACTTCGATAAGAGCGAGAAGTATCCGCTCGCGACCAAGGACGACCAGGGGCGGCTGCGCGTCGGCGCGGCGATCGGCTTCTTCGGCGACGCGTGGGAGCGTGCGGAGGCACTGCGCGACGCCGGGGTCGACGTGCTCGTGGTTGACACCGCGAACGGCCAGTCGCAGGGCGTCATCGAGCTCGTCAAGCGGCTCAAGGCCGATGCCTCGTTCGAGCACATCGACATCATCGGCGGCAACGTCGCGACCCGCGAAGGCGCTCAGGCTCTCGTCGATGCCGGGGTCGACGCGGTCAAGGTCGGCGTCGGACCGGGCTCCATCTGCACCACCCGCGTCGTGGCCGGTGTCGGCGTGCCGCAGGTCACCGCGGTCTACGAGGCGTCCCTCGCCGCCCGCCCCGCTGGCGTCCCGGTCATCGCCGATGGCGGTCTGCAGTACTCGGGAGACATCGCGAAGGCGCTCGTCGCCGGTGCGGACGCCGTGATGCTCGGTTCGCTCCTTGCCGGCACCGATGAGTCGCCGGGTGAGATCGTCTTCCAGTCGGGCAAGCAGTTCAAGCAGTACCGCGGGATGGGTTCGCTCGGCGCGATGCAGACCCGCGGCAAGCAGACGTCGTACTCGAAGGACCGCTACTTCCAGGCCGACGTCCCCAGCGACGACAAGCTGATCCCCGAGGGCATCGAGGGACAGGTGCCGTATCGCGGGCCTCTCGCCGCGGTGGCGTATCAGCTGGTCGGCGGTCTGCGTCAGTCGATGTTCTACGTCGGGGCGCGCACGATCGAAGAGCTCAAGACGCGCGGCAAGTTCGTGCGCATCACCTCGGCCGGGCTGAAGGAGTCCCACCCGCACGACGTGCAGATCGTGGTGGAGGCACCGAACTACAAGAAGTGACGCCGGATCCCGCAGGGGGATCGCGTGCAGAGGAAGGGGCTGGATGCCTGTCGCATCCAGCCCCTTCCGGCGTTCCGGCCGGAGACGTTCAGCCGCACCTGTAGGTGATGCCGTCGACGTCCCACACTCCGGGGCCGAGTTCGGCGCACATGCCGACGAGGCCGGCGATGACCGTCACGAAAAGGATGATCCCGATGATGCCGAGGATCGTCAGGAGCGCACCGACGATGATGCCGGCGATGGCGAGGCCCTTCGGCTGACCGGCTCGACCGAGCTTCACGGCTGCGACGATGCTCAGGATGAGACCGACCGGCGCCGCCACGAAGGCGAGGACGAGTCCGACGATCGACAGCACGCGCCCTGGCGGGCTGGGCTGCGGCTGCGCGTACCCGGTGGTGCCGGCCGGCGGGTGGCCGGCGATGCCATCCGGGGCGGTGTTCTCGTACGGCGTGGACGCGGGTGGGGGCGTCGGGGCCGCGCTCGGCGGGGGCGGCGGCATGTCGGGGATCCGTGATTCGGGGTTCGGCGAGTCGGGAGTCGGAGGGTTCGTCATGTTCTGTCCTGTCGTCGGAGTGATCGCACCGTGCTTTCGCCTCTCGGCAGCCCGAGCGTAGCGAGCACGGCAGCGCCGGCACCATCCCCTTGACGAGCCGGCATCCGACAGGAGCACGCCCCTTCCGTCTGTGCACGGCCCGGCGTAGCGTGCCGGGTATGTGCCGAAACATCGTCCCGCTGAACAACCTCCAACCCGCTGCGACCGACGACGAGTGCCATGACGCCGCGTTGCAGTTCGTGCGCAAGATCTCCGGAGCCAACGCGCCCTCGCGTGCCAACCGAGCGGTGTTCGACCGGGCCGTCGCCGAGATCGCGCAGGCGACCAGGGTCCTGCTCGACGAACTCGTCACGACGGCGCCGCCGAAGAACCGTGACGAGGAGGCGGCCAAGCGTCGCGCGCGTTCCGCCGAGCGCTACGAGGCGATCAGGGTCTACCAGCAGGAGAAGCGGGCCGCTGCGGCGCGGTCGTGACGAGCGGCCGCCGCGCATCTGTATGCCACAATCGACATACCCCGCTCGACTTTCCCTGCGGCCCCGGCGATGAAGGCGCCGAGATCGCGTGATCGATCCCCATCGATTAGGGAACCTCCCCAAGGAGAGCTCTACATATGCCTGAGGACGCTCCTCGCATCCTCGTCGTCGACGACGACGCCGATGTCGCCCTGCTCGTGAAGACCGTGCTGGAACGGCGGGCCGGCTGCGTCGTCGACGTCGCTGAAGACGGACAGACCGCGATCGATCGGGTCACCGCGGTGCGTCCCGACGTCGTCGTGACCGACATCGAGATGCCGGGGCTCAGCGGCCTCGAGCTCCTCGCCGAGCTCCGACGCACCGTGCCGACCGTTCCCGTGGTCGTGATGACCGCACACGTGTCGGTGGAGTACGCCGTGTCGGCGCTGCGTGCGCAGGCCGATGAGTTCCTCACGAAGCCGCTCGACAACGGCAAGCTCGTCGAGTCGGTCACGCGGCTGGTGGAGGAAGGACGCAGGCGGCGCGAAGAGGCGCGCCCGCGCGACGTGGTCCTGGCGATCGGTGCGCATCCCGATGACGTCGAGATCGGGGTGGGGGGCCTGCTGGCTGCCCACGCGAAGGCCGGCGACGCGATCACCATCCTCACCCTCTCCCGTGGTGCGCGAGGCGGCGACGCCGACAGCAGGCAGGACGAGTCGCTCGCGGCGGCGGAGATGCTGGGTGCACGACTCTTCCTCAAGGACCTCACCGACACCGAGATCTCGGGAGGGGGATCGACGGTCCGCCTCATCGAAGAGGTCGTGAACGAGGTCAAGCCCACCATCGTGTATACGCATTCGAGTCACGATCGGCACCAGGACCACCGTGCCGTCAGCGAGGCGACGGTAGTGGCCACGCGGCGCGTCGGCACCGTCGCGTGCTACCAGAGCCCGTCGTCGACGATCGACTTCCGCCCGACCCGATTCGTGCGGATCGATCCGTATCTCGACGACAAGCTGCGTCTGCTCGAGCGTTTCCAGTCTCAGACGGCGAGCCGCGATTACCTCGCGCCCGAGTTCGTCACGGCGACCGCACGCTACTGGTCGCGGTTCGGCGGCGGGACCGCCGTCGAACCGCTCGAGGTGGTGCGCGAGACCGCCGAGTTCATCGGCGCCCACGAACTCACCCGACGGGAGAGCTGAGATGACCACGCGTGTCCTGGTGACCGGAGCGGGAGGCCCCGCCGGTGTCGCCGTCATCCGTTCGCTCCTGCGACGTTCCGACCTGACCGTGTTCGCCGCCGATATGGATGGGTGGGCCAGCGGCATCTATCTGGTGCCCCCTGCACAGCGCCGGCTCGTCCCCCCTGGCCGCGACGATGACTTCGTGCCGGCGATCGCACGGATGGTCGAGGCGGACGACCTCGATCTCGTGATCTCGACGGTCGACGTCGAACTCATCGCGCTGTCGGAGCGGCGGGAGGAGTTGGCCCCGGCGGTTCTGGCGGCCCCCTCCGCCGACACGCTGAACACCGCGTTGGACAAGATGGCGCTTGCCGAGCGCTGCGCTCCGACCGGCCGCACCCCGCGGACGGTCCTCGCGGGCAGCGATGCCGCGGCCGTCGATTGGGAGTTCCCGGTCTTCGCGAAGCCGCGCCAGGGCGCAGGAAGCCGTGGCGTGCGACTCGTCCCTGATCGCGCCGCGCTCGACGCCCTGCCGACGGACGAGGGCCTGATCGTGCAGGACTTCCTCCCCGGTGAGGAGTACTCGGTCGACGTGATCGCCGACGCGGCGGGCAACGTAGTCGCGGCCGTGCCGCGCACCAGGGCGAGAGTCGACTCCGGCGTCGCGATCGCCGGACGCACGGTGCGCGACGAAGAGCTCGAGGAGACCGCGGCCGTCATCGCGCGGGCGATCGGACTCGTGGGCGTCGCCAACGTGCAGTTGCGCCGTGACCGCGCGGGACGAGCCGTGCTGCTCGAGGTCAACCCGCGCTTCCCCGGTGCCCTGCCGCTGACGATCGCGGCCGGCGTCGACATCCCCTCGCTGGTGACAGACCTGTTCCTGGGTCGCGAGCTGCCGGTGCGGGTGCCGTTCCGCGAGGTCGCGTCCGTCCGCTTCCTGGAGGACGTGATCGTCGAGGTCGACGACCTGCTCGTCTCCGCGCATGCCGGGCACCAGGAGGAACTGTGACGCACGCGGTGCTCCACGGTGATCACCACGTCCACTCGACGTTCTCGGACGACGCCGTCTCGACGCTCGCCGAGAACGTCGACGCGGCGGTGGGCGCGGGGCTGCGCACACTCCGCCTTGTGGATCACGTGCGCCAGAGCACGACATGGGTCCCCGAGTACCTGGCAGCGGTCCGCGCGCTCAGCGTCCCGGACGGACTCACGGTGCTCTCCGGCGTCGAGGCGAAGATCCTCGATGCGTCGGGCGCGCTCGACATCCCGGCGCTCCCTGATGGCATCGATCGGATCCTCATCGCCGATCACCAGTTCCCCGGGGTCGACGGACCCCTCGGCCCCTCGACCGTCCGGGAGCGCATCGCCGCCGGGTGGGCGACCGACGACGTCCTCGACCAGTTCGTCGGCGCGATCGTCGCCGCGATGGATCGGTATCCGGGCAATCAACTGGCGCACTGCTTCTCGCTTCTGCCGAAGATCGGCCTCGCCGAGCACGACCTCGGCCAGGAGCGGATCGACGCGTGGGCGCGAGCGGCCGCCGCGACCGACACTCTCGTCGAGGTCAACGAGAAGTGGGGGTGCCCCGGTGCCGAGGCGCTGTCGGCTCTGCGCCTCGCGGGTGGCGAGATCGTCGCGTCCACCGACAGCCACGAGGCGGCCGACGTCGGCCGATACTCCCGAGTGATCCCGCTGCTCGACGCCGTGGAGATGGACTGATGGCCGATCTGCCCTGGTGGGAGACCGCGCTCGTCATCGTGCTGCTGCTGTCCGTCCTCGTCGGCACGCTGCCCGTCATCAACACGGGACTGCAGTTCCTCATGCTCCCGCTGCACGCGTTCCGCAACCACTACGGCAAGGCGGCCCCGTACCACCCGAACATCGCGGTCATCATCCCGGCCTGGAACGAGGGGCTCGTGATCGGCCCGGCGATCGAGCGGCTGCTCCAGCTGGAGTACCCGGCAGAGCGCCTGCGCGTCTTCGTGGTCGATGACGCCTCGACGGATGACACACCCGCGATCGTCGCCGCCAAGGCCGAGGCGTACCCGGGCCGTGTCGCACACCTCCGGCGCGAGAAGGGCGGCGAGGGCAAGGCGCACACCCTCAACCACGGCCTCGACGTCGTGCTCGCCGACGAGTGGACCGAGGCCGTGCTCATCATGGACGCCGACGTGATCTTCGCGCGCGACTCGCTGCGCAAGCTCAGCAGGCACCTCGCCGATGAGAAGGTGGGCGCGGTGACGGCCTACATCGCCGAGGGCAGTCGCGACCGCAACTACCTCACGCGCTTCATCGCGATCGAGTACGTGATCGGCCAGCTCTCCGCACGTCGGGTGCAGAACGTGGGCGGAGCGATCGCGTGCCTCGCGGGCGGTGCGCAACTGCACTCCAGGGCGAACCTCGAGGCGATCGGCGGACGGATCCCCACCGGCACCCTCGCCGAGGACACGATGACGACGTTCGAAGGTCAGCTCAAGGGGCGCCGGATGGTGTTCGAGCCGCACGCGGTCGTCCTGGCGGAGGAGCCGCGGACGATCGACAGTCTGTGGAAGCAGCGCCTGCGCTGGGCGCGAGGCAACGTGCAGCTCACCTCGATCTACCGCCACCTCTGGTTCCGTCCGAGCCGAGAGCACAACCTCGGCAGCTTCGCGTTCGGCCTGGCGTGGTTCACGATCCTGCTGCTGCCCGCGTTCATGCTCCTGGCCGCGGCCGGCATGCTGGCATTGCTCTTCCTGCACAGCGACATCGCCGAGTTCGTCTTCCGCTTCATGTGGATCTCCGCGGCGTGCATCTACCTGTTCTCGATCCTCTACTCGGTGCAGCTGGATCCGCGTACGGGGAGGCACTCCTGGCGCGAGGCGATCATGTTCCCCGGTCTCGGTGCGCTCATCCTCATGGCCATCGCGCTGTTCCCGTGGGCCTTCGAGTCGGTCCTCGCCGGGTTCGGGCTGGCCCTCACCGAGCAGTCGCGCATCCTCTGGGCCGTGATCTTCTATCTGTGGGGGCCGATCTCGATGTTCGGGATCTGGCTCGCGCGCGCGGTCGAGAAGCTTCCCGGTGGACGCTTCTTCGCCGGGCTGCTGCTCTACATCTGCGGCTACGGCTCGCTGCTGTGCGCCATCACCGTGGACTCCTACATCAAAGAGTGGCGTCGCGCGGACGCCTCGTGGATCAAGACCGAGAAGATCGGACGTGTCGACTCATGACCGCAGCCCCTTCATACGAATCCGAAGTGGAGGAGATCGTCGAGGACGCCAGGAAGGAGCGGCGCCTGATCCCGCAGGCGGTCATCGCGTTCGTCGTCGTCGTCCTCGTCGTCGTCGTCCGAGAGCTGTTCCTTCGATGACCGGGAGACCGCTGGCCCTGGTCGTCGAGGACGCCCCCGATCAGGCTGCGCTGCTGCGCCGTTACCTCGATCGCGAGGGCTTCGACGTGTTCGTCGCTCGCGACGCCGAGTCCGCGATCGCGGCGTTCCCTGACATCGATCCCATCCTCGCCGTGCTCGATCTGCTGCTCCCTGGCATCTCGGGGCAGGAGTGTGCGCGTCTGGTGCAGGAGCACTTCCCCGATTGCTTCCTCGTGATCAGCTCGGTGCTCGACGCCGCCGACTATCCGCCGGCCGATGCCGCGCTGCCCAAGCCGATCACCGGCGCCGACCTGCATGCCATCGTGGAACGGGTGCAGCGATGAGGGCCACCCCGCTCGACCGCGCGGAGAACCGCTGGTACCAGATCTTCGACAACCCCAGTCCCCTCATCAAACAGCTGCCGTCGGTGGCCGCGGTCATCGTGGCCGGGCTGATGGCGTGGGCGAACCCCGATCTGCCGTTCACCCACCTGGGGGCCGCGCTCATCGGCATCGGCGTGGTCCTCGTCGCGACGATGCAGGCTGCCGTGCTCAGTGCGCGTCACGTGTACGACGGCTGGGTCGTGCTGCTCGTCCCCATGATCGACATCATCGGGCTCGGACTGTTCCGCGCGGGGACGGGCGGTGCGTCGTCGATCTTCGGCTCGCTGGTGCTGCTGCCCGTGGTGTGGCTCGCCGCGGCGCCCGGCATCCGCTGGGTGTTCGTCGTCGGCGGGCTGACATCGATCGCGCTGCTCATGCCGTACTTCGCCGACCCGCCGTCGACCTCGGTCGAATGGCTGCGAGGGGTGGTCGGCCCGTTGGTGTTCTCGGCGGTCGCCGCTGTCGTCAACGAGCTGTCCCGGCAGCAGCGCATGCGCATCGAGCAGGCCGAGGAACTGGTCGCCGAACGCACGAGGGCGCTGTCCGAGAACGTCGCGATGATCGTGCAGCTCCGCGACAAGGAGCGCCAGTATCGGGAGCTGCTGGACTCTTTCGAGAGCCTCTGGTCGTCGATCACGGCGCAGGCGGTGATCGCGACCGACTGCACCGGTACCGTCACGGCCTGGAACCCCGGAGCGGAACGCCTGCTCGGACTCCCCGTGACCGAGGCGCTCAAGGATGTGCGCATCGACCGGTTCTTCTCCACCGCGGTGCTGTCGATGCTGGCGGCGGAGAACGCCGACCACCCGGCACCGATCGGTGAGCGCCCGCACGGGTACGGCGAACTCCCGGCTGGCATCCAGGCCCTCTTCGCGCAGGCCGACGCGGGGGTGCCGGTCGACGGCGACATCGAGGTGACGACGGCGGGAGGAAGCACGGTCCCCGCGCGTGTGACGGTGAGCCCGCACAAGGATGGTGCCGGCGCGCAGCAGGGGTATCTGTTCGTGCTCACCGACGAGACCAGAGCGGTCGAGGTCGCCCGGATGAAAGACGAGTTCGTCGGCATGATCTCGCACGAGCTGCGCACGCCGCTCAGCGCGATCATCGGATTCCTCGATCTGCTCCAGAACGATCCCGGTCAACCGCTCACGGTCGACCAGCAGGAGTTCGTCGACATCATCGAACGCAACGCGAAGAGGTTGCTCAACCTCGTTGGCGACCTGCTCTTCACGGCCCAGGTCGAGTCGGGTCGGTTCCCGCTCGACCGCGAAGAGAGCGACGTCGCCGAGCTGGTCCGCTCCGCGGTCGCCTCCGCCGGCCCGCACGCGCAGCGCGAAGGCATCGAGCTCGTGGCGGAGGTGGGTCCTGCGCGGATCCCCGTCCTGCTCGATGCGGGTCGGGTCGGGCAGGCCATCGACAACCTGCTGTCGAACGCGATCAAGTTCACGCCGCGGGGCGGGACGGTGACCGCGCGCGTGCGGTCGATCGACGGGGGCGTCGAGCTGTCGATCGCCGGCACCGGCGTCGGCATCCCCGAGGACGAGCAGGGGATGCTCTTCACCCGCTTCTTCCGCGCATCGACGGCGACACGCAATGCCGTGCCCGGGGTGGGCCTCGGACTCACGATCACGCGCGCGATCGTGATCGCGCACGGCGGCACGATGGACGTGACGAGTCAGGAAGGGGTGGGCACCGAGTTCCGCTTCGTGCTTCCTGCGTCTCCCCGCACCGAGGTCCTCCTGAGCCTGAGTCGCGCCGACTGACGTACCCCTCGCTCCACGATGCCTGATAGCCTGGTCGGCTCGGCATGCGCGGGCGGAAGGACGGCCACGCACCGTGGGCTACATCGATGTCTCCAGCGTCTCCCTGACACTCCCCGACGGCAGACCTCTCCTCGACGAGGCGACGTTCCGCGTCGGAGCCGGTTCGACGAGCGCGCTGATCGGCCCGAACGGCGCGGGCAAGACGACCCTGCTGCGCATCATCCGTGGCGATCAGACCGCGGACGACGGCGTCGTGACGATCGACGGCGGGCTCGGCGTGATGGACCAGTTCGTCGGGCACGGCGAGGCGGGCGAGACGGTGCACCAGCTGCTTGTCCTGGTCGCTCCGGCGCGCATCCGTGCGGCCGCCGAAGCGCTCGAGGCGGCGGAGAACGCGCTGATCGAGCGCGATGAGCACGACACGCAGATGGCGTACGCGTCGGCGATCGCCGAGTACGCGGATGCCGGCGGCTACGAGCACGAGACGGTGTGGGATCAGTGCACCGTCGCCGCCCTTGGCGTCCCGTACGAGCGCGCCAGATTCCGTGAGCTCACCACGCTCTCCGGCGGTGAGCAGAAGCGTCTCGCCCTCGAGGCGCTGCTGCGCGGACCCGACGAGGTGCTGCTGCTCGACGAGCCGGACAACTACCTCGACGTGCCGACGAAACGGTGGCTCGAGGAGCAGCTGCGCCAGACGCCGAAGACCGTCCTGCTCGTGTCGCACGATCGCGAACTCCTGGCTCGGGCGGTCGATCGGCTGATCACACTCGAACCTGGCGGCGCCGGAGCGACCGCGTGGGTGCACGGCGGCGGTTTCTCCACGTACCAGCAGGCCAGGAGCGACCGCATGGATCGGCTCGACGAACTGCGTCGTCGGTGGGATGAACAGCACGAGAAGCTTCGCACCCTCGTCGCGAACCTCAAGGTGAAGGCCTCGGCGAACGACGGATTCGCGTCCCGGTACCAGGCGGCGCAGACACGGCTGCGCAAGTTCGAGGAGGCGGGTCCGCCCGAGGAGCGCCCGCCCGCGCAGGACTTCGACATGAGACTGCGCGGCGCGCGCACCGGCAAGCGCGCCGTGGTCACCCGGGGGCTGGAGCTGACCGGCCTCATGCGGCCGTTCGACGTCGAGGTCTGGTACGGCGACCGTGTCGCGGTGCTCGGGTCGAACGGCTCGGGCAAATCGCACTTCCTGAGGCTGCTGGCCCGAGGGGGAAGCGACCCGGATGCGACCCTCGGACACATCACTTCGACGGGGGAGCAGCTGCGCGCGGTCGATCACACGGGCACCGCGACCCTCGGCGCACGTGTCGTCCCCGGTCTGTTCGCGCAGACCCACGCGCATCCGGAGTTCGTCGGTCGCACCCTCCTGGAGATCCTGCACCGCGGCGACGACCGCAGAGCAGGCATGCCGCGGGATGCCGCGAGCTCCGCCCTCGATCGCTACGGTCTCGTGCGGCAGGCGCAGCAGACGTTCGACTCGCTCTCGGGCGGCCAGCAGGCGCGGTTCCAGGTGCTGCTGCTGGAGCTGTCCGGCGCGACGCTGCTGCTGCTGGACGAGCCGACCGACAACCTCGACCTCGAGTCAGCCGAGGCGCTGGAGCAGGCGCTCGCTCGGTTCGAGGGCACCGTGCTGGCCGTCACGCACGACCGCTGGTTCGCGCGGTCGTTCGACAGGTTCCTGGTGTTCGGCTCCGACGGCGAGGTGTACGAGTCGGACGCACCCGTCTGGGACGAGAGCAGGGTGTCGCGCGCCCGCTGATCGTCGTCGCGGGACCTCGGTCGGGATGCCGGCGGGACCTACGCGGCCGACCCGGGTTCGGCGCGGAGTGCGGGCAGCCGGAAGGGCGGTGCCGCCCGTGCGTCGGGATCGAGGACGAGATCGGCTAGGACCCCGCCGATGCCGGGAGCGAACTTGAAGCCGTGGCCGGAGAAGCCCGCGCCCACGACGGTGCGTCCGCGGCGGTCCAGCACGAAGGCGCCGTCGTCGGTCGACGTGTACGTGCAGCTGATCGGGACGGCCGACGCGGGGTCGAGGCCCGGCATCCACTCCCGTACGTACTCCGCGAGGGCGCGCTGCTGGGTCGGACGGTGCGGGCGGGCGTCGGGGTCGACCTCGTCGCCGACACCGTGGAAGCCCACTTTCACGCCCTCGCCCGGAGTGGGCATCCCGTACACGGTCGCGGGAGAGGACGCGGGATCCGTGTAGTGGTTGAACGACGGCCACGACGCGAGCCCGCGGGGCCGGAAGTGCGCAGGGGTCTCCTCGGTGACGGTGAGCCGCGGCAGGCCGAATCGTCCGAGGAGCCTTCCCGTCCAGGCTCCCGCGGTGACGACGACGGCCTCGGCGCGCAGTCGGCTGTCGCCGCCGAGGTCGAGCACGACGCCGTCCGCGTCTTCGCCGATGTGAGCGACCGGTGTGCTCCAGCGCACCTCGCCGCCCCCGGCGACGATCCGCCGTTCGAGCTCGTGCAGCGCTGCCGCCGCGCGGACGACCCCGGCGTCGGACGACCACAGCACGTCGCCGTCGAAGCGCATGCCGGGCCAGCGGCGCGCGGCGTCCGCCGGAGGCAGGATCTCCGACGGGATGCCACGCTCTTCGAGCCCGACGCGGATCGCTGCGAGGTCGAGGTGGCCGTGCGTGACGAGGCCGTGCAAACGCAGGAGGGGCTCGCCGTCGACCTGACCGAGGGACTCCCAGCCGGCGCGGGCGCGCTGGAGCAGGTCGAGGTAGTGCTCCTCCGCGTAGGCGTTGTTGAAGTTGCGGGTCGCGCCGTGCGAGGCGCCTTCGCTGTGTCCGCGCGCGAACCGCTCGACGACGACGGGCCGACGGCCCCGACGAGTGAGCTCCCATGCCGTCGCCAGCCCCATCACGCCGCCGCCGACGACGACGATGTCCACGGTCTCGGTCCTCATGCTGCCTCCCGCTCTCGGATCCAGTCTCCCAGCACGGGGGCGTCCGGCCGCCGGGTAGGCTGGAGGGGTGACCATGGAGATCGAGCTCGGCCGAGGAAAGCGCGCGCGCCGCGCGTACACGTTCGATGACATCGCGGTGGTGCCCTCCCGGCGCACGCGCAACCCGGAGGACGTCTCGACGGCGTGGACGATCGACGCCTTCGGCTTCGAGATCCCGGTGCTGGGAGCGCCGATGGACTCGGTCGTGAGCCCCCAGACCGCCATCATGCTCGGGCAGCTCGGCGGACTCGGCGTGCTCGACCTCGAAGGCCTGTGGACGCGGTACGAGAACCCGGAGCCCCTGCTCGCGGAGATCGCCGGCCTCGACGAGAGCAAGGCGACCGTGCGGATGCAGGAGCTGTACGCCGAGCCGATCAAGCCCGAGCTCATCACGCGTCGCCTCGCCGAGATCCGTGAGGCCGGTGTTACGGTGGCCGGTTCGCTCACCCCGCAGCGCACGCAGGAGTTCTACGACACGGTGGCCGCGGCCGGCGTCGACCTGTTCGTGATCCGCGGCACGACGGTATCGGCAGAGCACGTGTCCAGCGTCGCCGAACCCCTGAACCTCAAGAAGTTCATCTACGACCTCGACGTCCCCGTGATCGTGGGCGGCGCCGCGACCTACACGGCCGCGCTGCACCTCATGCGCACGGGGGCCGCCGGCGTGCTCGTCGGCTTCGGCGGGGGAGCGGCGTCCACGACGCGCGCGACCCTCGGCATCCACGCGCCGATGGCGACCGCCGTCTCCGATGTCGCCGCCGCGCGCCGCGACTACCTCGACGAGTCGGGCGGGCGCTACGTGCACGTGATCGCCGACGGCGGCGTCGGCACGTCCGGCGACATCGTCAAGGCGCTCGCGATGGGCGCGGACGCCGTCATGCTCGGTGTCGCACTCGCCCGCGCGACCGACGCGCCGGGCCGCGGATTCCACTGGGGTCCGGAGGCGCATCACCCGAAGCTGCCCCGTGGCCGTCGGGTCGAGGTCGGCGGCATCGGCACGCTCGAGGAGATCCTCTACGGTCCCGCCCCTGTCGCGGACGGCACGGCGAACCTCATCGGCGCGCTGCGCAAGTCGATGGCGACCACCGGTTACTCCGACCTCAAGGAGTTCCAGCGGGTCGAGGTCGTGCTCGCCCCCTACGAGGCCTGAGGCGCAGCGCTCGACCGTGACGACTCCTGCTCTGTTCCCCCCGACCCTCCGCGAGGTCATGCTCCGGGGACGGTGGATCGGGATGCTCCTGCTCTGCCTCCTCGTCGCCGGGGTCTTCGCCTGGCTCGGCCAGTGGCAGCTGGAGCGTGCGATCGAGACGGATCCGCCTGCCCCCGGCGCCACGGAGCAGGTGCAGGAGCTCGATGAGGTCGTCACGCCCGGCGAGTATCTCCCTGAGCCCCTGGTGGGCCAGCGCGTGGAGGCATCGGGGACCTGGGTCCCCGGCGACTTCATCGTCGTGTCGAGCCGGTTCAACGACGGCGTGCAGGGCTACTGGGTCACGGGTCAGCTGCGGGTGGCCGAGCGCACCTCCATCGCCGTCGCGATCGGCTGGGCGCCCGACCGGGAGACCGCGGATGCCGCCGTGGCGGAGCTCGAGGCCGGCAGCGACGGCACGGAGGTCCCCGTGGCGGGGCGCCTCATCTCCGACGAGGGTCCCCAGGTGCCGCCGCAGTCGGATCCGTATCAGTTGGACCGGATGTCGTCCGCCGCGCTGCTGAGCCGCTGGCACGACATCGAGCAGCTCGACGTGTATCGGCCGTACCTCGCCTCGACCACGGCATCCGCCGGCCTGGTCGACATCTCCTCGCCCGCTCCCGAAGAGATGTCACCGGTCAACTGGCTCAACGTCTTCTATGCGGTCGAGTGGGCCATCTTCGCGGGCTTCGCGTTCTACCTCTGGTACCGCCTCGCCAAGGATGCCTGGGAGCGCGAGGTCGAGGAGTTCGAAGACGCTGCGGCCGCCGAGACCCCTTGATCGCACGCGCATCCGCGCGCGAAACGATGCGCACCTGAGCGCGACCTCCCTTCGATAGCGACGTTCGTCAGGGGTCGTCTGAGCCATCCGGTGAGCGCTGGATGACGAATCGGGAAACTCCGTTGAGGATGTCCTGACCGCTCCGTATGCTCGCTCCATGTGAGCACGCTGGGAATTTCTCCTGTGTGCCGTGTCAGTCCTGAGAAGCGTCGAACCCGATCGAGGAGACAGCACCGATGATGTCCGCTCCAGACGGCGAGAACCGCATGGTTCCCGCCCCGCACCGTAGAAGTCGGGGGCGCATCGGCGCTCTCGCTGTGACCTGCGTGGCCGCGCTGAGCCTCGGCTCTCTCGCGGCTGTGCCCGCCGTCGCCGGCACCGAGGGAACGGGGGTGGTGATCAACGAGGCGTACCTCTCCGGAGGTAGCGCAGGAGCGGCGTTCAAGAACAAGTTCGTCGAACTGTACAACCCGACGTCCGCGCCGATCACCCTCGACGGCATGTCGCTGCAGTACCGCTCGGCCACGGGGACGGCCGCCTTCAACGGCGTCGCGCCGCTCACCGGCGTCATCCCCGCCGGCGGCTACTACCTCGTGCAGGGCAACAGCAACGGTGCGAACGGCGCGGAACTCCCGACCCCCGACGCGGTCAGCTCGCTGACTCCGAGCGGAACCAACGGCACGCTCGCGCTCGTCGAGGGCACCGCCGCCGTGACCCTCACCCCCGGCTCCGTCGTAGGCGTCGACGGAGTGGTCGATCTGCTCGGCTACGGCACGTCGAACACGTTCGAGACGAAGGCGGCGACGCCTCCGACCGGCAACACCGACGTGAAGTCGCTCAACCGTGCCGCGGGTGCGGACACCGACGACAACAGCGCGGACTTCACTCTCTCTGCGACGATCACCCCCCAGAACTCCGGCGGCACCGACCCGGGTACGGACCCCGGCACCGACCCGGGCGCTGAGCCGACGAAGGCGACGATCGCCGAGGTCCAGGGGACGACGGGCGTCTCGCCCCTCAGCGGCAAGACCGTCCAGGTCGAGGGCGTCGTGACGGCCGACTACCGCACCGGCGGTTACAAGGGCATCGTCATCCAGACGCAGGGCTCCGGTGGCGACACCGATGCCACTCCCGGTGCCTCCGACGGCGTCTTCGTGTTCCTGAACGCGCTGAGCCCCGCGCTCGCGATCGGCGATCTCGTGTCTGTCACGGGTTCGGTGAGCGAGTACTTCGGTCAGACGCAGATCAACCCGGCCGCTGCGGCCGACGTCTCCGTGGTGACGGCCGGCGTCGGCGTCCCCGCCGTCACACCGCTGCCGGACTCGGTGCGCGGTGCCGACCGCGAGCAGTACGAGAACATGTATGTGGCGCCCGAGGGGACCTACCGCCTCGCCTCCAGCCACCAGCTGTACAACTTCGGCACGCTGTGGCTGAACGCCGGTGCCGACCTCGCGGTGAAGAGCACCGAGACCACGCGCCCGGGCGACGAGGCAGCCGCCATCGCCGCAGCCAACCGCGCCAACCGGATCCTGCTCGACGACGGCTGGTCGATCCAGGTGTCCAACAGCGGTCACCCTGGCGAGCAGCCGTACTTCACGAAGGACACGGTGGTGCGCAACGGCGACACGGTCGACTTCGGTGACAACGGCTACGTGCTGCAGTGGGGCTTCGACGACTGGCGTCTCCAGCCCGTCGTGCCGATCGACGACTCCTCGTCGGCCGACCTCAAGGTGGGCTTCGAGGCGACGAACCCCCGCCCCGCGTCGGCGCCAGAGGTGGGCGGCGACGTGCAGGTCGCGTCGTTCAACGTGTACAACTACTTCACGACGCTGAAGAGTGAGAACTCCGACGCCCGCGGTGCGGCGAATGCTGCGCAGTTCGCCATCCAGAAATCGAAGATCGTCGCGGCCATCAACGGCCTGGACGCCGAGATCGTCTCTCTCATGGAGATCGAGAACTCGGTCAAGCTGGGCAAGCCGATCGACACGGCGCTCAAGGATCTGGTCGCCGGTCTCAACGCCGATGCGGGCAGCGACGTGTGGGACTACGTGCCCACTCCCGCAGCGCTCAATGACGCCGCAACGACCGACTACATCACCAACGCGATCATCTACAAGAAGGATGCGGTCAAGACGGTGGGCGACAGCGCCACCGTCACCGATGAGACCGTGTGGGGCAACGCCCGCGAACCGATCGCGCAGGCGTTCGACATCGACGGGCGCGTGGTCACGGTCGTGGCGAACCACCTCAAGTCGAAGTCGCCGCCCGAGGGTGCCGGCGCGGAGCCGGCCGACGGCCAGGGCTTCTTCAACGCCGATCGCGTGAAGCAGGCGGACGCGATCCTCGCCTTCACCGACGAGCTCGAGGAGTCGAGCGGCAGCAGCGACATGCTGCTGATCGGCGACTTCAACGCCTACGGCAAGGAAGACCCGATCGACGTGTTCACCTCGCAGGGGTGGAGCGACCTGGTCGCCGACAAGACCGACGGGCAGTACACCTACACGTTCGACGGCGAGCTCGGCTCGCTCGACCACGTGATCGCCTCGCCGTCGCTCGTCTCGTCGATCACGGGCGCGGGTGTGTGGGGCATCAACTCGCCGGAGTGGAGCGACCGCGGCTACGCGTTCGGCGCCACCGAGGAGGGCACCCCGTACCGCTCCAGCGACCACGATCCGATCATCGTCGGCGTCTCGTCCGAGATCCCGCCGGTGAACATCGACGTCGTCACGGTGAACGACTTCCACGGGCGGATCGAGGCCGACGGTGCTGCCGCCGGCGCCGCCGTCCTCGCCGGTGCGGTCAAGCAGTTCCGTGAGGAGAACCCGAACACGATCTTCGCCGGAGCCGGCGATCTGATCGGTGCATCGACGTTCACCTCGTTCATCAACGACGACAACCCGACGATCGACGCCCTCAATGCGGCCGGTCTCGATGTCAGCGCTGCGGGCAACCACGAGTTCGACCAGGGCTGGGAAGACCTGCGCGATCGCGTGCAGGAGCGTGCCGACTGGGAGTACATCTCGTCGAACGTGTTCGTCACCGAGACCGGTGAGCCGGCTCTCGCACCGGCCTGGGTCAAGGAGCTCGACGGGGTGAAGGTCGGCTTCGTCGGCGCGGTCACCGAAGATCTCGACTCGCTCGTCTCGCCCGAGGGCATCAAGGACCTCGAGGTCCGCAGCATCGTCGACTCCGTGAACGCGGTGGCCGACGACCTGCGCGACGGGGACGAGTCCAACGGTGAAGCCGATGTCGTCATCCTGCTCGTGCACGAAGGCGCCTCGAGCGTCGAACTGTCGAGCATCACGCCCGACTCGCCCCTCGGCGAGATCGTCTACGGAGTCGATGAGGATGTGGACGCGATCGTGTCCGCCCACACCCACCTCGCGTACAACCACGTGATCGACGGCCGCCCGGTCGTCTCCGCGGGGCAGTACGGCGAGAACCTCGGGCTCATGAACATCAAGGTCGACCCGAAGACGAAGGACCTGATCTCGATCACCAACGAGATCAAGCCCCTCACCGTGGCAGGCAAGCCGCTGTACCCGGCCGTGCCCGAGGTGCAGGCGATCGTCGACCAGGCCAAGGCGGAAGCCGATGTGCTGGGCGCGATCAAGGTCGGCGACATCACCGCCGACTTCAACCGGGCGCGCCAGAGCGACGGCAAGACTGAGAACCGTGGCGGCGAGTCCACCATCGGCAACTTCGTCGCCGACGTGCAGCAGTGGTCCACGGGTGCCGACCTGGCGCTCATGAACCCCGGGGGCCTGCGGGCGAACCTCACGTACGCCTCGTCGAACGCGAACGACCCGGACGGCAACGTCACCTACCGCGAGGCGGCGACGGTCCAGCCGTTCGCCAACACGCTGGTGACGCTCACGCTCACGGGTACGCAGCTGAAGGGCGTGCTCGAGGAGCAGTGGCAGCCGGCCGGATCGGCCCGTCCGTTCCTCAAGCTCGGCGTCTCGAAGGGGCTCGTCTACACGTACGACCCCGCGGCGGCACAGGGTTCGCGCATCACGTCGATCACCCTGAACGGGGTGCCTGTCGATCCGGACGCGGACTACACGGTCGCGGCCAACTCGTTCCTCGCGGCGGGTGGAGACAACTTCTTCACCTTCAAGGAGGGCGAGGGCAAGCGCGACACCGGCAAGATCGACCTGCAGTCCATGGTCGACTGGTTCGACGCCAACAAGACCGCGAGCCCCGACTACGCCCAGCGCGCCGTCGGTGTGGCGGTCAGCCCGGCGGACGCCGACGGCTACAGCGCCGGCGACCAGGTGACCGTGTCGCTCTCCTCGTTGGCGTTCAGCGCGGGGGAGCCTGCTCCGGGCGACGTGTCGCTCTCGCTGGGCGACACGGTGCTCGCGACGGGTGCGGTCGATCCCACGGTCGTCGACACCACCGATGAAGCGGGCCGTGCCTCGCTCACCTTCACGGTTCCGTCCGGCGTGTTCGGGGACCAGGTCCTGACGGTTGCGGTCGCCGGCACCGGAACCACGGTGCAGGTGCCGTTCACGATCGCCGGTGAGGCCGAGTTCGCCGGGACCATCGACCTCGGGTCGTCCAAGGTGGCCGCGGGCAAGAAGCTCCAGGTCACCGGAGAGGGCTACGTGCCCGGCGAGACCGTGACGATCGAGCTCCGCCCGAAGAAGGGTGCTGCCGCGCAGGTGGGCACGGTCCAGGTGAAGGCGGACGGCACGTTCAGCACGCAGGTCACGGTGCCGAAGAATGCGCAGCCGGGGAAGTACACGGTCGCCGCGGCGCAGGCCGACGGAGATGCGGCGACCGCCACGGTCACCGTGAACCGGGCCGGGGGCATCATCGGCGTGATCATCGACTGGCTGTGGGACCTCATCAGCGGCTGGTTCTGATCCGACGATCGGGTGACACGACGGAGGCCGTCGGGAGAGATCCCGGCGGCCTCCGTCGTCTCCGTTCCGTCTCAGACCGCCACAGTGACCGGAGCCCACACGAAGCCGTCGGGGTCGACGGCCGCGCCGAGAACGCCGTTGATCGTGATCCGGTGCGAACCGGATCCTTCCGCCGGGACACCCGCGTCCTTCGCGAGCGACGCGTGCCGATACAGTCCGAGCCCGATGGGGCTCGCCCCCGTGTCGAACTGTACGTAGCTGCGCCCGAAGCTCTTGCCCACCGGGATGCCGCGCTCCGCGTAGAAGGTCTTCGAGGCCACCACGTCGTCGGCGCCGAGCAGGAGCACGATCTCGTCGACCGCGCGGCTCGGGGGAGCCGTGTCCTTCTTGGTCGAGGTGGCGATCTTCCAGATCGCGCCGTCCGGCGCCTGGACCGTGCCGCCGACGCCCCAGAGCGACTTGGACACGGGCTTGATCACCGAGGCGCCTCCCGCGACGGCCGCGTCGACGAGGGCGTGCACGTTCGCCGGTTGCGAGACGACGAGCGACAGGGTGTAACCGCGGAAGCCCGCGGTCTCGGCATCCGCGGTGCGGAATCGGAGGCGGTCGCCGAGGCCGAACGCCTCCGTGTAGAAGGAGCGGGCGGCGCCCACATCCGGGACGTCGAGGGTGAGGGAATCGATGGTGGTGTTCATGTCGACGACGCTACGAGTGCCGCGTCGACCGCGCTTCTCGATTCCTGACCGATGCGTCGACGTCCGGATTCGACTCGATTTCCCGGCGACTAGACTGGAGGCATGCCCGAACCGAAAGTCGCCAGCTTTCCGGCGATCCGCGGTGCGCTGAAGTTCTACCAGATCGCGTCGATCATCACAGGAGTCATGCTGCTCCTGCTGCTGACCGAGATGGTGCTGAAGTACACGCCGATCCACCTCGAGCTCTTCCTCGGGGGGTCCGGGGGTCCGCTCTGGTTCGCCGGGGTCCTCGCAGGACCGGACTGCCAATGGTGGTCGCTGTTCGCCCCGATGACCAACTCGTGCGAGATGACCTCGCTCGGCGACGGGTTCAACCTGTCGCTGTTCATCCTCGTCGCGCACGGCTGGTTCTACGTCGTCTACCTCTTCGCGTGCTTCCGCATGTGGAGCCTGATGCGCTGGCCGTTCCCGCGCTTCATCCTGCTCGCCCTCGGCGGGGTCATCCCGCTGCTGTCGTTCTTCATGGAGGCCGTCGTCGCCCGTGAAGTGAAGACCTATCTCGCCACCCGAGAGGCCGAAGAGGCCTCAGCCCCCGCCCCGGAAGGTGTCCGTTGACCGAACAGTCCGAGACCCAGCAGCGCCCGGCGCTCGTCGTCGACTTCGGCGCGCAGTACGCGCAGCTGATCGCCCGTCGAGTCCGTGAAGCGGGCGTGTACAGCGAGATCGTGCCGCACACGGCCACGGCCGCGGAGATCGCCGCCAAGAACCCGGTTGCGATCATCCTCTCCGGCGGGCCCTCGTCCGTGTACGAAGAGGGTGCCCCGAAGCTCGACCCGGCGGTCTTCGACCTCGGTGTCCCTACGCTCGGCATCTGCTACGGCTTCCAGTACATGGCACAGACGCTCGGCGGCGAGGTCGCGCACACCGGGCTGCGCGAGTACGGCGCGACGGATGCGGTGATCTCCGGCGACGGCGGCACTCTGCTGAGCGGACAGCCGACCGAGCAGAACGTCTGGATGAGCCACGGCGACCAGGTCGCCACGGCACCGGAGGGCTTCGAAGTCCTCGCGACGACCGAGGCCACCAAGGTCGCCGCCTTCGCGAACGAGGAGCGCGGCTTCTACGGCGTGCAGTGGCATCCCGAGGTCAAGCACTCCGATCACGGCCAGCGCGTGCTCGAGAACTTCCTGCACAAGGGTGCAGGGCTCGCGTCCGATTGGAACAGCGGCAACGTGATCGCCGAGCAGATCGAGCGCATCCGGGAGCAGGTCGGCGACGCCCGCGTCATCTCCGCACTCTCCGGCGGCGTCGACTCCGCCGTCTCCACCGCGCTCGTGCACAAGGCGATCGGCGACCAGCTCACCGCGGTCTTCGTCGACCACGGGCTCCTCCGCAAGGGCGAGCGGGAGCAGGTCGAGAAGGACTACGTCGAATCCACCGGCGTGCGCCTGATCACGGTCGACGCGGCCGACACCTTCCTCGGTCACCTCAAGGGTGTGACCGACCCCGAGGAGAAGCGCAAGATCATCGGCCGCGAGTTCATCCGCGCGTTCGAGAAGGTGCAGCTCGACCTCGTCGCGGAGGCCAAGGCTTCCGGCGGTGCTCCGGTGAAGTTCCTCGTGCAGGGCACGCTCTACCCCGACGTCGTCGAGTCCGGCGGCGGTGCGGGCACCGCGAACATCAAGTCGCACCACAACGTGGGCGGCCTCCCCGACGATCTCGACTTCGAACTGATCGAGCCGCTGCGCGCCCTGTTCAAGGACGAGGTCCGCGCGATCGGCCGCGAGCTCGGCATCCCCGAGGCGATCGTGGGGCGTCAGCCGTTTCCGGGGCCCGGTCTCGGCATCCGGATCATCGGTGAGGTCACCGCTGACCGTCTCGAGATTCTGCGTGAGGCCGACGCCATCGCCCGCGAGGAGCTGACGAAGGCGGGGCTCGACCAGGAGATCTGGCAGTGCCCGGTCGTGCTCCTCGCCGACGTGCGCTCGGTGGGCGTGCAGGGAGATGGCCGCACCTACGGCCACCCGATCGTGCTGCGTCCGGTGTCGAGTGAAGACGCCATGACCGCCGACTGGACGCGCCTGCCGTACGACGTGCTGTCGAAGATCTCGAACCGGATCACGAACGGCGTCCGCGACGTCAACCGCGTCGTGCTCGACGTCACGTCGAAGCCGCCGGGGACGATCGAGTGGGAGTAGGGAGCGCGATGCTCCCGGATGCGGCGCCGGAGCTTCCCGACGCCGAGTATCTGGTGCTGTCCAGCCGGCTGATCCCGGGGATGGACGGCGGGTACACGATCGCGACGCTCGCACGCGCCCGACAGCTGGCCGGCGCCGGTGTGGCCGACGGCGCAGGGCCGCAACTGCTCACGTTCGATCCCGGCTCTGCGGCCGACCACGCCGAGCATCGGCGCACGTTCGCGGAACAGGGGGCGCTGGTCGACCCTTCCCGCATGCGCAATCTCTTCGACGAGGCCGTCGACCCTGACGGCGGTGCAGCGCGGTGGCTGCTCGATGCGTCCGATGCTGCGGTGGCCGCTGATCCCGATGTCGAGTATCGGGTGCTGACGGACGCCGATGGACGCGCCTTCGCAGCGCTCCCGGTGATACCAGGCAACCCGGACTGGCACCTCACCGAGGAGCCCGTGCTCGTATACGACGCCGACGGCGCGGTGGCCGGAGCACTGCACGGCTTCCGGGGCCTGTATCGCGCCTGGCTCGAGCATGTGACCGCGGCCTTCGGGGACCGCCTGATCATCGTGATCTGCGAGTCACGCCAGCTCGGCGAGCTCGTGGCGGACTGGTCCGACCCGCGGGTGCGCATCCTGCACACGATCCACACCATGCACGTCGAGGCGCCGTACACGCCCGACGCGACCATGAACACGCTCTGGACCCGCTGGTTCCGTCTCGCCGACCGCTTCGACGCCGTGATCTGGCCGACCGCGACCCAGCGCGACGACGTCGTGGCACGGTTCGGCCCGGCGGCGAACCACGTCGTGGTGCCGAACCCCATCGCGCCGGTCGCGACCCGCCACGACCTCCGTGAGGACGGACTCGTGATCGTGCTCGGACGGTTGGCACCGGGGAAGCGCGTCGATCACGCGATCCGCGCCTTCGTGGCAGCGGACGTGCCCGGGACCCGGTTGGAGATCTGGGGCGGCGGACCGGAGCAGGAGCGGCTGCAGACACTGATCGACGAGCTCGAGGCCGGCGACCGGGTCGTCCTCGCCGGATACACCGATTCGCCGGGCACGGTCCTCGACAGGGCGTCCCTCCTGGTGACCTCCACCGCTTTCGAAGGACAGCCGCTCGGCGTCGTCGAGTCCCTGCTGCACGCCACGCCCGTGATCTCGTACGACGTGCGCTACGGCATCCGCGATGTGCTGCAGCAGGGCGGGGGAGTCCTGGTGCCCGGGGGAGACGTCGAGGCGCTGGGAGAGGCGATCCGTGCCCTTCTGACCGACCAGGGGCGGCTCGCGGCGTTGAGCGCCGAGGCGCCGGCCGTCGCCGCCGCCTGGAGCCCGCAGCGATCGCTCGCAGCTCTCACCTCCGTGATCGCGGCGGCTGCCTCCGCCCCTCCGCGCCGCTGACGCGGCCGCGCCGCGACCCGAGCGCTGGTCGCGCCGCGCGAAGAATTCTCGGAGAAAGTTCTGCCGAGCATGTCGATCCGCGGCATTCCCGTTCGACGTCATAGATGAGAGGGTCGAGACACGGCCCCTTCGAACAAGGAGAACATCATGAAGTTCATGCTCATCATGCGCGCTAACGACGACGCCGTCGAGGCATACAAGCAGATGCCGTTCGAGCAGGTCATCGAGGCCATGGGCAGGTACAACGAGTCGATGATCAAGGCCGGCGTCCTCGTCGCAGGCGAAGGGCTGACGGACGCCGCAGAGGGTTTCGTGGTCGACTTCAGCGCTGAGAAGCCGCTCATCACCGACGGCCCCTACGGCGAGACCAAGGAGCTCTTCAACGGGTTCTGGATCGTCGAGGTGTCGTCGCGCGAAGAGGCTGCCGAGTGGGCGAGCCGTGCACCCCTCGGACCGGGGTCTTTCCTCGAGGTGCGTCGAGTGACCGGTGCGGAGGACTTCCCGGCCGACAACGAGTGGATCGAGAAGGAAGCCGGCTGGCGCGAGGAGCAGGCCCAGCGCGCACAGCAGTGATGGACGCTTCCGCACGCAGCGAGACGGCGCGTTCCGCCACCGACATCGGGTCGGCGGAGCGCGCCGTCGCCGCCGTGTGGCGCATCGAGTCCGCCCGCATCGTCGGCGCCCTCACGCGGATGGTCGGCGACTTCGGGCTCGCCGAGGACCTCGCGCAGGAGGCACTGGTCGATGCGCTCCGCCAGTGGCCGGCCGAGGGGGTGCCGCGCAACGCGGGTGCCTGGCTCACGGCGGTGGCGAAGCGGAAGGCCATCGACGGCTGGCGACGTGCGGAGCGTCTGGACGCCCGCGTCGCCGTCCTCGCCCACGACCTGGAGCGGGAGCAGGACGAGGCGCCGGATCTGCTGTGGGATCCGGATGCCGTCGACGATGACGTGCTGCGACTCATGTTCATCGCATGCCACCCCGTGCTCTCGCGCGAAGCGCAGGTGGCGCTCACCCTGCGGGTGGTCGGCGGACTGTCGAGCGAGGAGATCGCGCGGGCCTTCCTGGTGCCGACCGCGACCGTGCAGCAGCGGATCGTGCGCGCCAAGAAGACCCTCGCCGCCGCGCACGTCCCGTTCGAGGTGCCGCCCCGCGAGGAGCATGCGGAGCGGGTCGGGGCGATCCTCGGGGTGCTGTACCTGATCTTCAACGAGGCGCACGCCGCCAGCAGCGGCCCCGAGTGGATGCGACCCGAGCTGAGCGATGAGGCCATCCGGCTCGGACGGGTGCTCGCCGCGCTCATGCCGCGAGAGCCCGAGGTGCACGGCCTCGTCGCGCTGATGGAGCTGACCGCGGCACGGTTCGCGGCACGGGTGGACGGCAACGGCGACCCCGTGCTGCTCGCCGACCAGGACCGTCGGCGCTGGGACCGAGGGCGCATAACGCGCGGTCGAGCTGCGCTGGCGGCGGCGGATGCCCTCGGACGCGGTCGCGGCGCCTACGGGCTCCAGGCCGCGATCGCCGAGTGTCATGCGGTGGCGGAGTCCGTCGACGGCACCGACTGGGACAGGATCGTGCTGCTGTATGAGGCGCTCGGACGCATCTCACCCTCGCCGGTGGTCGAACTCAACCGGGCTGCGGCCGTGGCTATGGCGACGGGGCCGGCCTCGGCCCTGCGCATCATCGATCAGCTCTCGGCCTCCGGTGCGCTGCGCGGCTATCACCTGTTGCCGGCGACCAGGGGCGAACTCCTGAGAAGACTCGGGCGGGAGGACGAGGCGCGCAGCGAGTTCGCCATCGCTGCGGCGATCGCGGGGAACGATCGGGAGCGCGCCCTCCTGGAGCGCAAGGCCCGCGGCGCACAGAGATGACCCGCCCCCTTCGGGAGCTCTCGCTGCCGAAGGGGACGGGCGTGGGGAGGTGGGGGAGCGTCAGTCGTTGACCTTCTGGCCGCGCCCGGCGATCAGGCCGTAGATCAACAGCACGATGATGGAACCGGCGATGGCGAGGAGCCAGGTGCCCAGATCCCAGAACTCGGTGAGGGGGCGGTTGAGGATCAGGCTGCCGAGCCAGCCTCCCAGAAGAGCACCGACGACACCGAGCAGCAGAGTGATGAACCAGCCGCCGCCCTGCTTCCCGGGGAGGATCAGCTTGGCGATGGCTCCGGCGATGAGGCCGAGAAGAAGAAAGCCGAGAAAACTCATGGTCAGCTCCTGTAGATCGGGAGCCCCGGGGTACCGGGGCTTCTGATATTCAGGATGCTCCCGTGGCAGGGTGCATGCCAACCCCTTGCGCGGCGCGGCCCGGGTATGGCAAGAGGCCCGCCTCCCAGGGAGACGGGCCTCTCGTGGCGCGGATCGTGTCGCGTCAGTTATTGCCGCGGGCGATCGCGATGATGCGGAGGATCTCGACGTAGAGCCAGACCACGGTGACCATGATGCCGAAGGCGCCGAGCCAGCCGTACTTGCGCGGGGCGCCGTTGCGCACACCCTGCTGGATCTGGTCGAAGTCGAGCACCAGCGAGTACGCGGCCATGATCACGACGAGGACGCCGATGATGAGGCCGAGCGGGATGCCCATGATCTCGGCGCTGAACAGGCCGAAGGCGTTGGTGTTGATGCCCGTCCACATGAGGACGAGGTTCAGCAGCGAGAAGACCAGGTAGCCGATCATCGCGATCATGAAGATCTTGGTGGCCTTCTTGGAGGCGCGGATCTTGCCGCTCGCGAAGAGGGCGAGGGTCACGCCGACGACCGAGATGGTCGCGAGGGTCGCCTGGAAGACGATACCCGGCCACTGCACCTCGAAGAAGGCCGAGATGCCACCGATGAAGAGTCCTTCGAACGCGGCGTAGGCGAAGATCAGCGCGGGACGCACCTTCTTGCGCGAGGTGAACGTGATGACCATCGCGAGCACGAAGCCGCCGAGTGCGCCGACGATCCACGGGAGGATGTTGACGGCAGCCGGGTTGTAGGGGTCATAGCGGGGGACGTCGAGTCCGCCCAGCGTCAGCACCCAGCCGATGGCTGCGGTGACGAGCAGGATGCCGAAGAGTCCGGCCGTCTTCCAGACCGTGTCCTCGACCGACATGCGGTCGGTCTCGATGGCGCCGGCCGGCGGCGCGGCGTACATGCCCTCGAGCTGTGCGTTGGCTGCAGCGTCCATCGCCCCGTGCTGGAGCGAGGCGCTCTGCGCGCCCTGAGCAGCCTGGGGTCCGCCCGGGTAGGTCGCGACATTGCGCGGGTCCTGCTGCTGGAAAGCAGGATTGTTGAAAGCGAAGTTGCTCATTGGTGGGCCTCACTCCAAAGGGGGGTAGTAGGTCGCTTTCCTCCACGATACCCGGGTGGCGACACTCCCGGGGTGTTCTACGCTGAGAGCGTGCCCAGGAAATCCCCCCTCGTCATCGGGCATCGCGGTGCGCCCGGCTATCGACCGGAGCACAGCCGCTCCTCGTACGAACTGGCGCTCGCCATGGGGGTGGACGCCGTGGAACCCGATGTGGTCGCCACCAAGGACGGCGTCCTCATCGTGCGGCATGAGAACGAGATCTCGGGCACGACCGACGTCGCCGAGCACCCGGAGTTCGCCGACCGGAAGACCACCAAGCGTGTCGATGGGAACGCCCTGACCGGGTGGTTCACCGAGGACTTCACGTGGGCGGAGCTGTCGACCCTGCGCGGGCGCGAACGTCTGCCCGATGTGCGGGCCTCGAGCGCGAGCTTCGACGGGTCGCAGGCCATCCTGCGCCTTCGGGATGTGCTCGACATCGTGCGGGACGGGTCGGTCGAGCACGGCAGGGAGATCGGCGTGGTGCTCGAGGTCAAGCACGCCACCTACTTCGCGAGCATCGGCCTCGACCTCGCCCCGTTGATCGACCGCGAGCTGCGCGAAGCGGGGTGGGCCGACGGAGAGCTGCCGTTGATCATCGAGTGCTTCGAGTCGACGGTGCTGGGTCAGTTGCGTGAGCGCGGGATCGCCGCGTCGTACGTCTATCTGATCGAGGCGGCCGGGCGACCCTATGACCATCTGGTCGCGGAGGGCAAGCAGGCGCTCACCTACCCGGCGACCGTCACCGCACAGGGCCTCGACGGGCTCGTCGGACGCGTCGACGGCATCAGCGTGAACAAGAAGATGCTCCTCGCGCGGGGTAACTCGATCGTCGCGGATGCGCACGCGCGCGGGCTCACGGTCTTCACCTGGACGTGTCGACCGGAGAACGCCTTCCTCGCCCCCGAGTTCCGCGGGTCGGGCGGGCGTGGTGCGTACGGCGACTACGAGGCCGAATGGGGAGTGATCGCCCGTCAGGGCATCGACGGGGTGTTCGTCGACCACCCGGACCTCGGCGTCGCTTTCTTCCGCGGCTGAGCGATCACCGTCCCATGAGCCGACGCTCAGAGGGTCCGGTCGAAGGCGCCTCTCCGCGTCGAGACGATCTCCTTGCCGAGCGGCATGAGCGAGACGGGGACCATCTTGAAGTCCGCGATGCCCATCGGGATGCCGATGATCGTGACGCACAGCAGGATCCCCGAGACGATGTGTCCGATCGCGAGCCACCATCCGGCGAGGATCACCCACAGCACATTGCCCAGGAACGACCCGACTCCCGCCGTGGGCTTGCTGACGACCTCGCGTCCGAAGGGCCAGATCGCGTACGCGGCGATGCGGAACGAGGCGATCGCCCAGGGGATGGTCACGATCGGGATGCACAGCACGATCCCGGCCACGACGTACCCGAGGAACAGGGCCCATCCGGCGAGGATGACCCAGATGATGTTGAGGATCGTGCGCATGAGCCGATTGTTCCACCCGACGCTCGGCGTGGCTGAGCATCCGCCCGGAGGTCCCCGGCGCGACGGGACTCTGATGCCAGACTGACCGCATGACCGGAATCGTGGTGCAAGACGTCAGCAGGGCATTCGGGACGGTGCAGGCGGTGAGGGGAGCGACGCTGCGGGCGGAGCCCGGTCGCGTGACCGGACTCGTGGGACCCAACGGCGCGGGCAAGACCACCCTGCTCCTGATGCTCGCCTCGCTGCTCGCCCCCGACACCGGAACGATCCGCATCGGCGACGTCGATCCCGCCGTCGATCCGCTCGCCGCTCGCCGTCTGCTGGGGTGGATGCCGGATGCGCTGGGCGCGTGGCCGTCGCTCACCGCGCGCGAGACCATCGTCACGACCGCGCGGCTGTACGGCATCGAGAAGGCCGATGCCGCAGCTCGTGCGCAGCAGCTGCTCGCCCTCGTCGGGCTGGGCGACCTGGCTGACTCGCCCGCGAAGGTGCTCTCCCGCGGGCAGAAGCAGAAGCTGGGTCTGGCGCGCGCGCTCGTGCACGATCCGCGGGTCCTGCTCCTCGACGAGCCGGCCTCCGGTCTCGACCCGGAGGCACGTTTGCAGCTGCGCGTGCTGCTGCGCCGTTTCGCCGCCGAAGGTCGCACGGTGCTGATCTCGAGCCACATCCTCTCCGAGCTGGAGGAGGTCGTCGACGACGCGGTGTTCCTCGTCGCCGGCGCCGTGGTCGACGCCGCACCGGCCCAGGCCGCGGTGCGCGCCTGGCGGATCCGACTGGCGGGGGTGACGCCCGAACGACTGAACGCCGACGTGTGGCAGGTCGCATCGAATCTCGGACTCGCCCCCGAATCGCTCGCCAGCGATCGCGGTGCCGTCCTCGTCGGGTTCGACGGGGAGGAGGCGGCTGCCCAGTCGCTGCGCCGCCTCGTCGAGGCCGGCCTTCCGGTCGCGGAGTTCGCTCCGGCGCAGAGCGACCTCGAGCACACGTTCCTCGCGCTGCGTCATACCCCGACCAGCGCGGCGACCCCCACACCACCGCCGCCTGCGCCGCCCGCGGCGCCACCGGCACCCACCGGCCGGAGCGCGACGGAGGCGGGAGCATGAGCGCCGCGAACATCGGGATCATCGCCCGCCTCGAACTGACCCAGCGGCTGCGCAGCGTCGGCTGGTACGTCCTGCTCGGTGTGTTCGCGCTCGTCCTCCTCGGCGTCACCGGGCTCGCGTTCGCGGTGTACTCCTGGGGCGACTTCGTCGGCGCCGGCGTCTACTCCATCGTCGTCAACATCGTGCTCCTGTTGGTGGTGCTGGTCTCGCCGACCCTGAGCGGCAACGCCATCAACGGCGACCGTGACGCGGCGACCCTCGCCGCCATTCAGGTGACAGCGGCATCCACCGGCGACATCATGCTGGGCAAGCTGCTGGCCGCCGTCGCGACCGGGGGCGCCTTCCTTGCGGTCGCACTGCCGTTCCTCGCGCTGTCGCTGCTGGGCGGGGGAGCGAACCCGCTCGTGCTGCTCGTGTCGCTGCTCGTGCTCGCCGCCGAGATCATCGTCGTCGCGGCGATCGGCGTCGGCCTGAGCGGACTCATCGCACGCCCGCTGTTCTCTGTCGCGACCACGTACCTCGTGGTCTCGGCGCTCGTGTTCGGAACGCTCATCGCGTTCGGTCTCGGCGGTCTGGCCGTGCGCAGCGAGGGGACGAGCTACTCGCGGCCGTATGACGCGAACGGCGCGGTCGACTGCGAGAACTGGGAGGTCACCACCACCTACGAGGTGCCGCGCTTCGACCTCGTCTGGTGGGCGCTGGCCGCGAACCCGTTCGTGGTGCTCGCCGACGCGACCCCGACCGAGTTCTCGCCAGAGGGGTATCCCGTCGACCTGTTCGGGCAGATCAAGACCGGTGTGCGCGCTGCGCAGCAGTCGCCGCTCGAGCAGCGCTGGGACGAGTGCGATCCGGACGGCGGATACGTCACGCCGCAGGACATGATGGAGTCGTCGGTGCCCAGCTGGTTCGTCGGGCTGGGCGTGCAGGTCGTGATCGCGGGCTCGCTGTTCGCCGGAGCCTGGGCACGGACGCGGACGCCGGCACGCCGCCTGCCGCCGGGGACCCGCATCGCCTGAGACGAGGTGCGGCGAGGAAGTCGCCACCTCCCGTTCACCTCCCGTGCACCCGGGGGTCTTCCTGCGGCCACGCGGGATCGATGGTCTGAGCGCGTACCCGTCTGCCTCACCGCCGATGCGCTCCGTCCGCGGAGCCCGCCGGCCGAGCCCCCAGGAGTCCTCCATGCCCCGCCTGCAATCCGCAGCGGCGGTCGTGGCGGTGTGCGCCCTCAGCGCTGCCGCCCTGCTCGCCACACCCGCCGCCGCGATCGGCGCCGACCTCGGCAGTCGTCCCGCCGCATCGCTCCCGGCTTCTCCGACGCTGGTCCTCAACGAGATCGTCTACGACGACGCGGCGACGGGCCTCGCCGATCAGGTCGAGATATACAACGCCGGCACCGCCACGGTCGACCTGACCGGGTGGACCATCGCCGACGAGAAGCGCGACAGCTTCGGTGCGGCGCCGGAGGGGACATCCCTCGCTCCGGGGGAGTTCCTGGTGCTCGTGAAGGACGTCGACTTCGACTTCGGACTCGGCAAGGGCGACGAGGTGGTGCTGTTCGATCCGACCAGCACCGAGGTCGACTCCTTCGCCTACGAGAACACCGCACCGCTGTCGGTGTGGGCGCGATGCCCCGACGGCACGGGGGACTGGGCGCACGCGACGGCGGCGACGCCGGGGGCACCGAACGATTGCAGCGTCGCCCCCGTCGAAGGGTCGATCCTCATCAACGAGGTCGACTCGCAGCCCGCGGACTGGGTCGAGTTCTACAACCCTGGCACCGAGGCGCTCGACATCTCGGGCTACGAGATCCGCGACAACTCCGATGACCACCGCTGGCAGTTCCTCGCCGGCACGCACATCGCGGCAGGTGGATTCCTGGTCGTCGAGGAGGGCACGATCGGCCTCGTCGGAGGTGTCGAGACCGCATTCCGCGACCCGATCGGCATTGGCAGCGCCGACCGCATCCGTCTCTTCGATGCCACGGGCGCCCAGCTCGACGACACTCTGCCGTGGCAGGGGCACGCGGCGATCGGCGGCGACTTCGCTGCCGCCACGCTCGCCCGCTGCCCCGACGGCGTCGGTTCCTTCGTGCTCGCGCACCCGACGCCAGGGGCCGCGAACTCGTGTGTGATGCCCGATGTCGTGATCAACGAGATCGAGTCGAACGGCGACGCCACCGACTGGGTCGAGGTCGTCAACACCGGAGCGACGGGGGTCGACCTTTCGGGCTGGACCATCATGGACAGCGACCCGACCGGTCACGCGGCCGAGACCACGCCGCTGCCCGCCGGCACGATGCTGGAGCCGGGTGGCTACTTCGTGTTCGACCAGCCGGCGAACTTCATCTTCGGCCTCGGCAACGGCGACACCGTGACGATCCGCGATGCGAACGGCAACACGGTCGACGAGCACGTGTACGCGGCCCACGCCGACGGCGTCCTGGCGCGGTGCGCCGACGGCACGGGCGACTTCGTCGACGTGGCCGTGTCGACGAAGGGGCTCCGCAACGCCTGCGGCAACCCCGTCCGCATCAACGAGGTCGAGTCCGACGGCGGGTCGCCCGACGACTGGATCGAGCTCGTGAACCCGACCGACACCGACCTCGACGTCTCGGGCGTCGTGGTGAAGGACGACGACGATGCCCACGCCTACGCCATCCCGGCCGGCACCTCGATCGCGGCGGGTCAGTACCTCGTGATCGAGCGGGAGCAGCTGGGCTTCGGTCTCGGCGGCGGTGACGCGGTTCGCGTGTTCGACGGCGATCTGCTGGTCGACGAGACCACCTGGGGCGAGGGCCACGCGGCCGCCACCTGGGGTCGCTGCCCCGACACCACGGGCGCCTTCGCGGCGACCACCGAGTCGACGAAGGGCGCAGCCAACGTCTGCGCGGGCGAGATCGCGTTCTCCCCGTGGCCCGGTTCGGCCGAGGTCCGCGTGCTCGACGCCGCGCCGACGTTCCTTGAAGACAGCTCGGGCTTGGACGTGCAGGAGACGGCTGACGGCGTATTCCTCTGGGCGGTCGACAACGGCGAGGGCCGCATCTGGAAGCTCGAGGCTCGCGCCGACGGCTCGGTCGACAAGGTGGACGGCTGGGACGAGGGCAAGCGCGTGCGCTTCCAGAAGGATGCTGCCGACCCCGGTGCTGCCGGTCCCGACACGGAGGGCATCACGGTCGACGGAGACGGTTTCGTCTACGTCGCCTCGGAGCGCGACAACGGCGCGAAGGGTGTGAACCAGAACGTGGTGCTCAAGGTCGATCCCGAAGCGGCCGCGGGCGACCTGGTCGCCCAGCAGGAGTGGGACCTCACGGCGCTGCTCCCTGCGGTCGGCGCGAACCTGGGCATGGAGGCGGTGCAGTGGGCGCCCGATGCGGCTCTCGCCGGGAAGCTGTTCGACGACAACACCGGTGCCGCGTACGACCCCGCGGACTACGACGGTCACGGAGCCGGGCTGTTCCTCGTCGCGGTCGAGGACAACGGGCACGTCTACGCCTTCGCGCTCGCCGCTGACGGCACGGCGACCCTGGTCTCGGAGATCGCGCCGGGCCTCGCCGGAGTCATGGCGCTCGACTACGACACCGTGCGGAACACCCTGTGGGCCGTCTGCGATGACGGGTGCCACGGCCGGTCGGCGGAGATCACCCTGAACGGAACCGCGCAGCCCGGGATCGCCCACTACGAGCGCCCGGCCGGCATGCCCGACATCAACAACGAGGGCTTCGCGACCGCGCCGGCCTCGCTGTCGGTCGACGGTCAGCGACCGGTGTGGTGGTTCGCGGACGGCTTCGCCTCGGAGTCGCTGCGCACGGGGACGCTCCCCGGCGTCGGGGGAGAGAACCCCGGCGGGGAGAACCCCGGGGGAGAGAACCCGGGCGGCGAGAACCCGGGCGGGGAGAACCCGCCCGTGCCCGGCGCGGAGCTGGTCGACGGCAACCGCAACGGCGTGACGGTCGACCCGTCCGTCGCGGCCCGTGGACAGAAGGTCACGGTGACGGTCGGCGAGGAGTCGGCGGGTGCGGAGGCCGCGGTCTGGATGTACTCCGACCCCGTCCGAGTCGCGACCGGGACGCTCTCGGCTGCGGGCGCCCTCACCGTCACGATCCCCGCCGACGCGCCGCTCGGGGCGCACCGGATCGCCGTCTTCGCGGCCGACGGCGCTCTCCTCGGCTGGGCCGACATCCGCATCGTCGCCGGTGCGGGCGGGCTCGCTGCGACCGGAGCCGAACTTCCGGTCGGGGCCGCCGCGCTCGCGATGGCGCTCCTCGCCGCGGGGACGCTCGTGCTGATCCGCCGCAGGCGCGCGGCGGCCTGAGCGCCGAGGTGGGGCCGCGGTCCGTCCGCGCGCCCCACCCCGTCGTTCAGCGACCCGTGCCCCGGTGTCGGTGCCGCCGCCTAGACTCATAAGGCCATGACCGAAGCCCCCCTCATCGTCCCCGGATCCGTCGGCCCCTCGTCCGCGGGAGCCCCGGCACAGGACGACCTCCTCGCCGGACTCAACCCGCAGCAGCTCGAGGCCGTCACCTACCGCGGCCCCGCTCTGCTGATCGTCGCGGGAGCGGGGTCGGGCAAGACCAGCGTGCTCACCCGTCGCATCGCCTCCCTGCTGCGCAGCCGCGAGGCGTGGCCGAGCCAGATCCTCGCGATCACCTTCACGAACAAGGCGGCCGGAGAGATGCGCGAGCGCGTCGAGGGGCTCATCGGCGACGCCGCCCGCGGCATGTGGATCTCGACCTTCCACTCGGCCTGCGTGCGCATCCTGAGACGCGAGGCGCAGCAGTTCGGCTTCACGAAGAACTTCACGATCTACGACTCCGGCGACTCCAGGGCACTGATCAAGCGTCTGGTGAAGGAACACGAGGCCGACGCCTACGGGCTCACCCCCGCCGCGGTCCAGGGCCGCATCTCCAAGCTCAAGAACGAGCTCTCCGACGCCGAGGCGTATGCGCGTCAGGCCAATATGAGCGACCCGGCCGAGCGCGTGTTCGTCGAGGTCTTCGCCGACTATCAGCGACAGCTGCAGAAGGCCAACGCCTTCGACTTCGACGACCTCATCGGCCAGACGGTGTACCTCTTCCGCGCCTTCCCCCAGGTCGCCGACACCTATCGCCGACGGTTCCGGCACATCCTGGTCGACGAGTACCAGGACACGAACCACGCGCAGTACGCCCTGATCCACGAACTGACGCGACCCGTGTCGGGTGCAGGCTCCGCGCCGGACCCGTATGCCTCGAACGGCATGATGATCTTCGAGCCCGATCCGGAACCCGCCGGCGCGGGCGAGCCGGGGGCGTCGCTCACCGTGGTCGGCGACTCCGACCAGTCGATCTACGCGTTCCGTGGAGCAGACATCCGCAACATCAGCGAGTTCGAGCGGGACTTCCCCGGGGCGAAGGTCGTGCTGCTCGAGCAGAACTACCGCTCGACGCAGAACATCCTGTCGGCGGCGAACGCGGTCATCGGCAACAACTTCGATCGCAAGGACAAGAAGCTCTGGAGCGACAAGGGCGACGGCGACGCCATCATCGGCTTCACCGGCTATTCGCAGCACGACGAGGCGCAGTTCGTCGCCGATGAGGTCGAGGCGCTCCGCCGCGCGGGTATGCCTTACTCGGAGATGGCGGTGTTCTACCGCACCAACTCGCAGTCGCGCGCGCTCGAGGAGATCTTCATCCGCTCGGCCGTGCCGTACAAGATCATGGGCGGCACGAAGTTCTACGAGCGGGCCGAGATCAAGGACGCGCTGGCGTACCTCGTGGCGGTGGCCAACCCCGCAGATGAGATGTCGGTGCGGCGGATCCTCAACAAGCCGCGTCGTGGCATCGGCGACGTGACCGAGACCGCCATCGCCCGGTTCGCCGAGGAGCACGGCATCACGTTCCGCGACGCACTCTCGATGCCAGGGCAGCTCGGTGTGGGGCCGAAGATCCAGGCGGCCATCGCCCAACTCGACGCGGTGCTCACCGAGGCGACCGCGATCATGCTCCCGCCGTCCGGCGAGGTGCCGCCGTCGACATCGGTGGCCGACGGGCTGAGCCTGCTTCTGGCGAAGAGCGGCTACCTCGACGCGCTGCGCGCCAGCCGCGACCCGCAGGACGAGGCGCGCGTCGAGAACCTCGACGAGTTCGTGGCGGTCACCCGTGACTTCGCCCGCAACAACCCGGAGGGCACGATCACCGACTTCCTCACCGAGGTCGCTCTGGTGTCCGACGCCGACGACCTTGACGACGAGTCCGGATCCGTCTCCCTCATGACCATGCACACGGCGAAGGGCCTCGAGTACGACGCGGTGTTCGTCACCGGTGTCGAGGAAGACCTCATCCCACACCGCATCTCAGCGGGAGAGCCTGGCGGTCCGCAGGAGGAGCGTCGGCTGTTCTACGTGGGCATCACCCGCGCACGCAAGCGGCTGCACCTGTCTCTCGCGATGACCCGTGCCCAGTTCGGCGAGGTGACCGTGGCGATGCCGAGCCGCTTCCTGCAGGAGATCCCGGCAGGGCTCATCGACTGGCGGCAGTCGCCTGGCGACGTGAACTCGCGCGGCGGTATGCAGTCGCGTGCCTTGAACGCGCGCCGCCAGGGCGGTTTCGGCGGATCCGCGTCGAACGACAGGTTCGCGGTCAAGGCGCTCCCCGGACGCGACTCCCTGAAACCGCTGTCGACGGCGATGGACAAGTTCCCCAACCGGGTCACGGCCAAGATGCGTGACAACGGCGACCTCGAACTCGCCGCGGGCGACCGCATCCGTCACGTGGACTTCGGCGAGGGCCGTGTGGACGCCGTGACCGGAGAGGGGGCCAAACGGATCGCGCACGTCCGGTTCGACTCCGCAGGGCAGAAGAAGCTGCTCATCAAGGTCGCTCCGATCGAGAAGATCTAGCATCGACCGCCGCTCGGTTCGCGCGCGGCGCAATCGCGCGGAACCCGGTGGGATGCCGGTTAGGCTGGCTCATATGGCCCTCTTCTCCCGCCGCAAGAAGTCCGGTGACGATGCCGTCGCCCCCACCGCCGATGCCCCGCAGGAAGCGGGCGGGACCGAGGCCCCCGCCGCCGTCGATGCGGGTGCGTCCACCGAGCAGCCTGAGGTCGAGGCGCCCTCGATCGGCATCTCGGTGCAGGCCTTCCGCGGCGTCGGCGCGGAGGCGGGCCCCGAAGTCGCGCTCCCTGACGCCGATGCGAAGCCCGCGGAGGCTCCTGCCCCGCGTCAGACGGCACCGGCCCCTGCGCCGCAACCGGCCGCTCCCCAGGAGCGACGCCTTCCCCTCGCTCCGGCGCTGCCGCCCGAGCAGACCGAGACGGTCGCGGGCATGAAGGACAACGTCCTGCTGCGCGAGGCGCTGACAGAGATCGAGGCCGGTGCGACCAACGACCAGCTCCTCGGCGTGATGCGCCAGGCACTGCAAGGTCACCTGTACATCCGCGTGAACGGCGATGCCCGCGCGCAGATCAGCGAGGGCAAGCCGCTCTCTGTCGCGGTGGTGCGCGACAACGACGACCGTCAGTTCATGCTGGCCTTCAGTTCGGCACGCGCGGTGCGCGACTCGGTGCAGCTCGAGGCCGACCCCGCGGCGACCTCGGCGGTGGCGCAGCCGGTGACCTCCGTGCTGCAGCAGGTCGTGTCGGGCGACTTCGCCGGACTGATCGTCGACAACGCATCCGCGCCGCATCGCGTCGTCTTCCCGACCGAGCTGCTGCAGAAGACGCTCGAGCAGGCCGACGTCGACATGGCGGTCAAGACGATCCTCGCCGCACCGCGTGAGCAGGACTCTGCGGTCAAGGTCGGCGCGGCGCTGGCGACGAAGCGGATGTGGGTGGCGGTGAACGACGGCACCGGCTCGGGGCAGGTCGGCATCGCCGAGGCGCAGACCGCGGACGGTCGGCGGTACCTGCAGCTCTTCTCGCACCCGCTCGAGGTCATCGCCCTCGGCCGGGGCGACCGGCCGCTCCCGTTCGAGCCGGAGCAGTTGGCCAAGGTCCTCACGAGTCACTCGGAGATGGCAGGCGTGATCGTCGACTCCGCGGGGCCGTCGCTCGTCGTAGAACGGGACGCACTCGCCCCCGTCCTCGTGCTCGCGGTCGACCTGGACGACTGAGCGACGCTCGCCTGGTTGCGGTCGTGCCCTGCGGGGTTCCGTCTGTCGGGGCATCGCTCTAGGGTCGGAGCATGGCCTCAGAACGCGTGACCCTGACCGTCGCCGACTCCGACGCGGAGCGCGAGGTGACGCTCTCCAGTCCCAACCGCGTGGTGTGGCCGGACCTCGGGATCACGAAGGCCGAACTCGCCGAGTACGTGCAACTCGTCGCGGTGCCGTTCCTCGCGGCCAACGGCAACCGCCCGGTCTCGCTCGAGCGATTCCGTGACGGGGTCGGTGCGTCTGGCGGCCCGCGGGCGGAGGGCTTCTTCTCGAAGAACCCGCCCAAGGGCACGCCGGACTTCGTCGACGCGGTCACCGTCACCTACAACAGCGGGCGCCAGCATCCGCAGATCGTCCTGAACCGCACGAGTGCGATCGTCTGGGCGGTGCAGATGAACACGATCGTCTTCCATCCGTGGGCGTCGCTCGCCACCGACGCCGACAACCCCGTCGAACTGCGCATCGATCTCGACCCGCAGCCGGGGACGGATTTCGCGGACGCCGTCGTCGCCGCGCATACGCTGCGCGAGGTGCTGCGCGAGGCAGGCCTGGAGGCGTTCGCCAAGACGAGCGGCAATCGCGGGCTGCACGTCTTCGCGCCCATCGAGCCCACCCATGAGTTCCTCGATGTGCGGCACGCCGTGATCGCCGCGGGACGCGAGCTGGAGCGGCGGCTGCCGGAGCAGGTCACGACGAACTGGTGGAAGGAGGAGCGCGGGGAGCGGATCTTCGTCGACTTCAACCAGGCCAATCGCGACCGCACCATGGCCGGGGCCTACAGTCCACGGGCGTTGCCCGGTGCGACGGTGTCGACGCCGGTCTCGTGGGACGAGCTCGACGGCCTGGACCCCCGCGCGTTCACGGTGCGGAGCATTCCGAAGAGGATTGACGACGTGGGCGACCCGTGGGCCGACATGCAGGCGTCACCCGGTCGCATCGACACCCTGTTGGAGTGGTGGACCCGTGACACCGAGAACGGTCTGGGCGAGCTGCCGTTCCCTCCCGAGTTCCCGAAGATGCCGGGCGAGCCTCCGCGCGTGCAGCCGAGCAAGAAGGTCGCGGCGAACTGGGACGAAGACGGCACTCCCGCCGACAAGTGACGCGGTCAGCTCAGGACGTCGGCCAGGTCGTAGCCCGCGACGGTGTCGAGCTGGTCGTAGGTGCATGAGCGGGCGTCGCGATCAGGGCGCCAACGCTCGAACTGCACCGTGTGACGGAAGCGCGCGCCCTCGAGCTGGTCGTACCTGACCTCGAGCACCCGCTCGGGGCGCAACCGCACGAAGGAGACATCCTTCGCGCCGCTGAAACGTGAGCGCTCGCCCTCCACGGTCACGGCGTCGCCCGCGTCATCGCGCTCGACCAGGGGTGCCAGTTCGTCGACGAGCTCCTGCCGCCGCACGTCGCTCCACGCCGCGACGCCGCCGACCTGGCGCAGCACGCCGTCGTCGCCGTAGAGGCCGACTAGCAGCGAGCCGACGCCGGAACCCGACTTGTGGATGCGATAGCCGAGTGCGACCACGTCGGCCGTCCGGGCGTGCTTGATCTTGAACAGGGTGCGCTTGCCCGGGGCGTACGGCTGGTCGAGGGGCTTCGCGACGACGCCGTCGAGCCCCGCGCCCTCGAACTCCTGCAGCCAGCGCACGGCGGAATCGCGGTCGCGCGTCGTCCGGGTGATGTGCAGGGGGTGCTCGACGGCCTCCATCACCGTCTCGAGCCGCGCCCGCCGCGTCTCGAACGACTGCGTGAGAAGGTCGTCGTCCCCGTAGGCGAGCAGGTCGAAGGCGATGAACATGGCCGGTGTCTCGACGGCGAGCTTCGCGACGCGCGAGGCCGCGGGGTGGATGCGCTGACTCAGCGCCTCCCAGTCCAGGCGCTGGGATCCCCGGGGACCGGTGGCGACGACGATCTCCCCGTCGAGCAGACACGGCCCAGGCAGCAGCTCGGGGATGGCGTCGACCAGCTCGGGGAAGTACCGGGTCAGGGGTTTCGCTCCTCGGGAGCCGATCTCCACCGTCTCGCCGTCCCAGGCGATGAGGCCGCGGAAACCGTCCCACTTCGGTTCGTACAGGAGTCCGCCGGGGGTCTTGTCCGGTTCGGGTACGGTCCGGACCGCTTTCGCGAGCATCGGTGCGGGGATCTCGTAGCGCATGGTCCCATCCTGGACGCCGGCGATGCTGCGGCGGAAGGGGTTGCGCTCAGCCGAACAGGTCGTCGAGCGTGGCGGGTTCGCCGGCATCGGCGAGGGCCGTGCGCGCCGCGTGCCATCCGGCCATGCCGCTGACCGCCGGGCCGGGCGGGGTGGCGGCGGAGGCGAGGTAGACACCCCGCATGGGGGTGCGCCACGGTGCCGGAGTGAGCGCGGGTCGACGCAGCGCCTGTCGCATGTCGAACACGCCTCCGGAGATGTCACCGCCGATCTCCGCGGGGTTGATGGCTTCTCGCGACGACGCGGGCACGGCGTGGTGCGCCAGCACGAGGTCGCGGAAGCCCGGAGCGAAGCGCTCCACCTGGGCCGTGATGAGGGCGGTCGGGTCGAGATCGGAGCCGTTGGGCACGTGAATATACGCCCACAGCACCGCCTTGCCTTCCGGTGCGCGCGACGCGTCGACCACGGACGGCTGCACCGCGAGCACGTAGGGGCGTTCGCTCACGCGGCCGGCGGCGACGGCGTTCTCGCTCGCCCAGATCTCGGCGCGGGTGCCGCCGAGATGCACGGTGATCGCCTGTCGCACGTCGTCGTTGCTCCACGGGATGGGTCCGTCGAGGGCGAAGTCGACCTTGGCCGCAGCTGCGCCGTAGCGGTACGAGGCGAGAGTTCTCCCGTATCCCGCCGGGATGTCGGGGTGGGTGAGCGCCAGGCGCGGAGAGGTGTTCAGCAGAAGCAGATCGCCTCGGTCGGGGTCGCCCCAATCGAGCGCACCGAGGTCGGTGATCGCCGTTCCGGTCTCGACGGAGCCGCCATGCGCTTCGAGATCGGCGACCAGCGCGTCGGCGATGCTCTGCGCGCCACCGCGGGGGAGCGGCCACCCGTCGGCATGTCCGAGAGCCGCCAGCAGCAGACCGGCGGCCGCGCCGGCGAGTGAGGGTTGCGGGGAGTTGGCATGCGCGACGACTCCCGACATCAGGGCGGCCGCCTCCACGGTGCGGAAGCTGCGCGCGGCGAGGGGAGTGCCCTGATCCAGCATCCGCAGCGCATAGCGGACGGCTGTCACGGGGTCTGCGGGAACGCGCAGCAGCTGGTTGCCGGTGAAGTCGGTGACGCCGTCGATGTGTCCGCTCAGGGGGCGCAGGAGCGTGAGCCAGGTCCGCTCATCGGCCCCGAGTCCGGCAGCGGTGCGCTCGATGTCCCGCCACGCGATCGCGGCCCTTCCGGCATCCAGCGGGTGCGCGTACGAGATCTCCGGGATGATCCACTCGAGGCGTTCTGCGAGACCGAACGCCCGGAAGAACGGCGACGCCAGCGCGGCAGGATGCACCGTGGAGCACACATCGTGTCGGAAACCGGAGAGCGTGGTCTCCGCCGTGCGCACTCCACCGCCGACCGTGTCGGCCGCTTCGAGCACCCGCACCTCGTAGCCGGCGCGTGCGAGGGCCACCCCGGCGGCGAGGCCGTTGGGGCCGGAGCCGATGATCGTCGCCCGAACCATGACGCCAGTCTCGCACGCGCGACGGAGGAAACGGTCGGACGCAGTGCCCGGAGCGTGCGATCCTGGAAGGGATGAAAGAAGTACAGGGGCCGACCCCCGCAGGCACCTCCCGTCCATACCGTTCGCTCCAGGAAGCGCTGCGCGCGCACCGCATAGACCCGGCGAACCACGCATTCATCACGTCGATCGTCGATGCGATCGGGATCACCTCGTTCATCGACCGCGGCCGCTACATCGAGGCGATCCGTCGCGGCGAGGGTGCGTCGCTGCACATCGGGCGCACCTATACCAACGGTTTCACCGAGGACGAGCGACTGATCGTCGGCTCGGCTCCCCTGCGGCTCCAGCCGAGCGACGGGCGCGCGCCGTACTTCTATGTGAGCCACCCGAGCGAGTTCATCCCCCTCACACCGCAGCGAGCGGCGAAGCGCGCGACGACCCCTCGCGTCTCGGCACCGCGCGCCGAGAAGGCGCCGAAGCCCGTCTCGGAGCGCGACTACGGCGTGTGCGACGTGTGCTTCATGGTGAAGACGCCCTCCGGCGGCTGCGGCTGCGACTGATGGTCGATCGGGCGGACGCGTCGCCGCGGGTCCGCCCTGCGGATCTCCGCCACGACACTCCCGCCGTCGCCGCCGCCGTGCGCGCTTACCTCGTCCAGACAGAGGAGGAGAAGCGGCGGGAGAGCGGCACGGAGAGCGCAGCGCTCCTCGTGCTCCCCGAGCGGTATCGGCCGGAGGTCGACGACCCCTCTGCTGCGTACGACGGCTGCCGGGTGCTCGTCGCGGATCTCGACGACCGGGTGGTCGGCGTCGTCGTCTCGCTCGCCCGTGGCGGCATCACCGAGGTCAAGCGACTGTGGGCGGATCCCCGCGTGCGTGGCCGTGGCGTGGGGTCGGCGCTGCTCGACGCGGCGATAGCGGATGCGGAGGGTGAGGTGCGTCTTTCCGTGTGGGAGTGGCGCGAGCGAGCGATCCGCCTCTACGAATCACGCGGCTTCCGCCGCGCGGAGAGTTGGGACCCGCGTCCGCGTCTGGTGTGCATGATCCGTCCCGCGTGAGACTGACCAGGACGCCCGCACCTGGCCTCAGGCGAAGGCGCTCATCCCCGTGATGTCGCGACCGAGCAGCAGCGCCTGCACGCTCTCGGTGCCCTCGTAGGTGTGGATCGCCTCGATGTCGGCCATGTGCTGCATGACGCCGTTCTCGAGCAGGATGCCGTTGCCGCCGAGCAGGTCGCGGGCCGTCGAGGCGATGCGGCGTGCGGCGCGCGTGTTGTGGAACTTCGCGAGCGAGGCCTGCGTCGGACGTAGATCTCCCGCTGTCTCGAGGTCGGCCATCCGGCGGCAGTACAGCTGCATCGCCGTCAGGTCTTCCAGCATGTGGGTGAGCCGCTCCTGCACCATCTGGAACTTCGCGAGCGGCTTGCCGAACTGCACTCGCTGGGTCGCGTACGCCAGGGAGGCCTCGTAGCATGCGGTCGCGTGACCGAGTGCCGACCACGCGACGCCCGAGCGTGTGGCATAGAGGACGGTGGATGCGTCCTTGAAGCTCTTGGTCCCGGGCAGCACCGCATCCAGGGGTACGTGCACGTCGTCGAGCACGATGTGCGCCTGGTGGATCGCCCGCAACGAGGCCTTGCCGCGGATCACGGTGCCGGTGTAGCCCGGCGCGTCCTGCTCCACGAGGAAGCACCGCACAGCGCCGTGCTCATCGGCGGCCTCGTCCTCGACGCGCGCCCACACGAAGGTGATGCCGCCGGAGGCGCCGTTGCCGATCCACTTCTTCGCCCCGCGGATGACCCAGGCGTCGCCGTCGCGCCTGGCCACGGTCTCGAGCGAGACGGAGTCGGAGCCGTGGTCTGGTTCGGTCAGTGCGAAGGATCCGAGCACCGACCCGTCTGCGAGCGCGGTGAGCCAGCGCTCCTGCTGCGCGGACGACCCGAACAGGGCGAGCGTGCGCAGCGCGAGCCCGCCCTGCACCGCGAGGATCGTGCCGAGGGAGCCGTCGCCGCGTGAGATCTCCATGTTGACCAGGCCTGCGGCCAACGGCGAGAGGCTCGTGAGCGACGGGTGCTGCACGCCGTCGACGACCAGATCCATCTCGCCCATCCGGCGGGCGGCCGCGAGCGGATACTCCGCGCGGTCCCAGGCCTCCGTCATCTGCGGCGCGACCTCGTCGACGTAGGCCTTCGCACGATCCCACGCGGCCCGATCGGCGGCGGGGATATCGCCGAAGACGGCGTAGTAGTCGCTGTCCTGACGTGCGGTGATGTCGTAGGACGAGACGCGCTCGCCGGGGAAGGGGGAGGGGGCGGCTGCAGTGCTCATGGGACTCCTTCGTGGACCCGAGTATCGTACTCCTCGATACTCGGTTCCACGACCTCGAGTCGTCAGTCGAGTTCGGACTGCAGGCGGCGGGTGACCTCCGCGATCGGCATGGATCGCGGGAACACGGCGACGACCATGTCGTCCGGGGCGGTCGCCGTCTCGCCGGTCACCCCGTACCGGCGGCGGACATCGGCGAGCGCCGTCTGCAGCGTCGCCAGCGGCACCTTCTTGCGCCCGCGCAGCAGTTGACGCAGCACGTGGTTGTGCACGGCGGTCACGAGCGCCGCGAACCCCACGGCGTCCAGCGGATCGACGCCGGGGAGGGCGCCGCGCAGGTACTCGTCGAACAGGCGCTCGTAGCGGAAGACCGTGATGATCTCGCGCTCGCGCAGCACGGGCACCTGACGCACGATCTGGTAGCGCCGACGGGCGAGCTGGGGGTCGTGGGCGAAGTGCGCGAAGACCGACTCGGATGCGGCGCAGACGGCGCCCCACGGGTCGTCGTGCCCCTCGTCGAGGAATTCGCGGAGCTGCTCGAGAAGCACCTCATGGTCGGCGAACACGACATCCTCCTTGCCACCGAACTGGCGGAAGAAGGTCGAGCGCGAGACGCCGGCCGCCTTCGCGATCTGCTCCACCGACGTCTGGTCGAAGCCCTGGGCGCTGAAGAGCTCGAGCGCTGCGGCGACGACGCCGGTGCGCAGTTCTGCGGATTCGTGCATGGCGAAAGCCTAGACCTCGGCGGGCGCCGACACCGAGGCGCCGCCGTCATACTGAGGAGCGTGAGCGAACGTGGGATTCCGGCCGGATGGTACGAGACACGGCGCCGCGGCACCCGGCGCTGGTGGGACGGCGCGCGGTGGACCGAGCGCATCGCCGTGCACGGACGGGAGACCACGTTGGCAGCGGACACCGCAGCGGTGCGGCGGCAGCTGATCGTGAGCGAGGCCGTCCTGGGGGTCGTCCTCGTCGGCTCGATCCTCATCGCGCTGTGGGGTGGGCTGCCCGTCGTCGTCGTGCGACCGGTGATCGTCGCCGTCGGCACCGCGTTGGTGATCACTCCGCTGCTGATCACCCGTCAGCTCCGTCTGGCGGCGCTGCCTTCACGTCGCCACGGCGTGCCGCCGCTGCGGTGACCGGCCGGCGCCCGCGGCCGCAAGCGCGCCCAGGCCGAGGTAGTAGGCTGGGGGACTGGTCGATGTCTCGACATCGAGAGAATTACCAGACAGCAGCCCAGTGAAGGAACCACAGTGGATCTGTACGAGTACCAGGCACGAGACGTTTTCGAAAAGTACGGAGTGCCGGTCCTCGCCGGCATTGTCGCGGACACCCCTGAAGAGGTGAGGGCGGCTGCCGAGAAGATCGGCGGAGTGGTCGTCGTCAAGGCTCAGGTGAAGACCGGCGGCCGTGGCAAGGCGGGCGGCGTCAAGGTCGCCAAGACCCCCGACGAGGCGTACGAGGCGGCGAAGGCCATCCTCGGCCTCGACATCAAGGGCCACATCGTCAAGCGCGTCATGGTCGCGCAGGGTGCGCGCATCGCCGAGGAGTTCTACTTCTCCGTGCTGCTCGACCGCGCCAACCGCTCCTACCTGAGCCTCTGCTCGGTCGAGGGCGGCATGGAGATCGAGGAGCTCGCGGTCGAGCGCCCTGAAGCTCTCGCACGCGTCGAGGTCAACCCGCTGACCGGCATCGACAAGGAGAAGGCCGTCGAGATCGCTCGCGCGGCGAACTTCCCCGAAGACCTGGTCGAGAAGGTCTCCGACGTCTTCGTGAAGCTCTTCGACGTCTATAAGGGCGAGGACGCGACGCTGGTCGAGGTCAACCCGCTGGTGCGCACCGAAGAGGGCGACATCATCGCGCTCGACGGCAAGGTCACGCTCGACGACAACGCCTCCGAGATCCGTCACCCCGAGCACGAGGCGCTCGAGGACAAGGACGCCGCCGACCCGCTCGAGGCCAAAGCCAAGCAGTCGGGGCTCAACTACGTGAAGCTCGACGGCGAGGTCGGCATCATCGGCAACGGCGCAGGGCTCGTCATGTCGACGCTCGACGTCGTCGCCTACGCAGGCGAGAACCACAACGGCGTCAAGCCGGCGAACTTCCTCGACATCGGCGGCGGCGCCTCGGCCGAGGTCATGGCCGCCGGCCTCGACGTCATCCTCGGCGACCCGCAGGTCAAGAGCGTGTTCGTGAACGTGTTCGGCGGCATCACGGCGTGCGACGCCGTCGCCAACGGCATCAAGGGCGCACTCGAGACGCTGGGGGCCACCGCCTCCAAGCCGCTGGTCGTCCGCCTCGACGGCAACCGCGTCGACGAGGGCCGCGCGATCCTCGCCGAGTACGCGCACCCGCTTGTGACCCTGGCCGCAACCATGGACGAGGGCGCCGACAAGGCCGCCGAACTCGCCAACGCCTGAGACTGAAGGACGAGAAGAATGTCGATCTACCTCAACAAGGACTCCAAGGTCATCGTCCAGGGCATCACCGGCGGTGAGGGCACCAAGCACACCGCGCTCATGCTCAAGGCCGGCACCCAGGTCGTCGGTGGCGTCAACGCCCGCAAGGCCGGCACCACGGTCTCGCACACGGACAAGGGCGGCAACGCCGTCGAGCTCCCCGTCTTCGCCTCGGTCGCCGAGGCCATGAAGGAGACCGGCGCCGACGTGTCGATCGCCTTCGTCCCCGGCGCGTTCACGAAGGACGCGATGATCGAGGCCATCGACGCCGAGATCCCGCTGCTCGTCGTGATCACCGAGGGCGTCCCCGTCGGTGACTCCGCTGAGGCCTGGGCCTACGCGCAGAGCAAGGGCAACAAGACCCGCATCATCGGACCGAACTGCCCCGGCATCATCACCCCCGGCGAGGCTCTCGTCGGCATCACCCCGGCGAACATCACCGGCAAGGGTCCGATCGGCCTCGTGTCGAAGTCGGGCACCCTGACCTACCAGATGATGTTCGAGCTGCGCGACCTGGGCTTCTCCACCGCCATCGGCATCGGCGGTGATCCGGTCATCGGCACGACGCACATCGACGCGCTCGCCGCGTTCGAGGCCGACCCCGAGACCAAGGCGATCGTGATGATCGGCGAGATCGGCGGCGACGCCGAGGAGCGGGCGGCCGAGTACATCAAGGCGAACGTCACCAAGCCCGTCGTCGGCTACGTCGCGGGCTTCACGGCTCCCGAGGGCAAGACCATGGGTCACGCGGGTGCGATCGTCTCCGGTTCCGCCGGCACCGCCCAGGCGAAGAAGGAGGCCCTCGAGGCCGCCGGCGTGAAGGTCGGCAAGACGCCGTCCGAGACCGCCGACCTGATGCGCGAGATCATCGAAGCGCTCTGATCTGAGCTACGCTTGATCTGAAGGCCCCGGGCTCCACCCCGGGGCCTTCTCTCATGTCCGGGCGTCGTCGCTGCTCGGCGGGGGCTCAGCTCCGGGGAACGACGGAGTCCAGGACGGCGTCGAGAGCCATGTGGGCCTGCCGACGCGCGGCGGTGTCTTCCTGACGCGCGGCGAGCCAGAGGGCGAGTTCGTTCATCGCTCCCGAGAGCGCGGCGGTCAGCGCGTCCAGGAGTGCGGGGGAGGCGCCGGCCTCACGGAGGCCGGTGTGCAGCTCCTGCTCAGGGCCTTCCGCGTCGAGGCGTCGCCACTCCTGCCAACCGAGCACGGCCGGGCCGTCGATCAGGAGGATGCGCGCCGCCGCCCCCTGTGTGATCGCATCGAGGAACGCGTGGCTCCCGTCGTGGATCGCGGCGTCCGGGGCGCTGTTTCGCGTCGCCGCGACGATCGCCTCGGAGATGATCTGCTGGTGCGCTGCGACGACGGCCGCGAACAGACCCGGCTTCGACGTGTAGTGGTGGTACACGGCGCCCCGGGTCACACCGGCGGCGCGGGCGATGTCGTCGACCGAGGCCGATGCGTAGCCCTGGGCGGCGAAGTGTGCGGTGGCGACCTCGAGAACACGGCGTGCGGTCTCTGCGGCGTCTGCGGCGGATGCGCGAGGCATGGACTTCCTTTACGTGTGATGTGTATGTATTCTAGCCCCGAACGATACAAACACGCTGTATGTAAAAGGAGTGACCATGGAGATCACGAGCTTCTACCCGGTGCTGATGGTGGACGACGTCGCCTCTGCGGCACGGTTCTACCGTGAGGAACTCGGCTTCGATACGACGTTCGAGGCGGACTGGTACGTGAGTTTGCGCGTCGATGACGTCGAACTGGCGATCCTCCACCGGACGCACGAGACCATCCCCGAGGGCTTCCGCGAACCGGTACGCGGCCTGCTGCTCAACGTCGAGGTGCCGGATGCGACGGCGGAGCATGCACGGCTGGTGGGGGAGCGCGGCCTTCCGGAGCGGCTGGCGCTCCGCGACGAGGCGTTCGGGCAGCGGCATTTCATCGTGGAGGCACCAGGAGGAGTGCTCATCGACGTCATCGAGCCGATCGAACCGTCCGCGGAGTTCGCCGCCGCCTACGCCGCACCGGCCTGAGCCGCATCTCGCCGGGACATCTGCACGATGCGGGCGCGTCCGCGCGACGGCATGCGCGGTCCGGTCGTGCATCCGCGTCGCGGTCGTGCGTCCGTGACATCGCAGGGTGTCGGAGGTGGCGGGCGGAGCAAGGCGCGCGAGGCACGAAGGAGGGGCGGATGCCGCAGCACCCGCCCCTCTTTCGTGGTTCCGCGTCAGATCCCGACGCCGAAGAGCGCCTCGATCGGGCCGCGGGCGAAGAAGATCAGGAAGCCGGCACCGACCACCCACAGCAGGGGGCTGATGCTCTTGACCTTGCCGGAGAACGCGTGGATGAGCACCCAGCTGACGAAGCCCGCCCCGATGCCGTTCGCGATCGAGTACGTGAGCGGCATCACAGAGACGGTGAGGAAGACCGGCAGCAGCACGCGGAAGTCGGTGAAGTCGATGAACCGGATCTGCGCCATCATCATCGCGCCGACGATGATCAGCGCTGCCGCCGCGATCTCGGTCGGGACGATCGACGTCAGCGGTGTCAGGAACATCGCGATCAGGAACACGACGCCCGTGACCACGTTGGCGAGACCGGTGCGCGCGCCTTCGCCGATACCGGCGCCGGACTCGATGAACACCGTGCTCGACGACGACGAGGTCGCGCCACCCGCGATCGCTCCGACGCCCTCGACGACCAGCGCCGACTTGATGCGCGGGAAGTCTCCATTGTCGTCGGCGAGGTTCGCCTCCTTCGCGAGGCCCGTCATGGTGCCCATGGCGTCGAAGAAGTTCGTGAACAGCAGGGTGAACACGATCATCACGATGGCGACGAGGCTGACCTTGCCCAGATCGAAGCCGAAGTCCACGGCGCCGATCAGGCTGAGGTCGGGGATCCCGACGGGCGAGCCGTTCAGCGCGGGCACCGTGAGGCCCCAGCCGCCCGGGTTGACCACATTGCCCTCATCGTCGAAGCCGCGTGCGCCGATGTGCCAGATCGCCTCGACGATGACCGCGAGGACGGTGCCGCCGATCAGGCCGATCAGCATGCCGCCCTTGACCTTCAGGGCGACGAGGATGCCGGTCAGAAGGAGCGTGATTACGAAGAGCAGGGTCGGAACCGTCGCGACCGAGCCGTTCACACCGAGGCCGACCGGAGGCGAGGAGGCTCCGGTCGCCGTGACGAATCCCGAGTTGACGAAGCCGATGAACGCGATGAACAGGCCGATGCCCACAGTGATCGCGATCTTGAGCTGGAACGGCACCGCGTCGAAGATCGCCTTGCGCAGGCCGGTGGCCGCGAGCAGCACGATCACGACGCCGTTGATCATCACGAGGGCCATGGCCTCCGGCCAGGTCACCTGCCCGACGACCGAGAAGGCCACGAACGCGTTGATCCCGAGCCCTGCGGCGAACCCGAACGGCAGGCGTGTCACCAACCCGAACAGGATCGTCATGACTCCGGCGGTCAGCGCGGTGGCTGCACCGACGGCGTTGAAGTCGAGCATGTTGCCGGCGACATCCGGCTTGCCGGACAGGATGATCGGGTTGAGGATCACGATGTAGGCCATGGTGACGAACGTCACCAGACCCCCTCGGACCTCGGTGCCGATCGTCGATCCGCGCTTGCTGATCTCGAAGAAGCGGTCCAGAGCGCCGGTGGGCTCGGTGGATGCGGGGGCGGGTGGGGCAGTTGTCATCGGGAAACCTCCGGAGAAACGCTATCGTGTCGCGGAGCCCACGCGCGCCCCCAGGGCTTCGTCGGCAACTCGTCGTAGTCTCGAATCGCTATGCAACGCCTCCTCGTCGCGCTCCTCGCCGCCTTCGACGCCGCCATCGCCGCTGCGGTCGGTCTCGTCGTGCTGCTGGCTCCGCTGACGCTGCTGTGGACCGTCGCCTTCGGGATCACGGCCGACTGGGGAGCCCTCTGGCCGCTGACCGGCACGCTCTGGGAGTTCGGCCACGGCGCACCCCTCACCGTCGCGATCCCGGACGCGCTCCTGGTGGCGCTGAGCATCCCGCCGGAGGCCGCGACCTTCGCGGTGTCGATCACCCCGCTGGCCTTCCTGCTGTTCACACTCCTGTTCGCCGCCCGGTCGGGTGGGAGAGCGGCGACGGCCGGGGCGTGGCTCCTCGGCTCGCTGACCGGAGCGGGCGCGTTCGCACTCATCTCGGTCGGGGTCGCGCTCACGACCAGGCTCGACGCGGCGCAGACTCCCTTGCCGCTCGCGATAGTCCTCCCCGCCGCGGTCTACCTGGTCGGGGTGGTCTGCGGAGCCGTGCGCATCGCCTGGGAGGAGGGCGACGGGGGAGTGCTCGACCGTCTGCACGACTGGTTCGACGCCAGGGACGAGTGGGCGCCGGTCCCGGTCGCCGCGGTACGGGGGGCCGCCTTCGCGCTGGTCGGCGTCGTCGGGTCCGCTGCCCTGGCGCTCGCCGTGACCGTGCTGCTGCGAGGGGGCGAGGTGGTGGCGCTGTTCCAGGCCGCCCGCGTCGATGCCCTCGGCGCGACCGTGATGACCCTCGGGCAGCTCGTCTACCTGCCGACGCTGATCGTGTGGACCGCGTCGTGGCTGGCGGGTCCCGGTTTCGCGGTCGGTGCCGGAACCGCTGTATCCCCTGCGGGGACCCAGCTCGGCGTCGTGCCCGGCATCCCCGTCTTCGGACTGCTGCCGGAGAACAGCTCGATCTGGATGCTGATCGTCGTGCTCGTCCCTGTCGCCGCCGGGGCGTTCGCCGGATGGGCGGTCCGCTCGAGGCTCGTGTGGGAGGGCACGCCGCTCGGCATGCTGCAGCGGGCGACGATCGCCGTCGGCATCGCCGGGGTCACTGCCGGTGTCGCGGCGATCGCTGCGGCGCTCGCGAACGGGTCGATGGGACCGGGAAGGCTGGCGGTGGTCGGTCCTGCGGTGCTTCCGTTCGCGCTCGCGCTCGGCGCGGAGGTCTTCGTGGGCGCGGCGATCCTGCTGCTGTCGCCGCGGAACCGCGACGAGCTGGCTGAAGAGCGCACCGATCGCTGGATCGCCGAGATGTCGGCGTTGCAGACCGATCCGGCCCCGATCGCCGTGGCGCCGGGGGCGTCGGCCGATGCGTCCTTCCATGAACCCTCCGCCTTCGACGACACGGCGCCACTGGATGACCTCCGCGACGCGAACCCGTCGGACGGAGCCGGTCGCGCTCCCCGGTAGACTGGGCGCGTGCTCACGGTCGCCGTTCTCATCTCGGGCACCGGCTCGAACCTTCGCGCCCTCCTCGAGGCCGCTCGTCATCCCGATTTTCCCGCCAGGGTGATCGTCGTCGGCGCCGACCGCGAGGCCGACGGCCTGGCCCACGCCGAGGAGTTCGGCATCCCCAGCTTCACCGTGCCGTGGCACGAGCACGAGAGCCGAGAGGCCTGGGGGGAGGAGCTCTCCCGTCAGCTGTCCGTCTGGAACCCGGACCTCGTCGTCCTCAGCGGTCTCATGCGGCTGCTTCCGCCGTCGGTCGTCGCGGAGTACTCGCCGCGCCTGATCAACACCCACCCCGCCTACTTGCCGGAGTTCCCCGGCGCGCACGGCGTCCGTGACGCCCTCGCTGCCGGTGCCGCCCAGACCGGTGCCAGCGTGATCGTCGTCGACGACGGCGTGGACTCCGGCCCCATCCTGGCGCAGGAGCGTGTGCCGATCCGCGAAGGCGATACGGAGCACAGCCTGCACGAGCGCATCAAGCCCGTCGAACGTCGGCTGCTGATCGACGTCGTCCGCGGGATCGCCACCGGCGACCTCGCGCTCCCCTCCACTTCCTGACCCCCACCCGACGCCCCGCACGAAGGAGCCCTCATGGCCGGCCCCCGCCACGACCCCACGCTCTACCGCGATCGCGATGCCGTGCCGATCCGGCGCGCGCTCGTCTCGGTGAGCGACAAGACCGACCTGCTCGTCCTCGCGGCGGCGCTCGCCGAGGCGGGCGTGGAGATCGTCTCGACCGGCTCCACGGCCTCGACGATCCGCGAGGCCGGTATCGCCGTCACTGATGTCGCCGCCGTCACGGGCGTGGCCGAGATGCTCGACGGCCGCGTCAAGACGCTGCACCCCAAGATCCACGGTGGCCTGCTCGCCGACCTGCGCCTCGAAGACCACGAGCGTCAGCTCGCCGAACTCGACATCACGCCGTTCGAGCTCGTCGTCGTGAACCTCTACCCGTTCGTCGAGACGGTCGCCTCCGGTGCCGTCGGCGACGACGTGGTCGAGCAGATCGACATCGGCGGGCCCGCCATGGTGCGCGCGGCGGCGAAGAACCATGCCAACGTCGCGATCGTCGTCTCGCCGCAGTCCTATCCCGGGATCATCTCGGCGCTCGACGCGGGCGGAACCTCCCTGTCGCAGCGGCGCGAACTCGCCGCACGCGCCTTCGCCCACACGGCCGCATACGACACCGCCGTCGCCTCGTGGTTCGCCGAGGGGACGCTGCAGGACGACGGCGATCTGCCGACCCATCTCACGATCCAGGCCGAGCGCCTCGCCACCCTGCGCTACGGCGAGAACTCGCACCAGCGCGGCGCGATCTACACGCGCACCGGCGGCCACGGCATCGCCCAGGCGACCCAGCTGCAGGGCAAGGAGATGTCGTACAACAACTACGTCGACGCGGATGCCGCGCTGCGGGCCGCATACGACATGGTGAAGCCGGCCGTCGCGATCATCAAGCACGCCAACCCGTGCGGGATCGCCACCACGGCGCCCAACGCGCTCGACCCGATCGCCAGCGCCCACCTGCGCGCCCACGAGTGCGACCCGGTCTCGGCCTACGGCGGCGTCATCGCGGCGAACGGCACCGTGACGCTCAAGATGGCCGAGAACCTCAAGGACATCTTCACCGAGGTCATCGTCGCTCCGTCGTTCGAGCCTGCGGCGCTCGAGGTGTTCAAGGCCAAGAAGAACCTGCGGCTGCTGCAGCTCCCGGAAGACTGGCAGCAGGAGCGGATGGATGTGCGCCTGGTCTCGGGCGGCCTGCTGCTGCAGGATGCCGACCGCTTCCCCGACGACATCGTCTCCGTCGCGAAGAACTGGGAGCTCGTCTCGGGAGAACGCCCGAGCGACGAGGAGATGGAGAACCTCATCTTCGCGTGGAAGGCCTGCCGCGCGGTCAAGTCGAACGCGATCGTGCTCGCGAAGGACAACGCCACGGTCGGCGTCGGCATGGGCCAGGTCAACCGCGTCGACTCGTGCCGCCTCGCGGTCGAGCGTGCGGGTGACCGTGCCGCCGGTTCGGTCGCATCGTCCGACGCCTTCTTCCCGTTCGCGGACGGCGCCCAGGTGCTGATCGACGCCGGTGTCACCGCCATCGTGCAGCCGGGCGGCTCGGTGCGTGACGAGGAGGTCGTCGACGCGGCGCGCAAGGCGGGCGTCACGATGTTCTTCACCGGCGAGCGCCACTTCTTCCACTGAGCGAAGTCCGTCACGCGGGCGGGCGGGGCGTGAGGGGTCAGGAAACGCCGTATCGCGCCGAGCGTGTACGGCGTGTTCTGACCCCTCACCGCGATGTCCGATTTCCGCCAGTCGATGTCGGTGGGGCGTGACAGGGTGGAGGCATGACCTTCCCCGTGATCGACTTCGACGAGCGCTATCGTGCGATCAGTGCGCGCGACACCCGCTTCGACGGTCAGTTCGTCACGGCGGTGCGCTCGACCGGGATCTACTGTCGTCCGAGTTGCCCTGCGCGCACGCCCAAGCCGCAGAACGTCACGTTCTATCCGACGAGCGCCGCGGCGCACGAGGCGGGCTACCGTGCGTGCAAGCGGTGTCTGCCCGAGGCCGCCCCCGGGTCTCCTGCGTGGAACGTCCGGGGTGATACGGCGGCGCGGGCCATGCGCCTGATCGCCGACGGAGTGGTTGAACGCGAGGGCGTGCCCGGCCTCGCCTCGCGACTCGGCTATTCCGGTCGGCACCTCACCCGCCTGCTGACTGCAGAACTCGGAGCCGGGCCCCTCGCGCTCGCGAGGGCTCATCGCGCGCACACCGCGCGGATGCTGCTCGTCGGCACCGACATGCCGATCTCCGACGTCGCGTTCTCCGCGGGATTCGCCAGCATCCGTCAGTGCAACGACACGATCCGCGAGGTGTTCGGCCTCACTCCCGGCGAGCTCAGAGCACGTCGACGCCTGCCGGCATCCGTTGCACCGGGAGCGATCGACCTGGTGCTCCCGTATCGCGGTCCACTGGATGCGAGCGGCATCTTCGCCTGGATGGCTGCGCGCGCCGTTCCCGGTGTCGAAGAGGCCACAGCGACGTCGTTCTCCCGGCATCTGCGCATGTCGGGCGGACCCGCGTGGTTCGAGGTGACGCAGGACGAGACGCAGCGCCTCCATCTGCGCGCCCGTGTCGCGCGGCTGGGTGACCTCGCGCCTCTGGTGTCGACCGTGCGCCGCATCTTCGACCTCGACGCCGATCCGCTGGCGATCGACGAGGCGCTCTCCACGCACCCCGAGCTCGCGCCTCTCATCGCCCGCACTCCCGGCATGCGCGTTCCCGGTTCGGCCGACCCGCACGAGATGCTCATCCGCGCCATGGTCGGGCAGCAGATCACCGTGGTCGCTGCCCGCACGGCGCTCATCGCGCTCACGGACGCGCTGGGGGAGCGCACCGAGCAGGGAATGCTCTTCCCCACGATGTCGGCGATCGCGGAGCGCGGTGCCGAGGTTCTCCGTGGCCCTGCTGCGCGCATCCGCGCGATCACGGGTGCGGCAGCCGCCCTCGCCGACGGCTCGTTGACGCTCACGGTCGGCGATGACGGCGTCGAGCAGCGCCGCGCACTCCTCGCCATGCCGGGCATCGGTCCCTGGACGGCCGACTACGTGCGCATGCGCGTTCTCGGCGACCCCGACATCCTGCTCCCGGGCGACGTCGCGCTGCGGGCAGGAGCTGCGGCGTCGGGTCTGCCCGGAGATGCGCGACCTCTCACGGCGTGGGCGGAGCGCACGGCCCCATGGCGCAGTTACCTGAGCGCGCACCTCTGGCGTGCCGCCCCGGTGCGACCCGTCGGTCGGAAGACGCCGGCATCCGCGCCGCACCGCGCTCGCCTCGACACAGCCACGACGACGAAGGAGACACCATGACCGCCCTCATCCAGACCATCGAGACCCCAGACGGCGCCTTCACGATCCTCGCCGACGACCGGCAGCGGGTGCTGGCGTCGGGATGGACCTCCGACGTGGAGGCGATCCTCGCGCGGCTGTCTGCGGCGAACCGTCCAGAGGAGGTGCGCGAGGCAGAGACCGAGGCGGCTGCGGCTGTCGAGGCCTACTACGCGGGAGACCTCTCGGCGATCGACGCGGTCGCGGTGAAGCAGTCCGGTACCGCACTGCAACTCGCAGGGTGGTCGGCGCTGCGGGAGATCGAGCCCGGCGCACCGCTCACCTACACCGGCTTCGCTTCGCACCTGGGCAATCCGGCCGCCGTGCGTGCGGCCGCGTCGATCTGCGCCCGCAACGCCCCGGCGCTCTTCGTCCCGTGCCATCGGGTCCTGCGCACGGACGGGAGCCTGGGCGGCTTCGCCTGGGGCCTCGCGGTCAAGGAGAGTCTTCTGTCGCGCGAGGCTGCAGCGCGGTGACCACGAGCGCTGAGCGCCGCGCCCCGAGGGCGCGGCGCTCAGCCGTTCCCGGCGGGAGATGGATGAATCGGGAATTCCTCTTGCACTCAGCTGGTTCACAGCCATAGGCTGGTGGGCTGTCGCGCCAACCGGACGACATCGCCGAGCCCCTGAGGAGGACATCATGACCACGATCGCCACCGCGCAGATCGCAGCTCTCGGCTCGACCCCGGCGCGCCCGCTCTCCTAGAGCCACCCCGCCCGCTCTCGCTCGGATGCCGGACTCCGTGAGTCCGCTCTCGCATCCGCCCCTTCCGTAACCGCAGTTCACACGAAACTCGTCTGAGAGACATGTCTTCCTCGCCCTCCGTGCACACTCCCTCGCCGTCATCGACCCTTTCCACTCCGGCCGCACTGTGGCGGCTGAAACCCTTTGTCAAGCCCGTCATCTGGCGGCTCGCCGGCGGTGCCGCCAGCGCGCTCGTCGCGGCCGTCATCGCCTTGATGATCCCGATCGTCCTCGAGCAGATCATCAGCGGACCCGTGCGCTCGGGCGAGATCAGCGCGATCGTCTGGGGTGCGGCAGCCGTCCTCGCGCTCGGCCTCGGCGAGGCGCTGATGGTGTGGTTGCGACGCCAGTTCGTGCTCAACCCCTCGACCGAGGTCGAGTACAAGATGCGCACAGAGCTGTACTCGCGCCTGCAGACGCTCCCGGTGTCGTTCCATGACAAGTGGGGATCCGGCCAACTGCTCAGCCGCATGATGCAGGACATCGGCCTCATCCGCCGGTGGCTCGCGTTCGGTCTCGTGCTGCTGGTCGTCAACGTCCTCACGATCATCATCGGCTCCGTGCTGCTGTTCCGCTGGCACTGGCTGCTGGGCACGATCTTCCTGGTCACCGCCATCCCGCTGTGGATCCGCGGCTACCTGTTCGAGAAGCGCTACGGCGCCCTCACCCGTCGTAGCCAGGATCAGGCCGGCGACCTGGCGACCAGCGTCGAGGAGAGCGTCCACGGCATCCGCGTCCTGAAGGCTTTCGGTCGCGGCAAGCACGCCCTCAGCAGGTTCAGCCGTCAGGCCGAGACCCTCCGCGAGACCGAGATGAGCAAGGCCGGCGCGATCGCGTCGATCTGGTTCTGGCTCGACCTGATGCCGCAGATCGCGTTCGGTCTGAGCCTGATCTCCGGCATCTGGCTGATCTCGGTGGGGCAGATCGACGAGGCGCAGCTGTTCGCGTTCTTCGCGATGGCCGTGGTGCTGCGCTGGCCGATCGAGTCGATCGGCTTCCTCTTCTCGTTCATGCTCGACGCCCGCACGGCGACCGATCGCGTGTTCGACATCTTCTCGGAGACCAACACCATCACCGATCCGGAGAACCCGGTGCACATCGAGAACCCCCGAGGAGAGCTCGCGTTCGAGAACGCGCACTTCCGCTATCAGGATGCCGGTGCCCACGAGCGCGACCTGCTCGACGGCATCGACCTGGTGCTGCGCCCCGGCGAGACCATGGCCCTGGTGGGATTGACCGGCAGCGGCAAGACCACGCTCACCACCCTTCCCACGCGCCTGTACGACGTGACGGGCGGCAAGGTCACGCTCGATGGCGTCGACGTGCGCGATCTTCCGCTCGCCGAGCTGCGCCAGCACATCGCGATGGCGTTCGAAGACGCGACGCTGTTCTCGGCGACGGTGCGGGAGAACGTGCTGCTCGGCCGCGCGGAGCTCGACGTGCACAGCGAAGAGGGCGAGCGGGTGCTCCGCGAAGCACTCGACGTGGCGCAGGCGTCGTTCGTGGACTCGCTGCCCGACGGCGTCGAGACCGTGATCGGCGAAGAGGGGCTCAGCCTCTCCGGTGGTCAGCGCCAGCGGCTCGCCCTCGCCCGCGCTGTGGCGGCGAAGCCGAAGGTCCTCGTGCTCGACGACCCGCTGTCGGCGCTCGACGTAGACACGGAGGCGCTCGTGGAGGAGGCACTGCGACACGTCCTCGCCGACACCACGGCGATGATCGTCGCGCACCGCCCATCCACGGTCGCACTCGCCGACCGCGTCGCCCTGCTCGAGGCGGGCAGGGTCACGGCCGTGGGCACGCACTCGGAGCTGCTGAAGACGAGCCGGCACTACCGCCACGTCATCTCGAGCCTCGAGGCGGAAGAGGCGGCGCGTACGGGCGCCATCCCGATCATCCGCGACGAACAGCAGGTCGAGGACGAGGTCCGCGAGCGCCTCGCGATGGAGGCCGCCGACGAAGACCCGACCACCGAGAAGGAGGTGCAGCGATGAGCTCCGCCATCACCGGAACCCAGGACGAGGATCGTTCCGAGTACACCCGCGAGGAGAGCAGGGAGATCCGTCGTCGGTCCCTCCGGTTGCTCGGCTCCCTCGTCCGCCCGCTGAAGCCGCAGATCGTGCTGGCCGCTGCCGTGCTGATCGTGTCCACCGCACTGCAGGTCGCCGGTCCGATCCTCATCAGCATCGGCCTCGACCGTGCGCTGCCCGCGGTGCTGGAGAACGCCGATTGGATGCCGACGTTCATGATCGGCGGCGTCTACCTGGCCGCCGGCGCATTGGCGGCCGTCCTGATCGCCTGGTACGTGATCATCGCGGCCAAGCTCACGCAGGCCGTGCTGCTGGATCTGCGCAAGCGCATCTTCCTGCACACGCAGCGCTTGAGCCTGGAGTTCCACGAGTCGTACACGTCCGGGCGCATCATCTCGCGGCAGACGAGCGACCTCGACTCGATCAAGGAGCTCCTCGACGGCGGCCTGAACGAGCTCGTCTCCGGCGTGCTGTTCGGACTCTTCACGTTCATCGCGCTGTGTGTCTGGGACTGGCAGTCCGGCCTCATCCTCGCGATCGGCGGAGTGCCGCTGTTCTTCCTGATGAAGTGGTTCTACTCGCGGTCGCAGCTCGTCTATCGCGAGTCGCGCGTGATCAGCGCGAAGGTGATCGTGCAGTTCGTCGAGACGATGACCGGCATCCGCGCCGTGAAGGCGTTCCGCAAGGAGCCGCGCAACGACAAGGCGTTCCAGCAGATCGCCGGCGAGTACCGCGACGTCAACCGCCGTTCGATGCTGCTGTTCGGTACGTTCGAGCCCGGGCTGATGGGCGTCGCGGCGCTGGTGCTCGGGATCGTCGTGCTGTGGGGTGGCATCCGCGTCTCCGAGGGCGTGCTCACCGTGGGTGTGCTGCTGTCGGCCGTCCTGTACGTGCGCAACTTCTTCGCGCCGATGCAGGAGATCGCGATGTTCCTGAACTCCTACCAGTCGGCCACGGCAGCGCTCGAGAAGGTGTCGGGCGTGCTCGAAGAGGTGCCGACGGTTCCCGATCCCGAGAAGCCCGTCGATCTCTGGGAGTCCCGCGGTCACATCGAGTTCGACGAGGTGACCTTCGGCTACAACGGCGAGAAGACGATCCTCCCGAACTTCTCGCTCGACATCCCGGCGGGGCAGACCATCGCCCTCGTCGGCACGACCGGTGCGGGCAAGTCCACGCTGGCGAAGCTCATCTCGCGGTTCTACGACCCCTCCGAGGGGCGGGTCACCCTCGACGGCGTCGATCTGCGCTCGCTGCACCCGAAGGACCTCCGTCGCGCGATCGTCATGGTCACGCAGGAGGCCTACCTGTTCAGCGGCACCGTCGCCGACAACATCGCGCTCGGCAAGCCGGATGCCTCGCTCGACGAGATCAGGGCGGCGGCGCGCGCTGTCGGAGCCGACGAGTTCATCTCGTCCCTGCCCGACGGGTACGGCACCGACGTGAACAAGCGCGGTGGACGCGTCTCGGCCGGGCAGCGTCAGCTCATCTCGTTCGCGAGGGCGTTCCTCGCCGACCCCGCGGTGCTGATCCTCGACGAGGCCACGGCTTCGCTGGACATCCCGTCCGAGCGGCTGATCCAGGATGCGCTGCAGACCCTGCTCAAGGACCGCACGGCGATCATCATCGCGCACCGCCTGTCGACCGTCGCGATCGCCGACCGTGTGCTGGTCATGGAACACGGCGAGATCATCGAGGATGACACCCCGGAGGCGCTCATCGGCGGCAGCGGCAAGTTCGCGCAGCTGCACGCGGCCTGGCAGGAGACGCTGGTGTGACCACGCCCTCGTCTGTCGCGGCCCGAACCGTCCTCGCCGGGATGGCGGAGCGGCCGAGGTCGCGGCAGACGAGAAGGCATCCCGATGCCACCCCCGCGCGTCGAGTGCGAGGCGTCGGTAGCATCGAGGTATGGATCCGTTGCTGCTCGCTGCCGAGTGGTGGTGGGTCGCGCCGACGGCAGTCGCGGCGGGAACGGCAGGTGTCATGGGAATGCGTCGTCACAGCAGCACGGTGAGCGGTCGCCGCCTCGCGGTCGATGCCGCCCGTCATGACCTCAGAGAAGCGCAGCTGGTGGCCGCCGAACGCCGCACGGCCTTGAAGATCGCGCGCGCCGACCTGGCCCGCGTCTCTGCCGAACGTGCTGCCCAGCGCGCCACAGCCGAGCAGGTCGCGGGGGCCAGACGCATGCTGCGCGAGCGCGAGCGTGACGCCAAGGCCGCGTCCGCCGACGTGAGAGCCCGACAGGTGAGGCTGAACGCCGCGAGGGCGGCGGTGCCGTCGGCCTCCGAGCCCAAGCCCCTGGAGCGGTTGCATGCCGCTCACGATGCCGTGACGGCGCGGTGGATGCGCTACGAGACCGACCCCGCACTGCAGATCGCGTACCCGGGGATGACGGATGTCAAGAGTCCTGCGACCGCCGCGTACTTCCGAGCGGCGGGGCACGCGGTCGAGATGCGCCGTGCGGCTGCGGGGCGTGTGACTCCGGCGGAGTTCGCCGCCTATCGCGATGCCGTCGCCGATCTCGAGCGCGCATTCGAGGCGGCCGAACACGCGGCGAAGGTGCAGGCGGGGGAGGCTCCGGCGACTGCCGCCTGGCAGGATGCGGCTCAGGACATGCTCAGTCGTTCCGCCGACGCTATCGATCGTGCGGCGGGGGCGGCCGCAGCGGCCTTCTCGGCATGGAGCAGTCGCCGCAAGCCGGACAAGCCCGACCAGCGCGGCTGAGTGATCTGTCGCGCGCGGTGGCGCACGGGCGGATGAGAGCGCTCCCTCGCCTGGTACTAAGGCGACGAGGTCTCGATGGGGGAGGGGATTCGAGACCCCGCCGCCGGTCTAGGACGTGACGCGGATCTCGGCGATGACCTCGCCATAGGCGGTTTCGCCGACAGGCGTGAATCCGACCCGGTGGAAGAAGGTCTCGGGTCCCCCCTCGCCGGCCTCGTAGATCACGTCGACATGGTCGACACCGCGTGCGCGGGCTTCTTCGATGAGCGCCTCGACGGCGAAGCGGCCGACGCCGCGCCCCTGATCGTCCGCGTCGACGTTGATGCGCCACAGCACGGAGCGGAAGTGCTCCTCCGGCGCCTCGGGGTCGAAGTTCGCGCTGACGAAGCCGACGACCTCGTTGCGATCCAGGATCACCCGCTGCCACGACGTCTGCGGATTGATGACGGTGGCCGCGATCCCGTACGAGACGGGAGCGAGGAACTGCTCCTGTCCGGGCTTGAGCGACAGGTTGTTCACGGCGACGATCGTCGCAGCGGAGAGTTCGACCATGCGCAGTTCGGACATGACCCCAGGCTAACCCCTCCCGGCGGGCGGGACACGTTTCGGGCGAACATTTCACTCCGGAGGGATGACCCGCGTCACGGATGCGGGTGCCGGCGCACTGGCCAGGACACGGTGTCGAGGCCACTCAGGTATCTTGGTATCGAGACAAATAGACCACGAGAGCGGAGAACCTCCCGGTGACCGACGACGCCATCATCTACACGCACACCGACGAGGCACCGGCACTCGCCACCGCCTCCTTCCTCCCGATCATCCAGGCCTACACCGGCCAGGCGGGCATCGACTTCGAGACGCGCGACATCTCGCTCGCCGGCCGCATCCTCGCCGCGTTCCCGCAGAAGCTCTCCCCGGAGCAGCAGGTCGGCGACGCGCTGGCCGAGCTCGGCGGTCTCGCCACGCTCCCCGAGGCGAACATCATCAAGCTGCCGAACATCTCCGCATCCATCCCGCAGCTGAAGGGGGCGATCGCCGAGCTGCAGGCGCAGGGCTACGACATCCCCGACTTCCCGGACGAGCCCTCCTCGCTCGAAGAGAAGGACGTGCGCGCGCGGTACGACCGCATCAAGGGCTCCGCCGTGAACCCGGTGTTGCGTGAGGGCAACAGCGACCGGCGTGCCCCTCTCGCGGTGAAGAACTACGCGAAGAAGCACCCGCACCGCAACAAGCCCTTCGCCGAGGGATCCAAGACCCGCGTGGCCACCCTGGGGCACGACGACTTCAAGCACAACGAGCGTTCGTGGGTCGCCGCCCATGACGACGTGCTGTCGTTCCGGCACACGGCCGAGGACGGCACCGTCACCGTGCTCAAGGAGGGCCTCAAGGTCCTTCCGCGCGAGATCATCGACGCCACCTTCCTCTCGGCGAAGGAGCTCGACGCGTTCCTGGCTGAGACGCTGGCGACGGCGAAGTCCGACGACGTGCTGTACTCGGTGCACCTCAAGGCGACCATGATGAAGGTCAGCGACCCGATCATCTTCGGTCACGTCGTGAAGGCGTTCTTCAAGGATGTCTTCGACCAGTACGGCACCCAGCTCGCCGAGGCGGGCCTGAGCGCGAACGACGGCCTCGGCTCGATCCTCGCCGGGCTCGCGAACGTCACCGGCGGTGCGGAGATCGCGGCGGCGTTCGACAAGGCGATCGCCGATGGACCCCGCCTGTCGTACGTGAACTCCGACAAGGGCATCACGAACCTGCATGTGCCGAGCGACGTGATCGTCGACGCCTCCATGCCGGCGCTCGTCCGCAACGGCGGCAAGCTGTGGGGCAAGGACGGCGGAGAGGCCGACACGCTCGCCGTCATCCCGGACTCGTCGTACGCGAGCGTCTACCAGGCGGTCATCGACGACGTCATCGCGAACGGCCCCCTCGACCCGGCGACCATCGGCACCGTCCCGAACGTGGGCTTGATGGCGCAGGCTGCCGAGGAGTACGGCAGCCACGACAAGACCTTCGAGATCGCCGCAGACGGCATCGTCCAGGTGCTCGACAGCGAGGGCACCGTGCTCATCGAGCACACGGTCGGCAAGGGTGACATCTGGCGGGCGACGCAGACCAAGCACATCCCGGTGATGGATTGGGTCAAGCTCGCCGTCAGCCGCGCTCGTGCGACGGGTGTGCCGGCCGTCTTCTGGCTCGACGCGAACCGCTCGCACGACGCGCAGATCATCGCGAAGGTGCACCAGGGACTCGCGACGCTCGACACCAAGGGCCTCACGATCACGATCCTCGCCCCGGAGGAGGCCACCCGCTACACGCTCGCACGCATGCGGCACGGCCTCGACACCATCTCGGTGACCGGCAACGTGCTGCGCGACTACCTCACCGACCTCTTCCCGATCCTCGAGGTCGGCACGAGCGCCAAGATGCTCTCGATCGTGCCGCTGCTCGCAGGCGGCGGACTGTTCGAGACCGGCGCCGGTGGCTCCGCTCCCAAGCACGTGCAGCAGCTCGTCGAGGAGAACTACCTGCGCTGGGACTCGCTGGGCGAGTTCTTCGCGCTCGCCGCGTCGCTCGAGCACTTCGCCGACCGCACGGGCAACGAGAAGGCGCGCGTGCTGGCCGAGACCCTGGACGCCGCGACCGGCACCTTCCTCGAGGAGGACCGCTCGCCCGGTCGCGCACTCGGCACGATCGACAACCGCGGAAGCCATTTCTACCTTGGCCTGTACTGGGCGCAGGAGCTGGCGAAGCAGACGAAGGATGCCGACCTGGCAGCGGCCTTCGCGCCGGTCGCCGCGACCCTCGCCGAGAACGAGGAGAAGATCGTCTCCGAGCTCAACGCGGTGCAGGGCACCCCGGTCGAGATCGGCGGGTACTACCGTCCGGACGAGGCGCTCGTCGCCGCCGTCATGCGTCCGTCCGCGACGCTGAACGGCATCGTCGACGCGCTGCGCTGACGCACAGAGAGAGGGGGCGGATGCTGCGGCATCCGCCCCCTCTCTCGTGCCCGTTCCACGCGCGGGGCGCACGAACCGTCGACGAAGCACCCGGGAGTCCGGGCGTGGCCGACGTACGGATCAGTAGTAGACGGAGATCTCGAGGCCCTCGGGGGACCAGTCGTAGACGTACTTGGCGAGATCGATCGGCAGGTTCACGCAGCCGTGGCTCATCCGCTGGCCGAAGTTGTTGTGCCAGTAGGTGCCGTGGAAGCCGATGTTCGGCGCGAACCAGGTGATCCACGGCACGTCTTCGGTGCAGTACGGAGCGCCTTCGTAGCAGCCCATGTCCTGCATCGCCGTGTGTGCGAACACCTTGAAGTTGCCGGTCGGGGTGAGGGTTCCGGGCAGACCGGTCGAGACGGCCCAGGACTTCACGACCTCGTTGTTCTCGAACAGATAGGCGCGCTGCTGACTCAGGTTGATCTCGATGCGGCGGAACAGGTTCACGGTCTCGAACGCGGTCTCGCTGACGGTGAGCGCGAACACGCCGTCGCCCGCGGTGAGCTGCTCGGCGAACTGCTCCGCGACGGTCGACGTGTCGCCGAGCGCGCGCCCCGTGGCGCCCTTCTGCTCCGAGCGGAGCACGGTGCCGGCGGAATCGACGATGTTGGTCGCGTTGACCGCGGCCCGGTCGACGAGACCCGGCAGTGTGTCGACGGTCGCCTGAATCGCCTGCGGATCGGCCTCGATGCGCAGTTGACCGTCGTCGTCGACCACGGTCAGCCAGGTCGCGGCGACGGCCGGAGTGACCGGCACCGTGCGCTCGTCGCCGACATAGAAGCCGATGCTCCCGAGCAGCGTGTTGAGTTCGGTGGCGGTGGCCGTCGCATCGTCGTCCGACACGGCGGGCAGCGCTTCGGCAGGTCCGCCGGGGTATTCGAGCGATGTGGCGCCGTCTGCGACCGCGTCCGCGAAGGCGACGGTGAGTGCGTCGACGTCGATCCCCGTGCCGGCCTCGGACGGGGTGATCACATATGTGCCGCTCGCGGCGTCGAACACGACTCCGGCATCGACGGGGTCGGTGAAGCTCGTCGGCACTGCGGCGCGCAGTGCGGTGCCGGCGGTGTCGGCGTCGAGCACGATATCGGCGGGAACCGGGTCGCCCATCCACATCCCGAGGTTCCACATCGGGCGATCGGCGAACGCGGCGTCGGCCAGGGTCGTCGCGTCGACCTGCGCGCCGAGGTCGGCACCGGTGAGCACGACATCCCCACCCTCGCCCGTGAGCGTGACCTCGGTCTCGGCGAGATGAGAGCTGATGGCGTCGGCCGCGGCACCGGGAGTCATCCATCCCACGGGGATGCCGGCGACCGTGGTGCCGGGAGCGATGAGGATCAAGGAAGCGGCACCCGCGCCCAGGGCGACGGCCCCGATGCCGAGGCCGATCCACAGGCCGAGGTGGCGCTTCTTGGGAGCCGGTTCGACGGGCGCCCAGGCGAGGGGCTGCTCTCCGGTGCCTGACGGCATCGCGTCGGTGGAAGAGTCTCCCGATGTGAGCCCCGCGGTGGGTGCGGAGTCGTCGCCGTGCGCCTCGGCTGCGGCGCCCGGCGCAGAAATCAGATCGGTCACGAACTTCACCCCCCGGATCTCAAAACGTGTCCTGAGGTCCAATGGTACGGGATGGGAGGTAACGGGGAGGCAACGGTCCGTGATACGGTGCCTCCCCGCACTGCCTCCGTCAGTCGACGATGGCGATGCCGTCGATCTCGACGAGCATCTCCTCGCGCGGCAGACCGGTGAAGACCGTGGTGCGCGACGGGAGCACGCCGTCGGTGGTGTGCGCTGTCACGAACTCGCCATAGGCCTCGTTCATGATCGGGAAGTCCTCGCGCTTGGTGAGGTACACGCGCAGCATGACGACATCGTCGAACGTCGCGCCGGACGCCTCGACGATCGCCTTGACGTTCTCGAGCGTGCGAGTCGTCTGCGCGGCGACATCGCCGGGGAAGAGATACTCGTTGGTACGCGGGTCGACGGGACCCTGGCCGGAGACCTGGACGAACGGGCCCTTGCGGATCCCCTGGGAGAAGGTGTGAGCAGGGGCGGGGGCGGCGTCGGTGGATACTCGGATCTTCGCGGTCATGCCATCAGCCTAGTAGCCTTGTTAGATGCCTCTACAAATTCCGGATCCCGTTCTCGGCGCCTGGGCGAAGGGGTTCCCCGCGCACGCCGCAGGGCTTCGGCTCTCCGAGGTGCACGGCGCCGGCTTGCGTCTCTCCGACCTGGTCACACCGGTGATGACCGTCCACGAAGAGGCGCTGACCCACAACGAGGACACCGTCTTCGGCTGGGCTGCGGAGCGTGGCGTGCTGCTCGCTCCGCACGGCAAGACCACCATGGCGCCGGCGCTCTGGCAGCGGCTTCTCGACGCGGGGGCGTGGGGCATCTCGGTCGCGACGCCGTGGCAGGCCGAGGTCGCCGTCGACGCCGGCGTCTCGACGGTGCTGATCGCCAACGCGGTGACGGATCTCGCCGCGGTGCGACGGCTCGGCGTGCTGCTCGCCGGTGCTGGCGTGCGGGTGCTGTGCTGGGCGGACTCGCTCGGAGGGGTCGCGATCCTCGCAGAGGGCATGCGCGACGCCGAGCGCCCGCTGGACGTGCTGGTCGAGCTCGGAGGAGCGCGCGGGCGCACCGGCGCCCGGTCCGTGGAGGAAGGGGAGCGGATCGCCGAAGCGGTCTCCACCGCCCCCGGACTTCGACTGGCCGGTGTCGCGGGATACGAGGGACCGTTCGGACCGGATCGCAGCGAGGACTCGATCGCCGCCGTCGACCGGTACCTGCGCTCGATCGTCGAGCTGCACGACCGGCTGACGTATTCCGAGGGTGTCCGGCCCGTGCTGAGCGCGGGAGGCAGCGCCTTCCCCGATCGCGCCGCCGCGGTGCTCGCGCCACGGAACGTCGACGCCGATATCGTGCTGCGTTCTGGCGCGTTCCAGATCCACGACGACGGCTTCTACTCCCGCATGTCGCCCTTCGGTGCGCTGACCGAGACGGCGCCGCTCCGTTCGGCGATGCACGTCTGGTCGCGGGTGGTCTCGCAGCCCGAGGACGGTCTCGCCCTGTTGGATGCGGGGCGGCGCGATGTGCCCTTCGACCTGGACCTTCCGGTGCCGCAGTCGGTCGACGGCGAAGTGACGGCGCTGAACGATCAGCACGCGTTCCTGCATCTCGCCGATGGCACCACCGCGGCGGTCGGCGACGTCGTGCGGCTGGGACTCTCCCACCCGTGCACCGCGTTCGACAAGTGGCGGGTGGTCGCGGTCATCGACGATCCCGACGCAGAGGACCCCCGGGTGATCGGGGCGGTGGCGACATGCTTCTGAGCGCGGAGAAGGCCTCCGCGGGGCTCGTCCGCGTCTATCGGGGTGCCACGGTCGTCGACGGAACGGGCGCCCCCCGTTTCGCGGCCGACGTCGCGGTGGAAGGCGCCAGGGTCGTGGCCGTCGTACCACGGGGCAGCCGACCCGACGAACTCGAACTCCCGGCGGGGGCGGTCGAGATCGCGGCAGAGGGACTCGTCCTGGCGCCGGGCTTCATCGACATGCACGCCCACAGCGACCTCGCGGTGCTCGGCGGGGCCACGCACGACGCGAAGATCAGGCAGGGTGTCACGACCGAGGTGCTCGGGCAGGACGGCCTCGGCTACGCGCCGCTCGACGACGCCGCCGCAGCTGTCATCCCCGCGCAGATCGCGGGGTGGAACGGCCTGCCCGCCGACGTGCCATGGCGGTCGATGGACGACCTGCTGTCGGCCATCGATGCGGCGACCGTCGCGAACGCCGCCGTTCTGGTTCCGCAGGGGAACCTGCGGATGATGGTGGTCGGACACGAGAACCGGCGAGCGACGCCCACCGAGATCGCATCGATGGCGGAGGTGCTCGGCGCCGCCCTCGATGCGGGAGCGTTCGGCATGTCGAGCGGTCTCACCTATACGCCGGGCATGTACGCCGACACGGCAGAGCTCGAGGCGCTGTGCCGAGTCGTCGCCGAGCGCGGCGGCTACTGGGCGCCCCACACCCGAAGCTACGGAGGGGGAGCGCTCGACGCGTATCGGGAGGCGCTCGACATCGGTCGCCGCACCGGGTGCCCCGTGCATCTCACGCACGCCACGATGAACTTCGCGCCGAATCGCGGCAGGGCGGAGGAACTCCTCGCCCTGATCGACGAGGCGATCGCCGACGGCGTGGACGTGACCCTCGACACCTACCCGTACCTGCCCGGGGCGACTACGCTGGCCGCGCTGCTGCCGAGTCGGCTCGCGGCGACCGGAGACCTTCTCGGCGCCCTCGCCGCACTCGATGCCGGAGGGCGGGAGGGCCTGCGCGTCGAGCTGGAGGAGGTCGGCTGCGACGGCTTCCACGGTGAGAAGGCCGACTGGACGCAGATCCAGATCTCGGGCGCGGCGAACCCGGCGCTCGGGGGTCTCGTCGGACGCACGGTCGCGGAGATCGCCACCGCGACGGGTCGCCGAGCCGTCGACGTCGTGATCGACACGGTGATCCAGGACTCCGGGGCCACCGGAATCCTGATGCACATCGGAGACGAGGAGAACGTCCGCGCGATCATGCGCCACCCGCAGCATTCGGGCGGGAGCGACGGCATCCTGATCGGCGCCAGGCCGCACCCGCGCGGCCGGGGGACCTTCCCGCGCTATCTGGGTCACTACGTGCGTGAGCTCGGCGTCCTGACGCTCGAGGAGGCCGTGCGTCACCTGTCGGGCACACCGGCCCGACGCCTCGGGCTCGACAGAGGAGACGCGCCGCGCGGCATCATCCGGGACGGCGCGACTGCCGACCTCGTGCTGTTCGACCCCGAGGCCATCGCGGCGGGCGCCACCTTCGACTCTCCGCTCGCTGCTCCGCGCGGCATCGTGGAGGTGCTGGTCGGAGGAGTGGCTGTGCTGGCCGACGGCGAGCCCACCGGTGCCGCACCGGGGCGCGCCCTGCGGATGCCGCCACCGCCCCATCGGGCGACCGTGCCGCGGGTCGACGCACGCATCGACCCTTCCGTGCCCGGGTTCGCCTGGGCGGGCGACACCCCGATCCGAGCCGCCTCCGACCTCGCCGCTTCGGTGGTGCGGTTGGGCGGCGGAGGGGCGTCGGAGGATGCGTCCCCCATCCGCCTCCTGGTCGATGAGACTCTCGGCGCAGAGGCGGAGGCAGCCGGCCGCATCGGCGCTGAGGCGTTCCGGGTGACCGTGAGCGCGGACGGCATCGAGATCCGAGGCGCGACCCCGGGCGGTGTGTTCCGGGGTGCCACCGTGCTGCGACAGCTCCGCGATCCCGATGCGTCAGACGCCGTCGTCCCCGCCGGCGTGTGGGAGGGGGCGCCCGCGTACGAGTGGCGCGGGGCGATGCTCGACGTCGCCAGGCATTTCCGTCCCGTCGACGAGGTGCGTCGGCTCATCGACCTGCTCGCCGACCACCACCTCAACGTCCTGCATCTGCATCTCACGGATGACCAGGGGTGGCGCTTCGAGGTCCCCGGTTTCCCCCGGCTCACCGAGATCGGCTCTAGGCGGATGGCCACGCAGACCGGTCACGGTCCTCTCGCGACGGTGGAACCCGGTGTGCACGAGGGGTTCTACACCGCCGCCGAGCTGCGCGACCTCGTGGACTACGCCGCCGCGCGCTTCGTGACGCTCGTACCCGAGGTCGAGCTGCCCGGCCACATCCAGGCTGCGCTCGCGGCATACCCCGAACTCGGCAACGTCGACGTCGGCGATCCGGTCACCGCGCCGTGGGAGCGTTTCGGTGTCAACCCCCGCACGCTGGCTCCGACCGAGGCGTCGCTGGCGTTCGGTCGCAAGGCCATCGACGCCCTGTGCGACGTGTTCGACGCGGAGTGGATCGGGATCGGCGGAGACGAGGTGCCCGTGACGGAGTGGGCGCAGAGCGCCGCAGCCTCCGAACGCATGCGGGAACTCGGACTCGCCACCGCGCACGACGTGCAACCGTGGTTCACGGCGCACTTCGTGGCGCACGTCCGCTCCCGGGGGCGGACCGCCCTGGCATGGGACGAGGTCCTCGAGGGCGATGTGCCGGATGGGGTGCGGATCCTGGCCTGGCGCGGCCCCGTGGCGATGCGGGACGCCCTCGCTCGTGGCATCCCCGTGGTGGCCTGTCCCGACCTCGAGGTGTACCTCGACTATCCCCAGTCGGAGTCCGTGGAGGAGCCGATCAGGGTGGGGCCTCCGCTGTCGATCGAGCGGGCGTACACGCTGCGGATCGAGGACGGCGCTGTCGGAGGGCAGGCCAACGTCTGGAGCGAGCACCTGCCGACACGGGATCGTGTCGACTTCGCGATGTTCCCTCGTCTGGCGGCGATCGCCGAGCGCCTCTGGGAGGGCGGTGATCCGGCGCCGTTCGCGGACTTCGGTCGGCGCCTGCCCACGCACCTGCGCCGCCTCCGCGCCGCCGGGGTGCGGTATCGTCCCCTTGACGGCCCGACACCCGCTCAACGCCGACCCGGCGTGCCGGGCAAACCGCTCACGATCGCGGCTCGGGAGGACATCGTCGCGGGTCTGGTCGCTCGCCTGGTGGAGCGCTCTCGGGCCGCTTCCGCCGAGCATCGAAAGTAATGTAACGTTTCGGTAACCCTGCCTGCGCGTGCGCGGGCAGAGGTTGCGTAAATTTTGTTCGTAAGGTCTACTAACAAACATGTCCGTTTCGGATGAACAGCGTCCAGCGTCGCCGGCAGAGTACCTCGGCGCGAACTCGCACGCCTTCGGCCCAGGGCGCCACCTGCGTTCGCGCTCCAAAGTGCTTCCTGAGCACGCTCGCGGGCACAACCGGGCACTCGTGCTTCAGACGCTGTATCACGCCGGAGCCATGAGTCGCGCCGACCTCTCGCGTGAGACGGGGCTGACCAGGGTGACGATCTCCGATCTGGTCGCGGAGTTCATCGCCGACGGCATCGTGATCGAGATGGGCGTCCGCGAGGCAGTAGGCCCCGGCAAGCCCCCGATCCTGATCGACATCGACCGGTTCGGCCACCAGATCCTCGGCCTCGACCTCTCCGGCCCCAGTGCGTTCACCGGTGCGGTGCTGAGCCTCGACGGCGACGTCCTCGAGCGACGTGAGGTGCCGCGACCGGAGTCACCAGACGGCGAAGCTGCCTATGCGGCGCTGCACCAGCTGGCGCAGACCCTCGTCGCCGCCTCGACGCAGCCGCTGCTGGGCGTCGGCATCGGCACACCCGGCGTCGTGCGACCCGACGGTCTCGTCCTCAGCTCTCCGAACCTCGGCTGGACCAACTTCCCGCTGGAGGCGAAGCTCGGGGTCGACCTCGACCTGCCCGTCCTCGCCAGGAACGACGCCAACGCCGCTGTGCTCGCCGAGTACACGTTCGGCGACGCGAAGGCCGACTTCATGCTGATCAAGATCGGTCGAGGGGTCGGCGCCGGCCTCATCACCGGCAGCCAGCCGCTGCTCGGCAGTCGCTTCGCTGCAGGGGAGATCGGTCACGTCGTGGTCGGCACGGACGGAGGGCCGCGCTGCGCCTGCGGCAAGGACGGATGCCTCGAAGCCTGGCTCAGCGTCAGCCGCCTCGGAGCCGCGATCGCCGCCGATCCCGCGGCGCGGGACGAGATCCTGCGCGACGCCGGCACCCGCATGGCCATCGCCATCGCCCCGATCGTCGCCGCGCTCGACCTGTCGGAAGTCGTGCTCTCCGGGCCCGCCGACCTGCTCGACGGCATCCTGATCGACGCCGCGATCGAGACTCTGCACGCGCGGACTCTCGAGGGCGTGTTCGAGGACGTCGAGGTGCGTCTCACGCACCAGGACGACATCGTGCTGCGCGGAGCCGCGGTGATGGTCCTCTCGGGCCAGCTGGGAGTGTCGTGAGGATTGCTCTCACCGCCGGCACCGCAGGGCGTGGCATCTGATGACCGATGCGGGCACCGCCGACCGTTCCGGTCGGCCGATCCGTGTGGGCCTCGACGTCGGCGGCACCAAGATCGATGCCGTGGCGGTCGACGCAGCCGGTGAGATCATCGGAAGGCTGCGTCGCCCGACCGGCTGGGGTGACGACGCGGTCGTCGAGAGCATCGTCACCTCGGTCGCGACGCTCGCCGACGAGACGGGCCTGACGGTCTCGCGCATCGGCTCCGTCGGGATCGGCATCCCCGGACTCGTCGACGCGGAGGCCGGACGCGTGGACCACGCCGTCAACCTCGGAGTCGAGTCGCTCGACCTCGCCGAGCGCGCCGAGCGCGCACTGGGTGTGCCTTTCCGGGTGGAGAACGACGTGAAGGCCGCTGCGCTCGGTGCGGCCGCGCTCAGCGGCGTCTCCGGGTCGATGGCCTATCTCAATCTCGGCACGGGGGTCGCCGCAGGGATCGTGATCGACGGACGGATCTGGCGCGGCGCTCGAGGCACAGCCGGCGAAGTGGGGCACCTCTCGGTCGACCCGCACGGCCGTCTGTGCGGATGCGGACAGCGCGGGTGCATCGAGACCTTCTGCGGCGGCGGCGCCCTCGCCAAGGCGTGGGGACGCCCGGGCGCTCTTCCCATCCGCGACATCTTCGACGCCGCAGACGCGGGCGATCCGCTGGCACTCGCGCTCCGTGACGATCTCTACCACGGAGCGGCCGCCGCCGTGCGGGTGCTCGTGCTCTCGGCCGACGTCGAGACCGTCATCATCGGGGGAGGCCTGACCGCGCTCGGTGGACGCCTCGAAGACGGCATCCGCGCGGCGCTGCATGCGGGGGCCGAGGCCTCGCCGTTCATGCGGTCGCTCCGGCTGGATGAGAGAATCGAACTGCTGTCCGCGGGGTCTCCCGCCGCCGCTTTCGGCGCCGCGCTCGTCGGCGCGTCCATCACCGAGAAGGAGATCGTCCCGCATGGCTGAGGTCGTCATCGTCGAGAATGCCGAGGCCGCCGGTGAGCTGGTCGCCACAGAGATCGTCGAGCTGATCGACCGTCGTTCCGACGCGGTGCTCGGTCTCGCCACGGGATCGACCCCGCTGCCCGTGTACCAGGCGCTGCGCTCGAAGCTCGCCGGCCGCGACGTCTCCCAGGTGCGCGGCTTCGCGCTGGACGAGTACGTGGGCATCGACCCGACCCACCCGGAGAGCTACCGCTCGGTCATCGCTCGCGAGGTCGTCGAACCGCTCGGGCTCGACCCGCAGCGCATCCACGTTCCCAACGGCGCGCTCGCGACGATCCAGCACGCGGGCGACGACTACGAGGCCGCCATCGACGCGGCGGGTGGCGTCGATCTGCAGATCCTCGGAATCGGCACCGACGGACACATCGGCTTCAACGAGCCCGGCTCGTCGTTCGCCTCCCGTACGCGCGTCAAGACGCTCACCGAGCAGACCCGCGAAGACAACGCCCGCTTCTTCGACTCGATCGACGACGTGCCGATGCACTGCATCACGCAGGGGCTCGGAACCATCCTCAAGGCGCGCCACCTCGTGCTGCTGGCGTTCGGTGCGGGCAAGGCCGAGGCCGTGGCAGGCGCCGTCGAAGGACCGCTCACGGCTCTCCTGCCCGGCTCCGCGATCCAGCTCCACCCGCATGCGACGATCGTCGTCGACGAAGCAGCCGCATCACAGCTCTCGCTCGCCGACTACTACCGCTACACCTTCGCGAACAAGCCGGAGTGGCAGGGCATCTGACGCCCGCCGAGCGTCCTCAGTCCTGGGCGAGCGCAGGCCAGGCGATCGGCAGCAGGTGCTCTGTGCTCAGCGGTGCCAGGGCGAGCGTCGGCATGTCTTCCCGGGTGATCCAACGGAGCTCGGCGAGCTCGGCCTGGACGGTCACGGCCTCCGGATCGACGCTCGTCGCGAAGGCCTCTGCGACGACACGGTGGCCCGGCTCGTTGGCCGCGGCCGAGGCGAACGTTCCCAGAGGCCGGAGGTCGCGCTCCTCCAGGAGCAGCCCCAGTTCCTCGTGGAGTTCGCGGATCAACGTCTGAGCGGGGGACTCGCCGGGCTCGGGCTTTCCGCCCGGCTGCATGAACGTCGTCGTGCCCTCCTTGCGGACGACGAGGACGCGTCCTTCGTCATCGACGATCACGGCCGCGCTCACGTGGATGTCAGGCATCGAAGACCTTCCCTGGGTTGAGGATCCCGAGCGGATCGAAGACCGCCGTGATCTGCCGCTGCAGGTGCCATTGGTCGTCTCCCAGCTCTTCGGCCAGCCAGCGTCGCTTCAGCACGCCGATGCCGTGCTCTCCGGTGAGCGTCCCACCGAGCCGGATGGCGGCGCGGAACAGGTCGTCTGCGGCCGCCCACACCTCTGAGGGGACCTCGGGTCCGTCGAACAGGAAATTCGGATGCAGGTTTCCGTCGCCGGCATGGGCGACGGTCGGGATGCGCAGACCGTACTCGCGTTCGATGCGGGCGATCTCGTCGAACATCGCGGGCATCGCGCTGCGCGGCACCGCGACGTCTTCGATCAGGGATGTGCCCAGCGATGCCATCGCCGCGTGCATCGACCGCCGGATAGCGAGCAGACGCTCTCCTTCGGCTCTGTCGTGCGAGACGACCGTGCTTCCGTCGTGTGCGCGCAGGATGTCCGCGATCGCCTCCGCCTCGGCACGGGCCGCCGGTCCGTCGGTCTGGATCGTGAGCTGCGCGGCGCCCGGCGTCGGGGCGGGGAGAGCGAGTAGCGCATGCACGGCCTCGAGGCTGGCGGCATCCATGAGCTCCATGATCGCCGGTTGCACGCCGGCTGCGGTCACGGCGGCGGAGGCCGCAGCAGCAGCCCGGACGCCGGGGAAGGTCGCAGCGATCGTGCAGGTGTTGCCCGGGACCAGCCGGCGCAGCTTGAGCGTCGCCCCGACCACGACCCCCAGAGTCCCCTCGGAGCCGATCACGAGGGCAGTGAGGTCCAGACCGGTGACGCCCTTGACGCTGCGATGGCCGAGGTGCAACAGGCGCCCGTCGGCGAGCACGAGGTCTACGCCGAGCACCGCATCGCGCACGACGCCGTACTTCGCGCACAGCAGGCCGCCCGCACCTGTGGCGATGTTGCCGCCGACGGTGGAGATGTCGCGGCTGGCAGGATCGGGTGCCCACCACAGCCCGTGGCGGCCGAGCTCGGCATTGAGATCGGCATTCAGGATGCCCGGTTCGACGACCGCGAGCAGATCGTCGGCCCGTACCTCGAGAATCGCCGTCATCCGACGCACGGACAGCACGATCTCGCCCGCGCCTGCATTGGCGGCACCAGCCAGTCCGGTGCCGGCACCACGGATCACGACGGGCGTGCGCGTGGCCGTGGCGATGCGCATGGTCTGTTGGACGTCTTCGACGCTCTCGGCATGGACGACAGCGACCGGGAGCCCTGCTGCGGCATGACCCGAACGGTCGGCCCTCGCCTCGTCGAGTGACGCGGGACTGGTGTCCACGAGCGCTCCGAGCGACTCCTGCAGCTGCGACAGCACGCTCACGTCAGACGCTCACGACAGGGCGGTCACGACAGGGCGCGGCGGCCGCTGAGCACGCCGGCGACGACGGCGACGAGGGCGAAGGCGGTGCCGATCAGGGCCTGTCCCATCGACCACCAGGCGATGGTGACGCCGACGTAGACGAGCAGTTCGACGGCGGCGCGGAGGAAGGGGTGCACCCGGAGCACGGCCCGAGGCGACAGGAAGAGCGCCCAGATCAGGATGACGATGACGGGGGCCCCGATCCCGATGATGATGTTCCACGGGAGCGACCAGGTGGCGAAGCCCCAGAGCGCGAGCGATGCGACCGCGACCACCAGGACGATCGTGCGGACGATGTCGAGCGCGGAGATGACCGGGCGCTCGACGCCGGGAACGGGTGCGGGATCCGAGGACATGGATCCAGTCTATTCGGCGGGCGGGGCGTCCTCGGCCGGAGCGGCAGGGGCCTCGACCGACTCGCCCTCGGCGGGAGCTGTCGGCGACGCCGGTGCGAGGGCCTCGGGTGCAGGTGCAGGCTCAGGTGCAGGCTCGGGTGCAGGTGCAGGTGCAGGTGCAGGTGCAGGTGCAGGTGCGGGCTCTGGTGCCGGAGCCGGAGCGGGTGCAGGTGCAGGTGTGGACTCCGGTGCAGGCGCGGGCTCGGGGACCGGGGCGGGGTCGACCTGTATCGTCGTCGCGGCGTCGGTCTGCGTGGTCTCGACAGGTACGACGGCCGTCTCCGTGGCGGGGTCCTGCGGCTGGTCGATCGGAACGTCTTCGACCGGTCGCGTGGACTCGAGTGCCAGCAGGGTGGTGCTGGCCGAGGGACCGATCTCGCCGTCGAGCAGATAGCGGAAGGTCACCGTCGTCCGGCCGGCGAGAAGATACTGGAAGAGGCTCGGACGGAGGTCGATCGTCCCGAGTCCGGCGTCGTCGAGGACGATGCTGTCTCCGCCGCCGCTGCTTCCGTCCAGCAGTGCCTCGACCGTCGTGCCGGGGGCGCCGGTGACCGGGATGCTGTAGTGGACGGTCAGGCCTTCGAACCAGATGGTGGCGAGATCCCAGGTCGGAGCCTCGGTGGGAACAGCCGGGTCGACGGGGTCCACGGGGTCCACCGGGTCGACGGGGTCTACGGGGTCTACCGGGTCGACGGGGTCTACGGGGTCCACCGGGTCGACGGGATCCACGGGGTCCACCGGATCCACGGGGTCCACCGGGTCGACGGGGTCCACCGGGTCGACGGGGTCCACCGGGTCGACCGGGGTGGTCGGGTCCACGGGGTCCACGGGGTCGACCGGAATGACCGGAGGAGCGACCGGGGGAGCCACGACCGGTCCGGTCTGCTCGGCCGCCGGTTCCGTGGTCTCGTCTTCCACCGGAGTGACGGGCGCCTCTTCCGGAACGGTGACCGGCGGCTCGATGACGATCGGCTCGTCCAGGTTCATGGATTCATCGGGGCCGACATCTGAGGTGATCGACGACGCATCCTGATCGCCTGCGCTGGGGAGCGACGTCGCGGGATCGGCACCGGTGAGCCCGGGGATGATCGTCGCGGCGGCCACGACACCTGCGACGACGAGCGCCGCGGACCCGGCTCCGACCAGGGCGCCGATTCCGGTGAACACGCCACCAGCGGCTCCTGCTCCCGCCGCCCCGGTTGCACCGCCTCCGGCGGCACCTCCCGCGGTGCTGCCACCGGCGCCGCCAGCCGTCCCACTGCTGGAGCCATGGGCGCCGGCGGCGCCGGCGGTCACGGCAGGGCCTGACACGTCCCCGCCGAACACGGCTCCCGGGATGTCGGAGGGCATCGCGGCGAGTGCGACGATCGGTGTGCCCGCACCCTGCAGCGTCGCGAGGTACCCCGAGGCGCCGGTGACGCCCAGCACGAGCGGCAGCAGCACGAGCGCGAGACGCTTCGAGACGTCTTTGGCCTCTGCAGCCACGATCATGCAGCGAGCGCACTCGTCGAGGTGCAGCTCGAGGCGCTTGTGGTCGCGTGTGCTGAGGTTGCCCCGCGAGTACGCGCCCAGGTGCTCGATCGTCCACTGGCATTCGGATCCATCGGCCGCGCTGCGCAGGTGTGCTTGGACCCAGGCTTCGCGCAGGCCCTCGCGTGCACGGAACGCCAGCTGCGATACGGCGCCGGACTTCATCCCGAGGAGACGGCCGACCTCCTGGGGCTTCATCTGCTCGATCTCGGTGTACCAGAGCACTTCCTGCCAGCGGGAGGGAAGGCTCCGGAACGCCTGCGCGGTCAGGCTCCGGTCGAGAGCCTCGTTCTCGGCCTGGTCGGTCGTCTCGGGATCGGCCACCGAGTCGAGCTCGTCGATCGCGGTCTCGCGGCGTGCCCGGCCCCAGCCTGCCGCGGTGTTGCGGATGCTCGTGAACAGATAGGCGCGGAAGGAGCCGTTCGGTCCGCCGCCCTTGAGGATCGCCTGGTAGATGCGGGTGTACGCCTCCTGCACCAGGTCGTCCGGGTCGATCGACGAGGTGATCGACCGCGCGACGGCCATGCCGGAGGGATAGTGCCGCCGCCAGAGTTCGCCGAATGCCCCCGTGTCGCCCGAGCGGGCGCGGAGGATCAGGTCGGCATCGCCGATCGGCTGGTCGTCTGTCGTGTTCTCTTCGTGCACAATCATCCATCTGTCGCGGGGCGCGGTGCGTCTCTACAGGGGAGACGCGCGAAAGCGCCGCTCATCACGCGACTTCACCATTCTCTCGCGAATCTCCCAGGGAAGCCACCCTTCCCGACAATTCCAAGACGATGCCCGGCTTCGCGCCCCCGCCCGGCCAGGGCCCATGCGGCTGGCGGCGGTCGTTCTCGAAAGAACTTCCCGAAGTCGCGTAATGAACCGTGGGGGTCGCCGTCTCATCCCATGGAGACAGCCGTACGAACTCCTCCGGGGGGCGGGGTTCAGGCGCTGGTGCGAGGGGCAACTGCACCGGTCGGGTGGGTCGGGAACCTCGGGGGAGGAGTCCTCGGCCGCCCAGCTCTGGAGGGGGAACGGGGTCGCCGATCTGGGGAACGGCGGCCCCCCGTTCCGTCGGCGCGAGGTCCGACAGGACTTCTCGAAGAAATTTCGAGAAGTCGCGTAATGAATCGATGAGGCTGCCGTCTCATCCCATAGAGACAGCCGTACGAACTCCTCCGGGGGGCGGAGTTCAGGCGCTGGTGCGAGGGGCAACTGCACCGGTCGGGTGGGTCGGGAACCTCGGGGGAGGAGTCCCGGCCCCCCTTCTCTGGAGGGGGAACGGGGTCGCCGATCTGGGGAACGGCGACCCCCCGCCCTCGACACGCACGACCGGAGAGCGCAGAGCTGCGCGTCGCGCGAATGCGTGCTCGTTCAGCCGAGCAGCCCTGGTCCCGACCACACTCGCGCGATGCGCAGTTCCGCATCCAGGAGCACGGCATCGCCCATCATCCCGGGGCGCAGGCTCCCGAGCGTGGCTTCCCGTCCGATCGCTCTCGCCGGCGTCTCCGTGAGAGCGCGAACGCCCTCGGCCAGGGGCACACCCGCGGCGACTGCGCGCTGCAATGCGACGTCCTGCGTGAGTGTCGATCCCGCGATCGAGCCGGTGTCATCCGCCCGAGCCACGCCGGCTTCGACCGTGACGCTCACCGCGCCGAGGTCGTAATGACCGTCGGCAGTGCCCGCGGCGGCCATCGCATCGGTGATCAGCGCCACGCGACCGGGGGCGGCGTCGAACACCAGCTTGACCACGTGGGGGTCGAGGTGCACATCGTCGGCGATGGCCTCGAGCACGACTCGATGGTCGGCGGCTGCGGCGAGCACCGGCCCAGGAGCGCGGTGGTGGATGCCGGGCATCGCGTTGAACGCGTGGGTCAGGATCGACGCGCCCGCCTCGAATGCGGCGACGGCCATCTCGGCATCCGCGTCGGTATGCCCGACGGCGGCAGCGGCACCGGCGGCGACGATCCGCCGGATCGCCTCCAGTCCGCCGGGGAGTTCCGGCGCGATCGTGACCTGGCGGACCGTCCCGCGTCCGGCCTCCAGCAGTCGCTCGACGTCGGCGGGGTCGGGGTGGCGCAGCAGCGAGGGCTCGTGGGCGCCGTGATGGCCGGGGTCGAGGAAGGGTCCCTCGAGGTGAGAGCCCAGGATGTCGGCGTCGGTGTCGGTCAGGTCCGCGATGGTGGCCACATTTCGCACCAGCTCGTCCAGCGGCGCCGTCACGAGTGACACGACCGCCCGAGTGGTCCCGTGAGCACGATGCAGCTCTCGCGCGGTGCGGATCGCCTCGACGCCGTCGTCGAACGACGCCCCGGCACCGCCGTGTCCGTGGATGTCGATGAAACCGGGGGTGAGCACCGCGCCGGGACCCGCGACCGCGGCGGCGTCGACGACGTCGTCGGCCGGTTCCCATGTTGAGCCGGTGCCCCGAGCCGTGACGATGCCACGCTCGATGCGGATCCATCCGTCGTCGACTGTCTCGCCCCGGTCGATGATCCGTGCGGAGTGGATGACCAGTGAACCGGTCGTGGAGGAGTGGGTGCTCAACGTGCGCTCCAGGGGATCTCGTCAGCGGGGTGGAACTTCACCCCTTCAGCCTTCCACAGCGGCGCGAGCGATCCGACGCGCACACGGAAGGACTCCCACACCCGATCCGGGGCCTCTCTCGGCGACCACGCGACCTCTGCCTGGGCCGCGGCCCGGGGGAACACCAGCTGCTCGACCTCGTCGAGAGTGCGGGTGGTCTCGGACCACAGCGGCGCCTCGATGCCGAGGATCGCGGACTCCGGTACGTCGAGGACCGCGGTCGGCTCCCACTCGTAGGCGCTGCGGACGTCGATGACCGCGGCCCACGTGAGTCCGAGCGGGAAGTCCTCGGTGTACTTCATGTCGAGATAGGTGACGTTCGCGGCGGACATGATCAATGCCCCTCCGCGCTCGACGAAGTGGGCTGCCTCCGCGGCATGCGCGCCCGCGGGCGTGGTCATCCCCCAGTACTGCCCGACGGTGCCCTCGGCGATACCCGCCGCTGACCCCATCTCGTGCCAGGCGATCGGGACCTTCCCTGCATCGACGACGATCTCCGTCGCGCGCTCGGCGAACAGGTCGAAGTCGGCCTGGGGGGTCCCGAGAGATTCGTCGCCCCCGATGTGGATGTACGGGCCGGGGGTCATCTCCGCCAGCTCGCGAACGACATCACGGACGAAATCGTAGGTGCGCTCCTCGTGGATACGGACGCTGGAATGCCCGACGCCCCACCCCAGGTACGGCTTCCCCGCCTCGGGCAGCTGCTGTCCGAGGCGCTGCGAGTCGGCGACGAGGGTGTCGTTGAGGACCGGGGCCTCCACGAGTTCGGGATAGGCCACTCCGATCGCATGCGTGTGGCCTGGCAGGTCGATCTCGGGGATGACGATCATGTGGCGCGACGCTGCATACGCCACGATCTCGCGGTAGTCGTCCTTCGAGTAGAAGCCCCCGGGGTGGCCGTCGACGGAGGTGCCGGAGGACAGCTGCGTCAACCGCGGCCAGGAGTCGATGTGCACACGCCACCCCTGATCGTCGCTCAGGTGCAGGTGCAGGTGGTTGAGCTTGAGGGCGCTGGTGCTGTCGATGAACCTCTTCACGTCTTCGACGCCGAAGAAGTGCCGCGCGACGTCGAGCATCACCCCGCGCCGTGCGAAGCGCGGGGAGTCCGCGACGTCCGCACCGAGGAGACTCCAGCCCGTGTCGTCCTGCCGCAGCAGTTGCAGCAGCGTCTGGACACCGTAGAAGAGGCCTGCCTCATCGGCGCCGATGACGGCCGCGCGCTCGCCCACCTCGAGCGTGTAGCCCTCCGGCGCCGAGGATTCCGCGTCCACGAACAGCTCGATCTCCGCAGGGGCCGTCTCGACGGGCGTGAGGCGGATGCCGGTGCGGCGCTCCACCGCGGCGAGCAGCTCGGCTGCAGCGGGCGCGTGGCCGAGCACGCGCGTCGTCGCGGTGATCGGCATCCGGCCCTCCCGTGCGATGGCGGAGACGGGCGCTGGTACGAGCGGGAGAGGATGAGGAAGGACCATGAACAAAACCTACCGGCCGTGATCGCCGAGCGGAATGGGGAAGTCGAATCGATTCTGCGACCGGTGTCGAAGCCGCAGCGTTCCCGTGGGTCGACATCCGCTATGCTCGTACTCGTCGCGACTGGCGTCTGGGTGGACTACCACCGGGGAGCGACTGACCACGGAATTCGACCGCGCGCCTGGGCCGATAGGAACACCCCTTCGAATCCGTCGTCAAAGGAGCATGTCACCATGACCGACCGTTACTTCAACGCCCCGCTCGCCGAAGTCGATCCGGAGATCGCCGAGGTGCTCGACCGGGAGCTGAAGCGCCAGCAGACCTTCCTCGAGATGATCGCGTCCGAGAACTTCGTTCCCGTCTCGGTGCTGCAGTCGCAGGGCTCCGTGCTCACGAACAAGTACGCCGAAGGGTACCCCGGGCGCCGGTACTACGGCGGCTGCGAAGAAGTCGACGTCGCGGAATCCCTCGCGATCGAGCGGGCGAAGAGCCTGTTCGGTGCGGAGTTCGCGAACGTGCAGCCGCATTCCGGCGCCTCGGCCAACGCGGCCGTCCTGCACGCGATCGCGCGTCCCGGCGACACGCTGCTCGGTCTGTCGCTCGACCAGGGCGGTCACCTCACGCACGGCATGAAGATCAACTTCTCGGGCCGGCTCTACGACATCGTCGCCTACGGCGTGGACCCCGGGACCTCGACCATCGACATGGCAGAGGTGCGCCGGCTCGCGATCGAGCACAAGCCGAAGGTCATCATCGCCGGCTGGTCGGCATATCCGCGCACGATGGACTTCGCCGCGTTCCGTGAGATCGCCGACGAGGTGGGTGCCCTGCTCTGGGTCGACATGGCGCACTTCGCCGGCCTGGTCGCCGCAGGTCTGCACCCGAACCCGGTGCCGCACGCCCACGTCGTCTCCTCGACCGTGCACAAGACCATCGGCGGTCCCCGCTCCGGCTTCATCCTCACGAACGACGCCGAGCTCGCGAAGAAGATCAACTCCGCCGTGTTCCCCGGCCAGCAGGGCGGTCCGCTCATGCACGTGATCGCCGCCAAGGCGACCGCGTTCAAGCTCGCCGGAACCCCGGAGTTCAAGGAGCGTCAGGAGCGCGTGCTGCGCGGCGCGAAGCTCATCGCCGAGCGGCTGTCGCAGCAGGACGTGAAGGAGGCGGGCATCGCCGTGCGCTCGGGGGGCACCGACGTGCACCTCGTACTGGTCGACCTGCGCGAGGCCGAGGTCGACGGCAAGCAGGCGGAAGACCTCCTCCACGACATCCACATCACGGTCAACCGCAACGCCGTGCCGAACGACCCGCGACCGCCGATGGTGACCTCGGGCCTGCGCATCGGCACCCCGGCGCTCGCGACCCGCGGGTTCGGGGATGCGGAGTTCACCGAGGTGGCCGACATCATCGCGCTCGCGCTGCTCCCCGGGGCGGATGTCGAGTCGCTGCGCGCCCGCGTCGATGCCCTCGCTGCGTCGTTCCCGCTCTACCCCGACCTGCAGCAGTAACCCCTCGCCTCGCCCGCCCTTCGCCTCTACCCGCGAGCGCACGGGATGCTGCCGAGTGCACGGCTTGTCAACGCGAACAAGCCGTGCACTCGACGAGAAGCCGTGCGCTCGGGGAGACGGCGAGACGTATGACGCACGACGGAAGGAAGAGAGACATGACCGCGAAGATCCTGGACGGGAAGGCCGCATCGGCCGCCATCCGCGCAGAGCTGACCGAGCGCGTCGCTGCGCTGAAGGCGAAGGGCATCACGCCGGGAATCGCCACCGTGCTGGTGGGTGCCGACCCGGCATCGCAGCTGTACGTGGGCATGAAGCACCGGCAGTCCGAGGCGATCGGGATGAACTCGATCCAGCGGGAACTGCCTGCCGACGCGTCGCAGGCCGAGGTCGAGGCGCTGATCGACGAGCTCAACGCCGACCCCGCATGTCACGGCTACATCGTGCAGCTGCCGCTGCCGAAGCACCTCGACACCGACGCCATCCTCGAGCGGATCGACCCTGCGAAGGATGCGGACGGCCTGCACCCGACCAACCTCGGACGCCTGGTGCTCAACGTCAACGGGCCCATCCACACGCCGTTGCCGTGCACGCCGCGCGGCGTGATCGAGCTGCTGCTGCGCAACGACTATGACCTCACGGGCAAGCACGTGGTCGTCGTCGGCCGTGGCGTCACGATCGGCCGTTCGATCGGACTGCTGCTGACCCGCCGTGAACTGAACGCCACGGTGACCCTCACCCACACGGGCACCGTCGACATGCCGCGATACCTGCGGGAGGCCGACGTGATCGTCGCGGCGGCAGGTGTCAAGCACCTGATCCGCGCGGAAGACGTCAAGCCCGGCGCGGCGGTGCTGGATGTCGGTGTGACGCGCGAGAGCGACGCCGAGACCGGGAAGAGTCTGGTCTTCGGTGATGTGGCGCCCGAGGTGGCCGAGGTCGCGGGCTACCTCTCCCCGAACCCCGGAGGTGTGGGCCCGATGACGGTCGCACTGCTCATGACGAACGTGGTCGAGGCTGCGGAGCGCCTCCTCTGACGCTCGCGCCAGATCGCAGAAACGCACGACGTCGCAGGAGTCCGCGAGATCCCTGCGACGTCGTGCGTATCTGCGAGGGCTGACCGGTTCAACCGAGTTCGTCGAGCATCCGACGCTGCTCCGGCGTCAGACCGTCCTTCAGCTCCTCGCGGGCGGCGGCGGTCTCGCGGGTGTCCGCTGCGGACGGCGCCGCGGCAGGAGCGGAATCCGCGCCCCGACCCCGGACGCGAGCCTGCACGGAGTCGTAGATCTCCCCGGCCTTCGCGCGCATCCTGTCGTCGATCTGGTCGTAGATCATCCACCCGAACAGCAGCGCGAGCGGCGGGAGCACGAAAGCCCAGAAGCCGGACGCTCGCACGCCGCTCAGCCACACCGTGAGCACCCAGATGATGAGCTCGACGAGGTATACGAGCACGTACTGCACGACCTTCTCGCCTGTCTTCGTGCGCTCGGCCGCCGACTTCGCGGCGGACCTCCGGAACGCTCCGGAGAGGAGCGGCTTCACGAACAGCGCGGCCAGGGTCAGGATGACGCCGGCCCACAGGGCGTTCCACCCGACCGAGACGCCGGGGAGCAGCAGCCCGATCAGCAGCAGCACCGCGACGTCGAACACGTAGAGGGCGGCGAACCGGACGATTCCGTTCTTCATGCGGCTAGGATCCCACATCGGTCCCGGACGGTCGAGCGCGATGGTCGTCGCGCTCCGGTGGGTCAGCCCTGCGCGTGGAGGGTGCTCTCGATCCCGCTGATGCGGGCCCGGTCGTCGAATCGGAAGGTCGCCGTACCCGACGAGTCCGACACGGTGGCTCCGGAGAAGGCGTCATCGGTCCAGGTGAGGGTCCAGTTCGCGAGGCGCGCGAGATCCCAGACGGACGTCCGCGCGTCGGGGAGGTTCACGCCGGCGAGGACACGAGGGAGCGCGACGACGGCATCGGCCACGGTGAGCGGGGCGAGCGGAGCATCGAGGAGGAACACCGCGCGCGTCCCGTTGCCGACGGGCGCCGAGTAGTACGGCGAGCGGCCGGTGAGTTCCACGGCCACGCCTCCGACCGCGTGAGCAGCCTGAGCGATCCAGTCGTCGTCGCCCGATGCGTCTGCGGGGAACGGCACCTCCGACGTCGTGAGCTCTGCGATGCCGTGCTCAGTGCCGTAGGCGTGCAGTTGCCCGGCAACACCCTGTGCGTCTCCGCTGGGGTGCGCCCAGGCCCACAGCAGCGACCGGGGCCCCGGCGCGATCGTCGCGATCAGATGCGCGCGCGTCACCAGCTGACGCGTGGGGTCGGCGTTCGCCGTGAACGTCAGGGTTCCTGCGGCCATGTCAGCATCCCAGCGGTGCTCGCCGAGGGCGTCGGCGGCAGCGGAGAAGGCGTCCTGTCGGAGGGCGACGAACAGGGCGGCACGGTCGGCGAGAGGCTGGAGCGCGGCGAAGGTCATGCGCACAGTCTCGCCGGGAATTCTATGAATCCGCTAGTTCACCCGAGGTCGCGACGGCGCGCTCCGGGCGTCCCATCCGCCACACGGCAGGCACCAGCAGTGTGAGCAGAGCGACCGCGGCGTACACCGCACCCGAGGCGACGAGCACGGTCGAGGCATCCGCGTGCGTGATCAGCCACCCGTACACGAGCGTGCCGATCGGCATCACGACGAAGCTGCCGAGCATGTCGTAGCTCGCGACCCGGGAGAGCTTCTCCCCGGGGATGTTCTCCATCATCGCGAGGTTCCATCCCGTGCTGAAGACCTCGGCGCCCGCGCCGGCGATGAACGCCGCCATGGCGAGCAGCACGACCGCGGGGTGGATCCCGAGCACGGTGAGAGGGACCGCGAAGGCCGCCATCCCGATCATCCCGTACCGCAGCGGTCGACGCAGGGGGAACCACATCAGCAGGAGCGTCATCAACAGGACACCCGCACCCTCGGCGCTCACGACCCATCCCCAGCCGGTGATGCCGAGCCGATCGTCGTTCTTGGCGATGTAGGGGCCGACCACGCCCCAGGCGCCGACATGGATGGCGTTCATGATCATGAAGGCCAGCACGATCGTCCAGAGCCAGGAGCGGCTCCAGAACTCCTGCCACCCGATGCGCAGGTCGCGGAACATCGTGGTGCCGCCCGTGTGCGCCGGTGGCGGCAGCGTGACCAGGGCGAGCACGGGGATCGCGATCACCCACCCTGCGGCCTGCACCACCATCGCCCAGGCCGGCCCGGCGGTGGCGACCAGGATGCCGGCGATGATCGGACCGCCGATCGTGACGGCCGACCGCACGAACGAGAGCATCGCGTTCGCTTGCTGCAGATGCTCCGGCGTCGTCAGCTGCGGGATGATGCCCTGCATCGCCGGCATGACGAAGGCGGTGGAGGCGCCGTTCACGATGGACAGCACGACGAGCAGCGGGATCGTGGCGGAGCCGGTGAACAGGAGGGCGGCGATCGTGCCGATCGACAGGATGTCGACCACGTAGCAGGCCTGGATGATCAGCGCACGCGGGAGGCGGTCGGCGATCACGCCGCCGAACAACACGAACACGATGTTGCTGACCGTGAAGGCGGCGAGCACGAGAGACAGCGAACGCGCGTCGTTGTCGATCTCCAGCACCGCGAAGGCGAGGGCGATCGACGACATGGAACCGGCGATCATCGTGATCGCGCGGGCGAGGAAGAACCAGCGGAAGTTCCGGTCCTGCATCGCGGCGAGCCCGCGGCTCACCGCACGATCCCGATCCTGTGCACCCGGCCATCCTGCCACGGGTGCTGCGCGTTCGAGGCCCGCACCGACCCGCGGTCAGTAGCTGGCGCGGGTGCTTCCGTCCGTCGGGGTGAACCGTGCGGCCAGCGCCTCTGAGGCGCGCGCCAGGAGGGCGACGTCGGCGCCCACCGCCACGAAGTCGGCGCCCGCGGCGAGGTACGCATCCGCGGCCGCAGGATCGAACGCGTTCACCCCCACCGGCTTGCCGGCAGCGGTGACCGCGGCGAACACCGCGGACACGGCTGCGGTCACATCGGGATGGGTCTGCTGACCGAGCAGCCCCATCGAGGCGGAGAGGTCGGAGGGGCCGACGAACACCGCGTCGACGCCGTCGACCGCGGCGATCTCGGCCGCCGCCTCGACACCCGCCGCCGTCTCGATCTGCACGGTGAGCGAGGTGTGCTGCGCGGACTCCTGCAGATAGCGATCGACGCGGTTCCACCGTGCGCTGCGGGCCAGGGCGCTGCCCACCCCGCGGACCCCTGCCGGGGGATACCGGGTCGCGGCGACGGCGGCGCGCGCTTCGTCAGCGGAGGACACCATCGGCACGATCAGGTTCTGCGCGCCGAGGTCGAGGATCTGCTTGATCGCGACCGCATCGTTGGAGGGCACGCGCACGAGCGGAACGATCGGATACGCGGCGACGGCCTGGAGCTGCAGGAGCACGGATTCGAGAGTGTTCGCCGAGTGCTCCATGTCGATCAGCAGCCAGTCGAGCCCCGACCCTGCGGCGACCTCGGCCAGGAGCGGACTGCCCGAGCACACCCACATCCCCACGAAGGGGTGATCCGCGCCTGCGAGCTGCTCGCGGAAGGAAGGGTCTAGACGAAGCGGCATGCGATTGTTCCCATCGGTCCGTAATCGCACAGCACCTCATCGCCACGCGACACCCACATCGGGCGCGTGAACGATCCTGCCAGGATGATCTCGCCGGCTTCGAGACGCGCGCCGTGCTGATGGAACTTGTTCGCCAGCCACGCCACGCCCGTCGCGGGGTGCCCCAGCACGCCTGCGGCCACCCCGGTCTCCTCGATCTCGCCGTTGCGCGAGAGCACGCCAGGCACCCACCGCAGGTCGATCTCGTCCGGACGCCTGTGCACCGTGCCGAGCACCATGGCCCCGTAGGCCGCGTTGTCGCTGATCGTGTCGACGATCGTGCGGCCCTCGAGTTCGATGTGCGAGTTCAGCACCTCGAGGGCCGGCACGGCGTAGTCGATCGCGGCGAGGGCGTCCTCGAGCGTGCAGTCCGGACCCTCGAGAGGCTCTTTGAGCACGAAGGCGAGCTCGACCTCGATGCGCACGTTCGAGAAGTGGTCGACGGGGATCTCGGCGCCGGACTCGTACACGGTGTCGTCGAACATCACGCCGTAGTCCGGTTCGGTGATGCCGGTCGCCTGCTGCATCGCCTTCGAGGTGAGGCCGATCTTGCGACCGACGAGCCGGCGCCCTGCCGCGATCTGCGAGTCGCGCCAGACACCTTGGATCGCATACGAGTCCTCGACCGTCGCCTCCGGGAAACGCGCGGTGATACGGGGGATCACCGCGTGCGTGCGGTCGGCCTCGGCGAGCTCGGCCGCGATCTGCGTGATGGTCTCCGCTGACAGCATCCGAGCCTCCTAGAGCTGGTGGCCCAGCTTGTACTCGCCCTGCTTGTACTCGGGCATCGACTTCTCGCCCTCGTCCGCGCGGGTGTAGGAGAAACCGTCGGCGCCGATGGTCACTGCCATCTCGCTCGAATCGGTGCGGGCGATCACCGGCTGCGGGTTGCCGTCGAGGTCGAGCACGAGCGAGGCATCGGTGTACCAGGAGGGGACCACAGGGGTTCCCCACCAGTCGCGGCGCTGGTTGTCGTGCACGTCCCACGTGACGACCGGGTTGTCGGGATCGCCCGTGTAGTAGTCCTGCGTGTAGATCTCGACGCGGTGGCCGTCGGGGTCGCGCAGGTACAGGTAGAAGGCGTTCGAGACGCCGTGGCGACCAGGACCGCGCTCGATCGCGTCGGAGCGGCGGAGCGCCCCGAGCTTGTCGCAGATCGCCAGGATGTTGTGCTTCTCGTGCGTGGCGAACGCGACGTGGTGCATACGGGGCCCGTCGCCGCCGGTGGCTGCGGTGTCGTGCACCGTGGGCTTGCGGCGCATCCACGCGGCGTACACGGTGCCCTCCTCGTCCTGGATGTCCTCCGTCACGCGGAAGCCGAGGTCCTGGTAGTGCCGCACGGCCCGCGGCACGTCGGGGGTCACCTGGTTGAAGTGGTCGAGGCGCACGAGCTCACCCGGGGTGTGCAGGTCGTACCGCCAGGACAGACGCTCGACGTGGTCGGTGGCGTAGAAGAACTCGTACGGGAAGCCGAGCGGGTCGACCACACGCACCGAGTCGCCGATGCCCTTCACGAAGCCGTTCTCGTTGCGGCGCACGTCGCATCCGAGCTCGGTATAGAACTCCACGGCGCGGTCGAGGTCACCCGCGGAGCGCACGCGGTAGGAGAAGGCCGCGACGGCCGCGATCGGGCCCTTGCGCAGCACGAGGTTGTGGTGGATGAACTCCTCGGTCGACCGAAGGTAGATCGCCTCGTCGTCCTCCTCGGTCACATAGAGGCCGAGGATGTCGACGTAGAACTGGCGCGACGCGGCCAGGTCGGTCACGACGATCTCCATGTACGCGCAGCGCAGGATGTCCGGCGGGGTGGCCTTCGGCGTCGCGACGGGGTTGTCGGACTGGATCGGTGCCTCCTGCGACACGTAGTAGCCGGAGGAGGTGAGGGTCTTTGCCGTCTTGTCGGTCATGTCAGCGTCCTTGCTTCTTGCTGCGGTGGGTCAGTTCTTGCCGAAGGTCGGGTTGTGTGCGGGCCCGAGCGTGATGTGCACGCTCTGCTGGTCGGTGTAGAAGTCGATCGAGCGGTAGCCGCCCTCATGCCCGAGGCCAGAGGCCTTCACGCCGCCGAACGGGGTGCGCAGGTCGCGCACGTTGTTGCTGTTCAGCCACACCATCCCGGCCTCGACCGACTGCGCGAAGTTGTGCGCGCGCTTGAGGTCGTTGGTCCAGATGTAGGCCGCGAGCCCGTACTTGGTGTTGTTCGCGAGCGACAGCGCCTCCTCATCGGAGTCGAAGGGCGTGATCGCCACGACCGGACCGAAGATCTCCTCCTGGAAGATCCGGGCGTCGGGGGCGACGTCGGCGAACACGGTCGGCGCGACGAAGTTGCCCTCGTCGAAGCCCTCGGGGCGACCGCCGCCGGCGACCAGGCGTCCCTCGCCTTTGCCGATCTCGACGTAGCTCATCACCTTGTCGTAGTGCTCGGGGTGCACGAGCGCGCCGACCTCGGTCTCGGGGTCATGCGGGTAGCCGACCTTGACGCGCTTCGCCTGTGCGGCGTACCGCTCGACGAACTCCTCGTAGATCGAGCGCTCGACGAGGATGCGGGAGCCGGCGGTGCAGCGCTCGCCGTTGAGGGAGAAGACGCCGAAGATCGTGGCGTCCACGGCGGCTTCCAGGTCGGCGTCGGCGAAGACCACGGCCGGCGACTTGCCGCCGAGCTCCATCGACAGGCCCTTGAGGAACGGGGCGGCGTTGCCGAAGATGATCTGTCCGGTGCGGCTCTCGCCCGTGAAGGAGATGAGCGGCACGTCGGGGTGCTTGACGAGTGCGTCGCCCGCATCTTCGCCGAGACCGTTCACGAGGTTGAAGACGCCCTTCGGCAGTCCCGCCTCTTCGAAGATGCCCGCCCACAGCGAGGCGGACAGCGGCGTGAACTCGGCGGGCTTGAGGACGACCGTGTTGCCGGTCGCGAGAGCGGGTCCCAGCTTCCAGGACTCGAGCATGAACGGCGTGTTCCACGGCGTGATGAGGCCGGCGACCCCGATCGGCTTGCGGTTGACGTAGTTCATCTGACGGCCGGGCACCTTGAAGGCGTCGTCGGACTGGGCCACGATCAGGTCGGCGAAGAAGCGGAAGTTCTCGGCGGCGCGGCGAGCCTGGCCCAACGCCTGGGTGATCGGCAGGCCGGAGTCGTACGACTCCAGCTCGGCGAGACGGGCATCGCGGGACTCGACGAGGTCGGCGATCTTGTGCAGGACACGCGAGCGCTCGCGGGGGAGCATGCGCGGCCACGGCCCCTCGTCGAAGGCGCGCTTCGCCGCGGCGACCGCGAGCTCGATGTCGGCCTTCTTGCCGGCCGCGGCCGTCGTGTAGGTCTGGTTCGTCACCGGGTCGAGCACGTCGAACGTATCGCCGTCGACGGAGTCGACGAACGCGCCGTCGATGTAGTGCTGGATGTGGTCCGGGAGGTCGGCGGGGATGCGCGAATCGGTCATGAGAGTTCTCCGGTCGTCGGGGCGGAACGGGTGTGCAGCGCATCCAGGAACGCGTCCATGGTGCGCCAGCGGTGGTTGCGGGCGGCGAGCTCGATCTCGAGCGGGTCAGCGTCCGCGCGGATGAGCTCGAGGATCTCGGTGTGCTCCTCGACCGAGTGCTGGGCTCGTCCGGGGACCGACGCGAAGGTCGAGTCGCGGATGGCCGACAGCCGTGACCAGCCGCGGTGCACGAGATCGAGGAGATGCGGATTGGGGCACGGCTCGAACAGGACCGAGTGGAACTGGCGGTTGAGCTCGGTGAACGCGTGCGCGTCGAGGTGGTCGAGCATCTGCGCCATCCGCTCGTTGATGCGGGCGGCCTCGTCCAGGGCGTCCTCGTCGAGGAAAGGAGCGGAGAGCGCGGTCGCCGACCCCTCGACGAGTCCGAGGGTCTGCATGGTGTGCGCGTACTCGCTCTCGTCGACGAGCGTCACACGCGCTCCGACGTTGCGCTCGAACGTCACCAAGCCCTCCGCTTCGAGGCGGCGGATCGCCTCGCGCACAGGGACGACGCTCATCTTCAGGTCGTCGGCGATGGAACCCAGCACCAGGCGATACCCGGGGCTGAACATGTGTCCCGTGATCCGGGAGCGGATCCAGTCGTACGCGACCTCGGACTTGCTGGCGGACGTGGTCGTCATCGCGCGCCGCCCGTCGCCGCCTCGTAGCGCGCGCGCCACTCCGCGTTGAGCGGGAAGAGACCGTCGACCGGATGCCCTGCCGCGACCTGTTCGGCGATCCAGGCGTCTTCGACCTCCTGCGCCACGGCGTCTGCAGCGACCTCTGCCGCCAGCGACGGCGGGATGACGATCACGCCGTCGCTGTCGCCGACGATGATGTCACCCGGCTGGACGGTCGCACCGCCGCAGGAGATGGTGACGTCGACGTCCCACGGCACGTGCTTGCGTCCGAGCACGGAGGGATGGGCGCCCTGTGAGAACACCGGCAGGCCGATCTCGGCGACCGCATCGAAGTCGCGCACGCCGCCGTCCGTCACCACACCGGCCGCGCCCCTGGTCTTCGCGCGCAGGGCGAGGATGTCGCCAAGGGTGCCGGTGGTGGCGTCGCCGCGCGCTTCGATCACGATCACCTCGCCGTCTTCCACCGCGTCGAACGCGCGCTTCTGCGCGTTGTAGCCGCCGCCGTGCGAGTCGAAGAGGTCTTCGCGGAAGGGGACGAAGCGCAGCGTCTTCGCCGTGCCGACGATCTTGCTGCCGGGGATGTTGACGGACACGCCGTCGATGAAGCAGGAGTGGTGGCCGCGCTTGCGCAGCTGCGCCGAGAGCCCGGCCGTCGGAGCCTCGAGCAGCAGGGCTCGCAGTTCGGGGGAGAGGGGTGAGGGGTCAGGAATCGCCGCATCGGCAGGGGTGCGCGCGGCGTTCTGCGACCCCTCACCGGGGGTGGGCGCCAGCCCGGCGGCCTCGGCCGAGCCCCAGGCTTCGGTGCGCTGAAGGTCGTCCACCGCCGGAAGCGAGCCGAGCGTCTCATCGAACGGGATCTCGCCCTGGGTCACGGTGGTGACCAGGCGCCCGGAGGTCGGAGCGCCGGGAGCGTCAGGCGCATCCACCTCGACCTCGACGACATCGCCAGGCACGATGACCGAGGAACCCGCCGGCGTGCCGGTGAGGATGACGTCACCCGGCTCGAGCGTGAAGTGCTGGGAGAGGTCGGCCACGAGCTGTGCGAGCGGGAAGATGAGTCCGGCCGTGGTGTCATCCTGACGCAGCTCGCCGTTGACCCACGCCCTGACCCGCAGAGCCGCGGGGTCGACCGTGCGGGCGTCGATGAGCTCGGGACCGAGGGGCGTGTAGCCGTCGCCGCCCTTGGACCGGACGTTGGAGCCCTTGTCGTTCGCGCGCAGGTCGTACAGGCCCAGGTCGTTCGATGCCGTGACCGCGCCGACGTGGGCCCAGGCCTCGTCAAGTGACACGCGGCGGGCTGCCGTGCCGATCACCAGGGCGATCTCGCCTTCGAACGCGAGCAGTTCGGTCCCGGCCGGCCGTTCGACCGTGCCGCCGGAGACGCCGACGGAACTCGCCGGCTTGAAGAAGTAGGAGGGCGATGCCGGGCGTCGACCGCGCTGATCGGCACGGGAGGCGTAGCTCAGATGGATCGCGATGATCTTGCCGGGGCGGTGGAGTGTTTCCGTCACGGGGCGCCTCCTCGCGCTCGTCTGCGGTGTCGTGCGGACGCCTTGTGCGTCGTATTCGAAATCATATATCATCGGTTCACCCCTCGGCAAGCACTTCGGGTTCACGCTCGATGCGCGCCGTGACAATGCGGTCACAATCAAAGGAGACACCCCATGAGCGGGCAGTCACAGGGTGGGTTCACGCCCACCGGAACCATTGCGACAGCGGCTGATCGCCGTCGTGTCGTGTTCGCCACCGTCGTCGGAACCACGGTCGAGTGGTACGACTTCTTCATCTACGCGACAGCTGTCGGACTCGTGTTCGGGCAGCTGTTCTTCGAGCCGCTCGGCGCGGACAGTGCGCTGATCGCGTTCGCCACCGTCGGTGTGAGCTTCCTCTTCCGCCCGCTCGGCGCCTTCCTCGCCGGCCACTTCGGCGACAAGCTCGGCCGCAAGACGGTGCTCATGTGGACGCTGATCCTGATGGGGGCGGCGACCGCGCTGATCGGTCTGCTGCCCACGTACGAGACGATCGGCGTGCTGGCCCCGATCCTGCTGGTGCTGCTGCGCATCATCCAGGGCATCTCGGCCGGTGGCGAGTGGGGCGGCGCCGTGCTGATGGCCGTCGAGCACGCACCCCGCAAGAAGCGCGGCATCTTCGGTGCATCCCCGCAGATCGGTGTTCCGCTCGGGCTGCTGCTCGCCTCGGGAGTGATGGCGCTGATGACGGCGATCGCCCCCGGCGAGCAGTTCGCCATCTGGGGCTGGCGCGTGCCCTTCCTGCTCAGCGTCGTGCTGATCCTCGTCGGCTACTACGTGCGCCGTCGGGTCGAGGAGAGCCCGGTGTTCACCGAGCTCGCCGCCCGCAAGGAGAAGGCGCGGATGCCGATCGCGCAGCTGTTCCGCAAGCACCTGCTGCTCGTGATCATCGCCGCCCTCGTCTTCGCGGGAAACAATGCGGTGGGCTACATGACCACCGGCGGCTACATCCAGGGCTACGCCACGAACCCGGAGGGGCCGATCGGCCTCGAGCGAGGGCCGGTGCTGTGGGCCGTCGCCGGCTCGGCCGTCACCTGGCTGCTCACCACGCTCCTCGCCGGTTGGGTCTCCGACCGGATCGGTCGCCGCTCCACCTACATCATCGGCTGGGTGCTGCAGCTCGTCGGTGTGTTCACCCTGTTCCCGCTCGTGAACACGGGCGAGATCGGTCTGCTGTTCGCCGGCCTCGCGATCCTCACGATCGGCCTCGGGTTCACGTACGGGCCGCAGGCGGCCCTCTACACCGAGCTGTTCCCGGCGAGCATCCGCTTCTCGGGCGTCTCGATCTCGTACGCGATCGGTGCCATCGCCGGCGGTGCCTTCGCCCCGCTGATCGCGACGGCGATCGTGAAGGAGACCGGTTCGACGCAGGGCGTGACGTGGTACCTGGCGGGCATGACCGTTCTCGGGCTGATCGCGACGCTGCTGCTGCGCGACCGCTCGGGGATCCCGCTCGGGCCAGACCACGAGGAGGAGCAGTCCGTCAGTCCGATCCGCGGACTCGCCAAGGCCTGACCCCTCCCGAGCGACGCTCCCGTCGCGTGCGCGGCCGATACGGTGCTCCCGTGTCGGCCGACGCGCGGCGGGAGCGTCGCCGTTCAGCCGTGGTCAGCCGTCGAGCGCTTCGCGGATCACGGCGGCCGATCGCTGCAGACGTGCGGCGATCTCGGCGTCGTCGAGGTCGGTCGCGACGTGGAGCACGGCGATCGCCGAAGGGCGCTGTCCCCGCAGGACGAGCGGGACCGCCACGGCCTGCACGGTGGGTATGACCTCATCGTGACTCGTGGCGTACCCGCGCCTCCTGGCCGCGTCGACGTCGGCGGCCAGTGAGGCGGGGGCCTCTCTCGGCCATTCCCCGTCGGAGAGCTGCGCCAGGATCGCCTTGCCCGGCGCCCCCACCGTGACGGGATGCCGGGCGCCGGGGCGCTGCGCGACGCTCGCGACCGGGTGTCGCGGCTCCACGCTCGCGAGGGTGATGCACTCCTCGCCGTCGAGCACGGCGAGGAAGCAGGTCATGCCGAGGTCGTTGGCGATCGCGGTGAGCTCCGGCAGGGCTTCGGCTTGCAGGTCGTGGGCGACGCCAGCGGCGAGTGCGGCCATACGGGCGCCCAGGCTCACGGCGCCGGCGGCGTCGCGCGAGACGAGGCTGTGATCCTCCAGGGTGCGCAGCAGGCGGTAGGCGATGGACCGGTGGACGCCGAGGCGGGTCGCGATCTCGTCGATCATCAGGGGTTCGCGGGCGTCTGCGAGCACCTCGAGGATCCGGATGCCCCGGCTGAGCGTCTGTGAGGCGGGGGAGGTCGTCGCGCTGTCGGGCATGGGCAGCTCCTTGCGATCGCGGGCGGCGCGCATTACGCTGTGTTCAATAGTAGAACAGTGTGTTCGAATATAGAACTCGAGCTGTCAGGACGCAAGACCCGACGAAGACGTCCGGAAGGAATCGACGACGATGCAGTTCCACCACCACGGCTATGTCTCCGCCGACCCGCGCGTGCAGGACGCCGCGGGCATCGGCGCCGATCGCCCGGCCGACATCCCCGACGAGATCGACGTGCTCATCGTCGGCTCCGGCCCCGCCGGGATGCTGCTCGCCGCGCAGATGTCGCAGTACCCCGGCATCGCCACCCGCATCATCGAGAAGCGCGAGGGTCGCCTTCCGCTCGGCCAGGCCGACGGCATCCAGCCGCGCAGCGTCGAGACCTTCCAGGCGTTCGGATTCGCCGAACGCATCATCGCCGAGGCGTACAACATCGGCTGGATGAACTTCTGGGGCCCGAACCCGGAGAACCCGCGCGAGATCGTGCGCACCACCCGGACGGCGGACTACGCCTACGACATCTGCGAGTTCCCGCACCTCATCGTCAACCAGGCGCGCGTGCTCGACTACTTCGCCGAAGCAGCGGCACACGGTCCCGGCCGCATCGTGCCGGACTACGGGGTCGAGTTCGTCGGACTCACCGTGCACGACGCGGGGGAGCACCCCGTCGAGGTGCGGATCCGGTACGTCGGAGGGGAGCGCTCCGGCGAGGAGCGCACGATCAGGGCGAAGTTCGTCGTCGGCAGCGACGGCGCCCGCAGCGGTGTGCGCCAGGCGATCGGTCGCACTCACGTCGGGGCCTCCGCCGCGCATGCGTGGGGAGTGATGGACGTCCTGGTCAACACCGACTTCCCCGACTGGCGCACCAAGTGCGCGATCAACTCCGAGGCCGGGAACATCCTGCACATCCCGCGTGAGGGCGGTTACCTGTCGCGCATGTACATCGATCTCGGCGAGGTCGCGGAAGACGACGACCACCGGGTGCGGCAGACGCCCATCGAGGAGATCATCCGCCGCGCGAACGACATCCTGCACCCGTACACGCTCGACGTGAAGCAGGTCGCCTGGCACAGCGTGTACGAGGTCGGTCACCGCGTCACCGACGGTTTCGACGACGTGATCGACGACTCCGGCCGCACGCCGCACGTGTTCCTCACCGGAGACGCCTGCCACACGCACAGCGCCAAGGCGGGACAGGGCATGAACGTCTCGATGCAGGACGGGTTCAACCTCGGGTGGAAGCTCGGCTCGGTGCTCACCGGTCGTGCCCCCGAGTCGCTGCTGGCCACGTACGGTGCCGAGCGTCGGCCGGTGGCTCAGCAGTTGATCGACTTCGACCGGGAGTGGTCGAGCCTGATGGCGCGCAAGCCCGAGGAGATCTCCGACCCCAACGAGCTCGCGACCTACTATCTCGCCACGGCCGAGTTCCCCTCCGGCTTCATGACGCAGTACACCTCGTCGATGATCACCGGGACGGACGCGCACCAGGCGCTCGCCGGCGGGTTCCCGCTGGGCAAGCGGTTCAAGTCGGCCGAGGTCGTGCGGGTAGGCGACGGCAACGTCGTGCACCTCGGGCACCATGCCAAGGCCGACGGGCGCTGGCGGGTGTACGCGTTCGGCGACCGCACCGGCGAGGCGCTCGCCACCTGGGCGGCAGCGGCCGAGCCCGTGTTCGGGCGCTTCACCCCGGCCGACGCCGACGTCGATGCGGTCTTCGACGTGAAGGTCGTGTACCCGCAGCCGTTCGAGGAGGTCGAGGTGACCTCGGCGCCGGCGCTCTTCCAGCCGAAGACCGGACCCCTCGGGCTCACCGACTGGGAGAAGGTCTACGCGGCGGGGCCCAGCAAGTGGTGCGCGACCGACATCTTCGAGGCGCGGGAGCTGTCGCGCGATGGGGTGGTCGTCGTGGTGCGTCCCGACCAGTACGTCGCGGCGATCTTCCCGCTGACGGCGACCGCGGAGCTCGAGGAGTTCCTGCAGGGGGCGTTCCTCCCGGCGCAGTGACGCGCCCCTCGGCGTGACACGTGTCATGCCGAGGAGATGACACCGCCCTCCGGCCCCGCCGCCGCGACGCCGCGAGGCTGGAGGCATGAACAACTCCTCTGTGCACGAGCCGGCGACGCGGGCCGTCGCGCGACCGGTATCCGACACCTCGGCTGACGCCTCCGTGGTGCTCGAGCTGAACGACGTCACCCGCCACTTCGGCACGGGAGACCGCCGCGTCCAGGCCGTCGACGGGGTGGACCTGTCGATCCGCCGCGGAGAGGTCGTCGCGCTGCTCGGTCCGAACGGCGCGGGCAAGACCACCACGCTCGACATGCTGCTCGGCCTCAGCGCCCCCAGCAGCGGTTCGGTGCGCGTGCTCGGTGTCACACCCGATCAGGCCACGTCGAGCGGGGCGATCGGCGCCGTGCTGCAGACGGGCGGACTCCTCGGCGATCTGACCGTCGGCGAGACGGTCCGACTCATCGCCTCGCTGTACGGAGCCGACGCGCTGGAGCGGGTGACCGAGGTCATGGCGCGCGCCGACCTCGAGCACCTCGCGCGTCGGAGGGTGTCGAAGTGCTCCGGCGGCGAGCAGCAGCGGGTGAAGTTCGCCCTCGCGATGGTCTCCGACCCCGACATCCTCGTGCTCGACGAGCCGACCGCCGGCATGGACGTCACCGCGCGCCGACACTTCTGGGATGTGATGCGGGCCGACGCGGACGCGGGGCGCACGATCATCTTCGCCACCCACTACCTGGAGGAGGCGGAGCAGTTCGCCCGCCGGACCGTCGTCATGCATCGGGGGACGGTCGTGGCGGACGCGCCGACCGCGTTGCTGCGCGCGAGCCTGGGGGAGCGGACCGTCTCAGCGACCGTCGACCCGGCATCGACCGCGTTGACCACGACCCTGCAGGCCATGGAGGGCGTCAGCGCCGTGCGGATGGACGGCGACCGGCTCAGCTTGCGGGCGACCGACTCCGACGCCGCTGCCCGCGTTCTGCTCGACGGCGGCGCTCACGACCTCGAGATCGCCGCACCCACCCTCGAAACCGCCTTCACGGCCCTCACGGAGAACTGACATGCTCGTCTCACCCACCATGCTGCGCATCGAAGGCGTCCGCCAGCTGCGCAACCCGTACACGCTCGCGTTCACCCTGGCGATGCCGGTCGCGATGTACCTGCTGTTCGGCGCCGGGATGGGCTACGGCTCTCTCTCGGCGGGGCACGGCAACGTCTCGTTCTACGTCATGACCTCGATGGCCGCCTACGGGACGGCGGTCGCGATGAGCTCGCTGACTTCGCTCGCCGCGACCGAGGCGAAACAGGGGTGGGGTCGCCAGCTCGCGATGACGCCGCTCACCACCGCCGGCTACGCGATGACCAAACTGCTCACCTCCGTCGCCTTCGCGGCGCTCGCCCTCGTCGCGGTCTTCGCCGCGGGGATGATGACCGGCGCGCACGCCGAGGACGCCTGGCGCTGGGTCGCCACAGCGGGGATCATCCTCGGTCTCGGCCTGATGTACGGCCTGTTCGGACTCGGCGTCGGGCTCTTCTTCAGTTCGGACTCGGCGGCGGCCCTCGCCTCGATCTCGATGACCTTCTTCGCGTTCTTCGGGAACGTCTTCATGCCGCTCGACGGCGTGATGCTCGACATCGCCCGGTTCACGCCCCTGTACGGCTTCGTCGCCCTCAGTCGGTGGCCGTTGACCGACGGCACCCTCACGACCGGGCAGACCGACCAGTTGTGGATGCTCTTCCTCAACGTCGCGGTCTGGCTCGCGGTCTTCGCGGTGCTGGTCATGATGGGCATGAAGCGCTCCCGGGCGCGGCAGTAGGCGGACACGATGACAGCCGCCGACGACAGTAGGTTGGACGGATGACGCCGCACTCCACCCCCGACGATCGGCGGCGCGCGCGGCCCTCGCGCGACGCCGCCGATCTCGCCGCGCTCGGCGCACCCCCGGCTGCGTGGTCGGTGCCGGGAGCGCGGGCCCCGCGTGGACCGGTGGGAAAGGACCCCTGGGCGCGGTTCGGCTGGCTCATGGCCGTGATCTGGCTGGTCTTCCTCGTGTACCCGGTGCTCGCGCTGCTCCGCTCCGAGGCGTCGGTCGCCTGGGTGGTCGTCGGCTGGACGGCCCTGGTGCTGTTCGTCGTGCTCTATGTCACCGGCTTCATGCACGGCATGCGAGGCGGCGGGGGACTCGGACGACCGCCGTCGACCCGGCAGTGGATCACGTTCGCGGCGCTCATCCTGTGCGCGGCCGTCTCCGTGCCCGCGGAAGGGGGGTCGGCGCTCAGCTTCCTGCCGTTCATCATGTCGTTCGCCTCGTACGGCTTGACGCGCGTCTGGCACTGGATCACGACGATCGCAGCCATCACGATCGCCGCGCTGTGCGTCTTCCTCCTCCCCGGAGGGCTCAGCTACCTGTCGGTGCTGGCGATCATCGGGCTGCTCGGCGTGGTCAACACGGTGTCGACCTGGCTCATCATCCGTTCCGCCGAGGCTGAACAGCTCGGGCTCGAGCTGGCGACGAGTGAGGGGCGCGAAGCCGTCGCGCGCGACGTGCACGACCTGATCGGCCACTCGCTGACCGTCGTCGGGCTCAAGGCGCAGCTCGTGCGCCGCCTCATGGACTCCGATCCGGAGCGCGCCAAGGCCGAACTCGCCGACATCGAGCGACTGACCGCGGAGGCGATCGCCGGGGTGCGGTCTTCGGTGGCTGGTGCACGGGCGACGACGCTCGTCGAACAGCTCGCGTCATCGCGGGACTCGCTCCGCGCGGCCGACATCGACCTGCGCGTCGACGGGGAGCCCGCGACTCTGTCGCCGGTGCAGGCGATCACCGCGAGCTGGATCCTGCGCGAGGCGACGACCAATGCGCTGCGCCATTCCGAGGCGCGCACGGTGCGGGTGCTGTTCGCGCCGGGGCGGCTGGTGGTCGAAGACGACGGGATCGGCATGGCGGAGGGGGTGGGTGATGGCGCGGGCAACGGCATCCGTGGCATGCGCGAACGCGCGGCGGAGGCGGGCGCGGGATTCATGATCACCGCGGCGGGGGAATCCGAGGGGTCGGGTACCCGGGTGGAGGTGACGTGGTGACGACCGTGGGGGAGGCCGGCGGCATTCGGCTGCTGATCGCGGATGACCAGGCGCTCGTGCGGGGTGCGCTGGGCGCGCTGCTCGATCTGGAGCCGGACCTCGCCGTGGTCGGCATGGCCTCCGACGGTGCGGAGGCGCTGCGGCTCGCGGAGGAACTCCGGCCGGACGTCTGCCTGATGGACGTCCAGATGCCGGGCATGGACGGCGTCGAGGCGACGCGCCGCATCAGGGAGGCGAGTCCGGGGACGCGCATCCTCGTCGTGACGACGTTCGCGCGCCCCGGCTATCTGCGTTCGGCCCTCGACGCCGGAGCCAGCGGGTTCATCGTGAAGGACACTCCAGCCGAGCAGCTCGCCGAAGCCGTGCGCCGGGTGCACTCCGGGCTGCATGTGCTGGATCCGGCGCTCGCGGCCGACAGCCTGTTCGACGGCGCGAACCCGCTGAGCGACCGGGAGCGCCAGGTGCTGCGCCTGGCCGCAGACGGACGCCCGGCGGCGGCGATCGCAGCGGAGGTGTTCCTCTCGGCGGGGACCGTGCGGAACCATCTCTCCGCGGCGATCGGCAAGACCGGCGCGGCGAACCGGGCGCAGGCGGTGCGGATCGCGCTCGACAAGGGGTGGATCTGACACGACCGCCACGGGATGGCGCGGCCGACCTGCGCGGAGTCTGGTGCGGTGTCGGTGGCCGCGCGTACGGTGGGCTCCGACGGGCGAGGGCGCCCGACAGGAGGAGTGCGAGATGGACTGGAAGATCGAGCTCATCTTCGTACCGGTCACCGACGTCGACCGGTCGAAGGAGTTCTACGAGAAGATCGGTTTCACCCCCGACTGGGATCACACGCCCGTCGAAGGGCTGCGATTCGTGCAGATGACACCCCCGGGGTCGGCATGCTCGATCGCGTTCGGCACCGGGTTGGGTATCGACCTCGAACCGGGGCGGCAGAACACCATCCAGGTCGTGGTGCCGGACGCCGACGAGGCTCTGGCGCATCTGCAGGGGCTCGGCGTCGAGGCGCGGGGCGTCGAGGAGCTGGCGTGGGGGCGCTTCGTCTCGTTCGACGACCCCGACGGCAACTCCTGGACACTGCAGCAGCTGCCTGAGTACGGCGCCTAGGGGTTCGTCGGCGCGTGCACCTTCGGCGTCAGACGATCGGTGTCGCGCCGCCGGAGACCACGATGCCTCCGGTCTCAGGAATGGCGACGAGCAGTTCGCTGGGGCGTCCGACATGCCTGCCCTGGCGGATCCGGACGGACTTGCCCGGGAAACCCTGCGCGCGAAGGTACGCGCCCGTCGAGGCGGCGGCCGACCCCGTTGCCGGGTCTTCGGTGATGCGACCGACCGGAAACAGATTCCTCGCCTCGAGGTCGGCCGGGTCTTCGGCGTGCAGCACCGTGACCGTGCCGAGCCACCCCTGTTCGCGCATGAGGGCGGCGACCTCCGACGGCGAGAACCGGAACTGGTGGAAGAGCTCGCGGTCGGCGAGGAACACGATCGGATGCCAGTTGCCCGCGAAGGCCTCGCGCGCGGGGAAGCGCGGATCGAGGTCGGAGGCGACCAGCCCGAGCATCTCGAGCAGCCGATCGCGGACGCGCTCGTCGAGGTCGCGGACCTGCGGCTCCACGCTCGTGAACGACACGGTCACCCGCCCATCGGCGCCCGCGAAAGACTCCATCGATATCGACCCGGCCGCGGTGTCGAACACCACGGTCCCGGCGCCGTCCCGCTCGGCGAGCGCCACGGCCGTCGCCACGGTGGCATGACCGCAGAAGGGTACTTCCGCCGCCGGCGACCAGTACCTCACGCGGTGACGGCCGGGGATCCCGCGCACCGGCGTCGCGAACGCGGTCTCCGAATAGCCCACGTCCGCGGCGATCCGCCGCATCTCCGACTCATCGAGACCGGTGGCGTCGAGCACGACTCCCGCCGGATTCCCGCCCTCCGGCGTCGCGGCGAACGCGCTGTAGCGCAGGATCTCGGGGGTGGTCGTCATCCCGGGAGCCTACCGGCAGCGCCCCTCACGAGTTCACACGGATGATCTCCTGCTGGTAGGGCGCGATGACATCGCCCGAGATGCGGAGGTCGAGGAGCAGGAATCGGCGGGACGCGGGGTCCTCCGTGGTCCAGATCGCGAGCCGGTCGAGGTCGGCGAGGGTGCGCACCGCGATGCCCTCCGCGCCCACGGCCGCACCGAACGCCGCGAAGTCGACCTCGGGGATGCGCATCGGACCCTCGGCCAGGCCCTTGAGCCCGTAGAGGTTGACCTCCGCGCCGTATGCCGCGTCGTTCCACACCACTGCCATGCCCCGGCCACCGGCCGCACGGACCGCGGATTCGAGGTCGGCGATCGCCATGAGACCGCCGCCGTCGCCCGAGGTCAGCACGATGGTGGACTCCCGCCGCGCGAGGGCCGCGCCCACCACGCTCGGCCAGCCTTGACCGATCGACTGGAACGCGGTGCCGACCATCATCATGCGATCGGGGGCAGCGACGGGCCAGTACATGTTCGCCCAGCCGATGAAGTGCCCGCCGTCGGACACCACGACGCGGTCTTCCGGCAGGAGTTCGGCGATGCGACGGGCGGCCGAACGCGGATCGAGGCGTCCGTCTGCGGCGAGCTCGTCCCCGGGCTCGTAGGCACGAGCCGCGGTCACGTCGACGGACTCGCGCCACGAGGTCGTCGTCGTCGCCGGGCTGAGTCGACGGACGAGGGCCTCGGCGGCCAACCGGGCATCGGCGCGCACGAACCCACCGACATGGGCATGTGTCGCCGCCGGAGCCGTGTCGATCTGGAACACCCGGGTCCCCGGGGCGAACAGTTCGCCGAAGCGCATCGTGAACTGGTTGAGCGAGGCGCCGAAGACCACTGCGACGTCGGCCGTGCGGACGAGGTCCATGGCCCCGTCCGCACCGAATCCTCCCGTCACCCCGAGGTCGTACTGCGGCTCGGGGAAGACACCACGGCCGAGGGCGGACGAGGCGGTCAGTGCCCCCGTCGCCGCGGCGAGCTCGCCCAGCGCGCCGCTCGCTCCGGACAGCCACGCACCACGGCCGGCCAGCAGGAACGGGCGGCGTGCGCCACGCAGGGCCTCGGCGATCTCGTCGAGCATCCCTTCGGCGAACTCGCCCCGCGGTGCGAGCGGTGCGGGGATGCGGGGGGACGGGGCCTCCGGCACCTCGCCGGCCTCGAGCGCGGCGACGTCATACGGGATGGCCAGCACGACCGGGACGCGATAGGTGAGGGCGTGCTCGATCGCGATGACCGTGGTCGCCGCGGCATCCGCGCGTCCGACCGTGTACGTGCGGGCGCCGACGGCGGAGGCGAGCGCGATCTGGTCGACGTCCCACGGGCGCGGGCCCGAAGTGGGCTCATCGCCGACCACGAGCACGAGCGGGACGTGCGCCTGCACGGCTTCGGCGAGAGCGGTCAGGGTGTTCGTGAACCCCGCGCCGTACGTGGACGTGCCGGCGGCGATGCGTCCGGAAGCGCGGAAGTGCGCATCCGCGGCGACCACGGCGCCCTGTTCGTGTCGGACGGCGGTGAACACGGCGTCGGTCTGCGTCTCGAGGGCGTCGAGGAAGTAGGCGTTGCCGTTGCCCATCACACCGAAGACGGCGTCGATGTGCTGGGCGAGGGTGAGAGCGACGTGCGCGGAGACGGTGGGCATGCGAAAGCCTTTCGAGACAGGGACGGAGGAACTGCGGGATCCGTATGTGTCTCGCCTCCGCATCTTCACGGAGTGCTTCGTGCCTCTTTTTCAGGCACCGGCCGGGCCGGACCCGCTCAGTCTACCGGCGGGTCGCGCGCCTCGGATACGCGAGAATGGGCCGATGACTGATGCAGCGATCGAGCGGGAGACGCTCACCTGGGACGGCTTCGGATCGGCGACGCGTGAGCTGGCGCGGAACATCCTCGACAGCGGCTTCATGCCGGAGGTGGTCGTCGCCATCGCCCGCGGCGGACTGCTGCCGGCCGGAGCGATCGCGTACGGACTCGGTGCCAAGAACTGCGGGGCGATCAACGTCGAGTTCTACACCGGCATCGGCACGGTCCTGGATGCGCCGGAGGTGCTTCCGCCTGAGCTCGACATGGCGTACCTGGATGGCCGCCGCGTTCTGCTCGTCGACGACGTCGCCGACTCCGGGCGCACCCTCGCACTCGCCGTGCAGCTGCTGAAGGACAAGGGTGCCGACGTGCGCTCGGTGACGATCTTCACCAAGCCTTCGACGATCATCCAGCCCGACTACGCCTGGAAGGACACCGATCTCTGGATCGACTTCCCGTGGTCGTTCCGCGGCACGGTGCGGGAAGAGGACCAGGGGCTCGCCCCTTCCGCCTGAACCGCGGCCATCCCGCGGGTCAGCCTCGCAGCAGCGATCGCAGCGTCTGGATCGTGTCCGCCTCCGCCGGCGACTTGTCGTCCCGGTAGCCCTTCACCCTGGCGAAGCGCAGGGCGATGCCTCCGGGGTAGCGCGGGGAGCGCTGCACGCCGTCGATCGCGATCTCGACCACGATCTCCGGACGCAGGAACACCGTGGATGCCGTGCGGTGTGTCTCATGCTCGGGGAAGTGCTCCGTCTGCCAGCGCAGCACCTCGTCGGTGAGGCCCTTGAACGTCTTGCCGACCATGACGAAGCCACCCGGGTCGGCGAACTCGCCCTCGGGATCGCGCGCTCCCAGGTGCAGGTTCGACAGCCAGCCTCGGCGTCGGCCCGATCCCCACTCCGCGCCGAGGACCACCAGGTCGAACGTCAGGACGGGCTTGACCTTGATCCAGGACTTGCCGCGGCGGCCGGCGGCATAGGGGGCGTCGATCGCCTTGACCACGACACCTTCGTGCCCTGCGGCGAGGGCATCGAGCGACAGCTGCTCGGCGGCAGCGGGGTCGTCGGTCACGACGCCGGGCATCCGCCAGTCTCCGGCCACGCGTTCGAGCTCGGACAGACGCGTGGAGAGAGGCTCGTCGAGCAGGTCACGCCCGTCGACATGCAGCACGTCGAAGAACCAGGGCCGCAGCACGAGCTCACGCGACACCTCGGCGCCGAACCTCGACATGGTCTCCTGGAACGGGCGCGGCCCTCCGTCTTCATCGAGCGACAGCGTCTCGCCGTCGAGGATGAGATCGTGGGCCGGCAGGGAGCGCACGATCTCGACGATCTCGGGCACACGGTGCGTGATGTCGGCGAGACTCCGGGTGTAGACGCCGACCTCGTCGCCGCGGCGGTGCACCTGGATGCGGGCGCCGTCGAGCTTGTATTCGACCGACGCCTCGCCCGTGACCTCGAGCGCCGCCGACGGACTCGCCGCCGTCGCCGCGAGCATGGGCAGGACCGGGCGACCGACCTGCAGCCCGACGGCCTCGAGCGCACCGAGGGGTTCGGTCAGCGCGATGCGAGCGGTCTCGCCGAGGTCGCCCGAGAGCATCGCGGCGCGACGGACGACGGCGGACGGGCGCTCCGCCGCGCGGGCGATGGCATCGAGGAGCACGCCGGAGAGGGCCCCGGTGCGCAGCTCGCCGAGCATCGCGCGCACCAGGAAGTCCCACTCCGCCGCGGTCGACCGAGACGCGAGATCGGCGAGGATCGCGGTGCGCGCGGCCGCGGAGCCCGTGCCGGATGCGGCAGCGAGGGCGTCGAGCGAGGTGTCGACGTCGCCGACGGTCAGCACGGACTCGTCGGTGTGCGCGATCTCGATGCCCGAGAGGCCGCGCCATCCGACCCCCAATCGTCCCTGTCGCGGCGTCGCGAGCAGGAGACCCGTCACGGCGGGCAGTTCGGTCGGATCGGCGCGCGCGAGCAGGTCGGCGATGGCGTCGATCTTGGCGAGTCGCGACGACGTGGCCCCGACGCGGTCGGCGGTGGAGACGAGCTCTGCGAGCATCATCTGGGCATTCTCGCATCGAGGTCCGACATCCGCATCGCACCGGGGCGCAGGCAGACACGCGGGATCAGGCCGATTCTCGGGAGAACGGCCTGATGCGGCGTGTTCGCCTGATGCGGAGGACGCGACGGGGCGGGGCGGGGCGGCGGAGGTCGTGCTCAGCGCCCGCGGAACTGCGGCTTGCGCTTCTCCTGGAACGCGGCGAAGCCCTCGCGGTAGTCGTCGGTGTCGCACAGGGCGGCCTGCGCGGTGTTCTCGATGCCGACCGCGTCCCACAGTGCGAGCCGCTCGTCGCGGATCCTCGCGATCAAATCTTTGCTGGCGAGGAAGGCCGCCGTGGCACCGCGGGCGGCCGTGGTGGCGGCGTCCGTCGTCGCCTGAGCCACCTCGTCGTCCGGGAACACCCGGGAGAACAGCCCGGAGGTCACGGCCTCTGCTCCGCTCATGAGCCGGCCCGTGTAGATCAGGTCGAGCGTCTTGTGGGCGCCGAGCCGATCGAGGAAGAGGGCGTGCCCGCCGGAGTCGAGCGTCGCGCCGAGTGCGGCGAACGGGGAGCCGATCTTCGCGGACTCCGCGACGTACACGACGTCGGTCGCGATCAGGAGCCCGAGCCCGACGCCCAGGCACGCGCCGTGGGCCATGGCGAACGTCGGGGCGGGGAACCGCGCCATGCGCTGCAGCAGCGGGGTGACCAGACCGCCGAGATAGCCGAGCACGTCGTCGTCCCGCGGATCGACGCCGGAGATGTCGCGCCCGGCGCAGAACGCGCGTCCCTCCCCGCGAAGCACCAACGCCCGCACGCTCGCCGCCTCCGCAGCCTCGTAGGCCGCATCCAGCTCGCCCAGCGCCTGTTCGTCCAGCGCGTTCAGCTTCGCCGGCGCGTTCAACACGATCGTGGCGACGTCTTCGGCGATGGTGAGATCGATCATCGGGGCTCCTGGTCAGACGTCGTAGTCCACGACCACACGGTCGCTCGTGGGGTGGGACTGGCAGGTGAGCACGAACCCGCGCTCGAGCTCATCCGGCTCCAGGGCGTAGTTCTCGGTCATGGTCACGCTGCCCTCCAGCACGCGTGCTCGACAGGTGCCGCACACTCCTCCGGCACACGCGAACGGGGCGTCAGGTCGCACGCGGAGCGCCGCGTTGAGCACCGACTCGTGGGCGTCGAACGGGCTCTCCACGGTCGAGGAGACGCCGTCGAGGGTGACCTCGATGCGCACGGTCTTCTCGCCCGCCCTCACCTGCACCGGTCTGGCCGCTCGCGCCGGTTCGTCGCCGGTCGTGAACAGCTCGAAGCGGATGTGCGAGCGGTCGACGCCCCGATCCGCCAGGACCTCGCGGCACAGGTCGACCAGGGCGAGCGGCCCGCACAGGAACCACTCGTCGACGGTCGCCGGCGGGATGAGGGTGTCGAGGATCGTGCGGAGCTTCTCCTCGTCGATGCGACCGGAGAGCACGGGCGCGGTCCGCTGCTCGCGGGACAGCACGTGGTGCAGCACGAGCCTGGTCGGGTAGCGATCCTTGAGGTCGGCGAGGTCTTCGAGGAACATCACGTCGAGCGTCGCGCGGTTGGTGTACAGGAGCGTGAACCGGGAGGTGTCCGACCGGGTCAGGACGGTGTGCGCGAGAGCCATCAACGGAGTGATCCCCGACCCCGCGGCGATGCCGACCACATGCCGGTGGTCGAGGTCGTCGAGCCCCGACGTGAAGGTGCCCTGCGGGCTCATGACGTCGATCTCGAATCCCGGGTGGAGTCCGGTCTGCGCCCAGGTCGAGAACAGTCCGCCCTCGTCGCGCTTGACCGCGACGCTCAGTCTCGTGTCCTGCCCGTCGTCCCTGTGCTCCGGCGCGCGGCACAGCGAGTACGAGCGCCGCACCTCGACACCGTCGAGCGTGGTGCGCAGCGCGACGTACTGCCCAGGGAGATGGTCGTATTCGTCGGCGAGGGCCGCGGGCACCGTGAAGGTCACCTCGACGGCGTCGTCGGTGAGCGGGCGCACGTCTTCGACCGTGAGCGTGTGGAAGCGCGCGCGTGTGCGGGGAGCGGCCTCGCGCGGAGTCGTCGGCCGAGGCGCCGGCGCAGCGGCAGCGGTGAAGAGCGACATGTCAGTGCACCTTGAAGTGGTCGAAGGGCTCGAGGCAGGCCCGGCACTCGAACAGGGCCTTGCAGGAGGTGGAGCCGAAGTGCGAGACCTCGCGGGTGTCGAGCGACCCGCAGCGCGGGCAGCGCACGCTCAGCGTCAGCCGGATCGGACCGCTCGACAATGCGGCACGCCCGGAGGGTGGCGCGATGCCGTACTCCACGAGCTTGCTCTTGCCCGCCTCGGTCATCCAGTCCGTGGTCCACGCGGGGGAGAGGACGAGGCGGACCTCCACCTCGGCATAGCCCGCGGCGGTGAGGGCGAGCACGACGTCGTCGCGGATGGCGTCCATCGCGGGGCAGCCGCTGTATGTCGGTGTGATGTCGACCCGGACGCGGGAGCCTTCGACCTCGACGGCACGCAGCACGCCGAGGTCTTCGATCGTGAGCACCGGCACCTCGGGGTCGGGAACGGCGGCGGCGATGACCCACGCGTCCTGGGTGGGAGTGCGGGTCACCATGATGCCCCCGGATGCCGTCGTGCGAGCACCTGCATCTCGGCGAGGATGTGGCCGAGCGGCGTGGCGTGCGCGCCCCGTCGACCACCGGCGGACGAAGCGGCGACGGCGGGCGTCGCCACCTCGGCGTCGGCGAAGACCGTCTCGACCACCCGGTCGAATCCGGCGCGGAGCGTCGACGGGCGCACGGCCGCATCGCCGAGGCGGTCGATCAGGTCGTCGTCGCGGAAGAGCTCGTCGACGTACGGCCAGACGTCGCCGAGCGCGCGGATCATCCGCGTCCGGGACTCCTCGGTGCCGCCGGCGAGTCGCAGCACCCACTGCACGGCGTGGTCGCGGTGGTAGTCGACCTCCTTGAGGGACTTCTCGGCGATCGCCGCGAAGGTCGCGTCGCTGCTCGCGCGCAGCGCGGCGTAGAGCTCGAACATGTACGTGGCGACCACGAACTGCCGGGCGATCGTCTGGGCGAAGTCGCCGTTGGGCTGCTGCACGATCCACGCGCAGCGGAACTCGGGCTCGTCGCGGAAGAACGCGAGCTCGTCTTCGCTGCGACCGTCGTACGATCCGGCATAGTGCAGGAACGACCGGGCGTGGCCGAGGAGGTCGAGCGCGATGTTGCCCAGCGCCACATCCTCCTCCAGTTCGGGAGCGCGGGAGATCCACCCGCCCAGCTGTTGCGAGAGGATCAGTGCATCGTCGCCGAGCCGCATGGCGTACTCGGCGATGTCGGCCGATGCGGCGACCGCACCGGTGCCCGACAGCTCCTGCGAGAGGCGGGGCTCGTCGACGGAGACGTCGCCGTGGACGTCGAGATCGTCATGCGCGGCGCTCACAGGTGCGGCACTCCCTCGGACGCCGTGTAGTACACCGCGTGCCGGTAGTTCTTGCCTGCGGGGCTCTCGAAGTACGCGCCCTTCGCGTCGGGGTCGCTCGTGGTGATCGCCTCGGCAGGAGCGACCCAGATCGAGACGCCCTCACCGCGACGCGTGTAGAGGTCTCGGGCGTTGCGGATCGCCATCTCGGCATCAGGGGCGTGCAGTGAGCCCACATGCACGTGGCTCAGCCCGCGGTTCGCGCGGACGAACACCTCCCACAGCGGCCACGGCTCGCGCTCGTCTGCTCCCGGCGTCGCCATCACGCCACCGCCTTCGTCTTCAGTGCCTGCTTGCGGGCGTACTCGGCCGCGGCCTCGCGCACCCAGGCGCCTTCCTCGTGCGCCGTGCGGCGGCGCTCCAGGCGCTCGGCGTTGCAGGGCCCGTTGCCGCGCAGCACCTCGAAGAACTCCTCCCAGTCGATCTCTCCGATCGCGTACTGCCCGGTCTCCTCGTCGAAGCGCAGGTCGGGGTCGGGAAGCGTGACGCCGAGGATCTCGGCCTGGGGTACCAGCATCCCGACGAAGCGCTGACGCAGCTCGTCGTTCGAGAACCGCTTGATCTTCCACTTCATCGACTGCGCCGAGTTGGGGGACTGGTCGTCTGGCGGTCCGAACATCGCCAGACTCGGCCAGTACCAGCGGTCCACCGCGTCCTGCGCCATCCGCCGCTGCTCCTCTGTTCCGTGCATGAGCGTGAGGAGGATCTCGAAGCCCTGCCGCTGATGGAACGACTCCTCCTTGCAGACGCGGACCATGGCCCGGCCGTAGGGGCCGTACGATGCGCGGCACAGCGGCACCTGGTTGCAGATCGCCGCGCCGTCGACCAGCCAGCCGATGGCCCCCATGTCGGCCCAGGTGGGGGTGGGGTAGTTGAAGATCGAGGAGTACTTGGCTCTGCCGGTGATGAGTTGGTCCATCATCTCGTCGCGGGTGGCGCCGAGGGTCTGCGCGGCGGAGTAGAGATAGAGCCCGTGGCCCGCTTCGTCCTGCACCTTGGCCATCAGGATGGCCTTGCGCTTGAGGCTCGGCGCGCGCGTGATCCAGTTGCCCTCCGGCTGCATCCCGATGATCTCGGAGTGCGCATGCTGGGAGATCTGCCTGATCAGGGTCTTGCGGTAGGCGTCGGGCATCCAGTCGCGTGGCTCGATGCGCTGCTCGTTCGCGATGAGCTCGTCGAACAGGCGCTCCTCGTCGGAGAGCTCGCCCACCAGGGACAGGTCTGCGGGACTGGTCATCATCGACTCCTCGGCATCCGGTCTTCTTTACTGACCGATCGTTAGGTAATTCTGACACACGGGATGAGCGGATTCAAGACGGGTGCTCAGCGCGAGCGGAAGATCGGCTCGAGGTGCGAAGGAGACCACGTGTCGGCGGGGTGGGGCAGAGTGGAGGGATGACCTCCGCTGCTCCCCTCGCCACCCGCGACGCCGCACGGGCGGCTCTGCGCGAACTCGTCGGACGACACGATGCCGACTTCCACGACGGGCAGCATGAGGCGATCGCGGCGCTGGTCGAAGGGCGTCGTCGCGCTCTCGTCGTGCAGCGGACGGGGTGGGGCAAGTCGGCCGTGTACTTCGTCGCGACGCTGTTGCTGCGGCGCGAGGGCGCGGGCCCGACCGTGCTGGTCTCGCCGCTGCTCGCCCTCATGCGCGACCAGATCGCTGCGGCCGAACGAGCCGGCGTTCGCGCGGTCGCGATCAACTCCACGAATGCGCACGAGTGGACCGACGTTCTCGCGCGACTCGACCGCGACGAGGTCGATGTGCTGCTGGTGTCGCCCGAGCGCCTCAACAATCCCGCCTTCCGGGAGCAGCAGCTGCCGGCTCTCGTCCGCCGCATCGGCATGCTCGTGGTCGACGAGGCGCACTGCATCAGCGACTGGGGGCACGACTTCCGCCCCGACTATCGACGCCTGCGAGACCTCATCGCGCAGATGCCGGCCGATGTGCCGGTGCTCGCGACCACGGCGACCGCGAACAGCCGCGTGGTCGCCGACGTCGCCGAGCAGCTGGGCACCCTCCAGGAGGGAGGCGCCGAAGAGGCCGAGCCGGTACTCACGATCCGCGGCCCGCTCGCCCGGACGTCGCTTCGACTGGGCGTGCTGCGGCTGCGCGATTCGGCGAGTCGCCTTGCCTGGCTCCTGAGTCACCTCGACGACCTCCCTGGCTCCGGCATCATCTACACCCTCACCGTGGCCGCGGCTGTCGACACCGCCCGACTGCTGCGCGACCACGGCCACGATGTCCGTGCGTACACCGGGCAGACCGACACCGACGAGCGGGCCGAGTCGGAGGGGATGCTCAAGCGCAACGAGGTCAAGGCGCTGGTCGCGACCAGCGCGCTCGGCATGGGGTTCGACAAGCCGGATCTCGGATTCGTCCTGCATCTCGGCGCCCCGTCGTCGCCCGTCGCGTACTACCAGCAGGTCGGACGCGCCGGTCGTGCCAGCGAGAGCGCCGACGTGCTGCTGCTGCCGGGCGTCGAGGATCGCGACATCTGGCACTACTTCGCGACGGCGTCGATGCCCGATCGGGAGCGTGCGGAACGGGTGATCGCGGCACTCGGAGACACCCCGATCTCGACTCCGGCACTCGAGGCGATGGTCGACATCCGCCGCACCCCGCTGGAGCTGCTGCTCAAGGTGCTCGACGTCGACGGCGCCGTCCGGCGTGTGCAGGGCGGGTGGGTCTCGACGGGGGAGCCGTGGACGTACGACGCGGAGCGCTACGAGCGCATCGCCGCCGAGCGGGTCGCCGAGCAGCAGCACATGATCGAGTACGAGCAGACGGACGCATGCCGCATGGAGTTCCTGCAGCGTGCGCTCGACGACGGCACGGCTGCCCCGTGCGGGAGGTGCGACAACTGTGCCGGCGCGTGGTTCCCCCGTGAGATCGGGGAGGCGGCGAGCACACAGGCCGCGGAGTCTCTCGACCGGGTCGGGGTGCCTATCGAGCCCCGCCGTGCCTGGCCCACGGGAGCCGAGCGACTCGACGTGCCCGTCAAGGGGCGCATCCCCGCGGAGGAGCAGGCGGTCGAGGGGAGGGCGCTGGCGCGGCTCACAGATCTGGGGTGGGGCGGGACGCTGCGGGAGATGTTCGCCGCGGGCGCCGTCGATGCCCCCGTGACGCCGCCCGTGCTGCAGGGGTGCATCCGGGTGCTCGCGGGATGGGAGTGGGCGGAGCGTCCGGTCGCGGTCGTCGCGATGCCCTCACGGTCGCGTCCGCTGTTGGTCGACTCCCTCGCGCGAGGTCTCGCCGAGATCGGACGACTGCCGTACCTCGGAGCGCTCGCTCCCATCGGGGGCGGCCCGACGGGTCAGCCGGGTGGCAACAGCGTGTTCCGTCTCGCCGGGCTCTGGGATCGGTTCAGCGCCGCGCACCTCGACGTTCCGGCCGGGCCCGTGCTGCTCGTGGACGATCTGGTCGACAGCAGGTGGACGATGACGGTGGCAGCGCGCGTGCTCCGGCAGGCGGGGGCCACGGCGGTGCAGCCCTTCGCTCTCGCAGTGCGCGGCTGAGCGGAGGGCGCAGCGGCGGTCTCACTCGTCGGCCGGGGCGACGCGGGGTGGCCAGGTGGTCGCGCCGAGTTCGCGCGAGATGTTCCTGGCGGTCTCTCGGAGCGCGTTGAGGATCGCATCGGAGACGGGCGTCTGCGAGGTCGGCAGCACCACGGCGACCGCGGCGACGATGTCGTTGGAGGCATCGGCGACGGGTGCGGCCAGAGACGACTCGCCCAGCACGGCTTCGTCGAACTCGCCTGCCGTGCCGCGTTCGGCGATCGCGGGGAGCTCCAGCGTCACGCGGGCGATGTCGGTGGTGGTGTCCCCGGTGAGGCTGCGCAGCGGCTGGGCGAAGACGTTCTGCTGGAAGCCGAGGTCGTACGCGAGCAGCACCTTGCCCATCGCCGAGGCGTGCGCGGGGATCGCGACGCCGGTCTCGAGCATCTGCTGGCTGTCGTCGGGGCGCAGGTTGTGGTGGATGACGAGGACGTCGGTGAAGTGCGGGGCGCCGAGGCGCACCGAGAGGTTCGTGCGGCGGGCGAGCTCCTGCGTCCAGCGCATCGCCCTGGCGCGCACGTCGAGGGTGTCGAGGTACACGTTGCTCAGACGCAGCAGCGTCGGACCGAGCATGTAGCGCTGACCGCCGCGCTCCTTCGCGACGAGTCCGTGCGAACGCAGCGACTTGACGATCCCGTGCACGGTCGACGGCGGCAGGCTCAGGGCGGCAGCGAGGTCGGTGATGCCGAGATGGCGTGCTCCCTGGAGCAGTTCGAGGATCTTCGCCGCGCGGTCGATCGCCTGGATCACGGGAGCCCTCCTTCCGGTGCGTCGTCGAGCCGGTGCAGATCGAGCCGGGCTTCAGGATCGATCTTGACAACCCGGCAGGCCCCGAGCATATTCGACATTAACGAATTGCTTTCCGATTTTTGCGAAAATCGCTGTGGATCAAAGGAGATCGAACGATGAAGAAGCTCATCAACGCCCCCGAGGATGTCCTCGTCGAGTCTCTGAAGGGTGTCGCGCTCGCTCATCCGGAGCTCTCCGTCGACCTCGAGAACCACGTCATCACGCGGGCGACCCCGAAGGAGCAGGGGAAGGTCGCGATCGTCTCCGGTGGCGGATCGGGCCACGAACCGCTGCACGGCGGCTTCGTCGGCACCGGCATGCTCGACGCGGCGGTCGCCGGCGAGGTCTTCACTTCTCCCACTCCTGACCGGGTGCAGGTCGCGACCAAGGCCGTCGACCGGGGGGCCGGCGTGCTGCACATCGTCAAGAACTACACCGGAGACGTCTTGAACTTCGAGATGGCCGCCGAGCTCGCCTCCATGGAGGGCATCGAGGTGGGCAGCATCACGGTCGATGACGACGTGGCCGTGCAGGACTCCCTGTACACCGCAGGGCGCCGCGGGGTGGGGCTGACCGTCCTGCTGGAGAAGATCGTCGGCGCCGCCGCCGAGGAGGGGCGCGACCTCGCCGCGGTCGTCGAGCTGGCGAAGAAGGTCAACGGGCAGGGCAGGTCTATGGGTATGGCGCTCACGAGCTGCACCGTGCCCGCCGCGGGCAAGCCGACCTTCGACCTGCCGGACGACCAGATGGAGATCGGCATCGGCATCCACGGAGAGCCGGGGCGTCACCGCGAGCCGCTCGCCCCGGCGGCCGACATCGCCCGCCAGCTCGTGGAACCGATCCTCGCCGATCTCGACGCGGCCGGACCCGCGATCGTGATGCTGAACGGCATGGGCGCGACACCGCTCATCGAGCTGTACCTCATGTACGGCGAGGTCGCGGCGATCCTCGAGAAGTCCGGCGTGCAGATCGCCAGGAACCTGGTCGGCAACTACATCACCTCCCTCGACATGGCCGGATGCTCGGTCACGGTGCTCAAGGCCGACGACGAACTGCTGCGGCTGTGGGACGCCCCGGTGAACACCCCCGGCCTGCGGTGGGGCGCGTGATGGCGGCCGTCGACACCGCCGTCCTCGCCGACTGGGTGACTCGCTTCGGGGCCGCCGTCACCGACAAGCGCGACTGGCTCACCGAACTCGACTCGGCGATCGGCGACGCGGATCACGGAGCCAACATGGCCAGGGGCATGGGTGCCGTCGCGGAGAAGCTCGGCGCGGGGACGCCGGCCACGGTCGATGAGCTGCTGAAGACGGTCGGCATGACCCTCGTGAGCTCGGTGGGCGGAGCGAGCGGCCCGCTCTACGGCACCTTCTTCCTGCGGATGGGGATGACCGCGGGGGCGGTGCAGGAACTCGACGGTCCCGGTCTCGCTGCCGCGCTGCGAGCGGGACTCGACGGCATCGTCGCTCGGGGGAAGGCGGAGGCGGGGGACAAGACGATGTTCGACGCGATGGCGCCCGCCGTCGATGCGTTGGACGCCGCGCTCGCGGGCGGCTCGTCGGTCGTCGACGCCGTCAGGACTGCGGCGGAGGCCGCCGAGGTCGGCCGCGACGCGACGTCGCCCCTCGTCGCCCGCAAGGGACGAGCGAGCTATCTCGGCGAGCGCAGCGCCGGGCACCTCGACCCGGGAGCCGCCTCCACGGCGATCCTGTTCGACACGCTCGCCGCGGCCGTCGCTGGCAGCGCCGGATGATCGGCATCGTCGCCGTCTCCCACAGCGCGCGGCTCGGGGAGGCGGCGCTGGAGCTTGCCCTGCAGATGGTGCCGGGCGGGGGAGTGCGCGTGCAGGTGGCGGCCGGCGCCGGCGTCGACGGTGACGGCACCCCGATCCTCGGTACCGATGCCGTCGCCGTGGCGGCGGCGATCGACGAGCTCGCGGCCGACTGCGACGGCGTCCTGGTCCTGATGGACCTCGGCTCGGCCGTCCTGAGCGCGGAACTCGCACTCGAACTGCGCGCGAGCGCCGCTCCCGTGCGACTCGCACCGGCTCCGTTCGTCGAGGGACTGCTCGCAGCCGTCGTGTCCGCCGCCGCGGGGGGCGGGCTCGACGCCGTCGCCGCGGAGGCGTCTGCAGCACTGGGGGCGAAGACGGGGCAGCTCGGCGAACAGGGAGGCGACGCGACCGCATCTGAGACGGCGACCGCCTTCGACGATGGGACGCCGGGCGACGGAGTGGACGACGGCGACGTGCTCGTGCGGCGCGTGCGGGTGCGCAACCCCCAGGGGCTCCACGCCCGCCCTGCTGCTCTGATCGCCGAGGCCTCGGCCGGGGCGGAGGTGCGTCTGCGGCGCCTTCCCGATGGGCCGGATGCGTCGGCCGCCAGTCTCTCGCGCCTCCTGGTCCTCGGGGCCAGGCAGGGTGACGAGCTCGAACTCCGTGCGCGCGGGGCCGACGCCGCCTCCGTGCTCGACCGACTCTCGGCGCTGTTCGACGACGGCTTCGGCGAGGGGACGGATGCCGCGGCGCCGACGTCGGACGACATCTCTCCCGCCGCCGCGCCGGCCGTGTCCCCGGATCCGCCCGTCGAGGTCGCCCCCGGATCGGTCCTGCGCGGACGCGGCGTGAGCCCGGGCCGGGTCGCCGCCCCCGTCGTGCACCTGGCGCCCGCGGTCACCGAGCCCGATGCCGAGGTGGTCGTCCCCCCGGCCGAGCGCGATGCGGAGGTGTCGGCGATCGAGTGGGCTGCCGTCGCCGTCGCCGATCAGCTGCGGACCCGCACCGCACAGGCCACGGGCGAGACGAGGGCGATCCTCGATGCCTCGCGGCTGCTGGCGTCGGATCCCGAGCTGGTGTCGGAGGCGACGGCGCTCGTCAGGGCTCAGGGGCGCAGTGCGGCCAGGGCGGTGTGGGAGACGGCCGTCGAACACGAGAGGGGCATCGCCGCGCTGGGTGGGCGGATGGCCGAGCGTGTCGCCGACATCCGCGATGTGCGCGACCGGATCATCGCCGAGATCCTTCAGGTCGACATGCCGGGTGTGCCGGAGCGGGATGAGCCGTTCGTGCTCGTCGCGACCGACCTCGCCCCGGCCGACACGGCCTCCCTCGCGGGCGGCCGCTGCGCCGCGCTGGTCACGGAACAGGGTGGCCCGACCTCGCACACCGCGATCATCGCCCGGTCGTTGGGGCTTCCCGCCGTGGTCGGAGTGCCCGGCGCCGTGGGCATCCCCGTCGGGTCCACGGTTCTCGTGGACGGCGGCCGTGGGGCGGTCGAGGTCGATCCCCCGCTCGCGCGCGTCGCGGAGGCGGCGGCCGCTGTCTCCGTCGTGGAGTTCGACGGCGCCGGGCGTCTCGCCGATGGACACCGCATCCCGCTCCTCGCGAACGTGGGCGGAGCCGTCGACGCCGAGAACGGTGCCGCGGCGCACGCCGAGGGCGTCGGCCTCTTCCGCACCGAGTTCTGCTTCCTGGACCGGACGGATGCGCCGTCGGTCGCGGAGCAGACCGCGGCATACCGGGGCGTACTGGCGGCGTTCCCCGGGCGGCGGGTGGTCGTGCGCACGCTCGACGCCGGGAGCGACAAGCCGTTGCCCTTCGCGAACGCGGAGCAGGAGGAGAATCCGGCTCTGGGAGTGCGGGGCCTGCGCATCGCCCGCCGGAATCCGGCACTGCTGGACGATCAGCTGCACGCGCTCGCCGCGGCAGCCGATGCCGAGTCCGCCGAGATCGAGGTCATGGCCCCGATGGTCGCCACAGTCGAAGAGGCGGTCGCGTTCGCTGAGCGGTGTCGTGCCGCGGGGCTGGAGCGCGTGGGCATCATGATCGAGACACCGGCCGCGGCGCTGCTCGCCGCCGAACTGCTCGAGGTGGTCGACTTCGTGAGCCTCGGGACCAACGACCTGGCGCAGTACACCCTCGCGGCCGATCGTCAGCTCGCCGACCTCGCCGATCTCAACGATCCGTGGCAGCCGGCGGTCCTCCGTCTGATCGGCGCCGTCGGAGAGGCGGGACGGGCCGCGGGGAAGCCCGTCGGGGTGTGCGGGGAGGCCGGGGGCGACCCCGCGCTCGCCCCGGTGCTCGTCGGTCTCGGGGTCACATCGCTGTCGATGACCTCGCGATCGCTCGGACGTGTTGCGGCGGCATTGGACGCCGTGACCGAGGAGGAGTGCCGCCGGGCGGCGAGGGCGGCGCTCGGCGCTGCGACAGTCGCTGAGGCCCGAGCCGCGGCGCAGAGCGACGGGGCAGGAGCAGTATCGCGGTGATCGTGTATTCCGGATACAGCATGGGATTCATCTCGGTCTGATACCGGAATATATCGCTCTCTGTTCCCGCAGCCGTCTCCCTCGATACGGTGTGCACAGGGGCCCGCACAGGGGCGCGAACACCATCGGAGGGGTCATGGCATTCAGCGGGCGATCGCGCGAGAACACACGCGGTGCGGGGGTTGCGGCCGCAGTGATGGCGGTCGTGTTGATGGCGCTCTCTGCGTGCGCCGCAGAACCGGAGGCCGGGCCGAGTGCGACCCCCACCACCACGTCTCCCTCGCCGACGCCGGAACCCTACGCGGGCCCGCTGACGTTCGCGGGTGACGACCTCGACGCGTTCGCACTGACCCCGGACGAGGTCGCCGGCCTGCTTCCCGGCGCCGCTCCGGCGGGCGCGGTGACCGATGAGCTGCTGCAGTACTCGGACGGCGGTGGACCGGACTTCGATCCGGCCGTCTGCGTGCTGCTCCTCAGTGAGATGTCGATGCGCAGCGTCGCAGCGCGCACCGTGCCGTGGGAAGACCCGGAGGACTCCGGCAACAGCGGGCGACAGCAGATCCTGCAGTTCGCCTCGGAGGAGCAGGCATCGACGCGGATGGACCAGCTCACGTCGACGATCGAGCAGTGCGCACAGTTCGACGCCCAGGGGCCTGGCACGTTCGAGACCGCGGTGGCACCGGAACTCGAGGGTGTGCGCGCCTTCGCCGGCACCCTCACCCTCGACAGCTCCGGGAACCGGTGGCGCGTGCACCACGGGTTCGCGTCCGTCGGCAACGTGCTCGTGGAGCTGTGGCAGCCCGCGCTCGACGGCTCGGAGTTCGATGCGGAGCGCGCCGCTCTACTGCTGCGCGACCGCGCGGTCGAGGCGAAGGCGGCGCTGATCGCCGACCTGACGGAGAACCCGCCCGCGACGGAGACGCCGACGCCGGCCGATCCCGCCGCGCCATGGAGCGAGTGGCAGATGTCGGGCACCGGCGTGGGGCCGCTCATGTTCGGCGCCGCGCGGGAGTCGGCGCTCGCGGCCGTCCCCGGTGCGACCGTGCAGGAGGTCGAGTGGACGGAGTCCTTCGCGCGGCTCTGGAGCGGCGACGGCGACGAAGCGCTCGTGCTGCACTTCACGGACGACGGAGCGACGCTGATCGCCGTGACCGCGGGCATCGCGAACATGGAGGGCGATGTCGAGCCGGACGGCGCGGCACTCCCGGCCGCGGGCGCTGTGCGCATCGGCGCGTCTCTCTCCGACGCTGCCGCGGCGTTCCCCGGGGGCACGTTCATCCGCGTCGTCTCGTCGGGCGAGCACTTCTACCAGTGGGCGTCGCGGGATGGCGGAGTGATCCGGTTCCGTGCCGACCGGGACTACGCGGATCCGGCGGCCGTCATCACGGGAGTGACGGCCGAGGATGCGACGTTCGCACCGCCACTCGGCGTGGGGTAGGCGACGCGGCGAGGAGTCGACCGCCGTCGTGCTGTATTCCTGACCGATCGTTCGGTTAGTATGGCCGGGCGAGACGTCGGCGTCTCGTAGCGGAGCGCCACGAGGAGGTCGGCGATGACGGACATGACGAGGGAAGCGTCGGGGGACGGGCGGGCGAGCCGCGCCATGATGGAGCGCGATCGCGCAGCGGCGATGCTCGGTCTCGTCGTCGAGCGGGATGCGCCAGGGCACGCGGTGGTGTCGATGCGGGTCAGGGAGGACATGACCAACGGCTTCCACATCACCCACGGCGGTCTCGTGTTCGCGCTCGCGGACACGGCCTTCGCGATCGCGTGCAATGAGGACGATCGCGTCACGGTGGCGGCTGGAGCCGACATCTCGTTCCTGAAGCCGACCGTCGTCGGCCAGACGCTGACGGCCACGGCGATGCGGCGTTCGCGCACGGGTCGCTCCGGCATCTACGACGTCACGGTGGTGGACGAGCTCGGCGATCCGGTCGCCGAATTCCGCGGACGCTCGCGCACCACCAGCCGCACTCTCTGACCGCCCACCGATCTGACGGAGTATCACGTGTCGACGACGACCGCATCCTCTTCCGGCATCCGCCCTCCCTCCCCGGACGATCTGGACCCCGAAGAACGCATGAGCCGTGACGAGATCGCGGCGCTCCAGCTCGAACGACTCCAGTGGACGGTGCGCCACGCCTATGCGGACGTGCCGTTGTACACCGCGAAGTTCGACGAGGCGGGAGTGCACCCCGACGACATCCGCACCCTCGAGGATGTGCGGCGGCTCCCGTTCACGACCAAGGAGGATCTGCGGTCGACGTATCCGTTCGGCATGTTCGCGGTGCCGATGGACGAGGTCGCCCGCATCCATGCGTCGAGCGGGACGACCGGGCGTCCGACCGTCGTCGGATACACCAAGGGCGACCTCGACCGGTGGGGCTCGCTCGTCGCCCGTTCGCTGCGCGCCAGCGGCATCCGGCGCGGGATGAAGGTGCACAACGCCTACGGCTACGGGCTGTTCACCGGCGGGCTCGGAGCTCATGCGGGGATCGAAGCCCTCGGCGCCACCGTGATCCCGATGTCGGGCGGGCAGACCGCGAGGCAGGTGCAGCTCATCCGCGACTTCGCGCCGGAGGCGATCCTGTGCACCCCGAGCTACCTGCTCACGATCGCGGATGCGATGGCCGCACAGGGCATCGATCCGCGCTCCACCTCGCTGCAGGTGGCGTGCTCGGCGCCGAACCCTGGTCGAACGAGATGCGGCAGGAGCTCGAGAAGCGCCTCGGCGTCGACGCGCTCGACATCTACGGCCTCAGCGAGGTGATGGGACCAGGAGTGGGCAACGAATGCCTCGAGACCAAGGACGGTCCTCATCTGTGGGAGGACCACTTCCTCCCGGAGGTCATCGACTCCGAGACGGGAGCGGCACTGCCGGACGGCGAACTCGGGGAACTCGTGTTCACGTCGCTGACCAAAGAGGCGTTCCCCGTCATCCGCTACCGCACCCGCGACCTCACCCGCCTCCTGCCGGGCACCGCGCGGCCGGGGATGCGGCGCATGGAGAAGATCACCGGCCGCAATGACGACATGATCATCCTGCGCGGCGTGAACCTGTTCCCGACTCAGATCGAGGAGCTCGTCCTCGGCATCGAGCAGCTGACTCCGCACTTCATCCTCGAACTGTCCAAGGACGGGCGGATGGACGCGATGACCGTGCGCATCGAGCGTCACCCCGACCTGTCGGTCGAGACCTGTGCGAGTGCCGCCGAGGTGCTGGCGCAGCGGATCAAGGTGTTCATCGGGACCACGGTCGCCGTCCGGTTGGAAGAACCCGGCGCGCTCCCGCGCAGCGAGGGGAAGTACCAGCGCGTCTACGATCTGCGGTGATCGCGGGCGGAGACGACGGAGGTCTCACCGCCGTGGTTCCCCGGGCGGAGACGATCGAGTGCGAGACTGGATGGCGATGACGCAGACGCAGACGCAGACGACGCGACGAGGCCGCCCGGGGTACGACCAGCAGGGCATCCTCGCCGTCGCCGTCGCCGCGTTCAACGAGCACGGGTACGACGCCACGTCGATCGGGATGCTGGCCGAGCGGCTCGGGCTCTCCAAGTCGGCCATCTATCATCACTTCGCTTCGAAGGACGAGATGCTCGACCTCGCCCTCGATGCCGCGCTGAGCGGACTCGAGGCCGTGGTGGAGGATCCGTTTCCGGACGCGGACTCCGCACCCGGGACCGACGCCGTGATGCGCCTGGAGCACGTGCTGCGTGGTGCGGTGCACGTGCTGGTCGACCAGCTCCCGGCCGTGACTCTGCTCCTGCGCGTTCGCGGCAACACCGAGGTGGAGCGCCGCGCGCTCACCAGGCGCCGCGCGTTCGACCGCAGGATAACGGCGCTGGTGACCGAGGCCCAGGCCGAGGGCTCGCTGCGCGCCGACATCGATGCCAGCGTCGTCGCGCGCCTGTCGTTCGGGATGATCAACTCGATCGTCGAGTGGTATCGCCCCGGCGGGCGCGAGGGTGCCGATCGTCTCGCAGACGACGTCGTCGCGATCGCCCTGGACGGCCTGCGTCGTCGCGAGAGCGCCTCGACGGACTGACCGAGACGCCCTCGTCCGCACGTCTACGCCGCCGACTGCTCCTTCGCGACCAGCGTCAGCACGTCATACGTGGCCACGATCTCGTCCCTCTGGTTCTTCAGCACCGCGTCCCAGCGCACCTCCCCGTACTCGTCGGTCTCCCGCGGGGTGATCTGCTTCGCCGTGAGCTCGACGCGGATCTGGTCTCCGGGGGACACCGGCGTCACGAATCGCAGGTTCTCCAGGCCGGAGTTCGCGAGCACGGGGCCGGGCGCCGGGTCGACGAAGAGGCCGGCCGCCCACGACACGAGCAGGTATCCGTGCGCGACGCGGCCGGGGAAGAACGGGTTGGCGGCCGCCGAGGCCTCGTCCATGTGCGCGTAGAAGGTGTCGCCCGTGAACGCCGCGAACGTCTCGATGTCTTCGAGCGTGACCGTGCGCGAGCCGCTCGCGACCTGATCGCCGATGTGCAGCTCGGCCAGCGACTTGCGGAAGGGATGCACGCCGTCGGTCTCCGCGAACGGACGTGCGTCTGCGCCCTGATGCCACACGCCGGTCAGAGCCGTCATCATCGCGGGAGAGCCCTGCACGGCGGTGCGCTGCATGTGGTGCAGCACGGCCCGGATGCCGCCGAGCTCCTCGCCTCCGCCCGCGCGACCCGGCCCCCCGTGCACGAGGTTCGGGAGGGGTGAGCCGTGGCCCGTCGAGCTTCGCGCGTCGTCGCGGTCGAGGAAGAGCACACGACCGTTGTACGCAGCCATCCCGCTGGTGAGCGCGACCGCGACCTCGGGGTCGTGCGTCGCCACGCTCGTGACCAGCGATCCGCCGCCGCGGGCGACCAGGGCACTCGCCTCGTCGAGCGTGCGATAGCCGACGATGCTCGAGACCGGACCGAACGCCTCGATCTCGTTGACGGCCGGGCTCTCGGGGTCGGCGAAGCGCAGCAGCATCGGTGAGAGGAACGCGCCCTCGGGTGCGGGGCCTTCCTCGCCGTCACGGTGGCGCACCTCGGGTGCCTCGGTCGACCCGATCACGAGTTCGCCGCCGCCGTCCTGCAGCCGCGAGACCTGGCGCAGCACCTCGTCGCGCTGCGCGGTCGAGGCGAGCGGTCCCATGGTCACGCCCTCGGCCCGCGGGTCTCCGAGCACGACACGCTCGGAGAGGCGAGCCTGCACCGCGGCGATCACGTCGTCGACCACGGAGGTCGGCACGATCGCGCGTCGGATCGCCGTGCACTTCTGCCCGGCCTTGGACGTCATCTCGGCGACCAGCTGCTTCACATAGGCGTCGAACTCCGGCGTGCCGGCGACCGCGTCGGTTCCCAGGATCGACGCGTTGATGGAGTCGGTCTCGCTCGTGAAGCGCACGCCGCCGGTCTGCACGGCGTCGTGCGAGCGCAGGCGCTCCGCCGTCGAGGCAGACCCGGTGAAGGCCACCAGGTCGCCCAGTCGCAGTTCCTCGAAGAGCCCGGGGACGCTGCCGGAGACGAGCTGCAGCGAGCCGTCGGGCAGCAGTCCTGACTCGACCATGATGCGCACCATCGCCTCGGCGAGATACCCGGTCGGGGTCGCGGGCTTCACGACGGTGGGCACGCCGGCGAGGAACGCCGGAGCGAACTTCTCCAGCGAGCCCCACACCGGGAAGTTGAAGGCGTTGATCTGCACCGCGACGCCGGGCAGGCGCGTGTAGATGTGGCGGCCGAGGAACGACCCGTCCCTGGAGAGGTTCTCGACGGCGCCGTCGACGTACACCTTCGCGTTCGGCAGCTCGCGTCGACCCTTGCTCGAGTATGCGAACAGGACGCCGATGCCGCCGTCGATGTCGACCCAGGAGTCCTGCGTCGTGGCGCCCGTGCGGCTCGACACCTCGTACAGCTCCGCCTTGCGCTCGGTGAGGGCCAGAGCCAGCTGCTTCAACCGCACGGCGCGCTGATGGAAGGTGAGCTCGCCGAGCGAGGCCTGTCCGGCCTGGCGCGCGTGGGCGAGAACCGCGCCGAGGTCGATGCCCTCGGTCGACACGCGTGCGACCACCTCGCCGGTCGACGCGTCGCGCACCTCGGTCGCGTCGGCATCGGCGTCGGGCCTCCACCACGCGTCCTGCACGTAGCTGGGCAGGATCTCGGTCATGTGTGTTCCCTTCATGAGGCGTCCCATTCGTAGAAGCCGCGGCCCGTCTTCCGCCCGAGGTGGCCCTCGGCGACCAGGCGACGCAGCAGGGCCGGGGGTTCGAAGCGCTCGCCGAGGTGCGCTGCGAGGTACTCGGCGATGCCGAGGCGCACATCGAGCCCCACGATGTCGGTGAGGCGGAGCGGCCCGACCGGGTGCTTGTAGCCCAGCGTCATGGCCGCGTCGATGTCTTCGGCGGAGGCGATGCCCTCCTCGAGCATGCGGATGGCCTCGAGCCCGATCGCGACCCCGAGCCGCGACGAGGCGAAGCCGGGAGCATCCGCCACCACGATGGGCGTCTTGCCGAGCGCCTGCACCCACCCGCGCACCGACTCGACGAGTGGGGGAGCGGTCGCCGCCCCGCGCACGATCTCGACGAGGGTGGACGCCGGCACGGGGTTGAAGAAGTGCATCCCCACGAAGCGCGACGGCCGCTCCAGCACCGCGGCGAGCTCATCGATCGAGATGGACGAGGTGTTCGAGGCGAGGACGGCGTCGGGTCCGAGCTGCGCCTCCACGCGGGTGAGCGCCTCGGTCTTGAGCGCGATGTCCTCGGGGACGGCTTCGACGACGAGGTCGCACGGCGCGAGCTGCGCCGCATCCGTGCCGGTGTCGAAGCGGGCGAGATAGGCGTCGATCGGCTCGTTCGCCGTGCCGCGGAGGATCGAGGCGTCGAGGGACTCGCGCACCCGCGCGGCGGCGGTATCGGCGGCATCGGCGTCGCGCTCGACCACGCTGACGCGGGATCCTGCCAGCAGGAACGCATGGGCGATGCCGGTCCCCATGCGTCCGCCGCCGAGCACCCCGACGCGTGCGGGGGCGGGGGGACTGGTCGCGGTCATCGGTCTCTCCGTTCCAGGAAATCGGTCATCCGCCGGAACTTCTCCGGGCTCTCGAAGAGCACGGCCTGTGCCTCCAGATCGGCGGCCGGGTGGTGGTCGCGCGGGGCGCGGAAGACCCGCTTGGTGGCGATGGTCGCGGCGGGGTCGTTGCGGGCGATCCGGGCGGCGATGCCCTCGGCCGCACTGAGGAGGTCGCCGCTGTCGTGGATCGCCGAGACGAGACCGATCCGCAGGGCCTCCTCCGCCCGGACCGTGCGTCCGGTGAGGAGCAGCTCGATCGCCCTGGCATCGCCGACGATCTCCTTCAGGCGCCAGCTCGCACCCGCGGCGGCGATGATCCCGAGGCCCGTCTCCGGGTTGCCGATCGCGAGCGTGGGTGTCGCGATGCGGATGTCTGCGGCGTAGGCGAGTTCGGCGCCCCCTCCGAGTGCATAGCCGTCGATCGCGGCGATCACGGGCATCGGCAGTTCGGAGAGTCGCACGAAGGCGTTCGTGTTGATGCCGCGCAGCGCATCGGATGCTCGTCGTTCCCGGAGCTCGGCGATGTCGGCCCCGGCGGCGAACACCCCGTCCGCGCCGGTGAGGATCAGCGTCTTCGGGGCTTCCTCGAGTTCGGCGCACAGGGTGTGGAGCGCGTCGATGGTCGCCTGATCGATCGCGTTGCGCCTGTGCGGCCGATTGAGCGTGGCGATCACATGGTGGGCGTGCCGCTCGACGAGCAGGGGAGCATCGGCATCCGGTTGCGCGTGCATCACACCCGCTCCAGGATCATGGCTGCCCCCTGGCCGACACCCACGCACATCGTGGCGAGTCCGTGACGGGAGCCCTCGCGGTCCATGCGGCCGAGCAGAGTGATGATGAGCCGGGATCCGGACGAACCGAGCGGATGCCCGAGCGCGATCGCCCCGCCGTCGGCATTGACGCGCTCGTCGTCGAGGCCGAGCCGCCGGATGCAGGCGATCGACTGCGTAGCGAAGGCCTCGTTGAGCTCGACCGAACCCAGGTCGTCGACCGAGAGTCCGGAGCGGCGGAGGGCCTTCTGCGTGGCGGGGACGGGACCGAGGCCCATGACCTCCGGTGCGAGACCCACGCTGGTGCCGACGACGATGCGCGCGCGGGGCACGAGGCCGTGGCGCTCGACCGCCGCGGCACTCGCCACCACGATCGCCGAGGCGCCGTCGTTGAGTGCGCTCGAGTTGCCGGCGGTCACGACCCGACCACCGGCCACCACGGGTCGCAGACGCGCGAGCGCCGCGGGCGTCGTCTCGGGGCGCGGGCCTTCGTCGACCCGCACCTCGTCGGCACCGACCGGCACGCCGACGATCTCGGCGTCGAAGCGTCCGGCTGCGACCGCCGCCGCCGCGCGCTGTTGCGACCGGAGAGCGAAGGCATCGGCCTCCTCGCGGGTGATGCCGTCGATCCTGGCGACCTCTTCCGCCGTCTCGGGCATCGAGAAGGTCGCCTTGTCGCGCGCGACGAGACGAGGGTTCGGGAAGCGCCATCCGATCGACGTGTCGAACGCCGCGCCGGGCTTCGCCCAGGCCTTCTCGGGTTTGGCCTGCACCCAGGGTGCACGGGTCATGGACTCGACGCCCCCGGCGACGATGAGGTCGGCATCGCCTGCGCGGATCGCCTGCGCCGCCATGGCCACGGCCGACATCCCCGAGGCGCACAACCGGTTCACCGTGATGCCGGGGACGCTGTCGGGGAGTCCGGCGAGCAGCACGGCCATCCTGGCGACGTTGCGGTTGTCCTCGCCGGCCTGGTTCGCGGCCCCGAGGATCACCTCGTCGATCTCGGCGTCTCCCGCATCGATGCCCGCCCGTCGTACGGCCTCGGCGACGACGACCGCCGCGAGGTCGTCGGGGCGGATGGACGCGAGGGCGCCCCCGTAGCGCCCGACCGGGGTGCGCGCTCCTCCGACGAGGTATGCCTCGGTCATGCGGATCTCCTGACTGCGTCGTCTCGGTGGGGGCCCGTCCGGCGTCCGTCCGACCCCGATTTACTGACCGATCGTATAGTAATCATCCTACGGTCGCAGACGACGCTGCGATGCGGCATCCGCGTCACACCTTGACGAAGGCGCGCAGCGGATGCTCGATGAGCTCGGTCACGCGCCGGAGGAATCCGGCCGCGTACCCGCCGTCGCACACCCGGTGGTCGAACGCGAGCGACAGCTGGGCGATGCGCCGCGGGACGATCGCGCCGTCGACGACCCACGGCCGCTCGATGATCCGGCCGATGCCGAGGATCGCGACGTCGGGATGATTGATGATCGCGGCCGACCCGTCGACACCCAGGCCGCCGTAGTTGTTGAGGGTGAACGTCGATCCCCGCAGTCGCTCCGGGGGCATCGTGCCCGCCCTCGCGGTCGCGGTGACCTCCCGCAGTGAGGCGTCGAGCTGCTCGATGCTCAAGGTGTGCGCGTGGGGGATGACGGGAACCAGCAATCCGCGCTCGGTGTCGGCGGCGATGCCCAGGTTCACCCCGTCGAAGGAGATCAGCTCGTCGCCGGTCTCGCTGAGGCGAGAGGCGAGCACGGGGTACTCGGCGAGGGCGAGCAGGACGAACCGCGCGAGGAGAGCCGTCACGGACGGGGCCTTTCCTCCCTGCGGGGCCATCTGCGCGCGCAGCTCCCAGAGCGCTGTGGCGTCGACGTCGACCCAGACCGTCGCCTCCGGGATCTCGGAGCGGCTGCGGGAGAGCTTCGCGCTCACGGCGCGTCGCAGCGGGGACAGGCGTTCCCGGGAGGTCACCGCGAGTCCGTCGATGTTCTCCCTCGAGCCGGTCGCCGTGCCGGTGCCCGCGGCCGCGGAGCCGTCGACCAGCTGGTGCGCGGCGACGCCGTCGACCGCGTTCTCCACTGCGGCGCGCAGCACGTCGGCGCGCGTGATCGCTCCGTCGGCACCGGTCGCGCTGATCGAATGGACGTCGAGTCCCAGATCCCGAGCGAGGCGCCGCACGAGCGGAGAACGCACGGCGACCGGGCGCCGATCGGGAGTCACGGCCGGAGTCGTATCCGTGGGCGCGACATCCGCGGGGGCAGGGGCTGCAACGGTCGTGCGTGCAGCGGGGGAAGACGCCGAGGGTGCGGAGGCTGCGGGCAGGCGGCGACGCCCCTTCGTGGTGCGAGCGGTGGTGCCGTAGCCGATCAGCACGTTGCCGGAGCCCGCGCGCTCCTCCTGGCGGTAGGCCTCGTGCTCGATGCCGTCGGGCGTCCCTGCATCGGTGATCGCGGCGTCCGGATCCGGCATGACCGCAGCGGCTTCGTCGTCCGGGATGTCGGAGGCGTCGGGATCGGCGACTTCGAGTACGGGCGCTCCGACGTCGATCGTGTCGCCGGCTGCGCCGTGCAGGGCGGTGACGACGCCGGCGAAGGGCGATGGCAGCTCCACGACGCTCTTCGCGGTCTCGACCTCGGCGATGGGCTGGTCGGTGGTGATGGTGTCCCCGACGGCGACGAGCCACTGCACGAGTCCTGCCTCGGTCAGTCCCTCGCCGAGATCGGGGAGCCGGAACACCTGCGTGCGGGTGCGTGGTTTCAGCGGAGTGCTCATGCGTCCTCATCCCAGTGCAGCGTGTCGATCGCGTCGAGCACCCGGTCGACGTCCGGCAGGTACCAGTGCTCGAACTTCGGAGGGGCGTAGGGCGTGTCGAAGCCGGTGACTTTGCGTACGGGCGCGGCGAGGTACTCGAAACAGCGCTCGAAGACGCGGGCCTGGATCTCGGATGCGACGCTCACGTAGCCGGGTGCTTCGGCGATCACGACAGCGCGGCCGGTCGACTTCACCGCCGCCGTCACGGTCGCGTCGTCGAACGGCGAGAGCGAGCGCACGTCGACGACCTGCACGCTGCGCCCCTCTGCGGCGGCGACCTCCGCGACCTCGAGAGCGAGAGGCACGGAGGCGCCATAGGCGAGGAGGGTCACGTCGGTTCCGTGCCGTGCGACGCGTGCCGTGCCGAGGTCGGCGGTGATCGACGTGTCGACCTCGCCCTTCGTCCAATACAGCTTCTTCGGCTCGAGGAAGATCACGGGGTCGGGAGAGGCGATCGCCGCACGCAGCAGGGAGTACGCATCCTGCGGGGTGGACGGGCTGATCACCGTCAGACCGGGGGTGTGCGCGTAATAAGCCTCGGAGGAGTCGCAGTGATGCTCGACTCCGCCGATGCCGCCGCCGAAGGGTATGCGGATCACCAGCGGCATGCGCATGCCCCCGCGGGTCCGGTTGCCGAGTTTGGCCACGTGGCTGACGACCTGCTCGAAGGCGGGCAGGGCGAAAGCGTCGAACTGCATCTCGATCACTGGCCGCATGCCGTTCATGGCCATGCCGGCGGCGGTGCCGACGATGCCGGACTCCGCGAGAGGGGTGTCGAAGCAGCGTTCCTCGCCGAAGCGCGCGGTGAGGCCGTCGGTGATGCGGAACACTCCGCCGAGCGCTCCGACGTCCTCGCCGAAGACGATCACATCCGGGTCCGACTCGATCGCGTCGGCGAGCGCGCGGTTCAGCGCTCCGGCCATGGTCATGGTCGTCACGGTGCCGGCGTGATCTTCGCCGCCGCCATCGGTGCCGGCGTCGTGCGCGGTACGGGCGTCGTCCTGTGCGATCGTCATCGGTGTCCTCCGTTCGGCGCCGTCGCCGCGTCGGCGAGTCGTGACCGTTCGATCTCGTCGCGCAGCAGGTGCCACTGCTCCTCGAGCTGGGGTGAGCGGTGCGTCGTCACGAATCGGAACAGGTCTTCGGGGTCGAGGTCGGCGTCGGTGTTGAGCGCGGTACGCATCGCGGCGGCGATCTCCTCCGCGCCGGTCGCGAAGCGCTCTTCGGCCTCTGCATCGAGGGCTCCCGTCGACGAGAGATACGCGCGCAGGCGCCGCAGCGGATCGCGGGCGATCCACGCCTGCACCTCATCGCGCTCGCGGTAGCGGGTGTCGTCGTCGGCATTCGTGTGCGCCTGCATCCGGTACGTGTGCGCTTCGACGAGAGACGGGCCGCCGCCGGTGCGGGCGCGCTCGACCGCCCCGCTGAGCACGGCGAGCACGGCGGCCACGTCATTGCCGTCGACGCGCTCGCCCGGCATCCCGTAACCGATCGCCTTGTGGGCGAGCGACGGGGCGGCGCTCTGGCGGGACAGCGGCACGGAGATCGCGAACTCGTTGTTCTGCACGAAGAACACGACGGGGACGTGGAAGACGGCGGCGAAGTTCAACGCTTCGTGGAAGTCGCCTTCGCTGGTGGCGCCGTCGCCGCAGAGCGCGAGCACGACGGTGTCTTCGCCGCGGTGCTTCGCCGCCTGCGCGAAACCGACCGCGTGCAGCAGCTGAGTGGCGAGCGGGGTCGCCTGCGGAGCGACCCGGTGCGCGCGGACGTCGTACCCCGAGTGCCAGTCGCCCTTGAGAAGCACCATCGCGTCGGCGGGCTCGACTCCGCGTGCGATCACGGCGACCGAGTCGCGGTATGTCGGGAAGAGCCAGTCGCCCGCGCCCAGGACCATCGCGGCCCCGACCTGGCATGCTTCCTGCCCGTGCGATGAGGGGTAGACAGCCAGTCGGCCCTGGCGGACGAGTGCGCCGGCCTGATCGTTGATCCGCCTGCCCTCGACGAGACCGCGATAGGCAGCCAGGAGGGTGTCGGCGTCGGGAAGCGCGAATCGGTCATCAGCGACCGTCGCCCCGTTCTCGTCGATCAGTTGCACCGCGGTGTCTCGCGGAAGCATGTCGGTGTGCTGCATTCGTTCGCCCTCCTTGCCGAACTCGATGCAGGAAGCATGCCCGGGTGCACGACAGTCATCCAAGATCAATTGCTGAATCGTGGATGAAAGGGTGAGGATTGAGGCATTCTTGATCGAAGTGTCAGAAATTCTTCCCCGACAGAGAGGTCGCCATGGTCGCCATCGATGAGACGGATCGTGCGATTCTCGAGGAGCTGCGTCGCGACGCCCGTTCGTCGATGACGGCGATCGCCGATGCCGTGCACATCTCGCGGGCCGGTGCACATGCGCGCATCAAGCGCCTCACCGACGCCGGCGTGATCACGGGGTACACGGTCAGGACCGATCCCGTGCTGCTCGGACATCACGCGAGCGCGTACGTCACCCTCGCCATCGAGCAGGCGACGTGGCAGGAGGTGAGCGCGCGACTGCGGGCGATCCCCGAGATCGAGCACATGGCGCTCGTCGGCGGAGACTTCGACGTGATCCTGCTGGTGCGCGCCAACGACGCGCGGGATCTGCGGCGCATCGTGCTGGAGGACATCCAGGCGATCCCGTCGATCCGTTCGACGCGGACGACCCTGATCTTCGAGGACTACGCGAAGGGCTGACCGGGCCGCAGGGCCCGCAGGCCGGGGCATCCTTCGCACTCGGACATCTGCGGCGCACTCCGCGACAAGTGCGGCGGCGATCGGGGTCCGAGAATGAGAGGACGACCAGCTTCTGCACCGTCGCTGGCCCGCGCCACGCTCGAAGGAGAGTCCCAGATGTCCGATTCCGCCGCTTCTGCAGCCGCCGCGCTGCTCGACCGCATCCAGGCCCCGGAAGGCGCGGGCCGGGACATTCCGGATGCGGCGACACGAGAGGTCATCGGCCGTGCGCCCGTGGCCGCTGTCGAGGACCTCGACGATGCGATCGCCCGCGCGAAGGCCGCACAGCCGGCCTGGGAAGCGCTCGGTCACGAGAAGCGGAGCGCGTTGCTCCTCGCCGCCGCCGACGCCATCGACGCGAACGCCGAGGGCCTCGCGCACCTGCTCTCGCGCGAGCAGGGGAAGCCGCTGAACGGTCCGAACGCCCGCTTCGAGCTCGGGGCCTGCTCCGCGTGGCTGCGCACCAACGCCACGACCGTGCTCGAGCCGCAGGTGCTGGTCGACGACGAGACGCTGCACGCGGAACTCGTGTACAAGGCCGCGGGCGTCGTCGGAGCGATCGGCCCGTGGAACTGGCCGCTCATGATCAGCATCTGGCAGATCGGGCCCTCCCTGCGCATGGGCAACACCGTCGTCGCGAAGCCGAGCGAATACACGCCGCTGAGCGTGCTCGCGATGATCGCCGTGATGAACGAGGTCCTGCCGCCCGACGTGCTGATCGGCGTCTCCGGCGACCGTGAGGTGGGCGCCCGACTGGCATCGCACCCCGACATCGACAAGATCATGTTCACGGGCTCGACGGCGACGGGACGCCGCATCATCGAGAGCTCTGCGGGCAATCTCGCCCGGCTGACGCTCGAGCTCGGCGGCAACGACGCCGGCATCGTGCTTCCCGGCACCGACCCCTCCGCGATCGCGGAGGACCTCTTCTGGGGCGCGTTCATCAACACCGGCCAGACCTGCGCGGCGATGAAGCGGCTGTACGTGCACGACTCGGTGTACGACGAGGTCGTCGATGCTCTGGCTGCGATCGCCGCGTCTGTGCCGATGGGCAACGGCCTCGACGAGGACAACGTCCTGGGCCCGCTGCAGAACCGCGCGCAGTTCGACATCGTCAGCCGCCTGGTCGACGAGGCGAAGGCTCGTGGTGCACGCGTCGTCACGGGTGGTGAGTCCGCGCCCGAACTCGGTGAGCTCTTCTACCGCCCGACCATCGTCGCCGACATCGACAACGACGCGGCGCTGGTCCAGGAGGAGCAGTTCGGACCCGCGCTGCCGGTGATCCGGTACAGCGACGTCGACGAGGCCTTCGACTGGGCCAACGGGCTCGACGTCGGTCTCGGCGCCTCGGTGTGGTCGAGCGACCCCGAGGCGGCGCGCGACGCCGCCGCGCGGATGCAGTCGGGAACGGTATGGATCAACTCGCACGGCGGACTGCACCCGATGGTGCCGTTCGGCGGGGTGAAGAGTTCGGGCTACGGGCTGGAGTTCGGGGTCGAAGGGCTCAAGTCCGTCGCGGTGTCCCAGGTCGTCTCGGGCCCCGGCCGGAAGGGTTGACCCGTGCGCTCTGCCATCGTCGTCGGAGCGGGAACCTCGGGAGCGATCGTCGCGCGGCGGCTGGCCGACGCCGGGGTCGCGGTGACCCTCATCGAAGCCGGCGGTCATGACACGAACCCCGCGATCCATGACCCCTCACGCGCGGGCGAGCTCTGGCACTCCGCGGAGGACTGGGATTACTTCACCGTTCCGCAGAAGCACGCGGGCGACCGTCGTCTGCACCTGCCCCGAGGGAAGGTCACCGGCGGGTCGCACGCGCTGAACGCCATGATCTGGGTGCGCGGTGCGGCATCCGACTACGACGCCTGGGAGCGCGACGGGGCGCCGGGCTGGGGCTGGGCCGATGTCGAGCCCGTGTACGACGCGATCGAGAACGATCTGCTCCCGGTGACCGACGACTACGCTCTGTCGCCCATCCAGGCATCCATCATCGACGCCGCCGTGCAGGAGGGCCTGCCGCACAACCCGGACTACAACGCGGGCAGCCTCGACGGCGTCTCGCAGGAGCAGGTGACCATGCGCGACGGCCGACGGGTCAACACCTGGACCGCGTATGCGAAGCCGGTCGCGGAGGCGCTGACGATCGTCACCGGACGCGAGGTGCACTCGGTCATCGTCCGCGACGGTGCGGCGGTCGGTGTGCGGTTGGGGGAGGGGAGCACGGCGGAGGAGGTTTTCGCCGATGAGGTGATCCTCTCGGCCGGTGCCATCGGCTCGCCGGTGATCCTCCTCCGCTCCGGCATCGGGCCCGCAGCCGACCTCGACGCCCTCGGGATCCCGGTGGTGCACGATTCCCCCGGAGTCGGGCAGAACCTGCACGACCACCTCCTGTCTCCGGTGATCTTCGCCACGCGGCGCCCGGTCGGACCCCCGCAGCCGGGGGTCTCGGTGACGCAGACGCACCTCTTCTGGCGCAGTCGCGACGACCTCTCCGAACCCGACACGCAGCCGATCCACTTCTCCGTGCCCATGTGGGGCGAGCTGGAACCGCGCGGCGACGACGGGTTCACGCTCATGGCCGGTCTCGTCACACCGCACAGCCGCGGCACGCTCCGGCTCACCGGGCCGGGACTCACAGACCTTCCCGACATCGATCTGGCAGCTCTCGAAGACGACCGCGACGTGGCTTCGCTCGCCGCATCGGTTCGGCAGTGCCGCCGAATCGGTGCGCGTCCCGCCCTCGCCGAGGAATGGGGCGCCGTCGAGGTCTACCCCGGTCCAGAGGTGTCGGATGCCGGGGTCGAGGACTGGGTTCGACGCACGGCCATCACCTACCACCACCAGGTCGGCACCTGCCGGATGGGGACGGACGCCGGGGCCGTGGTCGATCCCGAGCTGCGCGTCAACGGGGTGAGGAACCTCCGTGTGATCGATGCCTCGATCATGCCGACCGTGCCCACCGGCAACACCAACGCGCCGGCCGCGATGATCGGCGAACGCGGCGCGCGGTTCGTGCTCGAGAGCTGAGGGCGCAGGCGAGATGCGATCAGCGGTGCGGCGAGGCGGCAGGACGACGGAGCGTCGACAGCAGGGCGTCCAGCGCGTCGTCGAGGCGTCCGTCGCCGGCCGAGTCCGGCATCAGCACCGAGATCATCTGCCAACCGGCGTTGCGGGATGCGATCTCGTTGACGGCGGTGTCGATCTGGATGTGATCGGCGAGTTCGCCGTCATCTCGCGCCTCGACCAGGCACTGCCGGAACAGATCCCGCCAGTGCAGGTTGTTGATGCGGTGGATCCTGGTGACCTCGTCGTCTTGGGACGCGTGGTCCCAGAACGCGATCACGACCTTGGCGTACAGGGGGCCGTTCGGGCTGTAGGGGAGGATCTCCCGGCACATCAGCTCCAGGGCCTCCAGGCCGCGCACGCCTTCGATGCGCGCATGGATGCGATCGTTGGCGAGCGTGTACAGCCGGAGGAAGGCTGCCGTCAGGACGCTCCGCTTGTCGGGGAAGTACCGGGCGATCGCACCGTGCGCGTACCCCGCTTCCGTGGCGATCTCACGCATCGTGAGGTTGTCGAAGCCCACCCGGATGATCACCTGGGTCGCCGCATCGGCGATGTGGGTGCGGCGCTCGTCATGGTCGACGATCTTCGGCATCGGGTCTCTCCCTCGCAGTCACGACTCTCGTGTCAACGATTGTCCATTTGCTGTTTTTAGTCACCAACCGGTGACTAATGTAACGCGATCGTAATCAATGCTGCACTAGGCACGAGTACGATCTTTAAAATCACCAGCCGGTGACTATCTCGAAGAGGAGTTCTCATGAACGTCAAAAGACTCGCACGTCGGGCAACCGGGGTCGTCGTGACGGCGGGCGTGCTCGCACTCGCGGCCTGCACCGCGGCTCCCGGTTCGCCCTCGACCGGCGACGCCGGCGGGATGACGACGCTCAAGGTCGCGACCATCGGACTCATCTCCGACGGCGCACTGCTCGTCGGACAGGAGCAGGGCTTCTTCGAAGACGAGGGGATCGTCCTCGAGACGTCTGTGGTCGCGAACCCGCCCGCGGGCCTCGCCGCGGCGCAGAGCGGCCAGGTCGACGTCGCCTATGCCCCGAGCATTCCCCTCCTCAACGCGCTCTCGAGCGGCGTCCCCCTCACGGTCATCGCACCGGCCGACGGGTACGTCGACGGCGCCGCCGATGCCGAGGACCCTGCCGCGGTCGATGACACCGGGCTCTACGCATCCGCCGCCAGCGGCATCACCTCGGTCTCCGACCTGGAGGGCGCCACCATCGCCATCCCCGCCCGCAAGGCGCAACTGGAGGTCGTCATCTCCGACGCGCTCGACCGCGAGGGGATCGACCCGGGTTCGGTCGAGTGGGTCGTGCTCGACTTCACCTCGGCCGTGGCAGCACTCACGAGCGGGACGGTCGACGCCGCAGGCCTGGTCAGCCCGTTCACGGGCGAGGCGGACGCGGCAGGCGCCGTGTTCGTCTCTGCGCCGTCGGTCGACTTCTTCGAGGAGGGCGCGGTCGGCCTCTGGACCGCCGGAGACAGCACGATCAGCGCGAAGGGCGATGCGATCGCGGCGTTCCAGCGTGCCGTCGCCAAGAGCAACGCCTACGCGAACGAGCACCCGGAGGAGGCCATCCAGGCCGGGATCGACGCCACGGGATCCACTCTCGGCGTCGACGACGTGAAGCTGCCCTTCTGGCCGGAGGAGGTCGCCCCGGTGGATCTCGAGCGCGTCAACGACAAGCTCGTCGCCCTCGGGTTCCTCCCCACACCCGTCGACCTCGAGGGCGTCGTCCTCGCCGCCGAGTGATCGCCATGACACGGTCCACGCTTCTTCCGCCGCTCATCGGCGCCGCGGGTGTCGTGTCGGCGCTGGCGCTGTGGGAGTGGTCGGCGACGATCGGGCCGCTCGCCGCATCGCCGTTGCCCGCGGCCACCGCAGCGCTCGGCGAGGCCGTGAAACTGCTCGGCACCGCGACCACCTGGACCGCGATCGGCGACACCCTCACGATGGCGGTGATCGGACTCGTGCTCGCGGTCGTGATCGGCGTCGCGCTCGGTGTCGCGATCGGGACCTCGCCGCTCGCGATGCATGCGACCCGCGTGCCCCTGGAATTCCTCAAGCCCATCCCGCCGATCGTGATCCTGCCCGTCGTGGTGCTCGTGATGGGGCCGACACAGGGCATGGGGACCTTCCTCGTGTTCTTCGGGTGCTTCATCGCGATCGCGGTGCAGGCCTCGGCAGGAGTCTTCGACACCGACCCGGTCGCGCGGGCGACGGGTCGCTCCTACGGAATGGGGCGCACCGAGATCCTCGGACGCATCGTGCTGCCCAGTGCCCTGCCGTACATCGGCACCGCGATCCGCGTCGCGGCACCCACCTCGCTCGTCGTCGCGGTGGTCGCCGGGCTCCTCGGTGGCGGACCGGGGCTCGGACAGAGCCTCCTGCTGTCGCAGATCTCGGGCAACCAGGCCCAGCTCTTCGCGTACGTCCTCATCCTCGGCACGCTCGGGCTGCTCGTCCAGGGACTCAGCCAGTGGGGCGAGCGGCGACTGCTGCACTGGCATCCGCAATACCGGAAGCAGGTGGTTTGATGGCCCTCACCTCCTCGATCCAGACCCGCACGCGCCTCGCCCGCAGAGGAAGGCAGGGTGGGCTCCCTCGCGGTGTGCTCGTCGGCGCCGAGATCGCGGTGCCCGTGCTGCTGCTCGCGCTGTGGTGGTTCGCCTCCGCGGCCTCCACGAACGCCTTCTTCCCGCCGCTCCAGGTGATCCTGCAGCGGCTGTGGCAGCTGCTGCAGACCCCCGCCTTCCTGCTCGACATCGCGTCCTCGGTGGGAAACCTCGTCGTGTCCTTCCTCCTGGCGACCGTGATCGGCGTGCTGCTGGGGCTGGTGCTCGGCCTCATCCGTCCGCTGAGCTGGTTCGTCGAGCCGACCGTGCACTTCTTCCGGGCGATCCCTCCCGTCGCGCTCGTGCCGATCTTCGTGTCGCTGATCGGCTTCGGCACCGAGACGCGCATCCTCTCGATCACCCTCGCCGCCGTGTTCCCGATCCTGATCTCGACCATCGACGGTGTGCGCGCGGGGGAGCCGACCCTCGACATGGTGGGCCGCGTCTACCGGCTGAGCGGACCCGAACGGCTGTTCTCGGTGATGCTGCCCGCAGCGAGTCCACGCATCCTCTCCGGGATGCAGGTGAGCCTGATCACCGCGTTCGTCGTGATGATCGCGAGCGAGATGCTCGGCTCCTCGACCGGTCTCGGAGCGGCGACGCTGCTCGCCCAGCAGTCCTTCGCGATCCCGGACATGTGGGCGGGCATCCTCGTCCTCGGGATCATCGGCTACGCGGCCACAGCCGTGTTCACCCTCGTCCGGCGCCGCGTGCTGCGCTGGTACATCGCCTCCCAGCAACAGGAGAAGAACGCATGACCACCATCACCGGACACGCCCCCGTGCGCCTGAGCGTGCAGGGCCTCGCGAAGTCGTACCAGACGAAGGCGGGGCTCATCCCCGTGATCGCCGACCTCACGTTCGACGTGCACGTCGGAGAGGTCTGCTGCATCGTCGGCCCCTCCGGCATCGGCAAGACCACGCTGTTGAAGTGCCTCACCGGACTGCAGAGCACGACGGCGGGCAGCGCGGCGATCGACGGCGCCGTGATCGACGGACCACCCGAGGAGATGGCCCTGGTCTTCCAGGAGTACACGCGCTCGCTGATGCCGTGGCTCACGGTCGAGAAGAACGTACGACTGCCCCTCAAGCACCTGCGCCTGCCCGCCGCCGAGCGCGAGGAGCGGATCACCGCTGCGCTCGCCGCGGTCGGCCTCTCCGGAGCGGAGTCGAAGTTCCCGTGGCAGCTCTCCGGCGGCATGCAGCAGCGTGTCGCGATCGCCCGCGCCATCGCCTATCGGCCGGAGGTGCTGGTGATGGACGAACCCTTCGCCTCGGTCGACGCGCAGACCCGCTTCGACCTCGGAGACCTGTGCCTGCGCATCCGCGAGCAGTTCGGGATGACGATCGTGATCGTGACGCACGACATCGACGAGGCCGTGTACCTCTCCGACCGCGTCGTGGTGCTGGGGGAGCGCCCGGCGAAGGTCACCGAGATCATCGAGATCGACTTCGGCGCACCGCGCGACCAGCTCACCACCAGGGCGCTGCCGGTGTTCGCCGAGCTGCGCACCCGCATCTTCGAACTGATCAGGAAGGCGGGCTGATGTCGGGGTCGACCGGTGCCCGCGGTTACGAGCGGTTCGAGGGGCTGGCGGGGGAGTTCACCTCGGAGTCCGAGCCGTGGTGGCCCGAGCCGCGACGCGCCCGCTCCGGGGCGCCGAACGTGATCGTGATGCTCATCGACGACCTGGGGTTCAGCGATCTGGGTCCGTTCGGCAGCGAGATCGACACGCCGCACATCGACGGCCTCGCAGAGGACGGCTGGGTGTTCACCAACTATCGCACCGCGCCCATGTGCTCTCCGGCCAGGGCGGCGCTGCTCACGGGCCTCAACCCGCACCGGGCGGGCTTCGGCTTCGTCGCGCACATCGATCCCGGCTACCCCGGGTTCAGCTGCGAACTTCCCGAGGCGGCGCCCACCCTCGCCGAGTCGCTGCGGACAGGGGGCTATGCGACCTTCATGGTCGGCAAGTGGCACCTCACCCTGGAGTCGCGGCTGCACGACGGCGCCGACCGCAGCACCTGGCCCCTGCAGCGCGGATTCGACAGGTACTTCGGCAGCATGGACGGCTTCACCTCGCTGCATCACCCGCATCGGCTCGTGCAGGACAACTCCGTCGTCGACGTGCGCGAGTACCCTGACGGGTTCTTCCTGACGGACGAGCTCACCGACCGCGCGATCGGCATGATCGACGACCTCCGCGTGAACGAGCCGGACAAGCCGTTCTTCCTCTATTACGCCCACACGTCGGTGCACGGCCCGATCCAGGCGAAGGACGTCGACATCGAGAAGTACCGCGGCCGCTACGAGGCGGGGTGGAACCGGCTGCGGGAGCAGCGCTTCGCCCGACAGCAGGAGCGTGGCATCGTCCCGTCCCACGCGGAGCTACCGGGGGATGCGCTTGCCGACGGTGACGCCATCCCCGCCTGGGACGACCTCGGTGCGGAGGATCGCCGCCTGTTCGCTCGCCACATGGAGGTCTACGCGGCCGCCGTCGACGAGATCGACCAGAGCGTCGGACGCCTGCTCGACCGCCTCGACCGCAGCGGGGAGCGCGACAACACGATCGTGATCATCGCGAGTGACAACGGCGGGACGGCCGAGGGCGGCCCGACCGGGACGCGCAGCTACTTCGCGCAGTTCGGCAGCCACGGCGGCATGCCGGCCGGCTGGGTCACGGACGTGCCGCGCGACGTGGACGACATCGGCGGGCCGCGACTGTTCGGCCAGTATCCGACCGGCTGGGCGCGGGTATCGAACACGCCCTTCCGGTCGTTCAAGGCCACGACCTACGAGGGAGGGGTGCACGCGCCCCTGGTCATCTCCTGGCCGGACGCCCCGATGCCCGGCGGGCTGCGGGAGCAGTTCGTGTTCGTGTCCGACCTCGCCCCCACCGTGCTGGAGCTGTGCGGGGTGCCCGCGCTCGAGGAACGGCACGGACGGCCGGCGCTCGACATGGACGGCGGGAGCATCGTCGAGGTGCTGGCCGACGCCGCAGCAGACGGCCGCGAAGCGCAGTACTTCGAATGCGTCGGGCGACGAGCGATCGTGGACGGCCCCTGGAAGGCGCTCTCGACCGTGCCGCCGACGAGGGACGACGGCCCGGAAGGCGGGGTGTGGGAGCTGTACAACCTCGCCGCGGATCCGACCGAGACGGAGGACCTCGCGCACGCGCATCCGGAGGTGGTCACCGCGCTGGCCGCACGCTGGCACGAGGAGGCCTGGCGGAACACCGTGTTCCCCCTCGACGATCAGGGAGCGCTGTTCCGCCTGCGCCCCGACACCGAGGAGCCGCTGTCCGCTCCGGTCGACCTCGTCCCGTTCCGACCGCCGCTGGAGAGGTTCCGCTCCGCCAAGCTCACCGTGCTGCGCTCCTTCGCGATCGAGATCGACATCGAGATCGCACAGGACTCCGCGGGTGTGATCGTCGCGCACGGCGACCAGGGCGGAGGTTACCTGCTCGCGATCGACCGCGGCGCACCGCTGCTCGTCTACAACGCCTACGGGCGGATGCATCGCGACCGCGGGGACGCACTGACGGTCGGCGCGCATCGCATCGTGGTCAGCGTGGACGAGCTGCCCGATCTGCGGTGGAACCTGGCGGTCGACGTCGACGGCGTCGAAGCCGCACGGATCGACGGCGTGCCGATGCTGATCGGGATGTCGCCGTTCACCGGCATCAGCGTCGGGTACGACTTCGGTGGTCCCGTGGACTGGGAGCTGCACGCGCAGCACCGCTCGTATCCGTTCCGCGGCGGCGAGCTGCGACGCGTCCGCTACCTCCCCGGCGCGCGCTCACCGCATGATGCGACCGTGCTGCGCGCGGTGGGTCGAGCAGTGCTGGCCGTCGCCGACTGACCGGCGCCGATCGAGCGGGCCGGCGGCGGCGTCCGAGGGGGCGCCGCCGTCGGCCGTTGAGGCGCGCACCCGCCACGCCGTCAGGACAGCTGCGTCACCGCGACGAGCAGCAGGGCGACGGTTCCGAACCCCGTTCCGAACACCGTGAGCACGAGCAGCAACGCGCCGCCGGGCAGCACGCCGGACATCCGGCTCGTCAACACCGCTGTCGTGTGCCGTTGCCGTCGCCGGGCCGCAACCCAGAGCAGGCAGGCCGTGCCGACGCCGATCACACCGGGAACGACTCCCCAGGCGGCGAGTCCGTCGGGCAGCACGAGCGGGAAGATCCGCAGCGACACCAGGGAGCCGATCGCGATCGCGAGGGCCGTGCGTCGCCAGGCCAGTTCGGTGCGCTCCGGCTGCAGCCCCGGGTCGTACAGCCGATCGGATTCTGCCGCGCGCCGCATCATGCCCTCGGCCCGGTCAGCGCCACAGCACGCCGGCGAGGACGAGCAGCCCGACGGTCACCACGACGAGTGCCAGCACGACCGCCGAGAAGGCGCCGGGCAGCGGACGCGAGCGGCGGAGGGCACGCTCCGCACGCATCCACTCCCACCAGGCGAGCGGTGCGACCACCGTTCCGGTGACCATGAGCAGCAGAGAGGCCGCGAGTCGGAACCCGGGATGCAGGTCGAGACCGAGGACCTCGAGCGCGACGCCGCCCGCGATCAGCGCGAGAGCCGTGCGTGTCCAGGCCAGGAACGTCCGCTCGTTCGCGAGCGAGAATCGGGGGTCGGGCTCCTCGCCGACCCCGTAGACGGAAGCGGGGAAGCGGCTCATCGCCTCATCGTATCGGCGGGACGGCCGCATCCGGGATCAGTTCCCGTGGACGCGGCGTCCCGCGAACCAGGTCGACAGGACGGGCGTGCGCACGATGTCCTCCGCGGGTCCGGCGATCGCATCGCGTGCGAGCACGACGAAGTCGGCGGACTTGCCCGGTGCGAGCGAACCGGTCTCCGCCCCGAGACCCATCGCGGTCGCGGCGTTGATCGTGAAGACCTCGAGCGCCTCCTCGGCCGTGATCGCCTGCGCGGGCCACAGTGTGCCCGGCGTCCTGCCGAGCGGGTCGGCCCTGGTGACGAGCCCCTGGAGCCCCTCGAGGGTGTTCGGCGAGTCGCTCACCGGCCAGTCCGAGCCCCCGGCGACGAGGGCCCCCACATCCAGCAGTGCGCGGTTCGGCTGGGAGTGCTCCGCGCGTTCGCCCAGCACCTCGGCCAGCGCCTGGGGGATCACGCCCGGGTACCAGATGAAGGGGGAGATGTCGGCCGCGACGTCGAGTGCCGCCAGCCGCGGGATGTCGGACTCGGCGAGGAACTGCCCGTGGGCGATCTGCACCGGCGTGGTGACGCCATCGGACCGCAGCCGCTCGGCGGCGTCGAGGACCAGACGGGCGGAGCCGTCTCCCGTGCAGTGCACCTTCGCGCCGAGACCCCGGTCGGCGACCGCGCGCAACCAACCCGTGAGCTCGTCCAGGGTCATGGTCGTCTCGCCGTGGAAATGCGCACCGTGCACGGGGGCAGCGGGGTAGGGATCCAGGAACGAGGCCGTGCGCGCCGGCGGCACTCCATCGAGGAAGATCTTCACGAAGTCGGGGCGGTGATGGGCCGTGCGGAACTCCTCGCCACGATCGAGCAGCGGAGCGCCGATCGGGTCGAAGCCGAAGATCTCGTCATTGATCAGCAGCGACGAGACGACCCAGGCGTTCAGCTCGTCGGCATGGTCGAGGTCGGCCAGGGCGGCGAGGATGTCGACCGAGACCCCCGCGTCCTGGAAGGCGGTGACGCCGTAGGAGTTGAGGATCTCGATGCCCCGCCGTGACGCGGCCGCGTGCTGCGCGGGGGTGAGCCCGCCCGTGCGGTCGTACGCCTCCTGCACGGGGATTCCCGCGGCCTCCAGCAGGACGCCCGATGGGGTGCCGTCTTCCGGGTCGAGCAGGGTCACCCCGGACGCGGGGACGCTCTCGGCCGTGATGCCAGCGAGCTCGAGAGCCCGAGAGTTCGCCCAGCGGTTGTGCCGGGAGTCCTCCATCAGCATCACCGGACGCCCGCCCGCCGCCTCGTCGAGAAGACGGCGGCTCGCGGTGTTCGCGAGCGCAGGCAGCAGCGTGGTCGCGACCGCTCCGCCGACGATCCAGGCGTCTTCGGGGAGCCCTGCGGCGTGCTCGCGCACGCGGTCGAGGATCCCCTCCAACGGCAGCGACGGTGCGAGCGACAGCTCGAACAGGTCGGTGCGTCCCGCGAGCGCGTGGTGGTTGTGCACGTCGACGAAGCCGGGATACACCGCCGCGTCGCCGACCTCGAGCAGCTGCGTCCTGCGGCCGCGGTACGCCTCGATGTCGGACCGCGATCCCACGGCGAGGATCCGGCCGTCGCGGACGGCGAACGCCTCGACGACGGGGTTCGCGCGGTCGGCCGTCCGGATCACGGAGCCGGTCACGATGAGGTCGGCGACGTCGGTCATGTCAGGCCTCTCCGAACGATGCGGGCTCGAGCTCGGGCGTGTGCACCGTGGTGGAGAGCAGGCGGCCGTGCGCCCCGAACGTGAAGTGCGTCGGCACCTCGCCGCTCTCGTCGAGGCCGAACAGCACGCCGTGCGAGCGGATCGCGTTCACGTCGCGGTGGTCGGCGATCGTCACGGAGGCGCACGGGATGACCTTCTCACGCCACGCGAACACGTAGATGCCGGGGCGGATCTCCCACACGCTGTTCTCGTCCGTGTCGGCCAGGCCGCGCTCGGGGCCCGCGAGGCACTGCCACGAGTACCACCGCGACGACAGGTACACGTGCTCGTAGGCGTGCTCCTCGCTGTACACCCATTCGACGCGGCGTCCGATGAGGGTCGTGGTCGGGGCGGCCTCGACACCCGTGACCTCGGCGCCCTCGATCGTGCCGGGCCCGAAGTGGTGCTGCACCCGCGTGCGGCCCCGCTCCGGCGCGGGAAGGATCTCCGACAGCACGGCCAGTGAGCGGCCGTGCCGCAGGTCGAGGATCAGCGAGACGGCCTCGTTCGGCAGGTACCGGTGGTGGAACTGCACGAAGAACAGGTCGGCGTCGACCTCGAACGCCTCGTAGTCGTCGGTGTCCGACGCCGCGTCGGTGGCGTCGTCGGCTCCCGGGCGGTAGTCCCAGGTCACGGTGCTGTCGGCGAAGCGGTGCACGATACGGGTGCCTCGGCCGTCGACGACCGTGATCTCGCGGCCGCTCAGCGCGGTGCTGTGCGGGGCCTTGTTGGCGTCGAAGCCGGGGGCGAGGCCCTCCAGCGGCAGCCAGGTCGAGGTGTCGGCGGGGTTGAGCGTCGTCATGTCTTTCCTTCGGTCGGTGCGGGGTGCGGGGTGCGGGGTGCGGGGTGCGGGGGAACGTCTCAGCGGTCGCTGAACCGCTCCAGGTCGGTGGCGAGGCCCTCGTACACGGCGGGCTTCGAACGCTGGAGATAGGCGCCGTACACGAGCCCGCCGATCAGGGCGAGCACGAGCAGCAGAGGCATGAGACGGATCGCGAGTTCCTGCGACCCCGCCACGATGTCGAAGTTCACGACTGCGAGGATCGAGATCGCGGCGATGCCGAGGAAGCCGATGCCAGGGGCGATGAACGTGCTCCACCACCGCGGATCGTTCCTCCTGCGGAAGTACACCACGATCGAGATCGCGGCCAGTCCCTGCAGGATCAGCACGCTGAGCGTGCCGAAGCCGAGCATGGCGGGCACGAGCGTCACGATGGGGTCGGCGCCGGCGATCGCGAAGATGATCGCGACGATCGCGGCGAAGCCCGCCTGGACGATGCCGGCCAGCTGCGGTGCGCCGTTCGCGCGGGTGCGGGCAAGCGCCTGGGGGAGGATCCTCGCGCGACCCAGCGAGTACAGGTAACGGGTGGCCGAGTTGTGGAACGCGAGCATCGCCGCGAACAGGCTCACCAGGAGCAGCACCATCATCACGGTCGTGAGGGGCCCGCCCAGGTACTGCTGCGAGAGCGAGAAGATCAGGTCGCCCGTCGGCAGGTGCTCGAGCGCGGTGGCCTGCGCCTGCGCCACTCCGGTCGCGCTCACCACGGCCCAGGTCGTCACACCGAGGATGATGCCGATCGCGATGATCGAGGTGTAGGTGGCGCGAGGGATCGTGCGCAGCGGCTGCTTGGCCTCCTCGCTGAACAGTGCGGTCGCCTCGAATCCGAGGAAGCCGGTGGCCGCGAGCAGCAGCCCGATCGGCAGCGAACCGGAGAACACGGCCTCGGGGCTGAACGCCGTGACGTCGTACCCGGTCTGCACGAGCACGGAGACATCGAACACGACCAGCATCAGCACCTCGAGCACCAGGCACACGCCGAGGACCTTCGAGCTGAAGTCGACCCCGACCCTGGCCAGGATGAAGCACACGACGATCGACAGCAGGCCCCACACGAGCCAGTGCACGTCGAGTCCGGTGAGGTCGCGGATGATCGTCTGCATGAAGAAGCCGCTCGTGCCGATCGTGCCGACCACGAAGAAGTTGTAGCCGAGTGTGGCGATGAGTCCGGCGATGAGTCCGCCCGTGCGGCCGAGGCCCTTCACGACGAACGCGTAGAAGCCGCCCGCGTTCACGAGCTGCTTCGACATCTGCGCGTAGCCGACCGCGAACAGCAGCAGGATCGCCGCGACCAGGAAGAACGACATCGGGGTGCCGCCGCCGTTGCCCAGGGCGATCGCGAGCGAGGCCACGACCACGATGCCCGTCAGCGGCGCGACCGCGGCGAGGACCAGGAAGACGATGCCGGCGACGCCGAGAGCGCCGGGGCGGAGGGAGGTGTGGTGCTGCGTCGTCGTGGACGCAGAAGTCTGTTCTGCCACGTCGGCTCCTTTGCTGGGTGACGGCCGTGCGGACACGGCATCGACGACGAGGGGAATCGTCGATAGAGCGAGTCTGCTCGCGCGGCCCCTGCCGTGCTTGACCCTGAGCGAAGGACGATGGTGTCACCGTGCACACCCCGACGGCCGACGTCGCCCCGGTGTCGCCGGGGGAGCAGGATGACCGTGAGACGTCGCCGTCCCCTCCCCGCACCACCGCGTGCCGGACGGCGCGGGGAGGATGCGATGGACCTGCAGCTGCACGGCACAGCGGCCCTGATCACGGGCGCCGGAAGCGGCATCGGTCGTGCGACGGCCGTCGCGCTCGCCGCCGAGGGGGTTCGCGTCGCCCTCCTGGACAGGGATCGCGCCTCGGTGGAAGCCACGGCAGCCGCCGTGCGGGCGGAGGGGACCGCGACAGAGGACGCCGTCGTCGTGGTCGCCGATGTGACCGACGAGGGCCAGGTGCGCACGGCGGTCGATGAGGCGGTCGAGGTGCTCGGCCGCCTCGATGCCGTGGTGTGCTGCGCGGGCGTCTCGGGGCCCGTCGGAGCGTCAATCGAGGAGATCGACCTCGCCGCGTGGAACGCGGTGCTCGCGGTCAACGTCACGGGTCCCTTCCTGGTGCTGAAGCACGCGCTGCCGGCGCTGCGGGCGGCCCGTGCCGCATCCGTGGTGCTGCTCGCGAGCGACTCGGCCTTCGTGGCATCGCCCGGGATGGTGCCGTACTGCACGTCCAAGGCCGCCCTGGTCCAGTTCGGCCGCGCCCTCTCGGTCGACCTCGCCGACGCGGGAGTCCGTGTGAACACGGTCGCTCCGTCGATCGTCGACACCCCGATGAGCCGGGGAGACCTCGGTGCGGCGGCGTTCGAGGCACCGCCGTTCCCGGTGCAGACCGCGGAGGAGGTCGCCGCCCACGTGGCCTACCTGGTGTCACCGCGCACGAGGGCCGTCAACGGTGCCGGCCTCCTCAGCGATTTCGGCTACATCGCGCGTTCCGGCTTCCCCGCGTAGCGCGGTCGAGCCGGGCCGGTCGCCCCGCATCGGGAACCAGGGCGCCCGCAGACAGACACCACACACGGAACACAACACCGAGGAGCACACATGGGAATCGTGGTCGGATCGACGGTCTCCGGACGCGTCATCGTCATCACAGGAGGCGGCACGGGCATCGGCGCCGCCATCGCGGAGAGATATGCGGCCGAGGGTGCGCACGTCGTGGTCGTCGGGCGTCGTCCGGAGCCGCTGCACGAGGTCGAGCGCGCGGTCGGCGCGGTGCCGATCATCGCCGATGCGGCAGACACGGCATCCGCGAAGGCCGCGGTGGCCGAGGTGCTGGCGCGGTTCGGGCGCATCGACGTGCTGGTGGCGAACGCCGGTGGACACGGGTTCTCCCCGGTCGGCGAGACCGACGACGAGAGCTGGGACGCCGCGATCCGCGCCAATCTCACGACGGCGTTCACGATGGCGCGCGAGGCGCTTCCCGCCCTGATCGAGGCCAAGGGGCAGATCGTCATCGTGTCGTCGCTGGCCGGCCTCTTCGCGGGGCCGTCGGTGGCCGGATACACGGTCGGCAAGCACGCCCTGGTCGGACTCACGCGCACCCTCGCCCGCGACTACGGCCGACACGGCGTGCGCGTGAACGCGATCTGCCCCGGCTGGGTGCAGACGCCGATGGCCGACGAGGAGATGGACGAGTTCGCCGCGCACGCCGGACTCGACTCCCGCGAGGAGGCCTATGCGAAGGTCACGGCCGACGTACCGCTGCGGCGCCCTGCGCGTCCCGCCGAGATCGCCTCGGTCGTGCGGTTCCTCGGCTCCGGCGAGTCGTCGTACATCACGGGGGCCGTGATCGTGGCCGACGGCGGCTCGCACGTCGTCGACGTTCCGACGATCGCGTTCGACCACGCCGGGATGTGACACCGTTCGGAGGGGATCCTCGTCGCGGAGGATGAATGCGGGGGAGGCATCCTCCGTAGCGCGGATCGCCTCCCCTACGCGGAGCTTATCCGCAGCGCGGATCTCCTCCCGAGCGCGGATCTCCCGTACGCGGACCCCGCGAGTCAGCCGATCCGGAGCTCGAAGCCGCCGTCCGCTGCGGCGATCGACACGTGCGTGAGGTCGTCCACGTGCGCGGTCGGGGCGTGGGTGGCGGCGTGCGGTCCGACGCCGATCACGCGCATGCCCGCGGCGTGGGCGGCCTGGATCCCGGCGCCGGAGTCCTCGAACACCACGCAGTCCGCGGGGTCGATGCCGAGGGTGCGCGCGGCGAGGAGGAAGCCCTCCGGGTCCGGCTTCGAGGCCGACACGTCCTCGGCCGTCACGGCGAGGGCGGGCACGGTCAGCCCGGCCTGCCGCATCCGCGCGGTCATGAGGGCGACGTTGGCCGAGGTCACCACGGCGTGGGGGAACGGCTCCAGGGCGTCGAGCAGACCGTCGGCGCCCGCGATCATGACGACGCCGTCCACGTCCTCGGCCTCGGTCGCGAGCATGACCTCGTTCTCGTGGAGGTTGATGGCGTGGTCGCGCTCGGGCAGCATGATCGCCATGCTCTGGTGACCCTGGCGGCCGTGCACGACGCTGAGCACCGTCTCGGGGGCGATCCCGTGCGGCTCCGCCCAGGCCAACCACAGTCGCTCCACCACCGCTGTCGAGTCGACGAGGGTGCCGTCCATGTCGAGGAGGGCGGCGCGGGCGTGGATGGTCTGGGTCACCCCTTCAGGCTAGCCGCACCCGCCGCCGCCGGAGCGGATCGCGTGCGACCCGAGGCCGACGCGATGGGCGGACGGGCGGGATGCGGTGCGGCGTCAACCGCCGAGGTATGCCCGGTGGAGGAGGGCGGGGTCGGCCTGGAGCGCCTCGGCCGTGCCCTGGAACGACACGTGACCGCCAGCGACGACCACCGCCTCGGCGGCGAGTCCCAGCGCGAGCTGTGTGAACTGCTCGACCAGCAGCACCCCCACCCCGGAATCGGCGATCGACTTCACGATCGGCATGAGCCGCATGAACACCACCGGGGCGAGCCCCAGCGACATCTCGTCGATCAGCAGGATCCGCGGCTTCGCGGCGAACGCCCGCGCGAGCACCACCATCTGCTGCTCGCCGCCGGAGAGCAGGGCGGTCGGCGCGTCGATGCGTTTCTCGAGCTCGGGGAACTGCGCCAGCACGGCGTCCTGCTCTGCGGAGGTGCGCGCGGTGAGGGAGATGTTCTCCCGCACGGTCAGCGAGGGGAAGACCGCGCGTCCCTGCTCGATGTGCACGATGCCGCGACGGGCGCGTGCCACACGCGACAGCTTGTCGATCGGCTCCCCGTCGAGGGTGATGGTTCCGGCCGAGTGCGGTGTCACGCCGGACACCGACTCGATCAGGCTGGTCTTGCCTGCACCGTTCGGGCCGACCAGGGCCAGCACCTCTCCGCCGGCGACGCGCAGGGACACGTCCGAGATCACCGGACCGGCGCCGCGACTCACGGTCACGGCGTCGAGGACGAGTTCGCTCATGTCAGCAGCTCCGTCTCTCCCATGTACGCCTTGACGACGTCGGCGTTCGCGAGGACCTCGGCCTGGGGCCCGGTGGCCAGCACCCGACCGAAGTCGAGCACGGTCAGGGTCGGGCACACGGAGCGGACGAGGTCGAGGTCGTGTTCGATGATGATGAGAGCGACGCCGTAGCGTGCCGGCAGCTCGCGCAGCCGGGCGGCGAGGGCCAGGTGCTCCTCGTGCGAGAGCCCGGCAGCGGGTTCGTCGAGGATCAGCAGGCGAGGGCGTGCCGCGACGTTGGCGGCCACTTCGACCAGTCGGCGCGTCCCGACGTCGACGCTCGACAGTCGCGACCGGGCGGGCGGGCACCCGAAGAACGCCAGCACGTCCTCGATGTCCGCGGTGGCGAGGCGACGCCGTGCCACGAAGCGCATGTACGCACCGACGGTGAGGGCCGGGGGGACGCGATCCTGTTGGAACGTGCGACGCAGACCGAGCCGGGCGCGCCGCGTCGGGGAGAGCCCGGCGAGGTCGCGGTCGCCCAGGAGCACCCTGCCGCCGTGCTGGGGAAGGAATCCGCTGATCGCATCGACGAAGGTCGACTTGCCGGCGCCGTTCGGGCCGATGAGTCCCATGATCGAAGCGGCCGGCACCGTGAACGACACGTCGTCCAGCGCCTTGAGAGCGCCGAACTGCACCGTGAGTCCCTCGACGGTGAGCACGGGAGCGCCGTCGAGGGCGGCCTCGTCCACGGTCGCCGTCGTCGTGGTGGTGATCGCTGCGGCGTCCGTCCCGGCGTCGGGTGGCAGCGCCGAGAGCGCCGCGTTGGCCGTCCGTCGGTCGGCGCGGCGGTAGAGGAGGTTGCGGATGCCCTGGCCGAGGTTCGTCCCGCTGGTGAGGGCCTGGACGCCGAGCACGCCGAACACGACGAAGCCCCAGTCCTGCGGGACGCCCCAGCGCTTGAGGAGTTCGGGCACCAGCACCCAGAGCAGGCCGCCGAAGATCGCCATGTCGATCAGGTGCGCCCCCGACATGATCGCCAGCACGTAGAGCGCGAGCGACTGCAGCGGGGTGAAGCTCGACGCGAACGGCAGCTGCACCTGGCCAGCGAGCAAGCCGCCCGAGATGCCTCCGAGTGCCGCCGACACCGCGAACGCGGTGAGCTTGGCCGACTGCACGCTCTGCCCCGCCGCGGCCGTTCCGCGCTCGGAGAATGCCACGGCTTTCCAGCTCGAGCCCCAGCGGCCGCGCTGCAGGAAGAACACCCCGAGCGCGCAGACCGCCAGGACGACGATGGAGAGGAAGAAGAACTGCCGATCGTTCGAGAACATCTCCGGTCGCTCGATCGCGGTGCCGTCGGCCGAGCCGGGGAACTGGATCTGCACGAGGGTCACATCGGCGGCAGCCGCGAACCCCAGCGTGACGACGGCGAGGTTGACGCCGCGCAGGCGGAGGGCCGGGAGTCCGACGAGGATGCCGACCAGGCCGGCGGCGACTCCACCCAGCAGCAGCCAGACGAGGAACCCGCCCGGCGCCTGCATGACGTTCAGCAGCGAGACGATCCACGCGCCGACGGCGGCGAAGGTGAGCTGGCACAGCGCGATCATCCCGGCGGAACCGGTGACGATGCCCAGCCCGAGGATGGCGATCGCCGCGGTGACCGCGCTGATCGCGAGGAACACGAAGTACCCCGGCAGGGCGGCACTGAGGATCGCGCCGACGCCGATGCCGGCGAGGGCGACCGCGAACGGCCAGGTGATCCGGAACCAGGGACGGTCAGCGAGCGGCATCCCACACCTCCTTGCGCTGCGTCCACAGCAGCAGGACGACGATGAACAGGAACGGGAGGAAGTTGCGCACGAGCGCCACCTCGTCGATCTGCGCGACGAGACCGCCGAGCACGCCCAGCACGATCCCGCCGACGACGGCGAGGTCGAGCCGGCGGAAGCCGCCGAGAAGGGCGGCCGCGGCGGCGGGCACGATCAGCATCGACAGGCTCGTGGCGTCGTTCGACTGCGACGGCGCCACGATGATGATCGCGATCGCGCTGATCACACCCGTGACGAACCAGACCGCGATCGAGAGCGGGCGCGAGCGGATGCCGAGGAGCTCGGCCGTGGTCGGCCGCTCCGAGAGCGCCCGCAGCTGCGTGCCGACCCTGGTGCGGCGCAGCACGATCCGCACGGCGACCGCGGTGACGATCGCCATGACGACCGTCGCGACGGTGACCTGGCTGATCACGACGCCGCCGATCGAGAAGGCGGGGCCCGCGATGATCGGCGTGAAGGGCTGCGGTTTGTTGCCGAACAGGATGAACGACATCGAGATGAGCAGCAGCAGCGGTCCGACGGTCATCGCGGAGCGGGTGGTGGTGGACGCCTCGGAGAGCCAGGTCGCGGCGATGAACCCGATCGCCGCGGCGAGGAGTCCGGCGACCAGCACGCCGAGCACGGATCCGAGCCAGATCGGCAGTCCGAGCTCGCGGACGAACCACACGGCGGTGAACGCGCCGAACATCCCGGTCGCGGCCTGCGCGAAGTTCACCACTCTGACGAGTCGGGACATCAGGGTCAGGCAGACTCCGAGAACGGCGTAGAGACCGCCGGCGGCGAGGCCGGCGATGGCGCCTTGCAGCATGAGGCGTCCTTTCGGTTCCGAGGGGGAGGGGCCTGCCGCCGGTAATGCGCCCGGCGGCAGGCGGTCAGGGGGTCATTCGCCGATGCGGAGCCAGTCGTCGGCGACCTTCTCCCAGGCGTTCGTGCCGGATTCGAGGATGATCGGCCAGCCGGCGGTGTTCTGCGTGCCGAACGCGTAGGGCGTTCCCACCATCGGGTTCTCGATCGGCTCCATGCTCTTGAGCGCCTCGGAGACCGACTCGCGGGTGATGTCGCCGTCGATGCCCTCGAGCACCTCGATGAAGTACTTCGCGGCGAGGTAGCCGCCCTGGCTGAACGAGGTGAGCGGGATGTCGTTGGCTTCCATCAGCTCGCGCCAGTCGGCGTTGATCTCATCGTCGTCCGTGAACGGGTAGAACTCGGCTGGCACGTAGATGCCGGCGCCCGCGTCGTCGATCGCATCGGCGAAGTTCTCGCTGTAGACGCTGGTCAGGTACAGCCACGTCACGTCGTCCCACCCCTGGGCGTTGGCCGCCTTGACCTGGCCGATCGCGTCGGGCTCGACGGGGTTGATGGCCAGCGCCTTGCACCCCTGGTCGCGGGCCTTCACGATGTACGGCGTGTAGTCGGAGGCGCCGTACGGGACGGTGTCGTCGACGTACTTCGGCTCCTTGCCCGTGTTCTCGGTCCACTTGTCGATCGCGGCCTGATAGGTCGGACGGGTGGAGCCGGCGATCTCCAGGAGGATGCAGATGTCGTCGAGGCCCAGCACCTCGGAGCCGTACTGCAGCGTGAGGGTCATGTCGTTGAACGGCCCGACGTTCGCCGGCGAGATGTTGTCGCTCGCGAAGCACCCGGTGTCGACCCCGATGCCCGGCAGGGAGAGGATCCCCTCCTGCTCGTAGTACTTGGCGTTGATCTCGCACTCGATGAGGCTCGCGGAGCCGACGAGCGCGACCGCACCGTCGCTGCCCACGAGCTCCCTGGCCGACGCGGTGGCCGTTGCGGGGTCTCCCTTGTCGTCGAGCATCTTGTAGTCGATCGTGCGTCCGTCGAGTCCGCCGTCTTCGTTGAAGGCGTCGAACACCGCGGCGGCGGCCTGCGATGCCTCGGGGAACGTCGCGGGGCCGCTGATGGTGTTGACGGAGCCGACCACGATCGGGGCGCCTTCGCCTCCGCCGGATCCGCCGTCCCCACCGGCGCAGCCGGCCAGGGCGAGGGCTGCCACGGCGAAGAGCGCCGCAGTGCCGGATACTCGCTTGTTCATGTGATTCCTGCCTCTCGTGTTCGGGTCGTTCCTGGGTGGTGCTGTGCGTGCGGTGGTGCTGTCGGGTGCGGTCAGGGCCGCAGGGCGCGGTTGACGAGCTCGGTGTCGGTGAACTGCTCGAATGCGACGACCTCGCCGCCCTCGACCCGCCACACGTGGGCGACGCGGGCGGCGAAGAAGCGTCCGGTCTGCTTGTAGGTGCCCGAGTAGGTGCCGATCCCCACGACCACGTCGCCGCCGTCGATGACCTCGTCGATCGCGACGGTGTAGTCGTCCCATTCCTCCTGGATGCGCCCGAAGACGTTCTCGGCGACGGCGTCTGGCCCGATGTAGGTCCCCGCATACGGGAACCCCGCCGCCTCCGTCCAGCAGATGTCGGCGGCGAACGGCGCGAGCATGCCGTCGAGGTCGTGGCGGTCGTTGGCGGCGTAGTGCTCGCGGATCAGGTCTGCGTTGCTCATGCGGTTCTCCTTCGGAGCCGTGCGGGGCGGAGGTCAGACGGGTTGGGCGTCGGGGTAGGCGACCGATCCCAAGGGGTAGATGTGGCCGCCGCCGCGGGAGTGCTCCGCGTCGCCGTCACCGTTGAGCCCGAGGAAGATCCCCGTGGTCATGAGCTGATAGCCGAGGTCGTGCAGCCAGACGCTCGCGACGGCGATGCGGAACTCGCGGAAGCAGAACAGGTACAGGCCGTCGGCGAACTTCCACACCGTCGACAGGTCCATGTCGCCGTGACCGCGCTGCACGCCCTCCAGGCACTGCCACGCGTAGCGCTGGCTTGAGATGTAGACGTGCTCGTACAGGTGATGCGGGCTGTACCGGTAGACGTTGCGCTTGCCGATGAGGTCGCGGCTCGGTCCAGGGACCTCGCCGGTCGCCGGGCCGGCGTCCGTCGTCGCCGCCCAGAAGTCCTGTCCGACCTGCGGAGTGCCCTCGACGGCCTCCGCCGCGATGCGCGAGCGGACGACCGTGGCACGGTTCGTCCTCGTGGAGAACACCACCGTGACGGCTTCGCGCAGGCGGCTCTGCATCGGGATGTTGACGAACACCACGTCGTCGCGTACCCGCACCGCGTCATACGGATCGGTGCCGGAGGCGCCGAGTCCGTCCCAGGCGACCGTCTCGTCGGAGAAGCGCAGGGTCAGCGATGTGCCGTCGTCCAGCGCGAGCGTGAGCGCGGTACCGGCGAGCGAGGTGTTCGGCAGCCGGAACGTGTCGATGCCGGCGGCGAACTCGTCGTACGTGCGCCACTGGTCGAGTGCGGGGTCGGCGGAGATGTCGGTCATGGGGGTCCTGACGTCGCACGCGGCGGAGCGTCGATGCTCCGGGCACCGCGTCGTCGCGGTGCGCTTGCCTCATGCTCGGTCCGAGCCCGTCATCCGCTCAAGGCCGGGGCGGCCATCGCGCGCCGAGAGTCAACCGGCGTGCCCTCCCGGGCAAGGGTCGATGGCAGCCGGGGGACGACTACGGCGACCTCAGTGCCCTGCGCGGTACTCGCTGGGGGAGACCCCGAAGGTCGACTTGAACGCGCGGCTGAAGTGCGCGGCGTCGACGAACCCCCAGCGGGCCGCGATCGCTGCGACCGGACGGTCGGCGAGCATGGGGTCGAGCAGGTCGCGGCGGCACTGCTCCAGGCGGCGGGTACGGATCCAGGTCGAGACCGTGACGCCCTGCTCCTGGAAGAGCCCGTGCAGGTGTCGGGTCGAGATGTAGTGCGCTGCGGCGATCGTGGCGGGGCCGAGGTCGGTCGACGCGAGGTTGCGGTCGATGTACGAGCGGATGCGCTGCACCAGGGCGCGATGCGGGTCGGCCGACACCTCGTCGAGTCCGAGCTCACGGGTGAAGACGGTCGTGACGAGGTCGAGGGCACTGTGCGCCAGTCGGGCTCCGGTTGTTCCGGCGAGCTGATCGAGGTTGCCCGCGAGCTGCGTCAGGTACGGCACCACCATGCTGCCGAGGCCCTCGTGGCCGGAGATGCGCACGGCGGTCAGCTGTCCGACCATGTCGGCGGGAAGGCTGATGAGGTGCTTCGGGAACATCACGACCATGGTCCGGAAGTCCTGGTCGAACACGAGGGAGTAGGGGCGGTCGGTGTCGTACACGGCGAGGTCGCCCGCCTGCAGCACGGCTTCGCGGTCGTCCTGGATCAACAGGCCGGTGCCGGCGAGCATCAGGCTGACCTTGAAGTACGAGCGGTCGCCGCGCGCGATCAGCTCCGGGGTGCGCTCGACGACGTGCGAGGTCGCGCGCAGATCGTTCACGTGCACCTCGTCGACCGAGGCGCCGCGGATCACGCCGCGGAAGTGATCGGGGCCGGCGGTCGTCACCTGCAACGGGACGAAGGACTCGGAGACGGCAGCGCGGAAGTCGCTGATGTTGCGCGCGACAAGAGTGGACACCGATTCGGCGGCGGGTGCACCGTTCATGACTGATCACCTCGGGATGGTGGAACGACGACGTTGTATACGATCCGTTCCGCGATGGTATCACCGGCATCCGGTCGACGGGACGACTTCTATGATGTGGACCGTGACGGATGAATCGCTCAAGACGCTCGCCGGTCGGGTGCGGCAGGTGCTGAGGCAGGTGCGCGGACCCGCGACCGATGCCGCCGTGTTCGAGGCGACGGCCCTGATCGTGGGCAGCGGCTTCCTCGTCGCGGGTTTCCTGATCGCGCTGCCGGTGTTCTGGGGGCACGAGTTGGCGATCAGCGGCACCGGATCGATCGGCCTCTTCGCGGCGTACGGCGGGGCCGTCACCGCCGTGATCGCGTTCACGTTCGGGCGCCTGGCCGTGCGCCCCGAGAAGGTGGATCCCGGCGCCGCTCGCGACGGTTTCAGTGTCCCCGGCGATCGACTGCGCTGGTACGACCTCGCGGCCATCGCCTTCGCGCACGCGGCCATCGCGTATCTGGGCTGGCTCGGTGTCGCGGAGCTGCTCGAGCGCAGCTTCACGGATGCGCCGGTGTTCCCCTTCCCCGGGGCGGTGCTGGTCGCCGTGGCGTTCGCCTTGGCGGGCTACGTGTCGTTCCTGAGCGCCGTCGCCCTCACTCCGACGGTGCTGTCGCTGGTGCTCGCGGTGTTCCTGGTGGTCGGCGCGTTCGCCAGCATGCTCGCCTCGAGCGACGTGCACTGGTGGCGTGACAACCTCTCCGCCCTCGGCATGAGCAGCAACAGCGCCTCGGTCGCGTTCAACACGACGCTGATCATCGCCGGAGTCATGGTGACCACGATCTCGCGGTACGCGACGGCGGGACTGCCTGCGGACGATCCCCTCGACCGTCGAGGACGGTTCATGGTGCGCGGCGGGCTGATCCTGCTCGGGATCCTCCTCGCGTGCGTCGGGCTCTTCCCCGTCGACGAGTTCTTCCTGGTGCACAACACGGTCGCGACCGGCATGTGCGTCGTGTTCGCGGTGATCGTGATCGGGCTGCCGTGGTTCCTGCGGAGCATCCCGCGCGTGTTCGTCGGCCTCGGCTGGGCGTACGTGCTGGTCATCATCCTGCTCGCGGCCTTCTTCGCCGTCGGGTACTACAACCTCACGGCCGTCGAACTCATCGCTGCGGTGCTGATCTTCAGCTGGATCATCGTGTTTCTGCGCACAGCCGGGTCGATCGGGGCGCACGCGGACGCGTGAGCGGCGCGCCTGCCTCAGTCGCGGAGCGCGTTGGTCGCCTGACGGGTGCGCTGCAGGGCGTCGACCGTCTCGGCGAACCGCCGCTTCGCGACGCCGATGAACAGGCAGTCCACGAGGGCGAGCTGCGCGATGCGGCTGACCATGGCGCCGGCGCGGAACGCCGATTCGCGCACCTCGGTGAACAGGGCGTGGTCGGCGACACGGGCGAGAGGGGAGTCCTTCGCCGAGGTCACCGCGACGGTGGCGGAGCCGTTGGCCCGCGCGGTCTCGAGGAAGCGCACCGTCTCGATCGTCGAGCCCGCATGCGAGAAGCCGATCGCGACGGTCGGCGCCGATTGCAGCACGCTGGCGGCGACCGCTTCGTGCGAGTCGGAGAGCACATGGGCGTTGCGGCCGACGCGCAGGAGCTTGTGCGCCAGGTCTTCGGCGACGAACTGGCTCGCGCCGATGCCGTAGAGGAGGATCCGGTCGGCGCCGTCGATCGCATCGATGGCCGCTTCGAGCACGTCGAAGTCGAGCTGGGCGACGGTCTCCTCGATCGCGAGCAGCTCGAGAGCGGCGAGCTTCGACACCGCCTCCTGGAGCGAGTCCTCATCGGAGATCTCCGACCCGTAGGCGCCGCGGGCGGAGAACTGTGCGGCCTCTTTGCCGAGTTCGGTCGCCAGTGCCATGCGCAGCGGGGCGTAGCCGCTGAACCCGATCGCCCGGCAGAACCGCACGACGGAGGCGACCGAGGTGTGGCACTCCTCTGCGAGCTCGTTGATCGTCTTGTCGATCACGATCGAGGGGTTCTCGCGCACCACGGCGGCGATGCGCGCGAGCGACGGCGGCAGGGTCGAGGCGGCGGCTTCGATCGTCGATTGGATGCTCAATCGGTCCTCCGGGGATAGGGGATTCTCAGTATGTCGTGACGGCGGTCGCGACAAGAATGGTAAATTCTTTTCAGTGAGTCTACTTCGCATGTAGTCTCTTTTCGTTGCATCTTGACCGAGTCCCTGAGGAGAGCCGATGAGCGCGCAGTCGACCGCATCCGTCGATCTCGGCAAGTCGCGGTGCCGTGTCGTCATCCACGACGCTACGCGCATCGAGCGCTCCGGCGTGGGAGCGCCGGGCCTGGCTACGGCAGGCGGTGTCGCCGCTGCGGTCGACGCCATCGTGTCGCTGCTCGACGATGCGAAGGGTCTCGACCTCATCGGGGTCGGCGCCGCCGGCGCCTGGCTCGCACCGGATGCCGCGCAGGAGCTGGCGCGTCGTCTGGCCGCGGCCACCGGGGCGCGCATCGCCGTGGCCTCCGACGTCGTCACCGCGCACGCCGGCGCTCTGCACGGCGGCTCCGGCGTGCTGCTCATCGCCGGGACGGGAGCTGCGGCGCTCGGCATCGACGACGAGGGCGCCCGGCTCGTCGACGGCTGGGGCCCGGAACTCGGCGACTTCGGCAGCGGATCGTGGCTCGGTCGTGAGGCGTTGCGCGCGGTGCTGCGCGCCGATGACGGTCTCGCGCCCCGCACCGCCCTCACGCACGCCCTGGCCGCCCCCGTGGGCACGGCATCCGACGTGCAGGCCTGGCTCGCGCAGAGCGGCCCTCTCCCTCGGCGACTCGCGACGCTCGCCCCGCTCGTTCTCGACACCGCGGAAGCCGGAGACCCGATCGCGGGCGCGATCGTCGCCGACGGTGTCCGTCTGCTTACCGCGACAGCCGTCGCCGCCTCGACCCTGACCGCCGATGTGGTGGTCCACGGAGGGCTCGCAGACCACGTCTGGTTCCGCGATGTCCTCCACGTCTCCCTGAGCGCCGCCGGTCGCCGCGTCGTGCCGGCATCCGGCGATGCCCTCGACGGCGCGCTGCTGCTCGCGCGACGCCTCGATCTCCCTCACGAAAGGTTCGTGCACCGTGCCGAATGACGACTCCCGACTCGCCGCCCTCCTCTCCGTGCTCGAGAACCTCGATACGGAGGCGTCGACGACGGAACGCGGCGACCTGGATCTGCTCGGCACCGACGAGCTCGTGCGACGGATGAACGCCGAGGATCGCCGGGTGCCCGAGGCCGTCGCCGAGCGCATCCCCGAGATCGCCGCTGCCGTCGACGGCATCACGGAGCGGTTCCGCCGCGGCGGGAGGCTCATCTACATCGGCGCCGGCACGGCGGGGCGCATCGGCGTGCTCGACGCGAGCGAATGCCCGCCGACGTTCGGGACCGACCCCTCGATGGTGGTGGGGCTGATCGCCGGTGGCGAGACCGCCATCCGCGCAGCGGTCGAGAACGCCGAGGACGATGCGGAGGCGGCAGGCATCTCGTTGCGCGAGCTCGAGCTGTCGGCGCTCGACACGGTCGTCGGCATCTCCGCGTCCGGGCGCACCCCCTACGTCGTGGGCGGGCTGAACCACGCCAGAGCCGTCGGAGCCCTCACCGTCGCGATCGCGTCGAACGCCTCCTCCGAGATCGGGGCGGCCGCCGAGATCGCGATCGAGGTCGTCACCGGGCCCGAGTTCATCTCCGGGTCGACGCGCCTGAAGTCCGGGACCGCTCAGAAGCTCGTCGTGAACATGCTCACGACGCTGTCGATGATCAAGCTCGGCAAGACCTATCGCGGCGTCATGGTCGACCTGCTCGCCACGAACGAGAAGCTGCACGCGCGGTCGATCCGTACCGTGTCGCAGCTCGCCGGCGTGGGGATCGACGAGGCCTCCGCGGCTCTGAAGGGCGCGGAGGGCTCCGTCAAGCTCGCGCTGCTGATGCTGGCGACGGACGCCTCGCCGCAGACCGCCGCGTCTGCGCTCGACGGCGCCGACGGCATCCTCCGCGACGCGATCTCCGCACTCGCCTGATCCGCACCCGCCTGATCCGCCGCCGGGCCGAGTCGGCTCAGTGTCCGCAGGTGCAGGCGCCTCCGCCGCAGCATCCCTCCGCGGCCGCGCCGTGCGCCTGGGACGACTCCGGCACGTCCATCGCCGGGTTCTGGTCGAGGAACCCGTTCGGCTTGAACCAGAATCCCGCATAGTCGACGGGCATGATGGGCCAGTCCTCCGGCCGCGGGAAGTGCGTGAGTCCGAACGTGTGCCACAGCACGATGTCCTCGCCGTCGATCGACCGGTCGCCCGCCGTGTACTCGGGCAGTCCCGCGCCGCCCTGGTGGGCGTTGGGATAGCGTCCGGCAGGCCAGACCTGCCCCTGTTCATGACGTGTGGCCCACAGGTGCTTCGTGGCGAAGGCGGCGCGCGCGGCGACCGAGGACTGCGGGTCGGCCATCAGCAGCGCGGTCGGCTCGGGGATCAGGTGGTAGGCGGTGGGGCGTCCGACGCGGTTGGTGCGCGACGCGCTCTGCACCTCCCACACGCGCGCGACCGAGGAGTCGGCCTCGCGCTGCGCCTCGCGCTCGGTGCGCAACGGCGTCTCCGACCACGTGAACGCGTTCCCGAACGGATTCTCCGGGCCCATGGGCACGCGCTGGGCATCGATCTCGAGGAGCCGGTTGTCCTCACCGTCGATCGCGACATCGAGTCGGGCGCAGAACAGGTGCTGGTGCACGGGCGCGAAGACCCCGGGGGCGAGCTCGGTCGCGTGCTTCTGCCGCACGCCCGGTTCGCCCGCCGCCGCGAAGACGATGCCGGTGGCCTTCGCGGTGACCTCGATGGAGCCGTCGAGGGAGAAGTTCCAGTAGAACCCGTAGTCGTAGTTGCCGATCGTGGAGAAGTACGACACCACGAAGCGGCGCGAGCGGCGCACGTCGGCGCGTCCGGCGAGGTCGGTGTGCTTCCAGAGGATGCCGTAGTCCTCCTCGTGCATGCAGACCACGTTGGGGATCCGCACCGGATGTCCGTGATCGTCGGCGACGTATCCGTCGAGGTAGCGGATCACGCCGAGGCAGTCGCAGCCGAGCTCGAGGTGGTTCGCGTTCTTCCCCAGCAGGTACTCTCCTGCGTCGAAGTAGCTGATCCAGAAGCGGCCGGGGGCGGTGTCTCCGTAGGGCACGACCATCTCCGGTACGCTGGCCCTGCTGAGCACCGAGCGGCCCTGGAAGCTCACGTCGTGCAGCACGAGGCCTTCGCGCGCGTTGAAGTCGACGCGCATCGACCAGCCCTCCCACTCGACCAGGGAGCCGGAGACCGTGAAGCTCGTGCCCTCCGGCTGCGTGATCTCGATCGGCTTGAGCGACGTGCGGGCGTCGCCCTGTGTCTCGGGGTAGTAGTTGCCGTGACCGGCGGGAACAGGGACGTCGCCGTGGTCCTCGACGCGGATCACGCTGTTCGACGTGAGGTCGATGTGCACGATGAGGCCCTCGACCGGATGCGCCCAGGGGGAGTCCTGCTCGTCGTACTTGAGGAACGTCAGTGAGCGGATGACGCGGCGGCCCACCTCGTCGGCGCGACCGGTGTACCCCGGCGCGAGGGGCCCGCAGAAGGCGAGCGCCATGTGCTCCTCCAAGCCGCGGCGTCGCATGGCCGCCTGCCATTCGGGGGAGGCCTTGGCGATGATCTCGGCGCGCTCGTACTCCTCGAACAGGTACTGCGGCTGACCGTACGGAGGGGCGTCGTTCGGCACGCGCTCGGTGCGCAGGACCTCGCCGCGCGTGATCGACACGACGGCCTCGGTCGCGACACCCGTCGCGACGTCGAGCAGGGTGATGTCGACGCGGCGGTCGATGGGGGACCCCGGCCGCCAGGCCGCGAGCTCCTCCTTGGTGGGTTCGTCGGGGAGCAGCATCGGCACGCGCGTGGTCTCGGTCATGAGGCCTGCTGCCTCGAGCACGGCCCTGGCCGCGGCGATCTCGGCGCCGGTCAACGGGTCGTGCGGGTGCGGGACCGCGATCTTCTCGATCGTCACGGGCTGCGGGGCGTGGTGGGACATCGTCGACCTCACTATTTTCGAGCGACTGCTCAATAAACGGGTTGGCACGATGATACGACGGCGCGCCCGGCGACCACAACCATCGGATCCCGGACGGAGTGCGAGGGTTCGAGTGCGGCTCAGGCGAGCCAGGGGGAGAGGATGCCGTCGAGCACGGCGAGATGGGCCGCGGCAGGCTGTGGCTCGGTGACCTCGACGATCTGCTGGCCGTAGGTGATCGAGCGCAGCAGTGCCATCACGGACTCGGTGGGGGTGTCCTGGCGCAGTTCGCCGTCGTCGACGGCCTCGTCCAGGGCGAGGCGGATGCTGTGCTGCCAGGTCGCGAGCGTCGGCGCCGCGGCGTCCGGGGTCGGGGCGAGTGCTGCCAGGCGCCCCCAGAAGCCGACCACCACGTGCGCCTCGGTGCGGGTGTGATCGTCGACCGGCAGCACCTCGCGCATCAGAGCCCGCAGCCGCGCCAGCCCGCGCAGTCCGGCCGTCGCGTCCGAGATGCGGGCGTCGGTGCGGCGGGTGACCTCGGCGGCCGCGGCGCGCACGACCTCGTCGAAGCCGTCGAAGTAGTGCCACAGCGACCCCGTCGCGACGCCCAGCTCCGCGGCGACCGCGCGCGAGGAGACGCTCTCGTGTCCGTCGCGCGCGGCGACGGCGAGCAGCGCCTCGGCGATCTGCCGGCGGCGCTCATCGTGATCGACGATGCGGGGCACGTGCCCATCTTGTCGCATCGAGACCCGGTCTAGCGTTATTGAGCGAGTGATCAATATACTGCCCGAGTGGAGCACCTCCTTCCCGCAGCACCGTGGCTGATGGCCGCTGCGGCCACCGTCTCGGCGGTCGCCTGCCTCGCCGCGTGGCGCGCGGTGCCCTGGCAGGGGCGGCAGAGCGCGCTCGTGATGGCGGCGGCGATGCTGATCCTCGCCGCGACCGACGGTGAGCCACTGATCGGACTCGTGCTCGGCGTCGTGCTGCTGCTCTCCGCCATGCTCGGCACGATGGGCGTGCGTGGCACGGCGGCCGCAGCCACATGCTGCCACCGCGCGGTGGTCTCGCTCGTGATGGCGATCTGCGCCTTCCAGGGCGCATCGGTTGCGGTCGCGGTGTCGCCGGCGACGGGGTCCGTCGCCGCGGGCCACGGCGGGCACGGCATGTCCGGTGCGCTGTCGGTGCTCGTGCTGGTCGGTGTCGTCGGCGTGGTGCTGTGGACCGTGGTCGGCGAACGGGTCGTCGCTCCCGTGCACCGTGGCCGGACGGCACGGCTGCTCACGACGGAGTCGTGGGCCATGGCCGCGGGCGTCGCCGTCATGTGCCTCGGGTTCTGACCCGCGCGCTGCGCACCCCTTCCGCTAGCGTGGCCGGATGCCCCTCGCCCTGATCACCGGCGCCGCCCGCGCGAACAGCATCGCCGCCGGCATCGTCCCTCGACTCCAGGCCGCCGGATGGACGGTCGTCACCAGCGACCTCCACGACGCCGACCACCCCGCCGACCTCGCGACCTCCGAGGGCCCCGGAGCGCTCGTCGCGGAGGTGAACGCCGTGCACGGACCGATCACCGCGCTCATCCTCAGCCATGCCCACGACGTCGAGTCCGGCATCCTCGACACCACGGCCGAGAGCTTCGACCGGCACGTCGCCGTGAACGCGCGCGCAAGCCTGCTGCTGATCGCGGCGTTCGCCCGCCAGGTGGGCGACGACGGGGGAGTGATCCTCGCCCTCACGAGCGACCACGTCACGGGCAACCTCCCCTACGGGGCGTCGAAGGGTGCGCTCGACCGGCTCGTGATCTCGGCCGCGCGAGAGCTCGGTCCGCGCGGGATCTCGGCGAACGTGCTCAACCCCGGACCGATCGACACCGGATGGATGGACGCCGACACCCGGGAGTCGCTCGCGGCGATGACACCCCTGGGCCGCCTGGGTCGCCCCGCCGACGTGGCCGCGATCGTGGAGTTCCTCGTCTCGGCAGAGGGCCGGTGGATCTCCGGCCAGCTGCTCCAGTCGGACGGGGCGTTCTCGGCGCGCTACTGAGACGCCGCGGCACGTCGCACGAACGCCCATGCGGCGACGGCGGCGACCGCCGAGGCCACCGTCATCGTGACGGCCATCGTCACCGCGTTCGTGCCGCCGATGCCCGCGGCGAGAGGGGCGAGCACAGGGCCGAACAGGAACGTCGCCATGCCGAGCAGCGCCGAGGCGGTGCCGGCGCGACTGCCGTGGTGCGCGAGCGCCAGAGTCTGACCGTTCGGTCCGCCGAGACCCGAGCACAGCATGAAGCCCACGAGTGCGACGATCACCCCCTGCACCCCGGTTCCCGTCAGCGCGAGCACGAGGAACACCGTCGTGGCGAGCAGCGTGGCCGTGATCCCGCCGAGGTATACGCGCAGCGTTCCCCAGCGCCGCACCACGAGCCGGCTGGTCTGGCTGCCGACGATGCTCGCGAGCGCTCCGGCCGCGAACGCGAGGCTGAAGGTCTGCGGGGTGAGACCGAACTGCTCCTGCAGCACGAAAGACGACATCGACAGGTAGGTGAAGAACGCCACGCCGCCGCCCGCCGCGGCGCACAGCACCGCCACGAAGAGACGGTCTCGGGCGACAGCGCCCGCGTGCGACCCGAGTGCGCGGAGTCCTCCGCCGTGTCGTGCCGCCGGGGGGAGGGTCTCCGGCAGGGCGAACACCACGACGAGGAGGAGGACGACCCCGACCGCGCCGAGCACGCCGAAGATGCCGCGCCAGTCCATGATGCGGGCGAGCTGGCCGCCGACGACGGGTGCGATGATCGGCGCCGTGCCCGAGACGAGGAACAACAGCGACAGCATGCGCGACAGCTCGACGCCCTCGAACTGGTCCCTGGCGATGGCGAGGCAGATCACGATGCCCGCGGAGCCTGCGAGTCCCTGCAGGAAGCGCGCGACCAGCAGCAGCTCGATCGTCGGCGCGACCGCGCACACGAGGGAGAGCACAGTGAACGCCACGACACCGACCAGCAGCGGCAGGCGTCGACCGAGTCGGTCGCTGAGCGGCCCCGCGACGAGCTGTCCGAGCCCCAGCCCGATCATGCACGCCGACATCGTGACCTGAGCCAGAGCCTCGGTGGTGCCGAGAGACGCGGCGAGCTGCGGCAGCTGCGGCAGGTAGAGGTCCATGGACAGGGGTCCGAAGGCCTCCAGCATCCCGAGCACCAGCATCGCCCGCAGCGTGCTCATGCGCGGACGGCCCTGTTCCGCCGACCCCGGGAGAGTCATCCGTCCAGGCGCAGGGTACGCCGCAGCCAGCTCTCGCGCGCGGCGACGGCGGCCCGAGACACCTCGGCTTCCGGGGAGAACCCCGCGAACCCGTGGTATCCGCCCGCCCACACGTGCAGTTCGGCCTGTCCACCGGTCGTCCAGATGCGCAGGGCGTAGTCGACCGCCTCGTCGCGGAACGTCTCGGCGGCGCCCACCTCGATGAACGCCGGGGCGAGCCCAGTCAGATCCTGGGCACGGGCGGGGGCCGTGTAGGGCGACACCCGGTCGCTGAACCGGTCGTCGCCGGCGATGGCATCCCACGCGGTGTCGTTGTTGTTGCGGTCCCACGCACCGAATCCGTCGTACTGCCGGCTGGAGGGGGTGTCGTTGCGGTCGTCGAGCATCGGGCATCCGAGCAGCTGGCCGGCCAGGCGCGGCCCGCCCCGGTCGCGCGCCAGAAGTGCGACGGCCGCGGAGAGACCTCCGCCCGCGCTCATCCCCGAGGCGATGATGCGGTCGGGGTCGATGCCGAGTTCGTCGGCGTGGGCGGCCATCCACTCCAGGGCGGCGTAGCAGTCCTCGGCCTGCGCCGGGCCAGGGTGCTCGGGGGCGAGGCGGTATTCGACTGCGACTCCGACCACCCCGTGGCGCTCGGCGAGGTCGATGAGTTCCGCCGTGCCGAAGAACCGCGTTCCCAGGACCATGCCGCCGCCGTGTATCGACAGCACGGCGGGTGCCGGTGCGGAAGCCGGACGGCTCGGCCGCACGATCGTGATCTCGATGTCGGGCGCGCCTGCCGGACCCGGGATCACACGGTCCTCCCACGTGATCGCCCGTCCCTCCGCCTGCACGGCCATGGGCGGGATGATCGTGGCGAAGTGGCCGCGGTTCGCGAGGATCGTGTCTGCGCGCAGCGGGATGATCTCGACCATCCCGACGAACGCGTCGAGGCCGGCGACCAGTTCAGGGTCGTACGGGACGGGCAGCGGCGCGGTCATCGGGCCGCCCGCCAGATCCGACGCAGCCACGAGGCGCGAGCGGCCAGAGCGGCGCGGGAGATCTCGGCGTCGGGCATGTACATGTCGAAGCCGTGCGCGCCTCCGCCCCAGACATGCAGCTCGGCCTGTCCGCCGGTCGCCCAGATGCGCAGGGCGTACTCGGTGTCCTCATCGCGGAAGGCCTCGGCCTCGCCGACCTCGATGTACGCGGGAGGGAGTGCGGAGAGGTCGGCCGCGCGACTCGGTGCCGCATAGGCGGGCGCCTCGTCGCTGAACGCGAGGTCGTCGCCGAGCACGCACGACCAGGCCAGCAGGTTCAGCTCGCGCTGCCACGTGCCGATGCCGTCGTACTGACGACTCGCGACCGTGGTGTTGGTGTTGTCGATCATGGGGCACAACAGCAGCTGTCCGGCCATGGCAGGGCCCTGTCGATCGCGGGCGAGGAGCGCGACCGCGGCGGTGAGGCCCCCTCCGGCGCTGCCGCCCCCGACGACGATGCGCTCGGGGTCGACGCCGAGCTCCGCGGCGTGCGCGTGCACCCAGACGAAGGCCGCGTAGCAGTCCTCCACGCCTGCGGGGTAGGGGTCTTCCGGGGCGAGGCGGTACTCCACGTTCACCGCGACCACCCCGTGCTCGGCCACGATGTCGACGACACGGCCGGTCTCCCACGAGCGGTGACCGACGATCATCCCGCCGCCGTGGATGTTCACGAACGCGGGAAGCGTGTCCCCGCTGGACCCCGCGGGGCGGAACACCGTGATCTCGATGTCGGGTGCTCCGGCGGGACCGGGGATGACACGGTCCTCCCAGTCGATGGCGCGGCCCGCGATGACGGTGTCGTTGTCGGGGAACATGCGGTCCGTTCCCTCCCGCGGCAGGGTCTCGCGGGTCAGCGGCGGCTGCGGGTTCTTCGCGAGCTCGTCGAGCACGGCCTGCACCTCGGGGTCGAAGGGCACGGGGGCGACGGTCGGGTGTCCGGCGGCGATGGCGGTCATGGTTCTCCTTGCAGGCGTGTCGGGGTGTCGGCGGGTCAGGGGCCTTCGGGGTCGACGACCCCGCGGTCGGCCCAGAACGGCTCGACGAGGCGGCGCAGTTCCTCCACCCCGAGGCGGTCGACCAGGGCGAGGGCGTCGAGGTTGGCGCGCAGCTGCTCGATGCTCGAGGCGCCGAACAGCGTCGTGGTGAGCGCGGGGTGCGTGAGCGTGAACGCGATGCCGAGCTGCGCCGGGGACACGCCCAGCGACGACGCGACGTCCGCGAAAGCCGGCACGTCGGCGATGATCCGCTCCCGGATGTCGCCGGGGTCGCGGCCGATCTGCCGGTCGCCGTTCACCTTCCCGGCCAGCACGCCGCCCTCGAGACAGTCGGAGGCCTGCAGGGTCAGCCCCTGGTCCCACAGCCGTGCGAAGGGTTCGCCGTCGGGGATCGAGCGCCGTGAGACGCTGTACTTCAGCTGCGCGATCTGCGGTCCGGCGACGCCCTCGACTGCGGCGATGTCGATCAGGGTCTGGATGCTCGATGCCGACCAGTTGTTCACGCCCCAGGCGCGGATGAGGCCGGCGTCCTGGAGGCGGGCGAGGTCGAGCACGAGCTCGCGCAGGTCGAGGTCGTCGCGGCGCAGGTCGCCCAGGATCACGAGGTCGGCGTGCTCGACGCCGACGCGCATCAGGGCGTTCTCGAGCTGCGGGCGGAACCCGTCGTCGCCGAACGCCTCGAGCCACAGCTTCGACGACAGCAGCCACTCGTCGCGGCGCAGACCTGCCGCGCGCACCATGGCCGAGAAGATCACGTCGGTGAACACGGGCGGGGCGCCTGGCGCGGAGTACACGCCGACGTCGAAGAGGTTCACGCCGCGGTCCGTGGCCTCGCGCAGCATGGCGACCGCGTCGGCGAAGTCCATCCGGTCGTACGTGTGCCAGGAGCCGAGCGAGAACAGCGCGGCGTCGATGCCGCTGCGGCCGATCTCGCGGCGGGGCAGGAGGGGAGTGGTCACGGTCGTCGTCCTCACAGTCTCGGGTCGATGACGGCCTTGACCTCATCGAGATGGTGCATGTCGGCGATCTTCGTCGAGGCGTCGGCGAGGCCGACCGGGGTGCTGAAGAGGTCGTCCCACGGGAAGCGGTCGGCGAAGGCGGTGAAGAAGTCGATCGCACGGGAGTAGTCCGAGATGTCGCCGTTGAGCGAGCCGACCACGGTGAGCTCCTTGCCCATGATGGTGCTGAGGGGGAAACCATCGCCTGCGGGCCCGGTGGAGCCGACGATCGCGATGGTTCCGCGCTGTGCCGCCATCCCGATCGCGTCGGGGCCGACACTCGGGGCGCCGGCGAAATCGAACACGTGGTCGGCGCCGCGACCGCCGGTGAGCGCCATGACCTGGTCGACCACCGGTCCGTCGCGGAAGTCGACGACCGCGTCGGCTCCGAACCGTCCGGCGAGTGCGAGCCGGGACGCGGGTGCCCCGACCGTGATCACTTGGCCGGCGCCGGAGATCTTCGCGACGGCGGTGGCGAAGATCCCGAGGGCGCCTGCGCCCTGCACGACCACGCTCGACCCTGGTCGGAGGCGACCTGCGCGTTCGAACGCGCGCAGCACCGTCTTGGCTGCGCAGCCCGCCATCGACGCCCAGGTGTCCTTCACGGATGCGGGGAGCAGCAGCTTGGCAGCTCCGGGGGTGACGTAGGCGTACTCCGAGAGCCCGGCGGTGGCGAACGGGGGCACATCGGCGCGTTGCAGGAAGCCGTACCCGCGGTGCGCGCACGCGACGGGTTCGCGCAATACCACGCATCCGTGACACTCGCCGCACGTCGACTCGGACCAGCCGATGCGGTCGCCGGGGGCGAGCGGGCGTCCGAGGGCGTCTCTCGCGTCCGGCCCGGTGGCGACGATCTCGCCGACCATCTCGTGGCCGAGCACCATCGGGAGCATGCCGGGGAACGTCATCCGCCCCTCCCAGATCTCGATGTCGGTGCCGCACAGCGTGGTGCAGGCGATGCGCACGAGGGCAGCGCCCGGTTCGATCTCCGAGGGGAGCGGAAGGTCCTGCAGGGTGAGTGGCTCGCCGTGCGCGGTGAGCACCGCGGCGCGGGTCGTGCGCGGCAGGTCGGCGATGGTCGGCAGCTCGGTGGTGGGGACGGACATGGTTCTCCAGACGGCGGTGTCGGTCAGACCAGGAGCTGTCCGCCGTCGACGGCGACGGAGACCCCGGTGATGTGGCTGGCGGCGTCGCTCGCGAGGAAGACGACGAGGGGAGTGACCTGCTCGACGGCGGCGATCGCGCCGAGCGGGATGCGCGACTCCCAGGCCGCTCGCGCGTCGGGGTTCGAGGCGAAGTCGGCGGTCAGCGGGGTGAGCACCGGGCCGGGGGCGACGGCGTTGACCCGCACGCCGGAGGGCGCGAGCTCGATCGCGGCGGTGCGGGTCAGCGCGTCGACCGCGGCCTTGGTCGCCTCGTAGTGGCCGAGCCCTGGGGTGGGCTGCCTGGCGCCGATCGACGAGATGTTCACGATCGTGCCGCGCCCCGCCTCGGCGAACAGGGCGCCGAAGACGCGGAGCATGAGGAAGGTGCCCCGCACGTTGACATGGAGGGCCGTGTCGAACACGTCGACCGGGACCTCCTGCAGCGTGCCGCCGCCCGCGACGACACCCGCGTTGTTGACGAGCACGTCGATGCCGCCGCCGGCCGCGAGCAGCTCCGCCGCGGCGAGGACCGACGACTCGTCGGCGATGTCGAGGGGGAGTGCCGTCGCGCCGATCTCGGACGCGACGACGGCGGCGGCATCCGCGTTCACATCGCCGATGAAGACGTCGTCGCCGCTCTCGCGGAAGGCGGCGGCGATGCCGCGGCCGAGTCCGGATGCGCCTCCGGTGACGAGGATGCGGCGGGGGGATGCGGTCATGTTCGTCCTCACTGACGGCTGATCTGACGGGGGTGTCTCCGTTATATTCTACAAACATAGAAAAACACAACCCCGTGCGAAGAGATGGCGAAGGAGCCTTCATGCCCGAATCGACATATCCCCGGAAGTCCCTCCGCGTCGGCGGGAGTCCGGTGCCCCCTCTCGCCCTCGGGTCGTGGAACACCTGGGACCGGATGGGGCCGGACGAGGCTGTCGCCCTGATCCGTCGAGCGGTCGACCTCGACGCCGGGTTCTTCGACGTGGCGTACTACAACATGGGGCCGCATGCCGAGAACTCGAAGACCGACATCCTCTTCGGCCAGGCGCTGCGGGCGAGCGGTGTCGACCGCGCCGACATCGTGCTGTGCGGCAAGCTCTGGCTGTGGGACTGGCCGAACCAGGGGTTCCGCGCGCAACTCGTCGAGTCGCTGCAGCGCGCGGGGCTCGACCGCTTCGACACGCTCGTCGTGGGGGACTATCTCGACGCCCCCGACATGCCGCGACTCGTCACGGAGGTGAACGAACTGATCGCCGAGGGGTTCGTCGACTCCTGGGGCATCAACAACTGGCGGATCGAGCACACGCGGGAGGCGCTCGCCGAGGCTGCGGAACAGGGTGCGGCCGGGCCGGTCTTCGCGCAGCTGAAGTACGGCATCGCCCGTCGATCGATGGCCGAGGGCGACGCCTACGGTCCGTTGTTCGCCGACGGGACGCTCACGCTCCAGGCGTCGGACGTGTTCGAGGGCGGCATCCTCGCCACCGGGCGCGCGCCCGAGCGCAAGATCGGCGCCGACGTGGGCGGCATCCGGGAGCAGATCGCCGCCGTGTTCCCCGAGGTGGCGCGCATCGCGGGGGAGTTCGGCGTCACGCCGGCCGCGCTCGGCATCGCCTTCTGCCTCACCAATCCCGCCACCGCGAACGTGCTGTTCGGCGCCTCGCGGCTCTCGCAGCTGGAGCAGAACCACGCGGCTCTCGCCCTCGCCCGCGATCACGGAGCCGAGGTGCGCGATGCGCTCGCCGCATGCTGGGTCGATCGGGATGTGCGTGCCGACGGCGTCTGGTGAGGAGCGCGGGCTGCGACCGGATCCTGCGCATCGGTTCGACGTGCGCGGCTAGTGCGCGCCGCCGAACTCGATCATCGCCACGCCGGCCGCGATGAGCGCGACGCCGATCGCCATCATGAGGGAGAAATGGTCCTTGAAGATCACGCGGCCCAGGACCGCGGTCAGCGCGACCCCGGCGGCCGCCCAGACGCCGTAGGCGACACCCACCGGCATCCCCAGCGCGAGGATCGTGCCGAGCAGCGTGAAGGCCGCGAGGTATCCGATCGCGATCACGGGGAGCCAGCGCTTGCGCCGGAGTCCTTCGGATGCGCGCAGGCTCAGGGTCGCGGTGACCTCGCTGGCGATCGCGAGGGCGAGCAAGAGCCAGATCATGGGGTGGCCTCCGTCGACTCGCGTGCATGCGAGCCGAGCTCGACCAGCAGCACACCGACCACGATCACGCCGACGCCGATCAGCTGCACGGGGCCGAGGACCTCGCCGAACAGCACGGTGCCGAACACCGCGGTGAGCACGACGCCGACCGCCGACCAGATGCCGTAGGCGACGCCGACGGCCATGCCGCGGTCGAGCACGACCGAAAGCAGCCACAGCGAACCCGTGTAGCCGACCGCGACGACGATCAGCCACAGCGGATGCGTGAAGCCCTCGGCCGCGCGCAACGAGAGCGTCGCCGTGACCTCCAGCGCGATGGCGGTCAGGAGGGGCGGCCAGGCGGAGGGGCGCGGGCGGTCGATCATCACGGGCCTTTCGTGGAGGGGTCCGAGGAGGGGAACGTGCAGTGGTGGCGGGGGATTCCCTCTTCGGCGAGTGGGCGTGTGGGCGAGGAACGCGAGGAGGTGAGTGGGCGTGTGGGCGTGTGGGCGTGTGGGCGAGGAAGGCGGGCATGTGTGAGGCGGGTGTTCGATCGTCTCGGTTGCCGGTGAACGGGCCGTGTCGTCGAGGTTGGACAGTCCGTTTCGGCTCGAGGTTCGAGGCATGGCGGCATGCCGGAATGACTCGAACAAATCTTCGAATGTGTGCGGGATTCCCGATAGAATCGAGTCATGTCGAAGTTGGCCGCGTTGCACGAGGCGATGTCCCGCCTCGATGAGGCGTGGGCAGACGCCGATGCGTCCGGCGAGTTGTCCCGGCAGCAGCTGATCGCCGTGAGTGCATCCCTCGGGGTGTTGCAGAGGCGGCTGGATGCGGTGCACATCGAGGTGGCCGCGTGTATCTCTCGCGAGTCTCGTCCCGAGCTGGGCGCCGAGAGCCTCGCGAAGCAACAGGGGTTCCGCAATCCGGCGACGATGATCGCAGCGACCGTCGGGGTCTCGCGCGGTGATGCCACGCGGCTGGTGAAGGTGGGCGAGGCCGTCGCGCCGCGGGCCGATCTCCTCGGCGCGCCGCTCCCGGCGAAGTACCCGGCCGTGCGGGAGGCGCTCGGCGCCGGCATGCTGAGCGCGCAGGTGGCGGCCTTGATCGTCGCTCTTCTGGACCGGTGTCGGGTGGCGGCCGGGGCGGTGCGTGTCGCCGAGGCGGAGCGGCTGCTGGTCGAGAAGGCAATCGGACTCGCGCTCGACGACGTGCGGAAGCTGATCGTGCGGGCGGAGGCATGGTTGGACCCGGACGGGGTGGAGCCGCGCCTGGAAGAGCAGCGCTCTCGTCGATCATTGACCATCCACGAGCGCGACGGGATGGTGCATCTGAATGCCATCCTCGATGCGGAGACGGCGGCTCCCGTCGTGACCGCCGTCCGGGGGTACGTGACCGCGGCGTTCGCCGCGCGGAAAGATGCTGCCGCCCCCGATGCGTGCGATGCCGACCGTCGTACGGTTCCGATGATCCAGGCCGACGCGCTCGCCGTGTTCGCCGCGCACGTGCTCGGATGTGAAGCCAAGGTGCCGCTGGCGGGTGCGACCGTCGTGGTGCGGATGAGCCTCGATGCCCTGGAGGCCGGCACCGGCTCCGCCGAGATCGATGGGATCGAACAGCCGGTCAGTATCGGCGCTGCACGGCGGATGGCCGCGGGTGGGGGAGTCATCCCGTGCGTGCTCGGCGCTGCGAGCGAAGTGCTCGACTGGGGGCGTGAGAAGCGCTTGTTCACGCGGTCGCAGCGGTTGGCGTTGGTGGAGCGGGATGGCGGATGCGCGATGTGCGGGTTGCCGCCGGAGATGACGAAGGCGCATCACATCCGGTGGTGGAAGCGCGACCGCGGACCGACGGACCTGTCGAACGGCGTGCTCTTGTGCGAGACGTGTCACCACCGCATCCACGACAACGGATGGGAGATCCGCGTCGACGGCGGTGGCGGGTGCGGGAGGGTGTGGTTCGTGCCGCCCGCCGCGGTCGACTCCGCGCGCGTCCCGCTGCTGGGCGGCAGAGCGCGCTTCGATATCGCCGCGTGAGTGCGCTGCGTGGGTGCGCGCCGCGTGTGTCGCGTGGGTGCGCGCCGCTTGTGTCGCGTGAGTGCGCCGCGTGAGTGCGCCGCGTGAGTGCGTCGCTTGAGTGCGTCGCCTGAGCGCTGGTGTCCGCTGCGCCGCCATGCCTGCGCGCTCGGACAAGCCCGGTGCGCAGACAGGCATGAACCCGGACGTCACGGACGAGAAACGCCCTTGCGCTCTTTTTCCACGCATGTAGACTAACCACCACGACACATCGAGGTGACGTCGATCCGGTCTCCGGTCAGCGGCACGTCGAGCCTTCTTCACCACCCCCTGCACCCGAGAGAAGGAACCATGAAACGAATGCCCCTCGCGCTCGCCGCGGCCGTCGCCGCGACGCTCGCGCTCACCAGCTGCAGCGGGGGCGCCACGCCCTCGCCGTCCGACGGCAGCGGTGTCGAGAGCCCCGACGCCCTCAACATCGGCAACTTCCTCGACGTCACGTCGTGGGACCCGTCGCTGGCCGACATCGGCTTCGACGGGCCGTACCTGTCGGCCGTATACGACGCGTTGATCGCCCTCGACGAAGACGGCGACCCGATCCCGTCGCTCGCCACCGAGTGGACCGTCGCCGACGACGACCTCAGCATCGACCTCGACATCCGCACCGACGCCGTGTTCAGCGACGGCACCCCGGTCGATGTCGACGCGGTGATCGCGAGCCTCGAATACCTCAAGGCCGGCGCTCGCTCCGGCGAGGCCTACGTCAACGTCTCCTCCTTCGACAAGGTCGATGACGACACGCTCCGCATCGTCCTCACGCAGCGCGACGACACGATCCTCTACTTCATGGGCCTCGGCCGCAGCTACGTCGCCTCTCCCGCCGCGATCGAGGCGGGCACGCTCGGCAGCGAGCCGATCGGCTCCGGGCCCTACGTCCTCGACAGCACCACCAGCGTCGCCGGCGCCGAGTACCACTTCACCAAGGCAGCCGACCACTGGGACGCCGAGGCCTACCCGTTCTCCGAACTGGCGATCTTCCCGATCACCGACGCCACCGCACGGCACAACGCCATGCTCAGCGGTCAGATCAACGTGCAGTACGGCGATGTCGCCAACCTCGAACAGGCGAAGCAGCAGGGCTGGAACACGGCCGAGCGCGTGTCGGGCTGGGCGGGGCTGGTCATCACCGACCACACCGGCGTCAAGAGCGAGCCGCTCGGCAAGCTCGAGGTGCGCCAGGCGCTCAACTACGCGTTCGACGGAGCGGCCATCCTCGCCGCCGTCGGCAGCGGAGCAGGCGTCGCGACCAACCAGGTGTTCCCCGACGGCGGGTCGATCAACGACCCGGCGCTCAACGAGACCTACGCCTACAACATGGACAAGGCCAAGGAACTGCTGGCCGACGCCGGATACCCCGACGGGTTCGCCATCTCGATGCCCATGTCGCCCGTCTTCGAGATGTGGAAGCCCTCGGCCGAGCAGGCGCTCACCGAGCTCGGCGTGAAGGTCACGTGGGACAACATGCAGATGCCGGACTACCAGCTGAACGCCCCGAACTACCCCATGTTCATCTCGTTCCTCGCGATGGACGGCAACGACGTCGCCACGGTCGCCCGGCAGGTCACCAGCGTGCAGTGGTTCAACCCGGAGCCGGACTACGCGAAGAACGAGGTCATCGCCCCGCTCGTCGAGAAGGTCCAGACCGAGCGCGGCGACGCGCAGACCGCGGCCGTCAAGGAGCTCAACGAAGCCCTCGTCGACCAGGCGTGGTGGTCGGTGTGGTACCAGGCGAACAACATCTACTACACGGCACCTGGCATCCAGCTGCAGCCCGTGGTGGGGATGATGTTCCCGACGCTCCGCTACATCACCCAGGGCTGACACCCCGCCGGGGCGGCCGCGACGTCGGCCGCCCCGGCACTTTCCTCCCCCTCCGACCCTCCACCTCCCGAGAGGTTCCCATGCTCCTGTTCACGGCGAAGCGGGTGCTGTCCGGCATCCTCCTGCTCGTCGCGGTCTCGATCGGCACGTTCTTCCTGGCCCACCTGGCGATCAGCGATCCGACGGCCTCGCTCCTCGGCACCACCGCGAGCCCTGCGCAGCAGGCCGCGCTCGCCGAGAAGATCGGCATCGACCGCCCGCTCCTCGTGCAGTTCTGGGACTGGCTCTCGCACGCCGCGCTGCTCGACTTCGGCGTCTCCTGGCGCAACTTCCAGCCCGTCAGCGCACAGCTCGCGATCAAGGTCCCCGTGACCCTTTCAGTCGTGACGTTCGCCACGCTCATCACCGCGGTCATCGGCGTCGCATTCGGGATGATCACGGGTCTCCGCCCCGGCACCTGGTTCGACCGCGTCATCAAGGGCATCTCGGTCGTGCTCTTCGCCCTTCCGGGGTTCTGGGTCAGCCTCGTGCTCGTGATGTGGCTCGCCGTGCAGCTGAAGTGGTTCCCCGCGGTCGGCTACGTGCCGCCCACCCAGTCGGTCGAGGGCTGGCTGCGCTCGATCACCCTGCCCGCGATCTCGCTCGCCCTCGGCGGCATCGTCGCGGTCTCCGAGCAGCTGCGCAACGCCGTCATCGCGCAGAGCCGCCAGGACTGGGTGCGCACGCTCCGCAGCCGTGGACTCTCCGCGACCAGGGTGAACCTGCACATCCTCCGCAACGCCTCACCCGCAGCCCTCACCGTGACCGCCCTCATGTTCGTGGGGCTGCTCTCGGGCGCCATCGTGGTCGAGCAGATCTTCAGCCTCCCCGGCCTCGGACAGCTCACCAATCAGTCGTCGCAGAACGGCGACATCCCGATGCTCCTCGGCATCACCGTCATCTCCATCGTGTTCGTCGTCCTGATCAACCTCCTGCTCGACCTCGTGCTCGGCTGGATCAACCCGAAGGTGCGCGTCGCATGACCACGACAGACATCCGCGTCGCCTTCGACAAGGCCGCCCAGAAGCGCCGCTCCGGCCTGTTCCGACGCTTCCTGCGCCACCCCGGCGGCTACATCCCGCTGGCGATCTTCGTCCTCATCGTCCTAGTCGGCGTCTTCGCCCCGCTCCTCGCGCCGATGGACCCGAACTTCGTCGACCTCGCCGCGGCCAAGGCCCCGCCAGGGCCCGAGCACCTCCTCGGCGGCGACTCCACCGGTCGCGACATCCTCAGCCGACTCATCTACGGCACGCGCACGACCCTGTGGGGCGCGCTCATCACGATCGTCACCGCACTCGTGATCGGTGTTCCGGCGGGCGTCGCCGCGGGCTATTTCGGCGGGGTCTTCGACCGCGTCGCCACCTGGATCAGCGACGCGCTGCAGTCCATCCCCGGCATGATCATCCTGCTCGTCGTCGCGGCAGGCAGCCGCAACAACTTCGAGCTGTTGATGGCGACCGTGGGCGTGTTCATGGTGCCGGGGTACTTCCGCATCGCACGGTCGCAGACCCTCGCCGTCCGCAGCGAACCGTACATCGACGCGGCCCGCGTCTCGGGTCTCTTCGACGGGCGCATCATCTTCCGCCACGTGATCAAGGCGGTCTACCCGCCGGTCATCATCCAGACCGCGCTCACCGCCGGCATGGCGATGGGCATGCAGGCCGGACTCCAGTTCCTCGGCATCGGCGACTCCAACGTCCCCAGCTGGGGCGCCATGATGCTCGAGGGCTTCCGCCTCATGCTCACCTATCCGCTCATGCTGCTGTGGCCGTCCGCCGCGCTGGGGCTCACGATCGCGGTGCTCGCCATCATGGGGTCCACGCTCGCCGAGCTCGTGCAGGTGCGGACGCCTCGGGCGTCCCGGCGGAAGGGCGCCCAGGTCGCCGCGGCGGTGACCAGCGCACCGACCGGCACCGCGCAGCACGCGGCAGAGGCCTCCGCCCTCCGAGTGGAGAATCTCCGCGTCGTGCACGCCACCCCGAACGGCGAGACCGAGGTGGTGCACGGCGTCACCCTCGATGTGGCCCCCGGGGAAGTCGTCGGCATCGTGGGGGAGTCGGGCTCGGGGAAGTCGCAGACGGTCTTCTCGGTGCTCGATCTGCTGCCCTCCACGGGCCGCGCGATCGCCGACGCCATCTGGGTGGGCGGCACCGACGTCACGAAGGCGACGCCGAAGCAGCGCCATGCCCTGCTCGGACGCGCCATCGGCTACGTGCCGCAGGAGCCGATGAGCAACCTCGACCCCTCGTACACGATCGGCCACCAGCTGATCGAGCCGCTGCGGCACACGCAGGGGCTCAGTGCTGCGGCGGCGAAGGAGCGGGCGCGCGCGATGCTCGTCCGCGTCGGCCTCACCGATCCCGACCGGGTGATGCGCAGTTACCCGCACCAGGTGTCCGGCGGCATGGCGCAGCGCGTGCTGATCGCGGGTGCGATCGCCGGGAAGCCCTCACTGCTCGTGGCCGACGAGCCGACCACGGCGCTCGACGTCACGGTGCAGGCCGAGGTGCTCGAACTCCTCCGCGAGCTGCAGGCCGAGTACGGCATGGCGCTGCTGATCGTGACCCACAACTTCGGCGTCGTCGCCGACATCTGCGACCGCGTGATCGTGATGCGCGGCGGCGACGTCGTGGAGTCGGGACCGGTCGACGACCTGTTCGCCGCCCCCGCCGAGGACTACACGCGCGAACTGATCGCCGCGTCCCTCGATGATGTCGAAGGCCGCGCCGAACTGGACCGCACGCGAATCGAGGTGACCGCATGAGCGCCCTGCTCTCCGTCGAAGACCTGGTCGTGGAGTACGGCCGCGGCCGCCACGCCTTCCGCGCCCTCCACGGCGTCTCCCTCGACATCGCCCCCGGCGAATGCCTCGGCCTGGTGGGCGAGTCCGGCTCCGGCAAGTCGACGCTCGGCAAGGCGATCCTCGGCCTCGCGCCGGTGACTGCGGGAAGCATCCGCTTCGACGGACAGGAGATCAGCCGACTCGGCGGTCGCGCCCGCAGAGCGCTCGCCGACGACGTGCAGGTCGTGTTCCAGGATCCCTATGGCTCGCTGAACCCCGCCATGACCATCGGCGACATCCTCGCGGAGCCGTTGCTGACCACGGGCATCGGCGCGAAGGCCGCGGAGGCGAAGGTGCGCGAGATGCTCGACCGCGTCCGCCTTCCGAGTACCGCCATGGACCGCTATCCGAGTGAGTTCTCGGGCGGTCAGCGCCAACGCGTCGCGATCGCGCGCGCACTCGTCCGCGGACCGCGGCTGATCGTGTGCGACGAGCCGGTCAGCGCCCTCGACCTCACGACGCAGGCGACGATCCTCGACCTGTTCATCGAGCTCCAGCGCGACACCGGCGTGGCGTACCTCTTCGTCTCGCACGACCTCGGCGTCGTCCGGCGCGTCTGCCACAGGGTGGCCGTGATGTACCGCGGCGAGCTCGTGGAGGTCGGCGAGGGGGAGCAGGTCACCCGTGCCCCGCGGCATCCCTACTCCGAGCGGCTGCGTCTGGCCTCGCCCGTCGCCGACCCGATCGCGCAACGAGAGCGACGTGCGCAGTGGCTCGCTCTGCGGGAGGTGCGCGATGCGGCGGTACGGTAGCTCCAGGCCGGATCACTCCCCGCATCGGAATCGGCCGGAAGGACCCCATGCCGAAGATCATCGATCACGACCAGCGTCGACGGGACATCGTCGAGGTGGCCAAGAGCATCATCCTCAAGGGCGGCTTCGAGGCCGCGACCATGCGGAGCATCGCGGCGGAGGCCGGCTTCGCGAACGGCGCCCTGAAGCACTACTTCCCGGGCAAGGAGAGCATCGTCGCGGCGACGTTCGAGACCGTGCTGCACGAACACGACACCTGGTTGCAGGAATCGATGTCGGAGGGCGCCACCCCCGAGCGGATGCTGCGGCAGGTGCTCGAGGGGACGCTGCCCAGCGGTGTGGAGGAGATCGCCAGCGGACGGGTGCTGCTCGCGCTGTGGGAGTACGCGATGTCGAACGACTCGCTCACGGAGCTGTACCGCACGCACCTCGGACGGTGGCGGGACATGCTCGTCGAGCGGATGGAAGCGGCGCGCGATGCCGGCGTCATCCGGGATCAGGACTATGCGTCTCTCGCGAACGAGTTCATCTCCGTCGCGGTCGGTGCGACCGTGATCAACCTCATGTACCCCGACGGCGAGCGGATCGCCGACTACGAGAACTACATCGACCAGTTCCTGGCACGCCTGCGCTGAGCACGGTGCGCCGGATCCGAGAGGACGGCGCATCATGACCACACCCCTTTTCGTCGAGCGGCACCCCGGCACAGGGCGGCCTGTCGCGTTCCTGCACGGCCTCGCCTCGCGCGGTTCGCAGGACTGGCCCGAGAGCGAGTGGGACGGCGTCTTCGGCGACCGCCCCCGCGTCGTGGTCGATCTTCCCGCGCACGGTACGAGTCCGTCGCTCGGCACCGCGCCCACATCGACGGTGCTCGACGCACTCGCGACGGCGGTGGGTCCCGACGAGATCGACCTCGTCGGGTACTCCCTCGGAGCGAGACTCGCCTGGGACCTGGCGCGGCACCCGCGGGTCTCGGTGCGGCGTCTCGTGCTCGGCGGCCTCAGCGCGAGGGAGCCGTTCGCGCTCGTCGACCTCGCCGCCGCGCGCGCGAGCGTGTCGAGCGGCGACGCACCGGCCGATCCGCTCACCGGCATGATCGTGCACCTGGCATCGCAGGAGGGCACCCGGCCGGGGGAGCTCATCGACCTGATCGAAGGGCTGGCCTCCGAGCCGTTCGTCGCAGGGTCGGACGGGCCGGCGCAGCCGACGCTGCTGCTCGGCGGCGTGGACGACGCGATGGCGGCGGGGATCGACGATCTCGCGCGGCTGCTTCCCGACGCACGCACGCAGCGTGTCTCCGGCGACCACGTCGCTGCGGTGCACACGGCCGAGTTCCGTGCCGCAGTCCGCGCCTTCCTGTCGGACTGAGGGCGTCTCGCGCATCCGGCCCCTCCCTGCCCTTTAGTTCCCACGGTTGTAGATAAATAACGAAAGGCCATCACCATGACCGACACCCCCACCGCCGACGCCGCGCGGATCCTCGACATCGCCACGGGCTACATGGCGTCGAAGCAGCTCTTCCATGCCAGCCGCATCGGCCTGTTCGCCGCTGTCGCCGACGGTTCGGACACGATCTCGGCGATCGCCGTCGCGTGCGAGGTGAGCGAGCGCATCGCCCGTCTGCTCGCCGACGCCATGGCGGCCAAGGGGCTCCTGCTCCGCGCCGACGGCCGTTACTCCATAGCCCCGGACGCCGCCGCCTACCTCACGGGTGACGACGCGGCGATCGACCTCGCGCCGTTCCTCACCTTCCTCGACGAGATCAGCTACCCGCACTGGCTCCAGTTCGGACACACCGTCGACACGACGCAGCCGGGCGACCTCCAGATGGACGATGCCCGGTGGGCGACGTTCATGGCCGGTGTCATGACCTACAACCGCCTGCACGCTCAGGAGTTCGGGCGTCACCTCGACCTCGCGGGTGCCACCAGGGCGCTCGACTTCGGCGGGCTCTCGGCAGACTTCGCGCTGTCGGTCATGGCGCGGAACCCGGGGTTGCACACGACCTTCGTCTACGCGCCCGGCTTCGAGGACGGCATCGCCGAGGCCGTCGCGGCGGCGGGGCTCGCCGACCGCGCGGTCGTCGAGGTCGCGGATACGGCGACCGCGACGCCGCAGGGGGAGTACGACGCCGTGTTCGCGAACCATGTGATCCACCGGTTCTCGGCGGAGGAGAACGCGCAGATCTTCCGCAATCTGCGCGCGGCCGCGGCTCTGGATGCGACCCTGACCGTGCTCGACTTCTTCCTCGACGACGACGCAGAGCAGCGCGGGATCGACGCGCTGCACGCGGGGGAGTACCTCGTGATCGACGGGACGGTCGTGTACCCCGAATCCGAGGTGCGGGGCTGGCTGACCGATGCCGGCTGGGCGGTGCGCGACAAGGTCGCCCTGCCCGGCAGCCCGCGGGTGCTGGTCGCGACGGCGGTGTGAGACCTGCCCCGGCGTCGGGAAGCCCGGCGTCGGGGCCGCAGACTGGTCCGAGGGGGATCAGAGGCGGGCGGCATGCGTGAACATGCCGCCCGCCGTTTTCGTGCGTACGCCCGGCTCAGTCGCGGGAGAAGACCGTGCGGCCGTCGACGACGGTCATGGCGACCCCGAGTGACGAGAACGTGCGTCCCGGCGTCAGAGGATCCTCCTCGAGGACGGTGAGATCTGCGACCTTGCCGACGGCGAGCGATCCCTTCCAGGTCGACGCGCCGTCCTGCCGGGCGGCATCCACGGTCATCGTGCGCAGCAGTCGTCCCCGCGTCTCGGCGTCGTCCACGACCCCGGCGTCGGTGAGCAGGGCGAGCGCGGCGTCGAGGCCGCGTCGCCAGTCGGGGCTCGCGATCGGGGCGTCGCTCGTCACGGTCGTCAGCGTCCCCGACGTGAGCATCTCCGCCAGGGGCCACGCGGCGGCGAGGCGGGCTTCGCCGAGCTGCACGGCGGCCCACGAGTGGGTGTGCGCCGCGATGAGCGGCTGCACCGCGAAACCGGCGTCCACCTCGCGCATGCGTGCGATCTGCTCTGGCGTGGCCAGGTCGCCGTGCACCACGTAGTGCGGCCCGGCGGGGGAGGGCGCGTCGCGGAGGCGCTCCAGGACGGCGAGGAACTCCGCGATCGACCGGTCTCCCGTCGCATGGACGGCGATCTGCATGCCACGGGTGGCGGCGAGCTCCACCATCCGCTGGAACGCCGAGAGGGGGTCGGTGCCGCCGCGCGTGAGCAGGGCGCCCGTGGTGCCGTCGGCGTAGGGTTCCTCGACCCACGCGGTCGCCAGGGGTGGGATGCCGTCGGCGAAGATCTTCACGCCGGGGATCGCGAGCCACCTCCGGTCGGTCGCCGGGGGAGGTGTGAGGATGCCCCGCTCGAAGTCGTCGAGCGTGCTCTCGCCGTCGATGGTCCCGAACAGCCGCAGCAGGGTGACGCGAGAGGTCTGCGCGCCCTCGCGGTGCAGCTCGCAATAGGTGTCGAGCATGTCGGTGCCGAAACATCCGGTCTCGCCCGCGTCCTCGCCGGGGCCGACGCCGGGTTCGGTGTAGCTCGTGATGCCGAGTTCGGCGAGCAGACGCCAAGCCCGGCGCAGGGCGGATCTCCGTTCGCCCGCGGTCGTCACGAGGGTGCCCGACGGCTGGTCCTCGGGCGCGGTGTCGGAGAAGAAGAGGTGCGGCCAGCGGGCTCCGAGCCACGCACCGTGCAGATGGGCGTCGTTGATGCCGGGGATCGCGGTGCGTCCGTCGAGTTCGACCACCTCGCGGGCGCCGAGTGCTTCGGCGGCGGCGTCGTGCGCCATGATCACTCCGTCGCGCACGGCGAGAGCGGTGACGGTGCCGACCGCGGGATCGAGGGTGTGGATGCGACCGCCGCGGATGATCAGGTCGGCGTCGTCGCCGGGAAGTGTCTCGCTCATTATTCCACCAGTGTAGACGTAAAACTCGTGGCGAAGCGAGCGGGGCACGCCCCGATTCGGCGCGCGGTTGCGCGGCTTGTACGCTGGACGCATCCCCCGATTCACCCGGCAACTCGCGCGCCGGCGATCTCGGCGCGCGCTCACACATGCAAGGACGCAGATGAACGATTCCGCGGCACACCGCGAAGGATGGACAGAGCGCGAAGAGCTGGCAGAGCGGATGATCCCGCTCATCGGAGCGCTCCGCCGCGAGCACGACGTGGTCACCTCGCTTCACGGGCACCGCCTGCTCGGGCTCTCGGCGACGGGCATCGTCGAGGTGCACGATCGGGTCGCCCAGCTCGGCCACGAGCGACTGCCGATCGAAGACACCCTGGCGGTGCTCGAGGCGATCAACGTGCTGGCCCCCGGTGCCTCCTCCCTCGACGTCGCGCGGCTGGTCGCCGAGCACGCCGAGAGCGACCAGTCCCTGGAGGCGTACCTCGCCGAGGTGCTCGCGCCGGCGATGGGCGCCGTTGCCGCCGAACCCACCGATGTCGTGCTCTACGGCTTCGGGCGTATCGGCCGTCTGCTCGCGCGCATCCTGATCGCGCACACCGGCGGCGGCAGCGGGCTGCGGCTGCGCGCGATCGTCGTCCGCCGCGGCGCGGAGAACGACCTCGTCAAGCGGGCGTCCCTGCTGCTGCGAGACTCGGTGCACGGCCGGTTCGCCGGCTCCGTCACGGTCGATGAAGACGCCGAGCAGATCATCGCGAACGGCACGCGCATCCAGGTCATCTACTCCGACGACCCCGCGACCATCGACTACACGGCCCACGGCATCCACGACGCGATCGTCGTGGACAACACCGGGCGCTGGCGCGACGAGGCCGGCCTCTCGCAGCACCTGCGCTCGCAGGGCGTCGCCCGCGTGCTGCTCACCGCGCCGGGCAAGGGCCCCCTCAAGAACATCGTGCACGGCATCAACGACGACACGATCACCGACACCGACCGCATCCTCTCGGCGGCATCGTGCACCACGAACGCCATCACGCCCGTGCTCGCGGCGATCGACGAGGCCTACGGCGTCGTCAAGGGGCACGTCGAGACGGTGCACTCGTTCACGAACGACCAGAACCTGATCGACAACTTCCACAAGGGCGACCGGCGCGGGCGCTCTGCCGTGCTCAACATGGTCATCACCGAGACCGGCGCCGCGAAGGCCGTGGCGAAAGCCCTCCCGCAGCTCGAGGGCAAGCTCACGGGCAGCTCGATCCGTGTGCCCACGCCCGACGTGTCGCTCGCGGTGCTGCACCTGACGATCGAGCGCCCCGCGACCACGGAGCAGGTCAACGACTACCTGCGCCGCGTCTCGCTGCACTCGAAGCTGCGCCAGCAGATCGACTACGTCGAGAGCCCCGACGTCGTCTCCACCGACTTCGTCGGCTCGCACCGCGCCGGCATCGTCGACGGACTCGCGACGATCGCCGACGAGGACACCCTCATCCTGTACGTCTGGTACGACAACGAGTTCGGCTACTCGTGCCAGGTCATCCGGGTGCTCGAGGTCATGGCCGGTTCGCACCCGATCGTGCTCCCGGAGCGCCGCGAGGTGACCCTGCAGGCCTGACCGCACTGCGCCGCGTCGGAGGCGCCGGGCATGATGGGGTCATGAAGACCGCGACCCTTCGCGCCGAGCGCCTCCGATCGCACCGTCTGACCGCGCCGACGAGCACCGTGACGGATGCCGCGCACCACATGCTCGCCGTGCAGAGCCAGGACTTCACGGCCGGACGGTGGGCGCTCGCCGTGCGCACCCGCGGCGGTGTGCGACTGCGCGACGTGGATCGGGCGTTCGACCGCGGCGACCTCGTGCGGGCATGGACCATGCGCGGCACGCTGCACACCGTCCCGGCTCGTGACCTCGGCTGGATGCTGCAGGTCACGGCGGGGCGGCAGCGGCAGCAGGCGGCCTCGCGGCAGCGCGACCTCGGCATCGACGACGACATGATCGCCGCGGCCGTGCGTGCATTGACCCCGCAGCTGCGAGACGGCGGGCGCACGCGAGCGGAGGTGTTCGAGATCCTGCAGAGCGTCGGCATCGACCCGACGGGGCAGCGGGGCATCCATCTGCTCTTCACCCTGACGATCGACGGCCTCGTCTGCCAGGGGCCCGTGGCCGCGCGGGACGGCATCACCAGGGAGCAGCGGTTCGTGCTGGTCGACGAGCACATCCGGGAGCACGCGCGTCCGGACGACCCTCTCGCCGAGCTCTTCGTGCGCTACGTCGACGGTCACGGACCCGCCGGCGTCGCCGATTTCGCATGGTGGTCGGGGCTCACGCTCGGGCAGTCCCGCGAGGCCGTGGTTCGCGCCGCCGCGCGCGTGACCGAGGTCGAAGACGGACTCTTCGTCGCGAGCGCACATCCGCGCCGTGCGGCCGGTGCGCCGAGCGTGCTCGCCCTCGGCGCGTTCGACGAGTACTACATCTCGTACGCCGATCGCACGGCGGTCGCCGCGCCCGAGCATCTGTCCGCGATCGGCCCCGGCAAGAACGGCATGGTGCGCGCCACGCTCGTCGAGGACGGTCGCGTGATCGGCTGCTGGACGCACGCGACCGCCGCCAGAGACACCCCGCCAGAGCTGTTCGACCACCCGGCGGACCCGGCGGCTGTCGAGGCCGCCCTCACCAGGTTCGCGGTGTTCCTCGGGGAGTGACGCCGTCCGAGGAACACCGCGGTCTCAGCTGCTGGCGAATGCGGGTGCGGAGGCGACCTCCGACGACGGGGCGGCGAGGGCGGCGATCTCCGGCGCGAGCGCGATCAGGATGTCGTTGGCCTCGGTCTCGGCGACCGTGGCGCGGAGCCCCTCTCCGGCGAAGGGGCGCACGAGCAGGCCGTGACGCTCCAGCAGTTCGGCGACGGTCGTCGTCGCATCGCCGAGCGGCAGCCAGACGAAGTTGCCCTTGCTCTCCGGAAGCGGGAAGCCGGCTGCGACGAAGGCGGCGAGCACGCGCTCGCGCTCCACGACGAGTGCTGCCACACGTGCGCCGAGCTCGTCTTCGGCCGCAAGCGAGGCCACCGCGGCGGTCTGAGCGAGGTTCGTGACGCCGAACGGGATGGCGACCTTGCGGAGGGCGATGCCCAGCGGTGCCGGAGCGATCGCGTAGCCCACGCGCATGCCGGCCAGTCCGTACGCCTTCGAGAACGTGTGCGCGACGGCGACGTTCGAGTGGCGGCGGAAATGCTCGATGCCGACGGGGGAGTCCACGCGATCGTTGAACTGCACGTACGCCTCGTCGATCACGACGACGATGTCGGAGGGCACGCGGGCGAGGAACCTGTCGAGCTCGGCTTCGCCGATGGTCGTTCCCGTCGGGTTGTTCGGGTTGCACACGAGGATGAGGCGGGTCCGCTCGGTGATGGCCGCGAGCATGCCGTCGAGGTCGTGCCGGTGATCGGCGGTGAGGGGCACGGGAACCGGCACGGCGCCGGCCGTCCTGACGAGCATCGGGTACGCCTCGAAGGAGCGCCATGCGAAGAGCACCTCGTCGCCGACGCCGGCGGTCGCGCGGATGAGCTGCGAGACGACCTCGACCGAGCCGCTGCCGAGCACGATGTTGACGGGATCGACCCCGAACCGCTCGCACAGTACGGAGGTGAGGGCGGTCGCCGCGGTCTCGGGGTAGCGGTTGACGTGGGCGAGCTGGTCGGCGATCGCCGCCGTCACGGAGGGGAGCGGAGGGTAGGGGTTCTCGTTCGAGGAGATCTTGTGCACCGCGTCCGCCGTCTCGCGCTGCGGCGCAGCCTTCCCCGGCGTGTAGCCCGGGATCGCGTCCAGGTCTCCGCGCAGTCTCAGCTCCGACATCCGATCGCCCTTCTCTCGTTCGCCCTGAGGGCCGTGTCCGTTTGACAGGTCCCTGGCGGAGTTCATACTATCGCAATTGAATATAACGAATGTTGTCAATTGATCTCACGGTCGGGACGACGGAAGGAGCGGAGCGACGGTGCCCCACACAGCGGTCGATTCCCCGGAGCAGCGCCTCACCCTGCGCGTGCGCGCCATGCGCCTGGAAGCGCGTGACGTGCTGTCCCTCGAGCTCGATGCCCCCGACGGCGCCGAGCTGCCGGCGTGGGAGCCGGGGGCGCACATCGATCTCCGCTTCGCGAACGGCGTCGAACGCCAGTACTCCCTGTGCTCCGACCCCGACGACCGCTCGATGTGGCGGGTCGCGGTCCTCGCCGAAAGCCCCAGCCGCGGCGGTTCGCGCCACGTGCACCAGAGCCTGCGCGTCGGCGATCTCGTCACCGTGTCGGCCCCCATCAACCACTTCGCGCTCGCACCAGCCGCGGAGTACGTCTTCATCGCCGGCGGCATCGGCATCACACCGATCCTGCCGATGCTGGCCGACGCCACCAGGCGTGGCGTCCCCTGGCGTCTCGCCTACCTCGGCTCGGCGGGGGAGCGCATGGCGTTCCTCTCGGCGCCGCAGCTCGCAGGCGGAGAGACTCTGCTCGTACGCGGCGACGCCGACGACCGCCTTGACCTGGCCGCGTGGATCGGCGCCCCTGCGGCCGACACCGGTGTGTATGCCTGCGGCCCCGAGCGGATGCTCGACGCGCTCGAACAACTCAGTGCCGACTGGCCGCGTGGTGTGCTGCACGTCGAGAGGTTCCAGGCCAAGACCTTCGGCGAATCGCAGGGGGCCGACTCCTTCGAGGTCGTCGCCAGCCGCTCCGACCTCGTCGTGACGGTCGACCGGGGCTGCAGCATCCTCGAGATGCTCGAGAACGCCGGCATCGGTGTGCCGAGCTCGTGCCTCGAGGGCGTGTGCGGCACCTGCGAGACCGCCGTCATCGATGGAGCCCCCGAGCACCGGGACTCGATCCTCACCCCGGACGAGCGGGAGAGCAACGAGACGATGATGATCTGCGTCTCCCGCTCTCTCGGCGACCGGCTCGTCCTCGACATCTGACCCACGAACGGAGCGACCAATGGACACCGGAACCGCATACGGGCTGCGCCTCGGACAGCCACTCAACGAACTCGCGCAGGTCGGCCCCGGCACGCCGTACGGCGAGGTGCTGCGCCGCTACTGGCACCCGGTCGCCAAGGTCGAGGACGCGACGACGCGCCCGATCTCGCTGCGGGTGCTGGGAGAGGAACTCGTCCTGTTCCGCACCAGGAAGGGCAAGGCGGGTCTCCTGCACCCGCGTTGCATCCACCGCGGCGCCTCGCTGTTCTACGGCGGCGTCGAGGACGAGGGCATCCGCTGCTGCTACCACGGCTGGGTGTTCGACACCGAGGGGCACTGCCTGGAGCAGCCGTGCGAACCCGAACTCGGCCTGCACCGCGACCGCGTGCGGCAGCCGTGGTACCCCGTCGAAGAGCAGTACGGCCTGATCTGGGCCTACATGGGACCGCCGGAGAAGAAGCCCGTCCTCCCGCGCTACGACACGCTCGAGGAGCTGAGCGACGACGAGCAGCTCATCGTGAACGACCAGGGAGTGGGCGGCGGCGGCCCTGCCGAGCTCGACTTCAACTGGCTGCAGCACTGGGAGAACGTGATGGATCCGTTCCACGTGCCGATCCTGCACGCGCGCTTCAGCGGCAACCAGTTCACACCCGAGATGGCGCTGATCCCGGAGGTCGAGTACGAGTACACGCCGCTGGGCGTGCGGAGCATCCAGATGCGCGAACTCGGCGACGGACGCCAGCTGCGCCGCGTCACCGAGGTCATCTTCCCGAACCTGCGCGTGGTCGCCAGCCCGAAGCTCTCCTCGGGACAGACGAACATGATCGGCTGGGTCGTGCCGATGGACGACACGCACTTCCGCATCTTCACGGTCGCGCGCGACAGCGACCCCGACTTCCTCGCGAAGCTCCGCTCCACGCACGAGGGCAAGCCGTGGAAGGAGCTCACCGACCTGGAGCACCAGCGTCTTCCCGGCGACTACGAGGCCCAGAAGTCGCAGGGAGCCATCTCGCTGCATTCCGAGGACCACCTCACGACGACCGACCAGGGCATCGCGATGATCCGCCGCATGATGGCCAAGCAGCATCGTGCCGTCGCAGCGGGCGGCGATCCGGTCGGCGTGTTCTTCGACGAGTCGGAGCGCCTGGTGCGCATCGAGGGCGGCAACTACTTCGAGGGAGCCCCGGACGCGCCGCTGCTCGCCGACGCGGTGGACGACTGACATGGCCAAGTACACGGCGCGACCGCCACGGGGCGACCGGCCGGTGCTCGTCCTCGGCATCAGCGACGTCGTGGTGATCGAGGGTGAGCCGACGGTGCCCGTCACGATGCACCACCTGTCGGCGTGGGGGCGCTGGGTGCGCGACGTCGCGATCCCGGACGCCGCGGCGCAGCGCCTGCACGACCTCGCCGCGCATTTCGACATCGTGTGGGCGTCGGAGTGGGGGCACAACGCCCACACGGCGTTCCGCGAGCCGCTCGAGCTGCCGGAGGAGCCATGGCCGTTCCTTCCGGTGCAGTTCGACAAGCTCGCCCACATCCGCCGGTACGCCGACGGTCTGCCGTGGGTCTGGGTCGACGACCCGCTCGTCGACCTGAGCGGCGAGCCCCCGGAGTGCGAGGACGGCATCGTGGTGCGGGTCGACCCCGCCGCGGGCATCCTCAGCCCGGATGTCGATGATCTGCTGACGAGGACGCGGGAGCTCGTCGAGCGCCGCACGAAGGAGGAGGACGCATGACGGACGCCGTCGCGATCGTGGGCGGACGGGTCGTCACCGGCCTCGGCGAGGAGTTCGATGGCGGCGCGGTGCTGCTGGTGGACGGCCGAATCGAGGCCGTCGGCGCCGACGTCGTCGTGCCGGCGGGTGCGCGCGTGATCGATGCGGCGGGATGCTGGGTGCTGCCGGGGCTCATCGACCCGCACAGCCACATCGGCGCCCACGAGGAGGCGAACGGGCCCGCCGGCTTCGACGGCAGCGAGGTCTCGTCGCCCGTCACCGCCGGAGTGCGTGCCGTCGATGCGATCAACATCGAGGACATCGCCTTCCGCGATGCGCTCGCCGGCGGCATCACGGCGGTCGTGGTGAAACCCGGATCGGGCAACCCGATCGGCGGACAGAGCGTGGCCATCAAGACCGCCGGCGGCCGCTCGGTCGACGAGCAGGTGATCCGCGCGGCCCTCGGCATGAAGTCCGCGCTCGGCGAGAACCCCAAGCAGGCGTACGGGGAGCGCAAGCAGCTGCCGTCGACCCGTCTCGGGATCGCGCTCGTCATCCGGCAGGCGCTCATGGACGCGCGGGACTACGGGGCGCGGCGGGACAAGGCCAGGGCCGAAGGGGCGCCGTTCGCGGTGAACCTCGGCATGCAGGCGCTCACCGAGGCGCTCGACGGCACCCTGACCTGGGAGCAGCACGCGCACCGCCACGACGACATCGCCACCGCACTGCGCATCGCGGAGGAGTTCGGTCTGCGCCTCGTGCTCAACCACGGCACCGAGGCGCACAAGCTCGCCGACGTCCTCGCCGCCCGCGACGTCCCGGTCATCTTCGGGCCGATCCTCTCGAGCCGGTCGAAGGTCGAGGTGCGCGAGGCCGACCCCGCGAACCTCGCCGCTCTCGCGGCTGCCGGCGTGCGCGTCGCGCTCACGACCGACCATCCCGTCGTGCCGATCGGCCTGCTGGCGATGCAGGCCGCCGTCGCCGTGCGGGCGGGACTCCCGCGGCAGACAGCGCTCGCCGCGATGACCTCGACCGCAGCGTCCATCGCCGGCATCGACGACAGGGTCGGCGCGCTGGAGCCGGGGAGGGACGGCGATGTGGTTCTGTGGAGCGGAGACCCCCTCGACGTCGCCTCGACCGTGCGGGAGGTCCTCATCGACGGCCGCACCGTGTACGTGTCGGGCGGGGCATCGCAGAAGGAGAATGCATGACGCTGCGTGATGACGCCGCCCGGTTGCTGCCGGAGCTGGTGACACTGCGGCGGGAGCTGCACCGCATCCCCGAGCCGGGCTTCGACCTGCCGCAGACGCAGCGCGCCGTGCTCGACGCACTGGACGGACTCGGGCTGGAGATCACCTGCGGCACCGACCTGAGCTCGGTCACCGCCGTTCTTCGCGGGGCCGTCGACGGTCCCTCCGTGCTGCTGCGCGGCGACATGGATGCGCTCGCGATCATCGAGGAGACCGGTCTCGACTATGCCGCGACCAACGGGGCGATGCACGCGTGCGGACACGACCTGCACGTCGCAGGGCTCGTGGGCGCCGCGCGGCTGCTCGCCGCGCGCCGCGACCGCATCGCGGGGTCCGTGGTGTTCATGTTCCAGCCCGGCGAGGAGGCAGGGGGCGGGGCGCCGCTCATGATCCGCGACGGTGTGCTCGAGGCCTCGGGACGCAGGGTCGAGGCCGCGTACGGCATCCATGTCGGCCCGGGGGAGCGCGGACGGTTCCAGCTCAAGCCCGGCACGATCATGGCCGGTGCGAACGTGCTGAAGGTTCGCGTGCACGGGCGGGGCGGGCACGGCTCTCGTCCGCAGCAGGCCGTGGATCCGGTGCCCGTGGTGGCAGAGCTCGTACTCGCCCTGCAGGCGTGGGTGACGCGCCGCGTCGATGTGTTCGACCCCGTGGTGCTGTCCGTCACGACGCTCTTCGCGGGCGAGATCACGAACGTGATCCCCGAGGAGGCCGGGTTCGCGGCGACCCTGCGAACCCTGTCCGAGGCCTCGATCGCCCAGGCGCAGGCGGAGCTGCCTGCGCTCATCGAGAGGATCGCCGCGGCGCACGGCTGCACGGCCGACGTCGAGGTCATCGTCGGCTACCCCGTCACGGTCAACACGGCGCCGGAGACCGCCGCGGCGACGGAGGTGCTGCGGGACACGTTCGGCGACGACCGCGTGGAAGAGCTCGACGTCCCCTGGATGGCATCCGAGGACTTCTCGTTCGTGCTCAGGGAGGTGCCGGGCACATTCCTGTTCCTGTGCGCGACCCCGCCGGACGTCGACCCCGACGACATCCCGATGAACCACTCGCCGCACGCGCAGTTCGACGACGCCGTGCTGGGCGACCAGGCGGCCGCGCTCGCCGCGCTGGCCTGGCGGCACGTGGGGGTCGGGGACGCGTAGCCCCGCTGCAGCGTCCGTCGGACAGTGCCGCGGCGTCGGTGTCAGCGGCCGAGGGTGCGGTGGTCGAGCACGGCCTTGCGGCCCACCTCAGGGTCGCCGGAGCGGATCGCGGCGATGAGGGCCTCGTGGATGCGCAGACGCTCGTCCGTGTCCTGGCGGAACCCGGGCACGGCCAGGGCGTCCTCGCTCGCGGCGCCGGTGGTCTCGCCCTCGATGTAGTCCACGAGGTTGAGGTAGAACGTGCGCAGCACGGCGTTGGGCGAGATCTCGGCGATCCGTCGGTGGAGTCGCCAGTTGCCGTGCAGGCCCTCGATCGGGTCGTGCCAGTGCTCCGTGAGCTCCGCCATCACGGCGTCGAGGTCGGCGATGTCGGCATCCGTGCGGTTCTGCACCGCGTCCTGCATGACCGCCTCGTCGAGCGCATCCAGCACCTTGATGACGTCGTTCACGGGCGCACCCGTCTGCCGCAGACGCAGCACGCTGTGCGCCAGGCGGATCAGCGGCGACTGGTCGGCGACGAAGATGCCGCCGCCGGGTCCAGGGCGCAGGTCGACGGAGCCGCGGGCGCGCAGCACGCGCAGCGCTTCGCCCAGCGTCGCCGGTGCCACGCCGAACTGCTCGCACAGCTCCTGCCGCGTGCCGATCCGGTGTCCCGGCTCGAGCCCTTCGGACTTGATCATCGCCTCGACCTCGGTGACCACGCGGTCGGCGACGGACTGCGCGGGGGCGACGCGCTGGAACGTGCGCGCTTCATCCTGAGTGGTTGCCACGGGGGTCCTTCGGTCGGAGGGGGCGGATCTCTCACATCCTAAGGAGCGAGCGACGAGTGGGGGCGGTATCCCCGGGCGATTCTCCCATTTGCCATAATTGAATGTATCTAATACAGTCAATCACGCAATGCTGCTCACGAGAGGAAACAGATGACCGACCACACCGGTGGCGATCTGCTCGCAGACTCCCTCATCAACCAGGGAGTCTCACGGATCTTCGGTATTCCGGGCGTTCAGCTCGATGCCGCCGCAGACGCCCTCCACGCCCGCGCCGACAAGGTCGACTTCCTCTGCGCCCGCAACGAGCAGGCCACGACCTACATGGCGGACGGCTACGCACGGAGCACCGGAGACGTCGGCGTCGCGATGGTCGTGCCGGGACCGGGTGTCTTGAACGCCCTCTCGGGCGTCGCCACCGGATACTCCGCGAACTCGCCCATGCTCCTCATCGCCGGACAGATCGACTCGCAGGCCATCGGACGTGGTCTCGGCGCCCTGCACGAGATCCCCGACCAAACCGGCATCCTGCAGCGGCTCACGAAGTGGACGGGCACGGCCCGCTCCGCCGATGAGATCCCCGGCCTCGTCCACGAGGCCTTCACCCAGCTGCGCACCGGGCGACCGCGCCCCGTCGCGATCGAGGTGCCGCCGGACGTGCTGGCGGCCACGTCGCGCGCCGCGGCCGCCGAGCGCGTCGCCGCCGCACCTCTGGCGCCCGACGAAACGCAGATCCGCGCGGCCGCCGCGCGCCTCGTCGCCGCGAAGCGCCCGATGATCGTCGTCGGCGGCGGAGTGCTCGCGGCGAACGCGTCGGTCGCGCTCCAGGCACTGGCCGAGGCGCTGGAGGCGCCGGTGCTGATGACGGAGAACGGCCGCGGTGCGATCGACGCCAGGCACCGCCTCGCGTTCGACGCACTCGCGCTCCGGGCCTTCCGCGAAGACGCCGACCTCGTGCTCGCGGTCGGAACGCGCTTCGTCTCCACGTTCGGCACGCAGGTCGACACGAACGGCGCCCCCGTCATCCTCGTCAACGCGGAGGCGGCCGACCTCGAAGCGCCCAGGGCCGCAGTGCAGACCCTGCACGCGGACGCCCGCCTCGCCCTGGCGGCGCTCGCGGCGGAGGTCGGGTCGCCGGCGCGCGAATCGCGCGAGAGCGAGTTCGCCCGGGTGCGCACGTGGATCGCGGAGCAGTTCGCCGACATCGCCCCCCAGCGCGAGTACCTCGGCGCCATCCGCGGAGCGCTCCCCGAAGACGGCGTCTTCGTCAGCGAGTTCACCCAGGTCGGCTACGCGGCCAGTGCGTCGTACCCCGCATACCAGCCGCGCACCTACATCGGGCCCGGCTACCAGGGCACCCTCGGCTACGGCTTCGCCACCGCGCTCGGCGTCAAGGCGGCCGACCCCTCGCGGGCCGTGGTCTCGGTGAACGGCGACGGCGGGTTCTCGTGGACGCTGCAGGAGCTGTCCACCGCCAAGCGGTACGGCCTCGGACTCGTGACGATCGTCTTCCACGACGGCTTCTACGGCAACGTGCGCCGCATCCAGAAGAACCGCTACGGCGCGCGGTACTTCGCGAGCGATCTCACCAACCCCGACTACGGCAAGCTCGCCGACGCGTTCGGGATCCGCTCGGCGCGGGCGTACACCCCGCAGGAGCTGGCCGGGGTGCTCGCGGATGCCGTGCCGGCCAACGAGCCGATCCTGATCGACGTCCCGGTGGGGGAGTTCCCCTCGCCGTGGCACCTCATCCACGAGGGTGTGCCGCGTCCGGCGCCTCTCGCACCCGACGCGCACCTCGTGCAGAGGGCCGGGGTCTGACATGGTCATCGGGCACGACATCGCCGGCATCAGGGAGGACGCCGCAGGGCAGGCCTCCATCGATGTCGTCAGCCCGGCCGACGGCACCGTGATCGGTGCCGTCGTCGCAGGAGGTCCCGCCGACGTCGATCGGGCGGTGGCCGCGGCCGCGGACGCGTTCGGCAGCTGGTCGACGACGCCGATGTCACAGCGGATCGCTCATGTCGAGGCGCTCGCCGAGGGGTTGGCGCGCCACCGGGAGCTGCTCGCTGAGACGTTGAGCGCCGAGATGGGCTCGCCGATCGCGTTCGCGCGTTCCGCCCAGGTGGGGGTCGCGATCGCCGACCTCGCGCGTCTGGTCGAGGCCGCGCGCTCTCACGTCGAGCGCGAAGCGATCTCGAACTCGCTCGTCGTGTCGGAGCCGGTGGGTGTGGTCGCGGCCATCACCCCGTGGAACTTCCCGCTGCACCAGATCATGCTCAAGGTCGGCGCTGCGGTACTGGCCGGGTGCACCGTGGTGCTCAAGCCGAGCGAGGTCGCTCCGCTCAACGCGGCGATCGTCGGCGACATCCTCCGCGAGATCGGACTCCCTGCCGGCGTGGTCAACATCGTGCACGGCGACGGCGCCGGGGTCGGTGCACCGCTCGTGGCGCACCCCGGCGTCGACATGGTCACCTTCACCGGTTCGCGACAGGTCGGCGAGCACGTGGCGCGCGCGGCCGCCGCGACCATCAAGAAGGTCGCCCTCGAACTCGGCGGCAAGTCCGCGGCGATCGTCCTCGACGATGCGCCCGTCGAGGAGTCGGTGCGGGGTGTGCTGGCCTCGTGCTTCGCGAACGCCGGGCAGACCTGCGCCGCGCAGACCAGGGTGCTGGTGCCTGCGGGTATGCAGGAGGCGTGGCAGCGCGCCGCCGTCGAAGTCGCGGCAGGCTGGGCGCCGGGGGATCCGCGCGTCGAGGTCACTGCGACGGGCCCCCTCGCCTCCGAGCTGCAGCGCGAGCGCGTTCGGGCGCACATCGCCACCGCGATCGACGAGGGCGCGCGCGTGCTCACCGGCGGCCTCGATATCGTCGAACCGACGGCCGGTGGCGCCTACGTGCAGCCCACGATCTTCACCGATGTGACGCCCGACATGCGGATCTTCCACGAGGAGGTCTTCGGTCCGGTGCTCACGATCACTCCCTACGCCACGGTCGATGAGGCTGTCGACCTGGCGAACGACAGCGTGTACGGGCTGTCGGGCGGCGTGTGGTCGAGCGATCCTCGACGCGCGCTCGACATCGCGCTGCGCATGCGCACGGGGACCGTCGGCATCAACGGCGCCGGGCTCGACGTGGGTGCTCCCTTCGGGGGCTACAAGCAGTCGGGCGTCGGCCGGGAGTGCGGGGTGCACGGGTTCGAGGAGTTCCTCGAGCTCAAGTCGGTGATGGGCGCCGCCGCCCTCGTCGACGACCATTCGTGACCGGTAACAATCTCGAAACACCGCCGACACGAGGCAATAAAGAGCAATTCATAACATTCAATTAGGTGGAACCCGCCCGAGGGTTCTGTGAAGAGAGGACACCCATGAGACGCAGCATCGTAGCCGCGGTCGTCGGCGTGACGGCACTCGCCCTGACCGGCTGCGCCGGCGGGGGAGACGGCGGAGGGGCAGGCACGGTCGAGAAGGCCACGATCGCCATCGCCGCGGATCCCGGTTCGCTCAACCCGATCACGAACGCCACCCAGGCAGGGCAGGAGGTCTCGGCGTACCTGTACGAGACGCTCATGTCGTTCGCCCACGGCAAGGACGCCGAGGGCCTGCTCGCCGAGAGCTGGACCGAGTCCACGACCGAGGTCTCGTTCGTGCTGAAGGACGGCATCGTCTGCACGGACGGTTCCGATCTCACGGCATCAGACGTCAAGGCCTCGTTCGACTACGCCGCGGATCCGGAGACGGCCTCGCCGTACGCCGGCGTCTACTTCCCCGGCGAGGGCCTGACGGTCGAGGCCGACGACGCCTCGCGCACCGTGACGTTCACCAGCGCGCAGCCGCAGAGCTTCCTGCTCAGCAACATCGGCCAGATGCCCGTCGTGTGCGCGGCCGGTGTCGACGACCCCGCGTCGCTCGACGCCACCCCCGTCGGTACGGGCATCTACACGCTCGAGGACTCCTCGCCCGGCCAGACCTACACCCTCGCCCTGCGCGACGACTACACCTGGGGTCCCGGTGATGTGACCAGCGAGACGGAGGGCCTGCCGAAGACCGTCGAGCTCGAGGTCGTCGACACCGAGCCGACCCGCGCCAACATGCTCCTGTCGTCCGAGATCAACGTCGCCGAGGTCGGCGGCACCGATCGCGACCGGCTGGAGAGCGGCGACCTGTTCACGATCGACGTGCCGGCGCGACCGGGTCTGATGTTCTTCAACCAGGCCGAGGGGCGTCCCACCAACGACCTGCTCGTGCGGGAGGGCATCGCCGGGGGCATCGACCGCGACGAGGTCGCGTCGGTCTCCACGGGCGGCCGCGGCGAGCTGATGACCTCGCTCGTCTCCTCGTTCACCGCGGTGTGCGTCGGGGCCGATGCCACGACCTCGCTGATCGGCTTCGACGCCGATGCCGCGGCCGCATCGCTCGACGAGGCCGGCTGGACGGTCGGCGCCGACGGCGTGCGCGAGAAGGACGGCGCGAAGCTCGCCCTGAGCTTCGTCTATCCGTCCACCGAGGCGCAGTCGGTCGTCGCCGGCATCGAGCTCATCCAGCAGCAGCTGGCCGAGATCGGCGTAGAGGTCACTCCGAGCCCGTCGTCGTCGTACACCGACGTCATCTTCCAGGGCGGCGACTGGGACCTCATCTGGGCCCCGATCTCCACGACGCTGCCCTCGACCTGGGCCGGCATCCTCGCGGGAGACTTCCCGCCGAACGGCGGCAACTGGACATACAACACGAACCAGGAGTTCTTCGACCTCACCGCCGAGGCGCAGCAGCTGGCCGGCGAAGAGAGCTGCGACGCCTGGACGGCGGCACAGGCCTCGGCGATCGGTAACCTCGAGGTGATGCCGTTCGCGGAGTCCACCAGCACGCTGTACGGCGCCGGCGTGGAGTTCGAGGTCACCACCAACGGACTGCTCATCCCGACGAGCCTCCGAGGCTAGGAGCCGCATGCTGGACCACGCGTCCGCCAGAACGGATACCGTGGCGGTGTTTCTCCGGAAGCGCCGCCACGGCAACCCCTGGCTGAGATTCCTCCTGCGCCGCACCCTGCGGATGCTGGTGGCGATGTTCGTGATCATCGCGGTCGCGTTCTTCGTCCTCCGGGCATCCGGCGGCGACCCCGTCCGCGCCGCACTCGGCGCGACGGCCGACGAGGCCGTGGTCCAGGCGCGGCGCGATCAGCTGGGTCTCAACGACCCTCTGATCGTGCAGTTCTGGAACTATCTCACCGGCATCCTCCACGGGGATCTGGGTTCCTCCCTGATCACCGGCCGGTCGGTGTCCGAGCTCGTGCAGAACCGGCTGCCGGCGACGCTGGAGCTCGCCGGCATCTCGTTCGTGATCGTGCTGCTCGTGGCGATCCCGGTCGGCCTCGGGGTCGCGATCCTCACGCAGGGCAGCCGACGCCGGGGCGTCGAGGTGTCGTTCACCGGGATCACCGGCCTCATCGCGGCGATCCCCGAGTACCTCCTCGGCGTCGCGCTGGTCGTGGTCTTCGCGGTGGGACTGCACTGGTTCCCCGTCGCCGGACGTTCCGGCCCCGCCTCGTACGTGCTGCCGGTGCTGGCGATGACCGTCGCCTCGTGGGCGTCGCTGTCGCGCATCGCCCGCGTCGAGGCGCTGAACACGCTCTCCGACGACTACGTGCGCACGGCCCGCTCCAAGCGCATCCCCGCATCGTGGGTCTACTTCCGTCACGCGCTGCCGAACATGCTCACCGCGACCCTCACGATCGGCGGCACCCTGCTGTCGACCATGGTGGCGTCGAGCGTGCTCGTGGAGAAGGTGTTCAACTGGCCCGGCCTCGGCTCGGCCTTCGTCGACGCCATCGCCACGAAGGACTACGGCATCGTGCAGGGCCTGGCGCTCGTGTACGCCGCGATCATCCTCGTCATCACGCTCGCGGTCGACATCGTGCTGTCGCTCCTCGACCGGCGCACCACCCTCCTGGAGACGACCTGATGCGTTCGATCCTCACCTTCCTGCGCAACCCGCTCGGTGCGATCAGCGCCGTGATGGTGCTCGTGCTCGTGTTCCTGGCGCTGTTCGCCCCGGAGATCTGGGGTGCGCAGGCGAACCAGACCGACACCTCGGCGCTCCTGCAGGGACCGAGCGATGCGCACCCGCTCGGCACCGACGGACTGGGCAGGGACCTGCTGCTGCGCACCCTCGTCGCGACACGACTGTCGCTCGGCATGGCACTGATCGCCACGGTGATCGGACTCGTGTTCGGTCTGCTGCTCGGCGCCCTGCCCTCCGTGCTCGGACCCCGCGTGCAGCGGCTGTTCAGCTCGATCATCAGCACCTGGCTGGCCTTTCCCGTGCTGCTGGTCGCGATGCTGACCGTGATCCTCCTCGGGCCGAGCTCGACGTCGGCGGTGATCGCTCTGGGCCTCACGATGGTGCCGTCGTTCGCCCGCCTCGCCCAGACGCTGTCGTCGCGCGTCGGCGGTTCCGAGTACCTCGCGGCTGCCCGGATGTTGGGCGTCTCGCGCGGGCGGCAGTTCACCCGCTACGTGCTCCCGAACATCGCGGAGCCCATCATCGTCAATGTCACGCTCTCGATCGGCGGAGGCCTGCTCGCGCTGTCGAGCCTGAGCTTCCTCGGTGTCGGCGTGCAGCCGCCGGACTACGACTGGGGGCGCATGCTGAGCGAGGCGTTCGATCAGGTGTACACGAACCCGACGGCGGTCGTCGGTCCCGGTGTCGCCGTGGTCTTCGCAGGCGTCGCCTTCGGGACGCTCGGCGAGTCGCTCGCCGCCCACCTGCGCAGCCACGGCAGGGGCAGCGTGCTGTCTCGTCGCAAGCTCGGTCCGGCGCCGCGCGTGCCGCAGCGCGAGAGCGTGCCGGACGAGGGTGCGCTGCTCGTCGTCGACGGACTCTCGGTGTCGTTCCCCTCGCCGTCCGGATGGGTGCGTCCGGTGCAGGACGTCACCTTCTCGGTGGCGCCGGGGGAGATCGTCGGCGTGGTCGGCGAATCCGGCAGCGGCAAGTCCGTCGCGCTGATGGCGATCGCCCAGCTCTCCGCCGCGGGTGCCGCCGTGACCGCGCAGCGACTGCGCTTCGACGGCGACGATCTGCTCGAACTGCCGCCCGCCGTGATGAAGAAGCGGCTCGGCACCAAGATCGGCGTCGTCTTCCAGGACTCGCTCACGGCCCTCAACCCTGCTCTGCGCGTTGGTACGCAACTCGCAGAGATCCCGCGCTTCCACGCCAAGAGCGGGCGGGCGGCCGCACAGGCCTCGGCGGTCGCCGCGTTGACGGATGTCGCGATCGACGAGCCGCAGCGCCGGGCGCGACAGTTCCCGCACGAATACTCGGGCGGGATGCGGCAGCGTGCGCTCATCGCGATGTCGCAGATCGGCAAGCCGCGGCTCATCATCGCCGACGAGCCGACCACGGCGCTCGACGTCACGGTGCAGCAGCGGGTGCTCGCGCTGCTGCGCCGGGAGTGCGAGGAGACGGGTGCGGCCGCGATCGTGGTGTCGCACGACATCGCGGTCCTCGCTGAACTCTGCCAGCGGATCCTGGTGATGTACGCGGGGCGCATCGTGGAGGATGTGGACGTGCGCCTGCTCGCCACGCCGGAGAAGCTCGCGCACCCCTACACGCGGGCGCTCGCCGAATCGCTGCCCGACCTCGACACTGATCGCGTCCAGCCGCTCGCGACGATTCCGGGTGAGCCGCCAGACCTGTCGCTGCCGCTCGTCGGCTGCGGTTTCGCCCCGCGATGCCCATTCGCGACCGAGCAGTGCCGGGCGGTGACGCCGGAACCGCTGGCGCACGGCCACGGCGGACGCGTCGCCTGCTGGCACCCCCAGGACGGGGTGCCGATCGAGGGCATCCTCGGAGAGCCGGTCGTGCTGACGGGCACCCAGAACACGCAGGAGGTGCGCTGATGGCCGAACTCGTCGTCGAGGATCTGGTCGTGACCTTCGGGCACGGCGACTCCTCGTTCAACGCCGTGGACGGCGTCTCGCTCACGGTGCCGCACGGCAGCATCGTCGGTCTCGTGGGGGAGTCGGGATCGGGGAAGTCGACGATCGCGCGCGTGATCGCCGGTCTCCAGCCTGCGACCGCCGGTCGGCTGCTGCTCGACGGCGAAGAGCTGCGTCCGGCGACCGGTCGACAGCGCCTCGCGCGCGCCCGCGACGTGCAGATGATCTTCCAGGATCCGTACTCCTCGCTCAACCCGCGCATGACCATCGGCGCCACGCTCGACGAGGCCCTGGCCCTTCACAGCACCGGAAACGCGCGGGAGCGCGCGGCCGGCGTGAAGGAGCTGCTGCGCCTGGTGCGGCTCAAGTCGGGCACGGTCGACCAATATCCTTCGCAGTTGTCCGGCGGCATGCGGCAGCGCGTCGCGATCGCGCGGTGCCTCGCCGTGAAGCCGCGGCTCATCATCGCCGACGAGATCACCTCCGCCCTCGACGCCTCCGTCCAGGGCGCGGTGCTCAACCTGGTGCGCGAGCTGCAGCGTGAGCTCGAGCTGTCGGTGCTCTTCATCACGCACAACCTCGCCGCGGTGCGCTACATCGCCGACACGACGGCCGTGATGCGCAAGGGCAGGATCGTCGAGCTCGGCGACGCCGACGAGATCGTGTCGAACCCCCAGCACAGTTACACGCAGTCCCTCGTGGCCGCCATCCCGCGCATCCAGAACGCGGGGACCGACCACCTCCTGCACGCGATCGGATCCTGAATGACCCTGCTCGACGACGCCCGCGACCTGCTCCCCGGACTCGTCGCCCTCCGCCGCGCGATCCACGCCGACCCCGAGCTCGGGCTCGAACTGCCCCGCACGCAGGGCCGGGTGCTCGACGCCCTGGAGCCGCTCGGTGTGGAGGTCACGCTCGGGAACGGCCTGAGCTCGATCGCCGCCGTGATCCGCGGGGCCCATCCCGGCCCCACCGTGCTGCTGCGCGCCGACATGGACGCGCTTCCGCTCACCGAAGACACCGGGCTCGACTACACCGCGTCCGGCGAACGCATGCACGCGTGCGGGCACGACCTGCACGTGGCCGGTCTCGTCGGAGCGGCGCAGCTGCTCGCCGCCCGGCGCCAGGAGCTGCACGGTGACGTGCTGCTGATGTTCCAACCGGGAGAGGAGCTCGGCGACGGGGCATCGCGGATGCTCGCCGAGGGCCTGCTCGACGTCACCGGCTCCCGTCCGGTGGCCGCCTTCGGCATCCACGTGGTCCCGGGCGAGTTCGGGGTGTTCTCCACGAGGGCTGGCGCTCTGATGGCGGGGGCGATCGAGGTGGAGGTCACGATCACCGGATCGGGCGGGCACGCGTCGGCACCGCACCTCACGCGCGACCCCGTGCCGGTGGCGGCCGAGCTCGTGACGGCGCTGCAGTCGTTCGTCACGCGGCGCTTCGACGTGTTCGACCCGGTGGTGCTCAGCGTCACGCAGCTGCATGCCGGCGGGCCTGCGCGCAACATCATCTCCGACACCGCGTCGCTCGTCGCCTCGGTGCGCGTGCTGTCGCACGAGAACAGCGCCCGCGTCCAGGCGGAGGTCCCCGCCCTGGTGCAGGAGCTGGCCGCGGCGCACGGCTGCACGGCGACGGTCGACGTCACACTGCTGTGCGCCCCCACCGTGAACGATGTGCAGGCGGTCGAGCACGTGCGCACCACCCTGCAGGGACTGTTCGGCGAGGAGCGGGTGTGGGAGACCGCGCACCCGGTCATGGGGTCGGAGGACTTCTCGTTCGTGTTGGAACAGGTCCCCGGTGCGTTCCTGTTCCTGCGCGCGACCCCGGAGGACGTCGACCTGGAGACGGCCGCACCGAACCACTCGCCGACCGTCGTGTTCGACGACGCGGTGCTCGCCGATCAGGCGGCCGCGCTCGCCGCGTTCGCCCTCGGTCGCCTCACGGCCTGACCGGGGTGGGCATGCGCCGAGCCCCGGTCGCCGCGATGGTCACCGCGTCAGGAAGGCGCGGAGATCGGCGTTCAGCTGCGCCGCGACCTCGGGGTCGCTGTACATCATGTGACCCGCCCGATACCAGTGCGATTCGGTGCGCTCGCGCGGCAGACCGAAGTGCCGCAGCAGGTGGTCGGCGGCCCCCACGGTGGTCAGCGCGTCGTAGACCCCGGTGCCGATGAAGAGTCGCGCATGCGGGTTCTGCTTCATCCACCGTGAGAGCCGCGCCGGGTAGGGGTAGGTGTGGAACGGCGACGGTCGGCCGTAGGTGGGGAACGCCGCGCCGCCCTGCTCCTGCCAGTCCCAGTGACGGCCGGCCTCCGTGTCGACGACCCGGTACGGCCGTGCGGAGTCGTCGCCGAACACATCGTGCCGCAGGCGCGACAGCCCGGTGACGTACCGAGGGGAGAGCGCGGTGTCGGCGGGGTCGTGGTCGAGCTCCCCGAGGCGGCGGTCGGCAGCGGGGGCGCGGTATCGGCTGTCCGTCACACCCAGCACCTGGCCCGCGAGCAGCCGTTCGCGGAAGTCGGTCTTGCTGATCCACAGTCGGTCGCGCACGAGTTCCTCGGCCGGGATGCCGATCATCGCGGACAGCCGCTCGGCGACGGCGGCCCGGTCGGCCGCGGGCAGCTCATCGCCCTGCAGCATGGCCGTGGCCAGATCGCCGCGCGCGAAGTCGAGGGCTTCCGCGGTGGCGTCCTCGACCGTAGCGTGCCCGCGCGATCCGGTGCCGTGATACCAGGCGGTGGCGGCCTTGTAGGGCAGGTTGGCGAGGGCGCCGACGATGCTGCCCGGCCGGTCCTGCGTCTCCTGTATGTTCACGGCTTGACCGAGCAGCGCGATCCCGGCCAGCGGTGCCGTGTCCATGCCGTGCGGGTTCGTCGCCAGGAACGCCGCGCGCAGCGTGCCATAGCTCTCGCCGAGGAAGTACGTCGGCGCGTCCCAGCGGCCGTGCCGGTCGCGCCAGTCGCCGATCGCGGCCGCGATCGCGTCGGCGTCGCCCTCCACGGTGCGGAAGAGCGAGTGGTCGGCGTCGTCTGCGAAGGTGCCGAAGCCCGTGCCCGGCGCGTCGAGGAACACCAGGTCGGCGACGTCGAGGATGCTCGACGGGCTCTCCTCGATGCCGTACGGCGGCTGGTCGGCGTCGTCCGGGTGCACAGGGATGCGCGACCGCCACGGCCCGATGCCGCTCAGGTGCAGGTAGATCGACGAGACACCGGGCCCGCCGTTGGTGAGGAACACGACCGGTCGGCCGGGGGCGTCGACCGTGTAGCTGAACGCCGACACCGTGCCCTGGGGTGTGCCGTCGGAGCGCCGCAGCGGCAGCTCCTCCACCCGTGCGACGTACTCCAGCTCGCCGAGCCGGCCCGCCGTCTCGTGCGCGCTCATCAGCGCGCGGTGGCGTCGCGGTAGAAGTCGTCGAGGTCGCGCTTCATCTTCTCCACTGCGTCCTCGTCCACGAACGTCATGTGTCCGGATTCGTAGAACGTGAAGCGGATGTTCTCGCGCAGCGACGGCGCGAGGTACAGGTGCGCGACGTCGATCTCCGGTCCGAAGAACGGCGTCGCGAGGTCGTAGTACCCGCCCATCACGAACACCCGCAGGTTCGGATTGCGCCGAACGGCCGCGGAGAGGTCGAGCGACACGTCGGGCACGAGCTGGGGCGCGTCGACCCCCGGTGCCTTGTGCTTCCAGTCCCAGGCGCGGGAGATGGGCATGTTGTGCAGGTGCCGGTAGTGCAGGTCGCTCGTGAAGCCGATGTCCTCGACGAGATGCGCCCGGTAGGTCGACAGGTGCGCGCTGTTGACCCCGGCGGTCGCCGCATCGTCCGTCGCGGGGTCGTGCGAGCCGCCGCCGACCACGTACTGGTGTTCGGCCGTGAACCGGGTGTCGAAGCGGCCGATCACTCGTCCTTCGTCGGCCAGCAGCGCATAGCGGTACTGCTCCATGCCGATGCGGAAGTGGTTCTTCTTCAGGAGCGCGGCGTCGAGGCCGATCAGGGCGCTCATCCGTTCGGCGACCTCGTTCTCGACCTCGGGCGAGATCAGGTCGCCCTGCAGCAATGCCGCCGCGAACGGTCCCTGGGCGAAGGCCCTCGCCTCCTCCAGGAACGGTTCGAGCTCCTCGTGTGCCGTGCGCGCCCTGCCGTGGTACCAGGCCGTGGCGGCGAACGAGGGGAGCAGGTTGATGTACTCGCGCGGGCCGCCGAGGTTACTCTCGCCCCAGTTGAGCACGGTCGACAGCAGTACGACGCCGTTGAAGTCGAGGCCCTGGTTCTGCAGACGGTGCACGAGCGACGCGGCGCGCGTGGTGCCGTAGGACTCGCCGAACAGGAACCGCGGGGCGTTCCAGCGGTCGGTGATCGTCAGCCAGCGGGTGATCGCCCGGGCGAACGCGTCGACGTCCTGGTCGACGCCCCACACCTCGGACGCTGTCGCGTCGCCGCTCAGACGCGAGTATCCGGTGCCGGGTGCGTCGATGAACACCAGGTCGGACTCGGTGAGCAGCGTGTGCGGGTTGTCACCCGTGACGTAGGGTGCCGGCGGCGTCGCCCGCGGTGTGTTGGTGGGTGTGCGCCGCGGACCGAAGCCGCCGATGTTGAGCCAGAGACTCGCCGAACCGGGGCCGCCGTTGAAGAGGAAGGTGACGGGGCGTGCGGGCGCCCCCTCTTCGCGATCCGCGACGTACGAGGTGTAGAACACGTTGGCGAGCGGCCGGTGCTCGTCATCGCGCACGATCACCGTGCCGGCGCCCGCGGTGTAGTCGATCGAGCGTCCTCCTGCCGTGATGCGGTGGCGGCGCGAGGTGAACGTCTCGGTGTCGGCGTCTGCGGCGGCGGGGGTCTGCTCGGTCACGGGGCTCCCTCGGGATCAATGAGTGAATTGAATATATCTTAATCACTCGCTGGCGTGACGTCCGAGGAAGTTGTAGACCTCGTTGTCGTCCACGCCGGGGAACGCGCCGCGCGGCAGCGGCGAGAACATGTGGGTGTGCACGCGTGCGCTCGGCCAGGCCTTCCCGTTCCAGCGTTCCGTGAGTTCGGTGGACGGGCGACGGCAGCAGGATTCGTCAGGACAGGTCGACACCGCGCGATCGTTCGTCTCGCGTCCGCGCCACCAGCGCGCGTCGTCGAACGGCACGCCGACGGTGACCGAGAACTCGCCGTCGGTCGAGGAGCCGGTCTGCGTCGAGCACCAGAACGTGCCGGAGGGCGTGTCGGTGTACTGATGGTGCTCGACCGTGCGGTTCTGCTGCGTGAAGGCAGCGCGGGCTTGGAACTTGCGGCACACGCGCTGCCCCTCGACGGCGCCCGTGACGTCCATCGGCAGCGGCAGGTCATCGTTCTCGTACACGCGGGTGATCGCGCCGGTGGAGTCGACGCGCAGGAAGTGCAGCGACATGCCGAGGTGCTGCGTGAGCAGGTTCGTCATGCGCATGCCGGCGGCCTCGTGCGTGACGCCGAACCCGTCGCGGAAGTCCTCGACGGCGAGGTTGCGGTCCTTCTTCGCCTGCTGCAGAAAGGCGACGGCCGCGGTCTCGGGCATGAGGCAGCACGCGGCGAAGTAGTTGATCTCCAGGCGCTGCTGCAGGAAGTCGGCGTAGTCGGTGGGCGGGGTGTGTCCGAGCAGCCGGTGCGCCATGGCCTGCAGGGCCATCGAGCGGAGGCCGTGCCCGCCGGGGATCGACGCGGGCGGCAGGTAGATGCGTCCGTTCTCGAGGTCGGTGACCGAGCGGGTGGAGTGGGGGAGGTCGTTGACGTAGATCAGCTCGAAGCCGAGCTTCTCGGCCATGATGCTCACGGTGCGGTGTGTGAGCGCGCCCTGTGTGTGGCCCGCCGCCTTGAGCTGCTTCTCGGCCAGCCGCTCGATGTCGGGGAGGTAGTTGTTCTGGGCGCGCATGCGCAGTCGCAGCTCGGTGTTGGCGCGTCGCGCCTCCTCGGGCGTCGCGATGGCTTCGCGTTCGCGGCGCTCCAGCTCGTGGTGCAGGCCGAGGATCGATTCGATCGTCTCGTCGCTCATGCCCTTCGTGACGCGCACGGGCGCGATGCCGAGCTGCCGGAACAGGGGACTCTCCTGCGCCCGCTCGAGCGCGATCTCGAGGGCTGCACGTCGGTTCGGGGGCTCGCCCGAGATCAGGTCGGTCACCTCGGTCTTCGTCGCCTGTGCGATCGCCTGCAGGAGCGACAGCTTGGGCTCGCGCTTGCCGTTCTCGATGAGGCTCAACTGCGAGCCGGCGACGCCGACCAGCGCGCCGAGCTCATCGAGCGTGTACCCGTTGTCCAGCCGGTGATGCCGGATGCGATGGCCGAGAGTCGTGAGGTGGATGCCGGAGGACGCCATTGTTTGAGTCTAGCGAAAGAATCAAGATTCTTATCGTTCGAATTGGCGAAAACTTCCCCAGGAGTGCGAAGAAGATGGATGCAACGCCCCACACATCTAAGGAGCAGTCATGGCCATGGCCGAAGTCTTCACGCCCCGCACGTCTCCCGTCTCCGCGACGCGCACGTTCGGCACGGCGCCGACGTATGACACTCCCGCGATGGCGGAGCTGGCCGCGTGGGTCGAGGAGATCCGCGAGCTCACCCAGCCCGACGCCGTGCATTGGGTCGACGGCTCGCGGGCCGAGAACGACTGGCTGCTGCGCGGGCTCGTCGACGAGGGCAAGCTCATCAAGCTGAACCCCGAATGGCGTCCCGGCTCCTTCCTGGCCCGCTCGCACCCCAGCGACGTCGCCCGCACCGAGGGTCGCACCTTCATCGCCTCGGAGCGCGAGGAAGACGCCGGCCCCACGAACAACTGGGCTGATCCCGCCGAGATGCACGCCAAGATGGACGAGATCTTCGCGGGGTCGATGCGCGGCCGCACCATGTACGTCGTCCCGTTCTCGATGGGCCGCGTCGGCGGGCCGCTCTCGCACATCGGCGTGCAGATCACCGACAGCGCATACGCGGTGGCCTCGATCGGCATCATGACACGCGTGGGCGACGAGGTCACCCGTCAGATCGCCGAGGGTGCGCCGTGGGTCAAGACCGTGCACTCGGTCGGTGCCCCGCTCGCCGCGGGTGAGCCCGACGTCGAGTGGCCGTGCAACGACGACAAGTACATCGTGCACTTCCCCGAGACGCTCGAGGTCTACTCGTACGGGTCGGGCTACGGCGGAAACGCCATCCTCGCGAAGAAGTGCTTCGCGCTGCGCATCGCCTCCGTGATCGCCCGTGACGAGGGCTGGCTCGCCGAGCACATGCTGCTCATCCGCGTGATCGACCCGCAGGGCAAGGCCTACCACGTGGCCGCCGCCTTCCCCTCGGCGTGCGGCAAGACGAACCTCGCGATGCTGCGCCCGACGATCCCCGGCTGGAAGGTCGAGACCCTCGGCGACGACATCGCCTGGATCCGCCCAGGAGAAGACGGTCGCCTCTGGGCCATCAACCCCGAGGCCGGCTTCTTCGGCGTCGCGCCCGGTACCGGCGAGTCGACCAACGTCACGGCGGTCGAGACCCTGTGGGGCAACACGATCTTCACGAACGTCGCGCTCCGGCCCGACGGCGACGTGTGGTGGGAGGGCCTGACCGACGAGGCGCCCGCGAACCTGATCGACTGGGAGGGCAACGAGTGGACGCCCGACTCCGGTCGCCCTGCTGCGCACCCCAACTCGCGCTTCACGGTGTCGGCGGCGCAGTGCCCGCAGATCTCCGAGGACTGGGAGGAGGCCGTGCCGCTCGACGTCATCCTCTTCGGCGGACGCCGCGCGAGCAACGTGCCTCTCGTGGTCGAGGCGACCGACTGGACGCACGGCGTCTTCCTGGGCTCGAACATCTCGTCCGAGCGAACCGCCGCGGCTGAGGGCACCGTGGGCGAGCTGCGTCGCGACCCGTTCGCGATGCTCCCGTTCTGCGGCTACAACATGGCGGACTACTTCGGGCACTGGCTCTCGGTGGGCCGGGGGCTCCGTTTCGACCGTGCACCGCGCATCTTCCAGGTGAACTGGTTCCGCCGCGGTGCGGACGGCCGCTTCCTGTGGCCCGGGTTCGGCGACAACTCGCGCGTCGTGGACTGGATCATCCGTCGCGTCGCCGGCGACGTCCCCGCGGTCGACAGCCCGATCGGACGCCTCCCGCGCGTGGAAGACCTCAACCTCGACGGACTCGACCTCCCCGCCGCCGACCTCGACGAGCTGTTCTCGGTCGACGCCGAGGCGTGGAAGACCGAGGCCGACCTGACCGAGGAGTTCTACGACACGTTCGGCGACAAGGTCCCCGCGGCGCTGCGCGCCGAGCTGGCCTCGCTGCGCTACCGCCTCGCGAAGGCGTAGCCCACAGACCGGTGCCGGTTCGGGGGAACCGGCACCTTGGGGCCCCACGCCCAGCAGATCCGCGAAGGCGGGACATCCGAGACGAACCCATGGCTGAGTGGTCTCAGACGTCCCGCCTTCGTGTTGCCGGGAACACCCGCGTCGCGACGATAGGGTCGTGACATCCGCGCGTCTGCGGATTCGGGCGGGGGGAATGCGATGCGGCGAGGTCTGATCGGTGGAGCGGTGCTCGCCGTGCTGTGGTTCGTGTGCGGATGGGTCCCGTACTTCCTGTACGCGGCGGGCGGCAGCCTGGCGACCCTGGCGCAGCTGGTCCCGTCGCCGATGGGCCGCGGCGTCTTCGGCAGTCCGCTCCTGTGGGCCGTCGTTGTGCAGCTGCTCATGGCGACGGTGCTCATCACGGGTTTCGCCGTGCTCTCCACGAGGCTCTCCGCGGGTCGCGCGTCCTTCGCCGGCGGCTGGCTCGCGGCGGTGCTGAGCGCCTTCGCCATCGGAGCCGCCCTCGATCTGGGCAGCTTCCTCACGTGGGTGGGCAGTTTCGGGATCGGCGGAGCCGTCGGCACCATGGGGGCGGCATCCGAGTCGACCTGGTGGGCCGTGGTCGTGGGGTGGCTCCCGGCGCTCGTGAGCATGCGGCAGCGGCCGATGCCCGACACCGAACCGGTGCCTCCTCGCACGTCTCGCACGACCGGGTCGCTCGTCGTGTCGCTGGTGGCGGTGCTCGCGCTGGTCCTGCTCCCCATCGCGGCCGAAGCCGGCGCCGCCGCCACGCAGGAGCGACTGCGCGAGGAACAGGCCACAGCGCAGGGGGAGGCCGATCCGAGCGGCGCGGCGGCCCCTGACCCGTCCGCAGCGGGAGAACCGGTCCCGACGGCGGCACCCGGAGAAGGCTCGGCTGCGGAGGGGGCGTGTACCGCCGAGAACACGACGATCCTCGCTCCCGCGCCCGACGGCGCCACCGGGCACAGAGGGCAGTCGCTGTCGCTCGTGAACGTCTCGGAGGAGACGTGCGTCGTCGAGGGGTATCCCGATGTCGCATACGGCGACCAGAACGGGCACGTCCTCGACGTGTCGGTCGAACACGGCCGCTCCTTCATGGCGGAAGACCCAGGGGCCGCGCCGATCACCCTCCAGCCGGGGGAGTCGGCCTCGGCCGTGATCGGATGGGATGCGAACTCGGAGCAGGGGCAGCTCGCCGCCCGGAGTCTGTGGATCGCCGTGGCTTCAGGGCAGGAGAGACTCTCCTGGGAGATGCCGCTCGACATCATCCAGGGCGCGACCGTGCATGTCACGGCATGGCAGGCCGCAGCGCCGCCGGAAGGCTGACGCCTCAGGCGAGCAGCTGGTGCCTGGCGAGGTCGCGGTACAGGGGCGTCGACTCCACGAGCTCGGCGTGCGTGCCCTGACCGACCACGGCGCCGTCCTGCAGCACCACGATCAGGTCGCTGTCCACGACGGTCGAGAGACGGTGCGCGATCACGACGAGCGTCCGGTCGGTCGACACCGCGTCGATCGCCTCGCGCATCCGCTGCTCGTTCACTCCGTCGAGTGACGACGTCGACTCGTCGAGCAGCAGGATGGGGGCATCCGTGAGCAGGGCGCGGGCGATCGCGAGACGCTGACGTTCGCCGCCCGACAGCATCACGCCGTCTTCGCCGACGGGCGCGTCGACGCCGAGGGGGTTGCGCTCCAGCACGTCCGCGAGGTTCACCGCGCGCAGCACGCGCTCGCAGTCCGCGTCGGAGGCGTCGGGGGATGCGAGCCGCAGGTTCTCCGCCAGCGTGCCGGCGAGAGTCGGGGCATCCTGCTCGACGTACCCGAAGTGGGCGCGGAGCTCGTCCCGAGGGTAGGTGCGCGCGTCGTGGCCGGCCACGCGGATCGACCCGCCGGTCGGGTCGTAGAAGCGCTCGATGAGCGAGAGGATCGTGCTCTTGCCCGCGCCGCTCGGACCGACCAGAGCCACTCGGGCGCCCTGCGGGACGGAGAAGGAGACCCCGCGCAGCACCTCATGGTCCTCGACGGCAGGGGAGGCGTCCTCCGCGGACTCCAGGTGGGCGTCGGCGAGCAGGTTCCTGGCCTCCCTCGCCGCTGCCTGGCGGGCGGCCACGACGTTCGCGGGATAGTGGAAGCGCACGTCCCGGAACTCGATCGCCGGGGCGTCCGGAGCGGGGTCCTCCCGGGGGACCGCGGTGGCGATGGCGTCGTCGTCCTGCGACTCCGTCGGCAGGTCGAGCACCTCCTGGATGCGGCCGAGGGCGCCGAGGGCCTGATTCACCGAGGTGATCGCGCCGAAGGTCGTCGCAAGGGGCATCACGAGCAGGAACAGGAACATGATGAACGCGATCAGCGAGGCGATGGTGATCGCCCCTGCGGCGACCCGGAATCCGCCGACGCCGAGGACCACGAGCAGCGACAGCTGCAGAGCGATGCCGGAGACGGGCACGACGAGGGAGGAGATCTTGGCGATGCGCACGCCGATGCCGTAGGTCTCGGATGCGAGGTCCGTCACCGCGGCGGCCTCTCGCTCGGTCGCCCCGGAGGCGCGGATGGTGCGGATCGAGCCGATCGCGCGCTCCACGCCGGACGCCAGCTCGCCGACATTCATCTGCTGCGCCGTCGACGCGGTGCGGATGCGTCCGCTGAGCAGCACGACCACGGTGACCGAGATACCGATCACGACAACGATGAGCAGGAGCAGCACGGGGTCGATCACCAGCATCGCGATGAGCGCGCCGAGGAACAGCACGGCGCTGCCGACGGCATCCGCGAGGCCCTGCGTGAGCACGGCGTACAGCAGCGTCGTGTCGGTGCCGACGCGCGAGACGAGGTCGCCGGTGCGGCGGGCATCGAACTCCGAGGTGGGAAGGTGCAGGATCCGTGCGATGAGCTTGCGACGGCTCGAGTACACGACCGCGGTCCCGGTGCGCTGCAGCAGGTAGTGCTGGAAGCCGGAGATGACCGACGACACGATCACGAAGCCGACCAGGAGCCACACGAGGATCCCGATCCCGGTGTCGGACTGCACGGCTTCGATCACCTGACCGACGAGCAGCGGCTGCACGAGCGAGGTCGCGGCGCCGACGACGCTGAGCACGGCGACCACGATGAGGGTGCGCTTGTGCTCGAACAGGAAGGGGAGGAGCTGGCGGAAGGTGGCGCGCGGGCCCTCGGGCTGTGCGCCACGGCCGCGGCGGCGTGCGGTCGCGGAACCGGACATGGTGACCTCGATCTGGAGATGGTACTTCGACCGTACTTCGTGCCGGCTCGAATCCTATGGGCGGGCTGTATGCGGCTCAGGAACGGCCGAATCGGCGATGCGCCGCCTGCTTGCTCACACCCAGTGCGCTCGCGATCGCCTGCCACGAGTATCCGAGGTTGCGGGCGCGGCGCACGTTCGCCTCCTCGGCGCGGGCGATCTCCTTGCGCGTCTCGGCGAGCCGGTGCAGGGCGGCCAACGGCTCGCCGTCCGGGTCGACGGCTGATGCGGTGTGCACGTTCATGGGAACCTCCTCCGTCAATACTCGTTGACGCACGAGCGCGTGTCAACACGTATTGACCCGCCCCTGCGCTCCCGTGCCCTCGCCCTCGACCTCGGCCTCGCGCCCCCGGCCCCGCACCCTTGCCCTCGGCCTCGGCCTCGGCCCCGGCGCTCGTTTCGGAGGGGATTCGCGCTTCGGAGGGTGCTTGAGCGCTTTCGGCCCTCCGTTGTGCGAATCTCCTCCGATGTGACGAGGTCCGAGGGCCGCGGATCTTGCTGCACATCGCGCCTCGCGCATGCCTCGGCCTCGGCCCCGGCGCTCGTTTCGGAGGGGATTCGCGCTTCGGAGGGTGTTTGAGCGCTTTCGGCCCTCCGTTGTGCGAATCTCCTCCGGTGTGACGAGGTCCGAGGGCCGCGGATCTTGCTGCACAACGTGCCTCGCGCATGCCCCGGCCCCGCGTCCCCGGCGCCGCGCCCTGGCCCCGCGCCTCGCGCCCCCGCGCCCTCGCTTGGCAGGGGAATCGCGCTTCGGAGGGCGCCTGAGCGCATTCGGCCCTCCGTCGTGCGAATCTCCTCCGTTGTGACGAGGTCCGAGGGGCGGATCTCCTGCTGCACATCGCGACGTGCCCCCGAGTTCTCCACCTCACCCGCAGGACCTCGCTAGCGTCGGGACGCGTGCCCGGCAGCCCTGGCACCGTGAGGGGATGCGGAGAGGACTTCCCGACACCGGACCACACGGGGTGCTGCCTGTGCGCACGCTCATCGAGGCTGGAGCGACGCGTGACGCCATCGCGAGCGGGATCGCGCGTGGGGAACTGATCCGCGTGCGACGTGGATGGGTGAGTACACCGGGAGCGGATCCGGTTCTCGTCGCGGCGGCGCGGACGGGAGTGGTCGTGAGTTGCATCACCCAGGCGCATCGGCTCGGCCTCTGGGTCATCGACGACGGTGAGACCCACGTGGCTGCGCCTTCTCACGCGGGACGCGTGCACGTGAATGCGCACGTCCATTGGGAACGACCGGTCGTCCCGAGAGAGCCCGGCCTCCTCGAGGACCCGATCGAGAACGTCCTCGGGATCGTCGCGCGATGTCAGCCGAGAGATGCGGCCCTCGCGGTGTGGAACTCGGCCCTTCGCGCGGGCCTCATCGACCTGCAGCTGTTGCGCCGGCTCCCTCTTCCCGCCCGGGCGCGGAAGCTCCTCGACGAGGCGACTCCCTTCGCGGATTCCGGCTTGGAGAGCATGGTGGTTCCCCGCCTCCGTTGGCTCCAGCTGCCGCTACGTCGTCAGGTCTGGATCGACGGACATCGAGTAGATCTGCTCATCGGCGACCGGCTCGTGCTCCAGATCGACGGCGGACACCACGTCGGTCCGCAGCGCACGGAGGACATCGACCACGACGCGCGACTGATGCTCCGCGGCTACCACGTCATCCGGGTCGGGTACGAGCAAGTGATGAACCATTGGCCCCAGGTACAGGAGCGCATCATGCGGGCGGTGGCGCAAGGGCTGCACCGCGCTTCGTGACGCCGCGATCGCGTGCCTCCCACGCCGCACGCCGTTGCGCCGCCGTGCCTCCGTGGGCCGCACCCCCGTGCGTCGTGCCTCCGTGCGTCGTGCTGCCGCGCCGCAGTGCCTCTGTGCGTCGTGCCGCCGTGCGTCGTGACGCCGTGCCCCGTGCCTCCGTGCTGCCGCGCCGCCGTGCCTCCGTGCCTCGTGCCTCCGTGTGTCGTGTGTCGTGCCTCCGTGCCTCCGTGCCTCCGTGCGTCGTGCCTCCGTGCGTCGTGCGTCGTGCGTTTGTGCCTGTGGCGGGCCCGCAGTTCGGAGGGGATTCGCGCAGGGGAGGGCATGCCGAGAGGAAAGGCCCTCCGTTGTGCGATCTTCCTCCGGTGCGCCGACCGGTGCCCACGGCATCGCGCCCGGCGTGGCCCCGCAGTTCGGAGGGAATCCGCGCAGGGGAGGACGAACGTGCGGGAGGCGTCCTCCCCAGTGCGAATGTCCTCCGAACTGCGAGCGACCCCCGCCCGAGCGACCCCCGCCCGCGCCGCCCCGCGCCGCCCCGCGCCGCCCCGGATCAGAGTTCGACGGCTGCCGCGAGGCCGAGGTCGTCCTCGTAGTCGTGGTCCTTCGTCTCGGGGGTGAGGACCAGCGCGATGAAGGTCAGCACGCCCATCGCCGACAGGTACAGGCCCACCAGCCACGGCGCACCGCCCGCTGCTTCCCACAGCTTCAACGCGATCAGGGGAGCCACGGCCGCCCCGAGGATCGACGACACGTTGTACGCGATGGCCGAACCGGTGTAGCGCACGTTCGTCGGGAAGAGTTCGGGCAGCAGGGCGCCCATGGGCCCGAAGGTCGCTCCCATCAGCATGAAGCCGAACACCAGGAACGCCTGCACCAGTGCACCCGTGAACTTCGGGTCGACGGCCGGCAGCAGGAAGGTGTTGAACGAGAGTCCGAAGACCACGATCAGTCCGGTGACCCAGAGCAGGAGCTTGCGTCGGCCGATGGCGTCGGCGATCGGGCCGGAGAGCAGCGTGAAGAGGCCGAAGAACACGACGCCGATGATCTGCATCAGGACGAAGTCCGTGTAGCCGAAGCCCAGTCCGGGATAGAACTGTGCGGCGAAGGCGTCGGGGTCGAAGGCCTTGCCCGTCGCTTCCGCGGCAGCCCTGGCCGCGGCCGACGCGGTCTCGAGGTCCGCGGCCTTGGTGCCGTAGGTGAGCGTGAAGTTCGTCATCAGGTAGAACAGCACGTACGTCGCGAGCATGATGAAGGTGCCGAGGATCAGCTGCTTCCAGTGGTGGCGGAAGACCGTCGCGAGCGGCAGCTTGCGGATCGTGCCCTTGGTCTCGGCCTTCTTGAAGGTCTCGGACTCCACGAGCTTGAGCCGGACCCACAGGCCGATGATGACCATGACGGCGGAGAACAGGAAGGGGATGCGCCATCCCCAGGACAGGAACGCCTCGGACTTCAGGATGGGGTTCTCGGGGTGCGGCAGCAGCCAGTTGATCGCGAGGAACAGCCCGTTCGCGATGATGAAGCCGAGCGGCGCACCCAGTTGCGGGAAGGAACCGTACCAGGCGCGCTTCCCCTTGGGGGCGTTCTCGGTGGCGACCAGGGCCGCACCCGACCATTCGCCGCCCAGCGCGAACCCCTGTGCGAGACGCAGCAGCAGCAGGAGCAGCGGTGCCACCCAGTTGATCTGCTGGAACGTGGGAAGAAGGCCGATCAGGAACGTGGCGATGCCCATCGTGAGAAGCGAGGCGACGAGCGTGGCCTTGCGGCCGAACTTGTCCCCGAAGTGCCCGAACACGACGGCGCCGATCGGTCGCGCGACCATCGCGGCGCCGAACACCGCGAAAGAGGAGAGGAGCGAGGCGGTGTCGTTGTCACTGGGGAAGAACAGGGTCGGGAACACGAGCACGGCCGCCGTCGCGTAGACGTAGAAGTCGTAGAACTCGATCGTCGTGCCGACGAGGCTCGCAGTGATGACGCGCGAACGCGGGTTCGCCGGCGCAGGGGCAGTACTCATGTCTCATCTCCGTTCAGCCCTGGTATACCAAGGCACCCGGGTGAGTTTACGCCTTCCTGAGTGTTTGCTGTGTGCAGGACCCTCTGCCGCCCGCGCGTAGAGTCGGGTGCGACCGCGAGGGGAGACGTGATGACGACACGGATGCTGCTGCTGGCCGACACGCACGTTCCGGCGCGGGCGCGACGACTTCCGGATGCGGTGCTGCGCGCCGTGGACGAGGCGGATCTCGTCGTGCACGCCGGGGACTGGATCGACGAGGCGACGCTCGACCTGCTCGAGGCGCGCTCACGGCGGCTGTGCGCCGTCTACGGCAACAACGACGGGGAGGGTCTCCGCGCACGGCTGCCGGAGGTCGCGATGCTGCGGGTCGAGGACGTCGAGATGGCGGTGATCCACGAGACCGGACAGGCCTCGGGACGCGAGCGGCGCATGGACGTGAGGTTCCCCGACACCGATCTGCTCGTGTTCGGGCACTCCCACATCCCCTGGGACTCGGTCTCGCCGGCGGGGATGCGCCTAGTGAACCCCGGGTCGCCGACCGATCGTCGCCGGCAGCCGGTGTGCACCATGATGACGGTCCTGATCGACGGCGCCCACGTGGATGCGGCGCTCGTGCCGGTGCCGTGATCGTGCGACGAGAGCACGCCGCGGACGAGGTGCCCGTATTCCGGGCTCCGATGCGTTCGCGCGATGACGGGATCGTCGAGGGCGCGGCGGTCGAACGCGCGCTCACGCTCGGCGTGTGCGGGGTGGGCGGCCGCCTGGAGCGGGTGCCGTCCTCGATCACGGAGGCCCTCGGCGCGGTCGACACGCGTCACGGCGAACGCCTGGCTCGAAGGCTCGAGAGGTTCGCCTTCGCACCGGACGGCGCGTTCGTGTGGACGCGTGATGTCGAGGGTCTGCTGTGGCTCGGTCGCCTGGCCGGTCCGTGGCGTTACGACCCCACGGTGGCCGCCGACGCGGTCGATCTCGTCCACGTGCGCCCGAGCGTATGGGCCGAGGTGCCGATCGACGCGTCAGAGGTTCCCGCCGCGGTGCGCGCGACCTTCGCCCGCGGCGGCCGCAATTGGCAGCGCGTCAACGACCCGGAGGTCTCCGCACGGTCAGCTGCACTCTGGGAGCAGCGTGCCGGTGCTTAGCGTGCCGTCGTCATCCCGCGCCGACGCGGCGACGGGCTCAGCGCCAGATCGCGGCGATGCCCGCGTTGACCGCGGTCAGGATGCCGACCAGCCAGAACATCGCGGGCGGGATCGTGCCGGTCTTGCGCTGGCGTCCCGCTCCGATGCCGAGCAGAGCCCCGATCACGAGCAGGATCACGAGCTTCGTGCCGATCTTGGCGTAGTTCATCTCCACGCCTTCGGGCAGGCCCCACGGCGCGGCCAGAGCGAGACCCGCGATCGCGGCGATCGTCATGCCGATGCTCATCAGCTGGGTGAACTCCCGCTTGCCGCCGAAGGCCTGCACCGCCCACGCGCCGAAGAGCACGGCGAAGCCGATCAGGTGGACGAACAGCACGATGTGGCGGAGGGTCTCCATGCCCTCACCGTACGAGGGGCGAGCAGCTCTGCGCTAGCAAGGGCAGGCTGACCTCAACCGCGGAGCTGCCTGATCACGAGCGCCGTGCGGAGTGCCGCATCCGCGGCCTCGGCGCCCTTGTCCTCCTTCGACCCCTCGAGCCCGGCGCGATCGAGTCCCTGCTGCTCGTCGTCGAGCGTGAGCAGCCCGAAACCGACCGGCTTGCCTGCGTCGAGCGAGACGCGGGTGAGCCCGTCCGTCGCCGCGGCGGACACGTACTCGAAGTGCGGGGTGCCGCCGCGGATGATCACGCCGAGGGCGACGACGGCGTCGGCACCGCCGGCGAAGGCGGCCTGCGCGGCGACGGCGAGTTCGAACGATCCCGGCACACGCACGAGCCGATAGTTTGCCTGTGCCGCGTCCAGGACACGCTGTGCCCCGGCGATCAGGCCGTTGGAGATCGTCTCGTGCCAGGTCCCGGCGACGATCACGACGTTCAGCCCCCGTCCGTCGATGTCGCCCGTCCGGGGTGCTCCTGCGCCGCTCATCTCTCGTCCTTTCCGTGGGCGAGCGCCTCTGCGAGCTCCGCTTCGCCGATGATGTGACCCATCCGGTCACGCTTGGTCTCCAGGTACTGGTGGTTGTTGGGCCCCACCCCGACGATCAGCGGCACCTGCTCGATGACGTCGAGGCCGAGCTCGCGCAGCTGCTGCACCTTGTCGGTGTTGTTGGTCAGCAGCCGCACGCTCGACACGCCGAGGTCGGCGAGGATCCCGGCCGCTGCGGCGTAGTCGCGGGCGTCCGCAGGCAGGCCGAGTGCGAGGTTGGCGTCGACCGTGTCGAGGCCCTCCTCCTGAAGGCTGTAGGCGCGGAGCTTGTTGATGAGGCCGATCCCTCGCCCTTCGTGTCCGCGCATGTAGATGACCACGCCGCCCTCCTGCTCGATCGCGTCGAGGGCCGAGTCCAGCTGCGGGCCGCACTCGCATTTCAGCGAGCCGAACGCCTCGCCCGTCAGGCACTCGGAGTGCACGCGCACCAGCGCGGTCTCGCCGAGCTCGCCGGAGACCACGGCGATGTGATCGGTTCCGGTGACGCGGTCCTTGTAGGCGAGGAAGCGGAAGACCCCGTGCGTCGTCGGCACGGTGGCATCGGCGCGCAGGCTCACTCGACGCCCGCGGTGCGCGGTCGGTGTCGCGCCTTCGGGGTCGATCTCGTTCAGGTGCGCGATCAACTGCTCGATCGTGATGACCGGCACGCCGTCGCGGGCTCCCAACTCCTGCAGACCGGGAAGACGCATCATGCTGCCGTCCTCGGCCACGACCTCGGCGATCGCGCCGACCGGGCGCAGGCCCGCCAGCTTCATGAGTTCGACGGCCGCCTCGGTGTGACCGCTGCGTTCGCGCACTCCGCCGTCGACCGCGCGCAGAGGCAGCACATGCCCAGGGCGGATGATGCTGGTCGCGGTCGATTCCGGGCTCGCCAGCACGTTGAGCGTGTGTGCGCGGTCGCCGGCGCTGATGCCGGTCGTGACGCCCTCGGCGGCATCGACGCTCACGGTGTACGCGGTCGAGCGGGCGTCCTCGCTCGCGGCCACCATGGGCGGCAGGTTCAGATGGTCGGCGAGGTCGGCCGGCATCGGGGCGCAGATGAAGCCCGAAGACCAGCGCACCGTCCAGGCCACCCACTCGGGGGTCGCCAGTTCGGCTGAGAGCACGACGTCGCCCTCGTTCTCCCGGTTCTCGTCGTCGGCGACGAGCACGGGGCGCCCGGCGCGCAGCGCGTCCAGGGCCTCGGGGATGGTGGAAAGGCTCATCGCGAGCCTCCTTCCGGTATGGTGCGGAACGCGAGCAGGCGCTCGACGTGCCGCGCGAGGATGTCGGTCTCCAGGTTCACGCGGTCTCCGACGGCGCGGATGCCGAGGGTGGTCGCGGCGAGCGTCTCCGGGATCAGCGAGATCTCGAACCAGGGGGAGGGGTCTGCGGGCTCGCTGACGGCGCTCACCGTCAGCGAGGTGCCGTCGACCGAGATCGAGCCCTTGTCGACGACGAGCGGGGCGAGCTCGCCGGGCAGGCTGATGCGCAGCACGCTCCACTGCGCGCCGGGGCGCACCTCGAGCACCTCGCCGACGCCGTCGACGTGGCCCTGGACGATGTGCCCGCCCAGTCGCGCACCGACCGGCATCGCCTTCTCGATGTTCACGCGGGTGCCGACCGTGGCGGAGCCGATCGCGGCGACGTCGAGAGTCTGCTTCATCACGTCGGCGTCGAACGTGTCGGCGGTCGAGTCGACGACCGTGAGGCACACACCGGAGACCGCGATGGATTCGCCGTGCACGGCATCCGCCGCGGCACGTGGAGCCCGGACGGTCAGGCGCCACCCGTCGCCCGCGGGGGCGATAGCGATGATCTCGCCCATCTCCTCGATGATTCCGGTGAACATCAGGCGGCTCCTTCGTCCGTGGGGGTGTGGTGGGGTTCTGCGGGCCGCGCGATCGCCAGCAGGTCGGGTCCGAGGGGGACCCACTCCTCGACCGTCAGGCGACGTGCTTCGGCGATGGATGCCACCCCGATGTCGGTGAGCGCCAGGCGGTCGCCGCCGAGGAGCACCGGAGCGAGGTAAGCGAGCACGCGGTCGGCGAGTCCCGCTTCGATGAAGGCGCTCGCGAGGGTCGGGCCGCCTTCGACGAAGAGGCTCTGGACGCCACGGGCATGGAGGTCGGCCACGACGGCGTGCAGGTCGTGCGTGTCGAAGAACAGCGGGGTGTGCGGATGCCGGTGCACGGCGGCGTCGGCCGGGGCGGGCCGTGATCCGATGACCACGGGGATCGGCTGGTGCGGGAGCAGATCGCCGCCGTCGCGGGCGGTGAGAGCCGGGTCATCGGCGAGCAGCGTGCCGGTTCCGACGGCGATCGCGTCGGCCTCTGCCCGGCGGCGATGCACGTCAGCGCGGGCGGCTGGTCCGGTGATCCACTGACTCGAACCGTCGGCCGCCGCGGCGCGGCCGTCGAGGCTCTGCGCCCACTTGACCGTGACCTGCGGGCGCCCGAGTCGCTGCGCCGTGAGCCAGCCGTCGATCAGGGCGTGCGCGGCGGCCGCCTGCTCACCGGCTTCCACATCGACACCCGCGGCTCGAAGGCGTTCGGCGCCTCCGCCCGAAGCGGCCCCCGGGTCGTCGAGGGCGTACACGACGCGGGCGATGCCGGCCTCGATCAGTGCGACGGCGCACGGTCCGGTGCGCCCGGTGTGGTTGCAGGGCTCCAGGGTCACGACCGCCGTGGCGCCTCGCGCCTCGCCGGGAGCGAGCTTCGACAGCGCGTCGACCTCGGCGTGCGGGGTGCCGGCGCCGTGATGCCAGCCCTCGGCGAGGACCGTGCCGTCGGGGGAGAGGAGGACCGCTCCGACCTGCGGGTTCACCCCGCGGGGGCCACGCCGGGCGAGCTGGAGTGCGCGATCCATCGCGCTGCGCTCTGCCGCGTTGACTGCCATCCCTCGTCCTCCTCTGAGGCTCCGGGGTCAGACAGGGATGGCGGAACGGACGCACGGATGCGTCTCGTGCTGCCTCCCTTCCGGACTAGCGAGGTCTCCCTCGCATCACCGTCGGTCCCGGAATTCCACCGGATCGGCATCCCGATCTCTCGAGACGCTCGCGGACTGTCACCGCCGGTTCGGATTCTCACCGACCCCGGAGCACGTTGTTGCTCTGAGTGTACTCAACGCATCTGCACGCATTTCATTCCGAGACATGGACTTCGGTCGGTCGGCGCGTGCGGCACTCACTTCAGCAGTCGCGAGAGTCGCCGGTCGGCGAGCACCTTGCCGCCCGTCTGACAGGTGGGGCAATACTCGAGAGAGCGATCGGCGAAGAACACGCTGCGGATCGTGTCTCCGCACACGGGACAGGTCTCGCCGCGGCGCGCGTGCACCTGCATCCCTCGGCGCTTGGCGTCTTTGAGGTCGGCGGGCGGTTTGCCGGACGCCTCGGCGACCGCGTCGGTCAGGGTCTCGCGCATGGCCTCGAAGAGACGATCGACCTCGGCGTCGTCGAGCTTCCCGGCGATCGCGTACGGCGACATCCGCGCCGCGTGCAGGATCTCGTCGGAGTAGGCGTTGCCGATCCCGGCGATGACCCCCTGGTCGCGCAGCAGGCCCTTGATCTGCATCCGCCGATCGTCCAGCAGGGCGGCGAAGGCGTCTCGGGTGAAGGCGGGGTCGAGCGGGTCGGGGCCGAGCCGTGCGATTCCCGGAACCTCCTGCGGGTCCCGCACCACGTAGACGGCCAGCGACTTCTTGGTGCCGGCTTCCGTGAGGTCGAACCCGCTGTCGTCGTCGAGCGCCACGCGCAGCGCGATCGGCGACTTGCCCGGTTTGATCAGCGTCGTCGGCAGATTCTCGTACCAGCGCAGCCATCCGGCCTTCGCGAGGTGGAACACGAGGTGCAGGTCGTCGCCGCAGGAGAGGACCACGAACTTGCCGAGACGGGCGGATGCGGTGATCGCGGCGCCCTGCAGTGCGCTGATCGGCGGATCGTAGGTCTTGAGCGCGGCGATGGCCGCGACGCTCGCGCGGGTGATGGTGCGCCCGACGGCGCGCTCGGCGAGGAAGGCGGTCAACCCCTGGACTTCCGGCATCTCCGGCATGTCCTCATCCTGTCATCGGCGTCGGACACTGTCACGCACCACAGGATTCAGGGCGTCGCGCGGGTTCCTCAGAGCACGGGCCAGTCGACCGGCGTGCGGTCGTCGTCGGGCAGCAGCCCCGCGATCCAGCCGTCGTCCCGACCGCGCGGACTCGTGAGGGCCTGACGCTGCAGGCCCTCGTAGCGGAAGCCGAGGGCACGGGCGGCACGGGCGGAGGCGATGTTGCCCGCCACGGCCTGCCAGCGGATGCGGACGAGCCCCAGCTCGGCGAAGCCCCAGTCGATGACCGCCCTGGCCGCCTCCCCGAGGTACCCCTTGCCCCGGGCGCTCGGCGTGACCCAGAAGCCGAGTTCCGCGTGGGGACCGGTGAAGTGCTCGCCCACGTTGTGCAGGCCGATCATGCCGACCAGCTCATCGTCTGCGCGGATGCCCCACACGGTCTCCGAGCCCTCCGCCCACTGATGAGCGACGAGGCGCACGAACGCCTCGGCGTCTCCGCGGCCATACGGCCTCGGCACGGTCGTCCAGCGCTGGATCTCCGGGTCCTGGCACGCCTCCGTGATCGCGTCGACGTCGGCTTCCGTCGGCGCGCGCAGCACGAGTCGTTCGGTGGTGAGGGTGACGGAATCCATCAGATCAGCCTAGAGGCGCGCGGCCGGAGTGTCGGCGGGCGCGACTAGTCTTGTCCGGTGACTGTTCCGGGGATTCTGCGCGCCTTGGAAGAGGCGTCTCTGTACCGTGACGCCCTCCAGTGGGCGCACACCGACGCCGATCTCGGCCTGGTCGACGGCCTCGACGCGCCGGCCCTCGCCGGTCTGCTCGAGAAGCGGGCGCGCGGCGGGCATCCTGCGGCGCTCCTCGCCGTCGTCCCCACGGGGCGTCGGGCCGAGAGCCTCGCGGTGGCGATGGAGTCGTACCTGCCAGAGGCCGAGATCCTCACCTTCCCCGCGTGGGAGACGCTGCCGCACGAGCGGCTCAGCCCGAGTCCCGACACGGTGGGGCACCGTCTGCAGACGCTCCGTCGGATCGCCGAGTGGTCGGGCGAGAACCCGCTCGTCGTGGTCGCCTCCGTGCGGGCAGCGTTGCAGCCGATCGCGGGAAACCTCGGCGAGATCGCGCCGCTCGAACTCGCCGTGGGCAGCCGCGGCCATGAGCTCGACCGCGTCGTCGAACAGCTGGTCGAGCGCGCCTACTCCCGAGTCGACATGGTCTCGCGCCGCGGTGAGTTCGCGGTGCGCGGCGGCATCCTCGACGTCTTCCCCGCGGTATCGGAGCATCCGTTCCGCGTCGAGTTCTTCGGCGACGAGATCGACCAGATCCGTGCGTTCTCCGTCGCCGACCAGCGGTCGCTTCCCGGCGATGTCCCCGGTGTGGACCTCCCGCCGAGCCGCGAACTGCTCCTCACGCCGGACGTCCGCGAGCGCGCGCGTGCACTCGTCGGCGGTTTCCCGGCCATCGCCGGCATGCTCGAGAAGATGGCCGAGGGCATCCCGGTCGAGGGCATGGAATCGCTGCTGCCCGCCGTGGCGGGACCGTTGAAGTCGCTCGCCGAGTACCTGCCGGCCGGGAGTGCGACGGCTGTCGTCGATCCCGATCGCTCCACCGCCAGGGCGATCACGCTGGGCGACACCAACCGGGAGTTCCTCGATGCCGCGTGGAGCGCTGCCACGTCGGGAGCCTCCGCTCCCATCGACCTCGGTGCCGGCGACTTCCTGACCATCGACGCGCTCCGCGACGTCGTCCGCGAGCGCGGTGGCGTGTGGTGGCGGGTGAGCCCGTTCGGCATCAGCCTCGGCGACGGCGACGCGGCCTCGGATGAAGACGCCGCGAACGCCGCCGCGTCGGTGATCCCGTCCTTCCACGGCAACGTCGACGGCGCGATCTCCTTCGTCGAGGCGAAGACGACCGCGGGGTGGCGGGTGGTCGTGATCGCCGCCGGTCACGGACTCGTCGATCGGGCGCGCGATGTGCTCTCCGACCGCGGCCTCGCGGCCCGCGTCGTCGACGCCCTGACCGATGCACCCGACGCGGGAGTGGTGACGCTCGTCACGGGCTCCGTGGAGGCCGGATTCCAGGTGCCGGAGGCGAAGCTCGCGGTCCTCACCGACAACGAGTTCTACGGTCGGACGATCGGCGGCGACCAGCGCGTCGTCAAGAAGCTGGCGTCGCGGCGGAAGAACGTCGTCGATCCGCTACAGCTCAAGCAAGGCGACTTCGTCGTGCACGCGACCCACGGCATCGGGCGGTTCGTGGAGATGACGCAGCGTGAGGTGTCGACGGGCGGGCGGAACGCCACGAAGTCGGTGCGCGACTACCTCGTGCTCGAGTACGCGCCGTCCAAGCGCGGGTACCCGGGCGACAAGCTGTTCGTGCCGACGGACCAGCTCGACTCCCTGTCGAAGTACGTCGGAGGGGAGGCGCCGACGCTGTCGAAGATGGGCGGCAGCGATTGGGCACAGGCCAAGGGCAAGGCCCGCAAGGCCGTCCGCGACATCGCCGTCGAGCTCGTCAAGCTGTACTCGGCGAGGATGAGCGCGAAGGGGCACGCGTTCGGCCCGGACACCCCGTGGCAGCGCGAGCTGGAAGAGGCGTTCCCGTTCGCCGAGACGCATGACCAGCTGCAGACGATCGATGAGATCAAGGCCGATATGGAGCGGCCCATCCCGATGGACCGCCTCCTCTCCGGTGACGTCGGCTTCGGCAAGACCGAGGTCGCCGTCCGTGCGGCGTTCAAGGCGATCCAGGACGGCAAGCAGGTCGCGATGCTGGTGCCGACGACCCTGCTCGTCAAACAGCACCTCGAGACGTTCACCGAGCGCTTCGCGGGCTTCCCCGTGAAGGTGCGACCGCTCTCGCGCTTCCAGACCGACAAGGAGGCGCGCCTCACGCTGCAGGGACTCCTCGACGGCACGGTCGACATGGTGATCGGAACCCACCGCATCCTCACGGATCAGGTCATCTTCAAAGACCTGGGGCTCATGATCATCGACGAGGAGCAGCGGTTCGGCGTCGAGCACAAGGACGCGCTCAAGAAGATGAAGACCAACGTCGACATCCTCGCCATGAGCGCCACCCCGATCCCGCGCACGCTCGAGATGGCTGTCACCGGCATCCGCGAGATGTCGACCCTGGCGACGCCGCCCGAAGATCGGCATCCGATCCTCTCGTTCGTCGGACCCCGCAGCGACAAGCAGATCGCGGCCGCGATCCGCCGCGAGATCCTCCGAGAGGGTCAGGTGTTCTTCGTGCACAACCGCGTGCAGTCGATCCAGCGTGTCGCCGCGCAACTGGCCGAACTGGTGCCGGAGGCGCGCATCGCGGTGGCGCACGGTCAGATGGGCGAGCACCTGCTCGAGCAGGTCGTCGACGATTTCTGGGAGCGCAAGTTCGACGTGCTCGTCTCGACGACGATCATCGAGACCGGACTCGACATCTCGAACGCCAACACGATCATCATCGATCGCGCCGACAAGTACGGTCTGAGCCAGCTGCACCAGCTGCGAGGCCGTGTCGGCCGCGGGCGTGAGCGTGCGTACGCGTACTTCCTGTACGACGAGCTGAAGCCTCTGTCGGAGACGGCCGCCGACCGGCTGCAGACGATCGCGGTGAACAACGAGCTCGGCTCGGGCATGCAGGTGGCGTTGAAGGACCTCGAGCTGCGTGGCGCGGGGAACATGCTCGGCGCGGAGCAGGCGGGTCACATCGCGGGCGTGGGCTTCGACCTGTACCTGCGCATGATCGGCGAGGCCGTGGCGACGTTCCGCGGAGAGGAGGTCGAGACGGGTCAGGAGCTGCGGCTCGAACTCCCGCTCGACGCCCGCATCCCAGAGGACTACATCGACAGCGAGCGGCTGCGTCTCGAGGCGTATCAGAAGCTCTCGGCGGCCTCCGCGGCGACCGCCAAGGACGGGGCGATCGACCTGGTCGTCGACGAGCTCGTCGACCGCTACGGGGCACCGCCGGCGGAGGTCGAAGGGCTGCTCGCCATCGCACGGCTGCGGCGGCGCGCCGCGCGGGCTGGCCTGACCGACGTGGTCGCCATGGGCTCGAACCTCCGCATCGCGCCGGCGCATCTCGAGGACTCGATCAAGGTGCGGCTGCAGCGGCTCTACCCGAAGGCGAAGCTCGTCTCCGGGGGAGAGGCGCTCGTCGTGCCGATGCCGACCGTCGCCTCAGCCGTCGGCGTGGGGGTCGAGCCGCTCCCCGACGCCGAGCTGCTGGAGTGGGTCGCGCAGCTGTTCACCGCGATCTTCCCCGAGCCGGTGAAGGTCGAGTAGCGCACGGCGGCAGCGGCGGGACTAGTCTGGCCGCATGTTGTACGAGCACCTCGGGGCTCGCCCCCGCATCCACGACACCGCCGTCATCGCCCCCACCGCCGTCATCTCCGGCGACGTGGAGGTAGGCCCGGGGTGCCAGGTGCTGCACGGTGCCGTGATCACCGCGGAGGGCGGCCCGATCACGCTCGGGGCGCATGTGATCGTGATGGAGAACGCGCTGATCCGGGCCACCGCGGCGAATGCGGTGCACATCGGATCGCACACCCTCGTCGGGACCCTCGCGAGCATCGCCGGGGCGACCGTGGGCGAGGAGGTGTTCTTCGCGTCCGGTGCCCGCATCTTCAACGGAGCCCTGGTGGGCGACCGCTGCGAGGTCCGCGTCAACGCGATCGTGCATCGGCGCGCCGTGCTGCCGGAGGGCACCGTGGTGCCGATCGGATGGGTCGCTGTGGGCGACCCCGTTCAACTGCTCTCACCCGACCGCGACGACGAGATCGCGGCGGCGCAACCGGAGCTCGACTTCCCCGGACACGTGTTCGGCGTCGACCGCGACACACCCGACCTGATGGTGCAGCTCACGGAGCGCTACGGCAGCTCCCTGGCCCGCCATGCCCACGATCGCCCGCTTCCCGACCTCCCCGCCCGCTGAGGTCTCTCGCCGTCCCTTCCGCTGGGGGCCTTCTCGTGAGGGGTCAAGACACGCCCTATCCTCGTGCGGACTCGCGGCTTGTCATGACCCCTCACGCGAGGAGCGCGCGAGAGCGCGCGCGAGGGAGGGCGAGTGCGGGTCAGATGACGCCCTGTGCGAGCATCGCGGCGGCGACGCGCTCGAAGCCCGCGATGTTGGCTCCGGCGACATAGTCTCCGCCGACGCCGTGACGCTCTGCCGCATCGAAGGCGGCGTCGTGGATGTCGGCCATGATCTCGCGCAGCTTGTTCTCGCTGTCGGCGAAGGTCCAGCGCTGCCGCGAGGCGTTCTGGCTCATCTCCAGTGCGGAGGTCGCGACGCCGCCGGCGTTGGCCGCCTTGCCGGGGGCGAACAGCACGCCTGCCTTCTGGAACGCCTCGACGGCCTCGGGCACGCAGGGCATGTTCGCACCCTCCGACACGGCTCGAACGCCGTTCGCGATCAGCGCTTCGGCATCGGCGAGGGCGACCTCGTTCTGCGTGGCCGAGGGCACGGCGATGTCGACCGGGACCTCCCAGACGCTGCCGCCTTCGACGAACCGGGCGCTCGGACGACGGTTCGCGTACTCGACGATGCGGGCGCGTTCGACCTCCTTGAGCTGACGGAGCAGATCGACGTCGATGCCGGCGTCGTCGACGACGTAGCCGGAGGAGTCGGAGGCCGTCACCGCGGTCGCACCGAGCTGGGTGGCCTTCTGGATCGCGTAGATCGCGACGTTGCCCGAGCCCGAGATGCCGACGCGCTTGCCGGTGAGGGAGTCGTTATGCACCGCGAGCATCTCCTGCGCGAAGAACACCGCGCCGTAGCCCGTGGCCTCTGTGCGCACCTCCGCTCCGCCCCAACCGGTGCCCTTGCCGGTGAACATGCCGGACTCGTGGCGGTTCGTGACCTTGCGGTACTGGCCGAACAGGTAGCCGATCTCGCGGCCGCCGACGCCGATGTCGCCCGCGGGGACGTCGGTGTGCTCGCCCAGGTGGCGGTACAGCTCGTTCATGAACGACTGGCAGAAGCGCATGACCTCGGCGTCGGACTTGCCGTGCGGGTCGAAGTCGGAGCCGCCCTTGCCGCCGCCGATGCCCTGACCGGTGAGCGCGTTCTTGAAGATCTGCTCGAAGCCGAGGAACTTGATGATCGAGAGGTTCACCGAGGGGTGGAACCGCAGTCCGCCCTTGTAGGGGCCGAGCACGGAGGAGAACTGGATGCGGTAGCCGCGGTTGACCTGCAGCTTTCCCGAGTCGTCGATCCACGGCACCCGGAACAGGATCTGGCGCTCGGGCTCGACGAGGCGTTCGAGGATGCCGCCGTCGACGTATTCCGGGTGCTGCTCCAGGACGGGCGCGATGGAGTGCAGCACCTCGTGGACGGCCTGGTGGAACTCCGGCTCGTACGGGCTGCGGGTCAGCACGGTGTCGAAGACGGGCTGCACGGAAGCGGCGAGCGGGTGGAAGTCAGCAGTCGTAGCGGTCACGCGGGAGTGGCTTTCTGGTGGGGGATGGTGGTGCAGGCGATCGTGTCGCGTGAGGCATCGCCGGAGTCGGCGCGAGGTTTCACTCTAGCGGCGGCCGAATGGGGGTCGCGCACCGCTCGGTCGGTACGCCGGTCATCCGGTGTTCTGGAGCCCCGCCGCGACGCCGCTGACCGAGAGCAGGAGCAGCCGCTGCTGCTCGGCGTCGGCGCCAGAGCCCGTCGCTCCGTCGGCCGCGGAGCGCAGCGCCCGCAGCGCACGGAGCTGCAGGAGCGACAGCGCGTCGACATAGGGGCTGCGCAACTGCACGGCGCGTTGGAGGACGGGCTTGTTCTCCAGCAGGCCCTCGCCACCGGTGAGCCGGATCACCCAGCGCCGCGTGACCGCCAGCTCGTCCAGCACGAGCTGAGCCAGGTCGTCGCGGTCGCCGAGGGCCAGGTACTGGCGGGCGATGCGCTCGTCGGTCTTGGCGAGGCTCATCGCCACGTTGTCGATCATGGTGCGCAGCAGGGGCCACTCGCGGTACGCCTCGGCGAGGAGCTCCACGTCGCCGACGGCGTCGAGCGCGGTGCCGAGCCCGAACCATCCGGCGAGGTTGATCCGCGCCTGCGTCCACGCGAACACCCAGGGGATGGCGCGCAGGTCTTCGAGAGACTCCACCGACAGCCCGCGGCGGGCGGGACGGGAACCGAGTGCGAGCAGCCCGATCTCCTCCAGCGGCGTCACGGTGGCGAACCAGGGAGCGAACCCCTCTGCCTTGACCAGGGAGAAGAAGCGCTCGCGGGAGGCGGCGTCCATGATCGAGGCGACCTCGGCGTAGCGCTCGGCCGCGCGGCTGGTGCGTGCCTCCTCGGTGGGAGACGACGCGAGCAGCGTCGCCGCCGCGACCTGGTCGATGTGCCGCATCGCGATCGCGGGCTCGCCGTACCGGGCGAAGATCACCTCGCCCTGCTCGGTGAGCTTGAAGCGGCCGTCGACCGAGTGCGGCGGCTGCGCGAGGATTGCGGAGTTCGCGGGGCCGCCACCCCGACCGAGAGCACCGCCCCGACCGTGGAAGAGGGTCAGTTCGATGCCGGACTCCTGCGCCCAGCGTGCGATCTTCTCCTGCGCCTCGTACAGCGCCAGGTTCGCCGCGACGGGGCCGACGTCCTTCGACGAGTCCGAGTAGCCGAGCATGACCTCGAGGCGATTGTCGGTCGCGGCCATGCGCGCGCGGAACTCCGGGAACGTCACAGCCTCCGCGAGGATGCCGGGAGCGGCCTGCAGGTCGGCGAAGGTCTCGAACAGCGGGACCACGTCGAGCACGGGCGCATCGTCGCCGAGCGCGTAGCGGGCCAGGCGATGCACGTTGGCGAGGTCGGATGCGGCCTGGGTGAACGACACCACGTAGCGCCCTGCGGCGCGGGAACCACGGTCGCGCTGGATCTCCGCGATCGCGCGGAACACCTCCAGCACCTCCTCGGTCTGCGCGCTGACGGACCCGCCCGCATCGAGCTCGGCCAGCGCCTTCGCATGCACCTGCGAGTGCTGACGCACCTCGAGCTCGGTGAGGTGGAAGCCGTACGTCTCGACCTGCCAGATGAGGTGCTGCACGCCGCCGAACGCGTGACGCGTGGCTCCGGCATCCGCGAGCGACGACTGCACGGCTCGCAGATCGGTGAGCAGCTCTTCCGGACGCGCGTATCCGCGTTCGGCGTCACCGCGTCGAGTGGCGGCGACCCGACGCGACAGCACGAGGAGCACGCGGCGATGCGGTTCGTCGGGGGAGCGGGTGGCGAGCTCCGCTGCCAGGTCGGGCTCCGCGGTGGCGAACCGTTCCCACAAGGAGACCACCTCGGCGCTCGGCGGTGTGTCGTCGGCGGCGAGCGTCAGCGTGCGGCCGATGCGGTCGAGGGCGCGTTCGAGACCGCGCAGCACATGGTCGGCCGCGATCTGCGACGCCTCCCTGGTCACGGATGCCGTGACGAACGGGTTGCCGTCGCGGTCTCCGCCCACCCAGGAGCCGATCCGGACGAACGCGGGGACGATCGGGGCGCTGGCCCCAGACTCCTCGCCGCGGAGGGCGTCATCGATACGGCGGTACACGTGCGGCACCGTCGTGAAGAGCGTCTCGTCGAACACTCCCATCACGGTGCGCACCTCGTCGGTCGGTGAGGGCTTCTGCGAACGCAGCGGCGCCGTGCGCCAGAGCGTGTCGATCTCCTCCAGCATCCGTCGGCGCGCGCGGTGCTCCTCGGCGCCGCCCGCGCTCGCCGCGTCGTGCTGGGTCAGGAGTTCGGAGAGGCGGCGGATGCTCGAGGAGACCGCGCGGCGGCGGGCCTCGGTCGGGTGTGCCGTGAACACCGGGTGGAAGCGCAGACCGTCCAGGCGACGGCGCGCCTCTTCGGGGCCGACCTCGGTACGCAGACGCGCGTAGGCGGTGGCGACCGTGTCAGCCGCGTCCTCCCGCCCTGGCTGGCCCGCACGCTCCCGGAGCACGCGCACGCGCTGATGCTCCTCGGCGAGGTTCACCAGGTGGAAGTAGCAGGTGAAGGCGCGAGCGACCTCGTCGGCCCGAGCGACCGTGAACGACTCGGCGATCGCCGCTGCGCGCTCGAACGCGTCGGACGTCTCGTCCTCGTAGGCCTGGATGGTCGCGAGGCGCAGGCGCTCGACGTCGTCGAAGAGGTCTTCGCCGCCGGCTTCGCGCAGCACCTGGCCGAGCAGCTGGCCGAGCATGCGGACGTCGGTTCGCATGGCGTCGGGAATGCCCTGGCCTGCTTCGAAGCGGCCGATCACACGGATGGCCTCGGTGTTCGTGGGCTCGGAAAAGGAATGTGCGGGGGTCACTCCTCGAGAGTATCCCGCGCCGCGGGGGAGTCCTGCACGCATGACGCACGGGGGCGTCTCGCGCGTAGCCATGGCGACAGCGGCGACCAGTCGCGACCTACGATGGAGGGGATGCGCATCTCAGCGAACCCCCTCCGCGGGCAGCAGTTTCCCGCCGTCCTCCTCCTCGTCGCCGCAGGGCTCGGCCTCCTGCTCGCGAACCTGCCGACGCACGACGGTCTCGCCGCGTTCCTCGACTTCCACATCGCGGTGCCCGGCACCGATCTCGACCTGTCGATCGCGCACTGGGTGTCGGACGGGCTCCTCGCGGTCTTCTTCCTCGTCGTCGCCATCGAGCTGCGCCACGAACTGACCCACGGTGAGCTCGACTCGCCGCGCAAGGCCGTGCAGCCCGCGATCGCCGCGAGCGGAGGTGTGCTCGTCCCGATCGCCGTGTACCTGCTGATAGCCGGCGGCGACCCGTCGACGGCCTCCGGGTGGCCGATCCCGACGGCCACCGACATCGCCTTCGCCCTCGGCGTGCTGGCGATGTTCGGCCGTGGACTGCCTTCGCGAGTCCGGGTATTCCTGCTCGCCCTCGCGATCCTCGACGACATCATCGGCATCATCTTCATCGCCGTCCTCTTCGCCGGCGATGTGCAGTGGCTGCAGCTCGGTCTCGCGATCGTCGGCGTCGCGGCGTTCTGGGCGCTCAGCCGCCTCCTGCACGCGAAGGGGCATGCGGCGATCGCGGTGGCCATGGCCGTGGTCGGTGTCGTCACCTGGGGTCTGGTCGCCTCGTCGGGCATCCACGCCACGATCGCCGGGGTGATGCTCGGGCTCGTCATGTCCCCGGTGCCAGCCGGTCGCACCCGTCATGCGCTCGAGCCCACCGTGAACGGCGCCATCCTGCCGATCTTCGCCTTCGTCGCGGCGTTCGTCGTGATCCCCGCGGTCTCGCCCACGCAGTTGTCGCCCGCGTTCTGGGCCATCGTTGTCGCGCTTCCGGTGGGCAAGATCATCGGCATCTCGCTGTTCGGCTGGCTCGCGATGCGGATCCGTCCGAAGGGCGCCGAGCCTGCCCTGCCCTTCGCCGACATCCTCGCGGCCGGCACGCTCGGCGGCATCGGCTTTACGGTCTCCCTCCTGCTGGCGAACCTGGCGTTCGCGAGCGACGGCGGCATCCGCGACCAGGCGATCCTCGGCGTCCTGGTCGGCTCCTTGATCGCGCTCGTCCTCTCCGCTTTCTTCGTGTCATTGCGCGCGCGCTGGTACCGTCGGGTGGCATCCGCCTCCTCGTGAGCGCGTGACCCGGATCCCGATCCACCGAGGAGGACGCGTGAGCTCGCAGCCCGAGAGTCGTGCGGATGCGGATGATCCGCTCCGTGCCGCCGCCGACACGATGCACGCGGTCCGGGAGCGCTGCGTGTGGTCGCAGCAGATCACGCACCGCGACCTCGTGCCGTATCTGATCGAGGAGTCGCACGAGGTGATCGACGCCGTGGAGGCCGGCACCCGCGACGACCTTCGCGAGGAACTCGGCGATCTGCTCTGGCAGGTGCTCTTCCATGCGGCGATCGCGGCGCAGCATCCGGACGACCCGTTCGACATCGACGACGTGGCCCGCACCCTGACCGAGAAGATGGTGCGTCGGCATCCGCACGTCTTCGCCGGCGAGGTCGCCGAGACGCCGGAGCAGGTGCTGGTGCACTGGAACGCCGCGAAGGCAGCAGAGAAGCGGACCCGCAGCAGCGTCCTCGACGGCGTGCCCCGGGGGATGCCCGCACTCGCCCTCGCGCAGAAACTCGCCGGGCGTGCGGCGGGAGCCGGGGTCACGGTGGCTCCGGTTCCGTCGTCGGCGGAGCCGGAATCGGAGGCCGAGCTGGGCCAGGCGCTGCTGGCTCTGGTCTCGACCGCGCGGGCAAAGGGCTGGGACGCGGAGCGTGCTCTGCGCGAGCGGCTGCGCATGCTGGAAGACGACGTGCGCGCCGCCGAAGCCGCATCCTGACCCTCGGCGCGACAGCACCGGCCGACCTGGGAAGATGGACGGGTGGCTACTGTGAACCCGCCGCGCGGCATGCGCGACATCCTCCCCGCCGACAAGGCCCGCCGTGAGCGCGTGCTCTCCGTCATCCGCGAGCGCTACCGCGCGCACGGCTTCGACGAGATCGAGACCCCTGTGGTCGAGGAGTACAGCCGCCTGCACGCCGGCATCGGCGGCGACAACGAGAAGCTGTCGTACAACATCCTGCGCCGCGGCCTCGACGCCGATGCGATCCGTGCCGCCGCCGACGATCCTGCCGCGCTCTCCGATCTCGGGCTGCGTTACGACCTGACGGTGCCGCTCGCGCGTTTCTACGCCAGCAACAGGGCTCAGCTCCCCACCGTCTTCCGCTCGATCCAGATCGGACCCGTCTGGCGCGCGGAGCGGCCGCAGAAGGGACGCTATCGGCAGTTCGTGCAGTGCGACATCGACATCATGGGCGACGACTCCTCGCGGGCCGAGGCGGAGCTGATGGTCGCCTCGCTCGACGCCGTCGACGCGCTGGGTCTCGAGGGCGCGACCGTGCGCATCAACGACCGGCGGGTGCTCGACTGGATGCTCGACGACTTCGGATTCAGTGAGGCCGAGCGCCCCGGCGTGCTCATCACGATCGACAAGCTCGACAAGATCGGGCCCGAGGGGGTCGCCGCCGAGCTCCGCGAGCGCAGTGCCTCGACCACGGCCGCCGATGCGTTCGACGCCTTCCTCCGACGCCCGCAGACCATGGAGTACCACCCGTTCGGCGAGCGGCAGATCCGCAAGGCGCTGCCGGACGGCGCACCAGCCGAGCTCGTCGATCACCTCGTGGGCATCGGGGAGGCCGTCGCAGCAGGCCGAGGCCAGTCCGACATCCCGCTCGTGTTCGACCCGTTCCTCGTGCGGGGCATGGGCTACTACACGGGCACCATCTTCGAACTCGCGCACCCCTCGGTCGGATACTCGCTCGGTGGCGGCGGACGCTACGACGGCATGATCGGCCGCTTCCTCGGGCAGCAGGTCCCGGCGGTCGGCTTCTCCCTCGGCTTCGAGCGTCTGGTCGACCTGATCGCCGACGAAGCGGATGCGGGTGCAAGGGCGGTCGTGCTCATCCACGATGCCGACGTGCCGGTCGCGGAACTCGCCCGGCATAAGGCCACGCTCATCGCGGGCGGTGCCAGGGTGCGGCTCGAGCGGCGGACGAAGAACGTCAAGGCGCTGCTCGAGCGGTCGGCTGCCGACGGCTACACGGCATTCGCAACGGTCTCCGCCGGCGCAGGCGACCTCGAGGTCAAGCCGCTCTCCTGACCCGGCCGGGTGTCTCCCGGACGCCCGTCGGAAGGATGCACGGTCGTCGGGGGACTCGCCGCCTTTTCGTCCGACATGTGCGCGCGCTCCCGACGGATGCTCGCCGCGAGCGACCTCGGGCGGGGCGTTCACGTCGTGTTCACGGTGTCGGGGTGGAATCGGGGCGTGAGCCGTATCCGCATCCCGGTCATCGTGGCGCTCGCCGCTGCGGCCGTTCTCGGCGGCATCCGACTCGTCCTCGTGCAGCAGGCGGCCCTCGCCCGACGGCGGATCGGGAAGCCGCTGGGGGAGGAGTCCCTCGATGCCGATCGTGTCTGGCGGCGCGCCTTCGACGGCGAGCCTCTCGAACTGCTGCTGCTGGGGGACTCGATCGCCGCGGGCCTCGGCGCCGAACACCGCAAGGAGACGCTCGGGGGCCGTCTGGCCAAGGCGGCGGGGCGCCGGATGCATCGGCCGGTACGGCTGCGCACAGCGGCCGTCGTCGGTGCCGAGTCGCCCGACCTGCCAGGACAGCTCGACGCCCTTCCTGCGCAGTACCGCCCGCACGTGGCCGTCATCGTCGTCGGGGGCAACGACGTGACGCATCGGCTGCCGGTGGCGCTGTCGGCACAGCATCTGCACGAGACGATCCGCCGGCTCCGGGCGATGGGGGCCGAGGTCGTGGTGGGTACGTGTCCGGACCTCGGGGCGCTGCGTGCGGTGCCGCAGCCGCTCCGTCGGATCGCATCGAGCCTGTCCCGCCGTCTCGCCGAGATCCAGGACGAGACGGCGCGACGTGCCGAGGCCGAGCCGGTCGACCTGCGCCGGGCGGTCGGGCCGATGTTCTTCGACGAGCCCGAGGCCATGTTCAGTCTCGATCGCTTCCATCCGAGCGCGCTGGGCTACCGCCGCACGGCCGAAGCGCTGCTGCCCGCCGTGTGCCGGGTGGCCGAGAGGTCTCTCAGCTCGACCCGTCCGCCGGTGGCGCGCTGAACGACGCCGCCCACTCGGTCACCCGGCGGCTGCTCTCCTCCTCGGAGATGTCCTCGACGCGGGTCATGACCGACCAGCGCACCCCGAACGGATCGCGGATGCTCGCGAAGCGGTCACCCGAGACGAAGGGGGCCGGTGCCTCGCGCACGGTGGCTCCTGCCGCGACGGCCTTCTCCACGACGGCATCGACATCGGAGACGTACAGACCCATCGAGTAGCAGTCGTCCTCCCCTTCGGGTGCGCGGACGAGGTGGTAATCGGGGTTCGGCTCGCCGAGCTGGAGCAGACCGAGTCCGAAGTCGAGGTCGGCGTGCGCGACCACGCCGCCGAACTCGGTCACGTCGATGACTCGGGCGCCGAAGATGTCGCGGTAGAACTCGATCGCCTGCTTCGCATCCGGGATGGCGAGGAAGGGCGTGAGCGAGGTGGCGCCGTTCGGACGGCCGTCGGTCGTGTACCGCCCGTTCGCGCCGGTCGTGGACGTGGGGGTCGTGGTGGTGTCTTCGGTCATGCCGCCACGCTAGGTCCCACGGCACGGCGGCGACTTGAAGATCAGCGACAACCTTCCGACGTCGGTGCGGGCGCCTACGCTGGGCGCATGGTGGACCCCACACGCGGCGTGCTGTATCCGGCACGGCTTCCGGAGTTCCATCGGCTGCCCGCGCCGGTCGAGGCGGCGGAACTCGTCGCGTGGTTCTGGATCCCGGAGTGGGACATCGATCCCGGTCGCTCCTCCCGGCAGGAGATCGTGGCCTATCCGGCCCTCAACCTCGTCGTCGACGCCGAGACGGTGACACTGTCGGGAGCGAGCACCCGTGCGTCTCACCGCGATCTGCGCGGGAACGGGTGGGCCGTCGGCGCACTGCTGCGACCCGCCGCGGTCGCCGCACTGAGCGATGATCCTTCCTCCCTGGTCGACGGCGAGCGCGTGCTGGTCACCGCCTCGGTGGCCGCCCTGCGAGATGCCGTCGTCGAGGCCATGGCGACCGGCGACGGGCATCGCGAGCGTGCGGTCGCCGTGTTCTCCCGCTGGTTGGCGGAGCGGGTGGGGCAGGTGGACGCGCCGGCGCGGCAGGCGAACGCGCTCATGGACGTCTTGATGGGAGACGACGCGGCCCTGACTCCGGAGGAGGCAGCGACGCGGCTGGCCGTCTCGGTGCGGACCCTGCAGCGGATGACGCACCGCCACGTCGGTCTCTCACCGGCTGCGATGATCCGGCGTCGGCGTCTGCAGGAGGCGGCGCAGCGGGTGCGCGACGAGCCGGGGCTCGATCTCGCCTCGATCGCCGCCGAACTCGGATATGCGGATCACGCCCATCTCACGCGTGACTTCCGTGCGGTGCTCGGCATCGCGCCCCGGGCGTACCGGACCGTCGCCGGCGATTGATCAGGTGCGCGCGAGGCGAAGCCGCAGCATCCGGTAGGCCACCCCGAGCAGCACCACGGCTCCTCCGACGAGCGTGGCGATCACGGGAAGGGTGTTCACGAGCACCAGGCACCCGAGCGCTCCGAGCACCTGGAGAGCGCGGGGATAGCGGCGCGCAGACCCCGTCTGCCGGAAGGCCGCCGCGTTCGCGATCAGGTAGTACAGCAGCACGCCGAACGACGAGAAACCGATCGCCCCTCGCAGATCGGCGATGAGGACGATCGCGATCACGATCACCGCGATGGCGATCTCCGCACGCTGCGGCACCTGATGGCGCTCATCGACCTTCGCGAGGAACCGCGGCACGTCGCTCTCGCGGGCCATGGCCAGCGTGGTGCGTCCGATTCCGGTCAGCAGGGCCAGCAGCGCGCCGAGCGACGCGGCAGCCGCAGCCACCCGGATCAGCGGCGCCCACGCGGATGCGCCCGCGGCGACCAGCAGGTCTGCCAGCGGCGCGGCCGAGTCCGCGACGTCGCCTCCCAACACGAGGACGACCGCGAGCCCCACCATGACATAGACGAGGACGGCTCCGCCGAGGGCGAAGACGATCGCGCGGGGGATCGTGCGCGCGGGATCGACCACTTCCTCACCCATCGTCGCGATGCGCGCATAGCCGGCGAAGGCGAAGAACAACAGCCCGGCGCCCTGCAGCACACCGTATGCCGTGGCATCGGGCAGCGGAGTCGGCGACGCCGTCGGGGCGGCAGCGAACCCGAAGCCGACCGCGAGAGCGAGTCCGAGCAGTGAGCACACCACGAGAATCCGCGTGAGGGCCGCCGTGCGGGTCACGCCGAAGCAGTTGACGGCCGCGAGCGCACCGACAGCGGCCACCGCGACGGGCACCTGCCATCCGGCCGGTGCGGCGTAGGCGGCGAAGGTCATCGCCATGGCGGCACAGCTGGCGATCTTGCCGATCACGAAGCCCCATCCTGCGATGAAACCCCACCAGGGTCCGATCTCCGCGCGGGCGTAGGCGTACGTCCCTCCGGCGACGGGATGCGCCGCGGCCAGCTGTGCGGAGGCGGTCGCGTTGCAGTACGCGACGACGGCGGCGATCGCCAGAGCGACGAGGATGCCACTTCCTGCGACACCGACCGCCGGCGCCCACACGGCGAACACGCCGGCGCCGATCATCGAGCCGAGACCGATGGCGACGGCGTCCCCGAGTGTCAGTCGTCGCGCGAGAGGCATTCCGTCATCGTGGCACGCGGCGGTGAACGGCGGGTGACTCGGCTCAGCTCCGCGCCGCGGTGACCCGCTTCTTCTCACGGACGTACACCTCGCGACGCACCTTCGCGACCACGTCCCCCTCGCGGTCGGTGATGACCGTCTCGAACCACTCCAGCACCTTCGCTCCGCCGCGTGCTCGCTCGCGGATCTCGTCGGCCTTCTCCTTCGACACCTCGAACTCCGCCGTCAGCACCCCGCGCCCCGGCTTGAGGAACTCGATCTCGCCGCGGGTGTCCCACACGACGTGATCCCGCCCGAGCTGATGCATCACGAGCATGAAGAAGTACGGGTCGGTCATGGCCGACATCGATCCGCCGAACGCGGTCTTCACGTAGTTGCGGGTGAACACGTTGACATGCAGTTCGACCGTGGCGTGTGTCCAGTCCTCGCTGAAGCGGCGTACCCGGATGCCGCTGAAGAGATTGGGGATCCACAGGCTCATGCCGATCGCGAGACGACGGGGAGTGATGCGCATGAGGTCAGTGTGGACGAACTTGTGGGGGGAGACGAAGACGTGTGGAGGGTTGCCACAGTTGTTCTAGTTCATATAGAATAAGTAGCGATTCGCTGGAAGGAGGGCCGGATGCTCATCCGCGTCGACCCCGACAGCCCGCGTGCACTCTTCGACCAGGTCGCGGCCTCCGTCCGCTCCGACATCCTCGCCGGCGTGCTCGCGCCGGGCGATCGACTGCCGGCCGCGCGCGACGTCGCCGAGGCGCTGGACATCAACCAGCACACCGTGCTCCACGCCTATCAGCGACTGCGCGACGAGGGCCTCGTAGACCTGCGCAGAGGCAGGGGAGCCGTCATCGCAGCGACCGCCGCACCGCTTGCCGAACTCGCGCACGAGATCGATCTCCTGGTGCGACGTGCGGCAGCCCTCGGCGTCTCCGCAGACACGCTCGCCGGCATCGTGCACGCGCACCGCGACGTGTCCGCACCCCGATCCGCACCTATGAAGCCCGAGAGCCGCGAGGAGGACTCGCCATGACCACGCACGACCTCACCCGAACCCCGCCTCGGCTCCTGCGACGCGCACGTCTGACGTTTCTGATCGTGGCCGTCGTCGTCCCGATCGTGATCACCGCGGTCGCGCTCCTGGTGCTGATCGCGTGGCTGCCGGGACTGCCGGAGCAGGTCGCGACGCACTGGGGAGTGAACGGTGCCGACGGCTTCGGTCCGCCGTCCACCTTCATCTGGCTCCTGATCGGCGTCGGACTCGTGCTGCCGCTGCTGATGGCGATCACCACTCTCGCGTCCGTCGGTGCCCACTGGGGCGGTGCGGCCCGGCTGATGGGTGCGCTCGCGGCCGGGATGGCCGTCTTCGCGGCGGTCATGTGCCTCGGATCGCTCGCCATGCAGCGCGACCTGACCGACCCCTCCGACGTGCCGGGCATCGGTGGGATCATGGCGCTCTGCTTCGCCGCGCTGGTCGTGGTGAGCGCCGTCGCGTGGATCGTGCAACCCCGCGTCCGCGCAGAACAGGGGCGCACCCTCGAGCCCAGGCACAGCGTCGCGGTAGCGAAGGGCGAGCGCGTCGTCTGGGTGGGGACGACATCCATGCCCCGTGGTCCTCTGGTCTTCCTCGTCCTCGTGCAGCTGGGCCTCGTGGCGCTCGCGGCCTTCATGCTGATCGCCGGGGTCGAGGGTGCCTGGATCGTCGTCCTGGTCGTGATCTTCGTGGCGTTCGCGCTCCTGGCGACCTCGTCGTTCCGTGTGCGCGTCACCCCGGAGGGCTTCGCGGCGCGCTCGCTGCTGGGATGGCCGCGGATCCGCATCCCGCTCGCCGAGGTCGAATCCGCCCGTGCGGTCGAGATCTCGCCGTTCGGGGAGTTCGGCGGCTGGGGATGGCGTATCTCGGTCGACGGCAGGACCGGGATCGTCATGCGGCGCGGGTCGGCGATCGAGGTGTCGCGTCGTGATCGGCGGCCTTTCATCGCCACGATCGACGGCGCGGAGGAAGCGGCCGCGCTGCTGCAGGCCTATGTGGACGACGCGAGAACCCCGGGCGCGAAGCCCGACCAGACGAGAGAGGCGAAGCCGTGAACGATTCGACCCTACAGACCAGACGCGTGCCGTGGCCCGCGGTGATCGTCTTCGTGATCGTGGCCTGCGCCCTGGCGTGGCTGGTGGCACTGCCGCTGTGGTTCGGTGACGGGCTCGCCGAACCGGCCGCGGTCTTCCTGCTGCCGGTCATCATGTTCACCCCGGCGGTCGCGGTGCTCGTGGTCACCTTCCTGATGGGAGTCCCCGCACGCGGAGAGCGCGCGCGCTTCCTGGGACTGTGGCCGCTGCGCCCGGCCAAGCGCGTCATCTGGCTGATGGTGGCGGGCTGGCTCGTCCCCCCGGTGATCGTCGTCGTGAGTGTGCTGGTCGCCGCCGGGCTCGGATTCGTGCAGCTCGACTTCGCGTTCTCCGCATTCGCGGCCGAGATCGACAGGGCTCTGCCCGCCGGTGCGCCGCAGCCGCCGATCGGTCTGCTCGTGTTCGCGCAGTTCGCGATGATCCCCCTCGGGGCGTTGTTCAACAGCGTCTTCGCCTTCGGTGAGGAGATCGGCTGGCGCGGATGGCTGGTGCCGGCGCTCCGCCCGCTCGGCACCTGGCCCGCTCTGATCCTGAGCGGCGTCATCTGGGGCTTCTGGCACAGTCCGATCATCCTGCTCGGGTACAACTTCGGTCGCGCCGACATCTCCGGCGTGCTGTTCATGATCGGCGGGTGCGTGGCATGGGGCATCCTGCTCGGGTGGCTGCGACTGCGGTCGGCGTCGGTCTGGCCCGCGGTGCTCGCGCATGGAGCGCTCAACGCCGCTGCCAGTCTCGTCGTGGTCGTCGCGGCCGTGCAACCCGACATGGCGCTGGCAGGGCCGCTCGGCGTCGCCGCATGGATCGTGATCGCCGTGGTCGTGCTCGTCCTGGTGCTGACCGGACAGTTCCGCACGCAGCCCGAGCTCGCCGACGCGCAGGGGCGTCTGCTCTCGCCGCCGCGGTCTTGACGGGCCGGGGCGGCGGCGGTTGGCTGAGGTCATGGAATCCTCTCCCGCAGCCTGGTCGCTGACCGACTCGTTCCTCGCCGACACCCTCGTCGGCCCTGATGCCCCACTCGAGGCGGCGCTGGCCGCACAGCGTGCTGCAGGTCTCCCCGAGATCGAGGTCGCGCCCGTGGCGGGAAAGCTCCTCAATCTGCTGGTGCGCATCAGCGGCGCGCGCCGTGTGCTCGAGATCGGCACGCTCGGCGGCTACTCCACGATCTGGCTCGCGCGTGCGGTCGGTCCGGAAGGGCGCGTGGTGACGATCGAGGCGGAGTCCGACAACGCGGCCGTCGCGCGCGGGAGCATCGATGCCGCGGGTGTGGGCGACCGGGTGGACATCCGGATCGGGCGTGGCGCGGAGGTGCTGCCCACACTCGTCGGCGGCTTCGATCTGGTGTTCATCGATGCGGACAAGGAGTCCAACACGGTCTACCTCGACTGGGCGGCCAAGCTCGGCCACCCCGGCACCGTGATCGTGCTGGACAACATCGGGCGCGACGGCGAGATCGTCCGTGACGACACCGCGGACTCGAAGGTGATCGGCACGCGGGAGGGACTGCGGATGCTGGGGGAGGACCCGCGGTTCGACGCCACGGCGTTGCAGACCGTCGGTGCGAAGGGGTGGGACGGCTTCGCGATCGCGGTCGTCGTCTGACCGACGTCGTCCGTCGCTTGGCCTCCCTGAAGCCAGCGGACGGCGGGCTAGACTGGGCGCGGATCGACGACGCTCCACACCACGTTTTCCCCCTGAGCAAGGAGCACATCAGTGGCACTGATCGAGGCTGTAGGCGCACGCGAGATTCTCGACTCGCGCGGTAACCCGACCGTCGAGGTGGAGGTCCTCCTCGACGACGGCATCGTGCAGCGGGCGGCCGTCCCGTCCGGCGCATCCACCGGTGCGTTCGAGGCGTACGAGCTCCGCGACGGCGACAAGAGCCGCTACGGGGGCAAGGGTGTGCTCAAGGCCGTCGAGGCCATCATCGACGAGCTGGGCCCGGCGATCGAGGGCGTCGAGGCGAGCGAGCAGCGCATCGTCGACGAGATCCTCATCGAGGTCGACGGCACCGACAACAAGAAGCGCGTCGGCGCCAACGCCATCCTCGGCGTCAGCCTCGCGGTGGCCAAGGCCGCTGCCGACTCGGCCGACCTGCCGCTGTTCCGCTACCTCGGCGGCCCGAACGCCCACGTGCTGCCCGTTCCGCTGTTCAATGTCATCAACGGCGGCGAGCACGCCGACAACGGCATCGACATGCAGGAGTTCTTCCTGGCCCCGATCGGCGCCGAGACCTACTCCGAGGCCCTGCGCTGGGGCGTCGAGACCTACCACGTGCTTCGTGCCGAGCTGAAGGCCGCCGGCTACGCGACCGGTCTCGGCGACGAGGGCGGCTTCGCCCCCGACCTGCCCAGCAACCGCGAGGGTCTGGACTTCCTGGTGAAGGCGATCGAGAAGGCCGGCTTCACACCGGGCACCGACATCGCCCTCGGCCTCGACGTCGCAGCGACCGAGTTCTTCAAGGACGGCGTCTACCGACTCGACAACAAGGACTGGGACGCCGCCGCTCTCACCGAGTACTACGTCGGCCTGGTCAACGATTTCCCGATCGTCACGATCGAAGACGCCCTGGCCGAGGACGACTGGGACAACTGGAAGCACCTCACCGACGCGCTCGGCTCCAAGGTGCAGCTGGTCGGCGACGACCTGTTCGTCACCAACCCGCAGCGCCTCGCCGACGGCATCGAGCGCGGCGTCGCCAACTCGCTGCTGGTCAAGGTCAACCAGATCGGCACGCTCACGGAGACGTTCGACGCGGTCAGCCTCGCTCAGCGCTCCGGCTACACGGCGATGCTGTCGCACCGGTCGGGGGAGACCGAGGACACCACGATCGCCGACCTCGTGGTCGCCACGAACGCGGGTCAGATCAAGGCGGGTGCGCCTGCGCGCAGCGAGCGCGTCGCGAAGTACAATCAGCTTCTGCGCATCGAGGAGGAGCTGGGTGATGCCGCGGTGTTCGCGGGTCGTTCGGCGTTCCCCCGCTACCGGGCCTGAGCGCCGCTGAGACATACGATGAGCCGCCTGCGCGGAGGGGGGACACCCCGCCGCGCAGCGGTCTGACGAAGGAGGAGCCGTGGTACGACGACCGGCTCCTCCTTCGCCGTCTCCGGCGCCGAAGGACCGGCGGCCTCCGGGTTCGACGACCCCGAAGGCGTCTTCCGCGGCCAGATCCGCCGCCAAGCCGTCCCGCGCGCGCGGCGGCGCGAGTGCCAGGGTCGACGTGCGGGAATGGACCGCGGGCATCCGCCTGTCCGCGTTCTCCGTGATCATGCTCTCCCTGGTGGTCCTCGGCGCCTGGGTACTGGTCCCGACGCTCGGCACCTTCATCGATCAGCGTCAGAAGATCGCGGCGCTCGAGGCCTCCGTGCAGGTGAGTGAAGCGGAGATCGCGGCGCTCGTCTCCGAGCGAGAGCGTTGGAACGACCCGGCATACATCACGACCCAGGCCCGCGAGCGTCTCTACTACGTCAAACCCGGCGAGGTCGTCTACCTGGTCGACAACGATCTCGATCCTTCGGCGCTTCCGCGCGAGCAGGAGCCCGTCAGCGACACCCTCGAGGAGAAGCCCTCGGACTGGATGCCGCAGCTGCTGCGGACGCTCGTCTCGACGGGTCTCAGCGGCACGGCCGCCGTCGCTCCCTGACGATCGGCTCCGAGCATCCTCCCGGGCGGCTCCCCTACGCTGGAGGGGTGACCACGCCGCCGTTCCCCGCCCCCACGCCCGCCGAGCTCGCTGTCGTATCGGCCCAGCTCGGTCGTCCCGCTCGAGGCGTCGTCGGCATCGCAGCCCGGTGCAGCTGCGGCAACCCGACAGTGGTCGCGACGACGCCGCGCCTTCCCGACGGCACGCCGTTCCCGACGTTCTACTATCTGACGCATCCTGCGGCCACGGCTGCGATGTCGACGCTGGAGGCGACGCAGGTGATGCCGGAGCTCGCGGCGCTCCTCACCGACGACGAGGCTGTGGCGGGGGCGTACCTCGCCGCCCATGAGGCGTATCTCGCCGACCGGGCGCAGTTCGGTGACGTCTCCGAGATCGACGGCATCTCGGCGGGAGGTATGCCGACGCGCGTGAAGTGCCTGCATGCCCTGGCGGGACACGCGCTCGCCGCAGGACCCGGTGTCAACCCGATCGGCGACGCTGCTCTGGCGCGGTCGTCCTGGTCGCCCACGGTCTGCCGGTGCGAAGACCCCGGTGCGGCGACGCGTGATGAGTCGGCGTCGTCGGCATGACCGCGCGTCGGACGCTGCGCAGCGCTGCCGCCATGGTGGTGGTGGCAGCGTCCGTCGTGCTCCTCGGCGCGTCGGCGACGCCTCCGCCGATCCCGGATGATCCGGCGGATCCGACCCGCGCGGCGGAGTACTGGCTCGACGGCGCGAGGATTCGCGAGGCATGGCAGACGACGCGCGGGGAAGGCGTCACGATCGCGGTGATCGACACGGGCATCGGCAAGGTGCCAGAGGTGTTCGGTGATGCGGTGGTCGGTGGCACCGACGTGTCCGGTGCAGGCACGCCGGACGGCCGGACGCCGCTCGGCGCGATCGACGGGAACCATGGATCGTGGGTGGCGTCGCTCGCCGCGGGGCGCGGCGCGGCGGACGGCACCGGCATGATCGGGGTGGCTCCGGAGGCCGATCTGCTGTCGATCTCGGTCGGATTCGGCGCCGCCGCAGCCGTGCCCTTCACGGAGCAGGTCGCCAAGGGAATGCGCTGGGCCGTCGACAACGGCGCCGACATCATCAATCTCTCGTTCACGACGAACACCCTCGACTGGGACGAGAGCTGGGATGACGCGTTCCTCTACGCGTTCGAGCACGATGTGGTGGTCGTGGTCGCGGCGGGGAACCGAGGGAGCGGCACGAACATCATCGGCGCCCCGGCGACGATCCCCGGCGTGCTCACGGTCGGTGGCGTCGACCAGACGGGGACCGCGAGCGTCGAAGCGTCCACCCAGGGCATCACGATCGGGATCTCGGCACCCAGCGAGGGGCTGATCGGCGTCTCCGCCGACGGGGAACTCGCGAGATGGCGCGGCACCAGCGGCGCTGCTCCGATCGTGGCGGGCGTCGCGGCGCTGATCCGCTCCGCCCACCCCGACATCAAAGCGATCGACGTCATCAACCGCATCATCAAGACGGCGATCCCGGTGCCGGATGCGATCAAGCCCCAGGACCCGCTCTACGGGTACGGTCTCATCGATGCGGCAGCCGCGATCTCCGCCGACGTCGCGCCCGTGAGCGTCAACCCCATGGGCGACCTGGCCGAGTGGATCCGATTCTTCCGTCGTGCGGATGCGGAGCCCGAGCCGGAGCCGGTGCCGACGACGACACCGGTCGCTGTGCCGCCCCTCCCGGCGGCCGACGCGCCGAGCGAGCCCGGTTCTCCGTTGCTTCCCAGCGCCGATTCACTGCGCTACGGTACCCTGCCGCTCATCGCGCTCACTGTGCCTGGTATCCTGATAGCGCTTGGCGTCACCGCAGCTGCCCGGCGCATCCGATCGGCGCGCGTTCCCGTACGCCAAATTCCCGACTCCGAGGAGTAGTTCTTCTGTGCCTCAGAACAGCACTGTGCCCAAGATCCTGATCGTCGGCGGAGGGTACGCAGGTTTCTACACCGCGTGGAAGCTCGAGAAGCACCTGCGCAAGGGCGAGGCCGACGTGACCATGGTCGACCCGCTGCCCTACATGACGTACCAGCCGTTCCTCCCCGAGGTCGCCGCCGGTTCCATCGAGGCCAGGCACTCGGTGGTCGCGCACCGTCGTCACCTCAAGCGCACCAACGTCCTCACCGCCAAGGTGACGAACATCAACCACGCGGAGAAGGTCGCCACGATCACGCCCCCCGTGGGCGATTCGTACGAGTTCGCGTACGACCAGATCGTCGTCACTGCCGGCGCCGTCTCCCGCACCTTCCCGATCCCGGGTATCGCCGACAACGCGATCGGTCTGAAGACGATCGAGGAGGCCGTCGCGATCCGCGACAAGGTCATGTCCAACTTCGATAAGGCGGCGTCGCTGCCGGCCGGCCCCGAGCGCGACCGTCTGCTCTCGGTCGTCGTGGTCGGCGGCGGATTCGCGGGCATCGAGGTGTTCGCCGAGCTGCGCTCGCTCGCCTCCTCGCTCGTCGGCAAGTACCCGCAGCTGAGCTTCGAGGACACGCACTTCCACCTCATCGAGGCGATGGGGCGCATCATGCCCGAGGTCTCGCTGAAGACCAGCGAGTGGGTCCTCAAGGACCTGGCCAAGCGCGGCGCCAACGTGCACCTCGACACCCAGGTCACAGGTGCGATCGACGGCAACGTCGAGCTCTCCACCGGCGAGGTCATCCCGACCGACGTCATCGTCTGGACGGCCGGAGTCATGGCCAACCCGACCGTCGTGCGCGGCGGCGACCTCCCCGTCGAGGAGCGCGGTCGCATCCAGACCCGTGCGGACCTCCGTGTCGGCACGCCGGAGGCGTTCGTCGAGGGTGCCTGGGCAGCCGGTGACGTCTCGGCCGTCCCCGACCTCTCGGGTGGTGGCGTCGGCGGCTTCTGCGTGCCGAACGCCCAGCACGCCGTTCGTCAGGCGAAGCTCCTCGCGAAGAACCTCGTGGCCGTGCTCCGCGGCGAGAGCCCCAAGGAGTACTTCCACAAGAACCTCGGCGCCGTCGCGGGTCTCGGCCTGTACAACGGTGTCTTCCAGTCCGGCAAGATCGCCCTCAAGGGCTTCGTCGCCTGGGTCGCGCACCGTGGCTACCACGGCCTCGCGATGCCGACGTGGGAGCGCAAGTTCCGCGTCATCTGGGGCTGGTGGAACAACCTGTGGCTCGGTCGCGACCTGGTGAACCTCGAGACGGTGCAGAACCCGCGCTACGTCTTCGAGGAGTTCGCCGCTCGTCCGCGTCCGGCCGCGCCGGCGACGCCCGCTGCGGATGCCGCTCCGGCCGCCAAGGCGGAGCCCGTCGCGAAGAAGCCTGCGGCCAAGGCTGCGCCTGCGGCTCCGGCCGAGGACGTCGCGAAGAAGCCCGTCGCGAAGAAGCCTGCGGCCAAGAAGGCTTCCGCCTCGAAGGCCGCGGAGCCGGCGGAGGCTGCTGCCAAGTAGCCGTCGACGACGCACCTCGTGATCGGCCCCGGAGCGCACTGCGCCCGGGGCCGATCGTCGTTCCGGCGGCGCGTCTCCGAGGCCACGCACAGGTGGGATCGGTAACGTCGCTCGTGCAAGGGGAGTACTCCCGTCTGCAGCGTCGTCGTCATTACGAGCACGAGAACGTGCTCCGGCCCGCTGGCCCGCGAGGGTGGAAGAGACCTTGGCACCCGCACCGCGGGTCGCCGAGAAACCCCTGCCGTCGTCCTGGCGCTATGGATCCCGGTGGCTCGCCCCACGAAAGGGACACCATGGGAAAGCTCTCCCGCCTGATGGGCATCGCCTCCGACGCACTCGAGAAGAGCTCCGGCCGCGGCTCGCATTCGTCCGACGGAGCCCGCTCGGCGGATTGGAGCGGGATGCTTCGCGGTGCCGTCGATGCCGTCCGGGGGCAGGGTGCGCCGTCCGACCAGCGACCTCCGGCGTCGACCGACCCGTATGTGCCGCCTGCAGCGCCGGGGCAGCGGCTGCGCGCCACGTCCACGGCATCGCCTGGCGCCGACGGGTATGCGCCTCCGGCACCCGGCACCTCAGGGAACGCGCAGACCGCGACCGACGCCGACCGGGCGGCGATCGCCCGTTATGACTACCTGCTCCGCACCGCCGATCCCCAGCGCGTCGAGCAGATCCACCGCGAGGCATTCGCGCGCCTGACCCCCGAGCAGCGTGCCCTCGTCGAAGCCCGCATGCGGCAGGAGTTCGAGCCGGGCGAGCGTCCGCGGTCGTCGTCGCCGGATGACCTCGCCCGTGCCGCCGGGCGTGCCGAGGCCATGAAGCCAGGCCGGATGCGCGGTCTGCTGTCGCGGGTACGGGGCGCAGGTGCCGGTGGTGCCGCGGTGGCCGCCGGTGGCGCGGCCGTGGGAGTGCTCGGAGCGGTGGCCGGGGGAGCGGTCCTCAGCAGCGTCGCCGGACCTCTGCTGGAGCAGGCGGCGAACATCGACGTCGAGTCGCTGGCTGGCGGGGCCGGCGACCTGATGGGATCAGCCGGCGAGGCGGCGCCGGGGATCGGCGACGCGGCGAGCGGGTGGGGTGAGCGGCTCGGCGACCTCGGGATACCCGGGCTCGGCGACATCTTCGGACGCTGATCGATGAGTCTCGCCAGCGCCGCCGACCACGGGTTCACCGGGCTCACCGGGTTCGCCGCCGACGTCCTGACCGCCCTCGGTGACGTCGGAGTCGGCGTCCTCGTGTTCCTTGAGGTCCTGATCCCACCCATCCCGAGCGAGGTCGTCCTGCCGTTCGCCGGTTACCTGAGCCAGAGCGGAGATCTGCACCTCGGCTGGCTGATCTTCTGGAGCACCCTTGCGTCCTGGCTCGGGGCACTGCTGCTCTACGGGCTGGGTGCGGCGACCGGCATGAAGAGGGCGGTGCGGCTGCTGGCAGCGACGCGACTGGTGAGCCGGTCCGACCTGGAGCGGGGTTCCGACTGGTTCGTCCGCAGCGGCGGCTGGACGGTGCTGGTCGGACGCATGGTGCCCGGCGTGCGCAGCCTCATCTCGATCCCGGCCGGCGCCGCCCGCATGAACCTGATCACCTTCAGCGTCTACACGATCATCGGCAGCGGCGCGTGGAACACGCTGCTCATCGGTGTCGGGGCGGCTTTGGGCACACAACACGAACAGCTGGAGCACTACCTCGGCTATCTCGACTACGTCGTGTACACGGCGATCGCCGTCGCGCTCGTGGTGCTTGTCGTGCGACGCGTGCGGGAGGCAGCGGGCGCGAAGAAGGCTCTCGCCGAGGCGGAGGAGTGAGACACCGGCGCGACTCGGCGGTGTCGTGCCGCCTCCATCGGGTGCCCCCGCTGGGACTCGAACCCAGACTGAAGCGATTTTAAGTCGCCTGCCTCTGCCATTGGGCTACGGGGGCCGCGCCGCCAGCCTATCGCCGGGCCGCAGGTGCGACCCGGTGCCGCGGGACGTGATCCGGAATACGAGGAGGCCTTAGGGTGGGGGAGTGCTCGACCTCATCGATGAACTGAGCCCCGTCCACGGTGCGTCCCCGGTCGCTCCCGAGTGGGAGGACCCGGCTCGCTACTGGCCGCGCCTCTCGGCCGCCACCGGGCACCTGCCCGCTCCCGTCGCGGTGATCGACCGAGAAGCCCTCCGCTACAACGCCATGGACCTCCTGGTCCGTGCCGGCGGTCTCCCCATCCGCGTGGCATCGAAATCGGTGCGGGTCCGTGCCGTGCTCGACGCGGTTCTGAAGCTCCCGGGATTCCGCGGGATCCTCGCGTTCACTCTCGAAGAGGCGCTCTGGCTCGCCGAGACGCACGACGACATCGTGCTCGGATACCCGACCGTGGACCGTGCGAGCCTCGAGCGACTGTTCGCCGACGAGCAGGCGGCGCGGCGCATCACCCTGATGGTCGACGACCTCGTGCACCTCGACCTGATCGACAGCGTCGCCGGTCCGTCGGCACGCCCCGAGATCCGCGTCGCGATCGACGTGGATGCCTCGTGGCGCTCGTCCCTCCTCGGCCACATCGGCGTGCGTCGATCAGCGCTCTTCAGCCCGGGGGAGGTCGCCGCCCTCGCCAGGAAGGTCGTCGCGCGTCCGGGATTCCGCCTCGTCGGTCTGCAGATGTACGACGCGCAGATCGCGGGGCAGGGCGACGATGCCGGCGCCGACGCCCCGCTGATCCGCATGGTGCAGGCGCGATCGCGGAACGAGTTGCGCGATCGGCGGGCACACATCGTCGCTGCGGTCACGGCGATCGCGCCGATGGAGTTCCTCAACGGCGGCGGCACCGGCTCGCTCGAGTTCACCGGCAGCGACGAGTCGCTCACCGAGGCGAGTGCCGGCAGCGGTCTCCTGGGCGGGCACCTCTTCGACGGCTACCGTTCGTTCCGCCCGGCCCCGGCCTCCGCCTTCGCCTTCGACGTCGTACGACGCCCTGCGGTCGACATCGCCACGGTGCTCGGCGGAGGGTGGATCGCCTCGGGGCCCCCGGTCGCGTCCCGGCAGCCACTGCCGGTCTGGCCTGCGGGGCTGCGGACGCTCTCGCGCGAAGCGGCGGGCGAGGTGCAGACCCCGCTGCAGGGTCCCGCCGCCGCAGCGCTCGGCGTGGGGGACCGCGTCTGGTTCCGACACGCCAAGAGCGGCGAGCCCGCGGAGCGGATCGACCACTATCAGCTGGTATCGGGGGAGCAGGTCGTCGACGAGCTCCCGACGTATCGGGGCGAGGGAAAGGCTTTCCTGTGACGAGAATCGGCGGCTCCTGGCAGAACTGGGGCCGATCCGCCTCGGTGCGTCCCGTGCGTGTCGAGCGCCCGCGGAGTCCCGAAGGGGTGCAACGGGCCGTGATCGCGGCGGTCAAGCACGGCCTCACGGTGAAGGCCGTCGGTGCGGGGCACAGCTTCACGGGAATCGCGGTCGCGCCCGGCGTGCTTCTCGAGCTCGATGACCTGCGGGGACTCGTGTCGGCGGACGCCGCCACCGGGCGTGTGACGCTGCTCGCAGGGACGCGGCTGCATCGCATCCCCGGGCTGCTGGCGCCCTACGGACTCGCGATGGAGAACCTCGGCGACATCGACCGGCAGTCCATCTCCGGCGCGATCTCCACCGGCACCCACGGCACCGGAGCGGCTTTCGGCGGCCTGGCGACCCAGGTGGTCGGGGTGACGATGGTCACAGCGGCTGGGGAGTTCCTCCGCATCGACGACGAACACGAGAGCGGGCTGCTCCCGGCGGTGTCTCTGGGGCTCGGCGCTCTCGGCATCATCGTCGAGGTGACTCTGCAGTGCGTCCCCGCCTTCGTGATGCACGCGCTCGACGAGCCGGCGCCGCTGGACGAGGTGCTCGAGACTCTCGACGAGCGCGTCGCCGGGGCCGACCACTTCGAGTTCTACTGGTTCCCGCACACCGACGTCGCTCTGACGAAGCGTCAGACGCGCCTGCCCGAGTCGACCGTGCGTCGGCCGCTTCCGGTCGTCGGGCGCTGGATCGATGAGACGCTGCTGTCGAACGGCGTGTACCGCGTGGTGTGCGCCGCCGGGCAGGTCGCTCCGGCGATCACACCGCCCTTCAGCCGTCTCGCGGTGAAGCTCACCGGGGATCGCGAGTACACCGAGCGCTCGCACCGCGTGCTCATCCAGAGCAGGACGGTGCGCTTCCGCGAGATGGAGTATGCGCTTCCGGTCGAGAACGTGGTGCCCGCTTTCCAGGCGGTCCGCGCCCTCATCGCCCGACGCGGATGGCGGATCGAGTTCCCGATCGAGGTCCGTTTCGCGGCGGAGGACGACCGTTGGCTGTCGACCGCCTATGGGCGTCCGAGCGCGTACATCGCCGTGCACCGGTATTGGCGCGCCGACCCGACCGAGTACTTCGGCGCTGTGGAGGAGATCATGCTCGAGTTCGGCGGACGCCCGCACTGGGGCAAGCTCCACACGCTCACGGAGGAGACGCTGCGCGATCGATATCCGCGGTTCGACGACTTCGTCTCGTTGCGCGACCGCCTCGATCCCGAGCGGCGGTTCGCGAACCGCTACCTCGAGAGGGTCCTCGGCTCGTGACCGGAGTGGGCACGTCACCCGTCGCGCGCGCCCAGTCCACGTGCAGGGTGCGCGTCTAGGATGAGAGAAACACGAGGAAGGGTGGGCCTCTGATGGAATGGCTCGTGCCGGTACTGATCGTCGTCGGAGTGATCCTGCTCGCCGGCATCTATCTGTGGGCCACGTACAACTCGCTGGTGCAGCTGAAGGTGCGCGTCGACGAGGCGTGGAGCGGCATCACCGTGCAGCTCAAGCGACGAGCCGACCTCATCCCGAACCTCATCGAGACGGTCAAGGGCTACGCCTCCCACGAGAAGGCCGTGTTCGAGAACGTGACCCGTGCGCGCGCCGAGACGCTGTCGGCAGGCGGACCGGGCGAGGCAGGCATCGCGGAAGGACACCTCCAGCAGGCGCTGCGCAGCCTTTTCGCGGTCGCCGAGGCGTACCCGCAGCTTCAGGCGAGCACGAACTTCCTCCAGGTGCAGCAGGCTCTGGTCGACACGGAAGACAAGATCCAGGCCGCGCGCCGGTTCTACAACGGCGGTGTGCGCGAGCTCAACACCAAGATCAAGGTCTTCCCGAACAACCTCTTCGCCAAGGGGCTCGGCTTCACCGAGCGCGAGTTCTTCGAGGTCGCCGACAGCAGCGCGATCTCCGAGCCTCCGCGCGTGCAGTTCTGACGCGACTCGCTCTCACCACGCGGTGAGGACCAGGTCGTCATCCGTGAACGACACGTCTCCGCGCACGCTCCACGACGTCGTCCGGTACGTGGTGCGGCGTTCCGCACCGTCCCGGCCGGTCCCGCTCACCGTGGCGACCAGCACACCCCCGACCGCATCGAACCCGTCGACTGACAGAGTGAGCACGGGCAGCTGCTCCACGCGGTAACGGATCTCGGAGACCGACCGGAACTCGGTGCCCCAGGGGATCCGTATGCCGCAGCCCTCCGGCATCGCCTCGGCCGGCTCCGTGCAGGCCGCGAGCTGGGCGTCGAGCGTCGTCTGCGCCGCCGCCGTGGCCTCGGGACGTAGCGCGCTCTCGACGTCGACCTCGGCGGATCCGCCGGGCAGCGCGACCACCGTCCCCTGCCCGTCGAGCAGCCGTGACGGTGCGGCCGTGACTCCGTAGGCCGCGGGAAGCAGGAGGGTCTCCTCGCCGACCGGCACGGTCTGGTCGCCGATGGTCACGAATGAGCCGATCGTCGCCGTGGCCGTCACGGCGCCCATTCCGGAGGCATCCACAGTCCAACGTCCGCTCGCGGGCACGAGGGTCAGTGCGGCGGCGTGCTCGTCTCCGCCCAGTCGGAACGAGATCTCGGCGGTCATGCGCTGTCCGGGCCCGCCGTCGGCCTCGCTGACCGACGTCACCTCGGCATCCTCGATGTGAGCGCTCGCGTGGGCGAACGCACTGAGCGCAGTCGGGGATGCGTCGACGCCCGTGTCCTCCACAGCGGATGGGTCCCCTGATTCGAGAGCGCGCAGATAGCCCAGCGCGGCCTCCTGCGGCGTCGGCGAGCGGGTGGCCGCGAACCAGATCCCCGCACCGGCCGCGATCACCACGACGCCTGCCGCCGCCCCGATCAACACCCACCGACGTCGACTCATGGGGCGGTCTCCCGCGCGTGCAGGTGTCGTTGCACGGACGTGGTGGCGTGTGCGGTCAGCGCCGCATGCAGTGCCGTCGTCGCATCGCCCCAGCCGGAGACCGACACGTGTTCGAGGCCCTGCCATGCGGCAGCGAGGGCGAGTTCGCTCGCGATGGCGTCGGCGTCGCCGGGACGCGCCTGCGGCTCCCACCACGCGGACTGCACCTGCAACGTGGAGGTCGCGCGGTCGGCCTTGAGGTCGACGCGCGCCGCGATCCTGTCTCCCACCAGCACCGGGAGGGAGTAGTAGCCGTACTTCCGCTTCTCGGCGGGCACGTAGATCTCGATCCGGTAGTCGAGGTCGAACACCCGGAGTGCGCGCTCCCGGAACCAGACCACCGGATCGAACGGGGTCAGGACCGCAGCCGCCCCGACTCTCCGGGGAAGGACGGCTTCGTGGTGCCGCCAGGCACTGAGCGGACGGCCACCACGCTCCCAGCCACGCACCTGCACGGGGTGGAGTTCGCCCGCATCGACGAGATCGGCGATCGACCGGGCGACCGCCGCTCTGTCCCGGATCCGGTAGTAATCGGCGAGGTCGGGTTGCGTCGCGACGCCGCTCGAGCGGGCCGCGCGACGGGTCAACTCCCGGATGGCGTCTGCGCGGGGTATGTCCCTCGAGCGGATGCCCTCGGGGATGACCTGTTCGGCGAGCGCATACGTCCGTTCGAAACCCTTGCGTCCGCTGACGGCGACATCACCGGTCCGCCAGAGGTGCTCGAGCGCGAGCTTGACCTCGTCCCAGTCCCACCAGGTTCCGCGTTCCCGGGGGACATCGGCGCGGAGGTCTGCCGGTCGCAGCGGACCCCGGGCGCGCAGCTCGTCCTGCACCCACTGCACCGTCCGCGCGTTGGTGCTCATCCACGAGTCGGCATCGGACCACTTCCGCCGGAAGTCGTCCATGCGGAACCGCCACAGCGGCCAGTCGGCGACCGGGATGAACGTCGCCTCGTGCGCGAGGTACTCGACGTAGTGCGTGGTGCGGGACAGGAAGACCCGGTCGAGGAGGGCCGGCTCGTACGCGCCCAACCGCGAGAAGAGAGGCAGGTAGTGCGAACGGGCGAACACGTTGACGGAATCGATCTGGAGCACCCCGAGGCGGTCCATCACCCGGTGCACGTGCCGCGCGGTGACGGCCGACGGGCGGGCGCGCGTGAAGCCCTGAGCGGCCAGCGCGATACGGCGCGCCTGAGTCGAGCTGAGGGTGTCGGTCACGTCGCCAGGGTATCTCCGGCCGCCGACATCGTCATGTTCGATGAAGGATGCGTCGAACGGCATACGGCTTGACCGTAGACTTGGGCGATGAGCGAGGACCAGCGACCCCGGCTGCGAGATCTCTTCCGTCCGCGCCCGGTCTCCACCGACCGCACCGTGACGACCGAAGCCGACGAGGCAGTGCCTCTGCCGTTGCGGATAACGGCGGGCTATGCCTGGCGCCTGCTCCTGATAGCGGCGGCGATCGGCGTCTTCATCTGGCTGGTCATGCTGCTGAAGCTCCTGGTCATCCCCCTGATGGTCGGCATCCTGATCACCGCCCTCCTGTGGCCGGCGTTCTCCTGGATGCTGCGGCGCGGGTTCCCGCGGTGGCTGGCGATCGCGATCGCGCTGATCGGGACGGCTGCGATCGTCACCGGGCTCATGTGGCTCGTGGTCTGGCAGGTGCGCGCACAGCTGCCCGATGTCCAGGCGCGCTCGACCGAGGCCTTCGACCAGTTCCAGGTGTGGCTGCACGAGGGGCCGCTGAGCCTCTCCGACACGCAGATCGCCGACTACGTGCAGCAGGGGCTCGACTTCCTCACCGAGCAGACGCAGGCGCTCTGGACCGGCGCTCTGGCCATCGGGACGACCGTCGGCCACGTCGCGACCGGCGCGTTGCTGTCGCTGTTCATCCTCATCTGCCTCCTGGCTGACAGCGCCGGCATCTGGCGTTGGACCGTCAAGATCTTCCCGCGCAACGCGCGGCCCGCTGTCGACGGCGCTGCCCGCAACGGCTGGACCACCATCGTGAACTACGCGCGGACGCAGCTGTTCGTCGCGACCATCGACGCGATCGGCATCGGGCTCGGCGCCTTCCTCCTGCAGGTGCCCCTCGCGCTCCCCGTCGCCGTGCTGGTCTTCCTCGGCTCGTTCATCCCGATCGTCGGTGCCGTGGTCACGGGCGCCGTCGCCGTGTTCCTCGCCCTCGTCTACAACGGTCCGTGGATCGCCCTATGGATGCTCGTGGTCGTGCTGGCCGTCCAGCAGATCGAGGGCCACATCCTGCAGCCGATCATGATGGGCTCCGCGGTCAAGGTCCACCCCCTCGCCGTGGTCCTCGTGGTCGCGGGCGGTGCGATGATCGCCGGCATCCCCGGCGCCCTCTTCGCCGTTCCGTTGGCGGCCTTCGTCAACGTCGCGGCCGTGACCATCAGCTCCGGCTCCTGGCGCACCGGCGTCGGGCCGAGCGGAGACCTTATCTGGAGCACAGTTCCGCGCGAGCGGAGACGGAGGAATCGATGAGCGCAGTCCCCAGCCTGACCGAGTTCGAGCACGCAGCTCAGAGTCTGGCTGAGGTGATCTCGCACACGCCGACGCTGCCATCGCGAGCCCTCTCCGACATCCACGGCGGACCCGTCGTGCTGAAGATGGAGAACCTTCAGCGCACCGGCTCCTTCAAGATCCGCGGCGCGGCCTACCGGCTCTCGCGCCTGAGCGCCGAGGAGCGCTCGCGGGGAGTGGTCGCGGCGTCGGCAGGAAACCACGCTCAGGGGGTCGCCCTCGCGGCACAGGCGCTCGGCATCCCCGCCACGATCTTCATGCCGCTCGGCGTCCCTGTTCCCAAGCTCCTCGCCACCCGCGGGTACGGGGCCGAGGTGGTGCTGGAGGGGGAGACGGTCGCGACCTCGCTCCGTCTCGCCGCGGAGTTCGCCGATCGCACGGGCGCGGTCCTGATCCACCCGTTCGACCACCGCGATGTCGTGATCGGTCAGGGAACCCTCGGACTCGAACTGCTGGAGGACGCCCCCGACGTCGATACCGTGGTGCTGGGTATCGGCGGTGGCGGACTCATCGCCGGGGTCGCCGCAGCGGTCAAGGCGCGAGCCGCCGAACTCGGGCGCACGGTCCGCATCGTCGGAGTCCAGGCCGAGAACGCCGCGGCGGTGCCTCCGTCGCTCGCCGCCGGTGAGCCTGTCGACATCGTCACGCGTCCGACGATCGCCGACGGCATCCTCGTCGCGCGCCCCGGCGACATCCCTTTCGACATCATCAAGGATCTCGTCGACGAGGTCGTCACGGTCTCCGACGACGACCTGGCGCGCGCGATCCTCATCCTGCTGGAGCAGGCGAAGGTCGTGGTGGAGCCGGCGGGCGCGGCAGGCGTCGCGGCGATCCTCGCCGGCAAGGTGTCAGGGCCGGGCACCACGATGGCCGTCCTGTCGGGCGGGAACATCGATCCGCTGCTGCTGCAGCGCGTGGTCTCGCACGGCCTCGCGGCCTCGGGCAGGTATCTCACCATCCGGATCCCGCTGCCCGACCGCCCAGGGCAGCTCGCCCGTGTCTCCGAGCTCATCGCCGAGGCCGGCGCGAACGTGATCGAGGCCATGCACACGCGGCACGGCCACGGGCTCCAGATCAGTGACGTCATCCTCGAACTCAGTGTCGAGACACGTGGTCCTGAGCACTCCGAGCACACGCTCGACACGCTGCGTCTGGCCGGTTTCGAGCCCATCCTCGTCCCGGACTGAATCTCAGCGCCGCACGCGAAAGCGCCCCCTCGTCCGCGCGGATGAGGGGGCGCTTCAGCGTGGCGTCTCAGCCCGTGTAGGTCTCGACCTTCACGATCTCGACGCTGATGTCGCGTCCGTTCGGCGCCTCGTACGACGACTTCTCGCCGACCTTCAGGCCGAGGATCGCCTGGCCGAGCGGGCTGGCCTCGCTGTAGACGTCCAGGTCGCTGCCGACGGCGATCTCACGGCTGCCGAGGAGGAAGACCTCTTCTCCTCCTGCGACGACCGCGGTGACGACGGTACCGGGCTCGACGATCCCACGGCTCGCGGGAGCTTCCCCGACCTTGGCGGTCTTGAGCAGACCCTCGAGCGTGCGGATGCGGGCTTCCTGCTTGCCCTGCTCATCCTTCGCGGCGTGGTAGCCGCCGTTCTCCTTGAGGTCGCCTTCTTCACGGGCCGCCTCGATGCGCTTGGCGATCTCGTCGCGGCCGACGGTCGACAGGTGCTCCAGCTCGGCGACGAGCCGGTCATACGCTTCCTGCGTGAGGAAGGGAACCTGAGCATCGGTGGACATGACGAAGCTCCTTCTTTCCGGATCCCTCCGACGTGCTGCGGGGGATATGCCAAGACGCCCCGGCACGGTGCCGGGGCGTCGTCTGTCTGGCACGAGTCTAGGCGACCCAGCAGGCGTTCACCAAACCTGTCGTCGCCTCCGCCACGGTCGGGATGGTCACGGAACGTGCCTGCGAGTGGCTGTCGCCGGCCTCGATCTCGACGATCTTCCAGCCGACGACGCCGAACTCCTCGTCGAGCGCCTCGAGGGCGCAGACGACAGCCTTGCCCTGCACCCCGGTCACCTGGAAGCTCACATCGACGGAGTGCTCATCGACGAGCGTGAAGCCCAGATCGTCGGCATCGACGGAGCTCATCGACTGGGCGACGGTCATCCAGCCGAACGCGCCGACCAGGAGCAGGGCCACGGCGCCGCCGATGATCCATGGCGTCCGCCGCCGTCGGGTTCGGCCATAGCGTTCATCGAGCTCTTGCGCGGTCGTCACAGGGGGGTCTTCCGGTCGTTAGGCTGGTGGTTACCAGGTTATGCGACCTGAGTACGAAAGGCCGATTCATGCTCTCTCTGACCGAGACTCCGATGCCGACGCCCAGCATGACGGTGGATCCGGTGTCCGTCACTCCGGGGTTCATCGGCTTCGCCGCGATCGTCGTGGTCGTGATCGCAGTGATCCTGCTGATCTGGGACATGAACCGACGCATCCGCCGGGTCCGCTATCGCGACGAGGTCCGCGAGGAGCTCGACGCGGAAGAAGCGGCCCGCGCCGCGGAGGAGTCGGCGGCCGGGACAGGCGCGGCGGACGATCCTCGGGGTGCGACGCCGGGCGACGGGGACGAAGAACCGCCCGCTCGCTGAGTTCATCGCGCAGGGTACGTCGCCGGTCGAGGAGCGCCCTCTACGGGGCGCCGAGCGATGGTGAGAGCGGAGCAAGCGCGATCAGCAGGCACGCCGTCCAGTGGCACAGGAAGGCGAGAACCGTGCACACATGGAAGATCTCGTGGAAGCCGAAATGCCCCGGCCAGGGATTCGGTTTCTTGAGCGCGTAGACGATCGCGCCACCGGTGTAGAGGAGTCCGCCGACGATCACCAGCACCATCATCGCGACATTGGCGTCGAGCAGATCCACGATGTACATCACCGCAGCCCAGCCGAGCAGCAGATACAGCGCGACATAGAGCCAGCGCGGCGCGTTGATCCAGAACACGCGGAACAGGATTCCGACCAGCGTGCCGCCCCACACCAGGCTCAGCAGCAGGACACCCTTCGCCGGCGGCAGTGCCAGGACCGCCAGGGGCGTGTACGTGCCGGCGATCAGCAGCAGGATGTTGGCGTGATCGATCCGCTTCAGCAGCACCTTCATCGTGGGTGACCAGTCGATGCGGTGGTAGAGCGCCGAGTTGCCGAACAGCAGCATCGAGGTGAGCATGAACACCGCCGCGGCCCACTTCGCCGCCGCCCCCTCGGCGACGACGATCAGGACGATGCCCGCGACGACGGCGACGGGGAAGGTGGCGGCGTGGATCCAGCCGCGCCAGGTGGGTTTGATCTCGACGGCCGCGTCCACGGCCGCGGCGTCGAGCAGCGGCAGCTCGGGGACTTCGGGACCGGGGGACTCGGGTGTGCTCACGTGCTCACTCTAAGCGGACGCGCATTCCGCCCCGAGCACATATACCCAGCATCCGCACACCGTGACGAAAGTCTCGGCACGGTAGCGTAGGGAGGTGATATCACGCGAGAACCCGGTGCGAGGGCCGCTGTATCGGCTCTACACCAGTCGCCTGCGTCGCCACCTCGATCCGGCCTCGGTGCCGCACCACGTCGCGATGATGATCGACGGAAACCGACGATGGGCTCGTCAGCTCGGGTTCGCCACCCCGGCAGACGGGCATCGCGCCGGCGCGGCGAAGATGCGCGAATTCCTCGGATGGTGCGACGAGTTGGGCGTGCGTGTCGTCTCGCTGTACCTGCTGTCCAGCGACAACCTGCGAAAGCGCGACTCGGCGGAACTCGCCGATCTGATCGAGATCATCGCGGAACTCGCGGAGGCGCTGTCGCAGGAGGGGAACTGGCGCGTGAAGCATGTGGGGCGCTCCGACATCCTGCCGCCCGAACTCGCACGGGTCCTCGCAGACGCCGAAGAACGCACGAAGGACCACAGCGGGCTGCACGTCAACCTCGCGGTCGGCTACGGCGGACGCAACGAGATCGTCGACGCCGTGCGGAGCATCATCACCAAGCACGAAGCGTCCGGCGGCACGATGGAGGATCTCGCCGCCCACCTCACGCCCGAGATGATCGGCGAGCACCTGTACACGGGAGGGCAGCCGGATCCCGATCTCGTGATCCGGACGAGCGGAGAGCAGCGCCTCAGCGACTTCCTGCTGTGGCAGAGCGCACACAGCGAGTTCTACTTCGTCGAGGCTCTGGGGCCCGACCTGCGGCAGGTCGACTTCCTCCGCGCGATCCGCGACTACACGGATCGCGACCGTCGCTTCGGACGTTGAGCAGCGCGCGAGGTCTACGTCACCGTGCCACAATGACGAAGTGAGCACCTTCGAGGGCTATGTCGCCACCTTCGACAACGAGCCCGGCTACCTGAACTGGGCGGCCTTCGGTCCGTTGTCGCCCTCCGTACGCGCGGAGGTGTTCGCCGACGCCGACCTGCTCGGAAGCGGGCGACCCTCGTCGCTGTCCCTGGTCGCGGAGCGGGTCGGGCAAGCACAGCAGATCATCGCCGGGATGCTCGGCGGGGATGCAGACGACGTCACCGTGCAGCCGTCTTCCACGCAGGGCCTCATGCATGCGTTGTACGGTCTCACCGGGGCGGTCATCGCCAGCACGGCGGAGTTCCCCAGCGTGAGTCTGACCGTCGAGCGGGCCGCGACGGCGACGGACCACGCGGTGAGACCCCGCTGGATCACGCCGGACGACGGGCGCGTGACCGCCGGAGCCGTCGTCGATGCGCTCGACGATGAGGTGGTCGCGCTCGCCGTGAGCCATGTCGACTTCCGCACCGGGTACCGTGCCGATCTCGCCGCACTGCGCGACGCCATCGGCCCGGACCGACTGCTGATCGTCGACGCCGTGCAGTCTTTCGGTGTGGTCGACGTCGACTACACGCCGGCGGACGTGGTGGTCGGGCACGGATACAAGTGGCTGCGTGCAGGACGGGGGAGCGCCTTCGCCTGGTTCGCGCCACGCGCCAGAGAGCGGATCAGCCCTCTGCTCTCGGGGATCACGGGGACGACCGCCTCCGGCCTCTTCGTCGACGAGCTGCCGGCACCCGCGGCGGGCGCCCGCGCGTATACGGTCAGCCAGCCGGACACCCTCGCCGCAGGACGCCTCGCGATCGGGGCGCGCGACGTACGCGATGCGGGCATCGCCGCGATCGAGGAGCGCCTCGCCGACAACGTCGACGCCGTGATCGAGATCGCCGACCGTCACGGCATCGCCGTCCGTTCGCCGCGCGAGCGCTCGCAACGAGCCGGGATCGTCGCGCTCGCCCCGGAGGAGCCAGCGCGCCTTGCCGCAGCGCTCGCCAACGCGGGGCTGGTGGTGACGGCGCGCGGTGCGTCTGTGCGCATCTCTCCGCACGCCGGGACGGACGCCGAGACCCTGCAGCTTCTGGACGACGCCCTGCAGGCGTTCGGCAACGAGACGTTCATCAGCGCGTAACGAATCGCTGGCGTGTCTTGATCGGGTTAAGTCCCCGGGCGGTCGTACGTTCTAGGCATCGGGCAAGGCGCCCGACCGAGTCGACCTTGAGGCCTCCGACTCGTGACCCCCTGGTCGACTCGTTCGAATAGCCGGGATTCCCCCGGGTCGGGAGTGGGTCGTGACCACACGTACAGCGCAGCAGGCCGCCAGCACCGCGCAGCAGTCCACCCGTAAGACGTCGAGGCGAGCATCGTCCGCCGATCCGGATCAGGATCTGCGCACGTATGTCCTCGACACGTCGGTGCTGCTGAGCGATCCGCAGGCGTTCTTCCGGTTCGCCGAGCATTCGGTGGTCATCCCCGTCGTCGTGATCACGGAGCTCGAGGGCAAACGCCACGATCCGGAGATCGGCTACTTCGCGCGGCAGGCTCTCCGCCACCTCGACGACCTGCGCATCGAACACGGGCGGCTGGACTTCCCCGTCGAGGTGGGCGAGGGCGGCACCCTCCGTGTCGAGCTCGCGAACACCGACTCCTCGGTCCTCCCCGCCGGCATCCGGCTCAGCGACAACGACACGCGTATCCTCTCGGTCGCCATGCACCTCGCGCAGGACGGCCAGGATGTCACGATCGTGTCGAAGGACCTTCCGATGCGCGTCAAGGCCGCATCTCTCGGTCTTCGCGCCGAGGAGTACCTCGCGGAGCAGGCCGTGGACTCCGGGTGGACCGGGATCTCCACGCTCGACCTCTCCGGCGACGACATCAGCGACCTGTATGAGAGCGAGGTGGGGATCAGCGAGCAGGCGCGGGGCCTGCCGGTGAACACGGGCCTGATCATTCACTCCGAGCGCGGATCCGCACTCGGCCGGGTCACCGGCGACGGCGAGTATCGGCTGGTGCGCGGTGACCGTGACATCTTCGGGATGCACGGGCGCTCCGCGGAGCAGCGCATCGCGATCGACCTGCTGCTCGACCAGGAGGTCGGCATCGTCTCCCTCGGAGGCCGCGCCGGGACCGGCAAGTCGGCGCTGGCCCTGTGCGCGGGACTCGAAGCGGTGCTGGAGCGTCAGCAGCAGAAGAAGATCATCGTGTTCCGCCCGCTGTTCGCCGTGGGAGGCCAGGAGCTCGGGTATCTTCCCGGTGATCAGGGCGAGAAGATGGGGCCGTGGGGCCAGGCGGTCTACGACACCCTGGGATCGGTCGTCTCCGGCAACGTGATCGAAGAGGTCATCGAGCGGGGACTGCTCGAGGTGCTTCCGCTCACCCACATCCGCGGGCGGTCCCTGCACGACGCGTTCGTGATCGTCGATGAGGCGCAGTCGCTCGAGCGCAACGTGCTGCTCACGGTGTTGAGCCGTATGGGACAGAACTCGCGGGTGATCCTCACGCATGATGTCGGGCAGCGTGACAACCTCCGCGTCGGACGCCACGACGGCATCGCGAGCGTGATCGAGACGCTGAAGGGACACGACCTGTTCGGCCATGTGACCCTGATGCGCTCCGAGCGTTCGGCGATCGCGGCCCTCGTCACCGAGCTCCTGGAGGGTGGAGAGCTCAGCTGACGACGGATGGCAGCGGATGTCCCGGGGTCTGACCTCGCGGCATCCGCTGTTTCCTGTGCCGGGCCCGTCCGGACGCGACCGGGGACGGATGCACGACTTGGGGACGCATGCGCCACCGGCGCCGCGAGAATCATCGTGCAGACGTGCGCGGATCGCGCATCCGGGACACGGGTGCCCGGCCTGACGCCGACGAACGGTGTCAGGCGCGGTCGCCCGCTCGGCGCAGGGCGCCCCTGATCGCCGCGCTCACGGCGGGCCAATCGTGGATCACCTGCGCGTAGTCGAACCGCAGCGTCTCATAGCCGAGTCCGGACGCGACGGCGTCACGCACCAGATCACGGTGGCGCTTCTCGGACGCGGCGTGGTTCTCCCGTCCGTCGACTTCGATGATCAGGCGGCCGTCGACCACGAAATCCACCCTGCCGACGCCGGGGATCGGTACCTGCGAGGTGAGATCGATCCCCTCCAGGTGCAGGCGGAGTCGCAGCAGCGACTCCAGTCCGCTGTCGGAGTTCCCGCGGGCGAAGTCCACGAGCCAACGGGCGCGGGCTGGTAGCTCCGACCGGATACGGGCGCGAGACGCCGTGCTCACGAGCCCGAGGCGCCACGCGGACTCGAACGACGCGAAGAACGACTCATCGCCCTCGCACCGGTACAGATGCAGCAGCGCGGCTTCGACGTCGACCACGCCCAGGCGCGTCGGGCCGTCGAAGCGGTGACTGACGCAGCGGCAGTTCTCGTGCGGATGAGCTCGTCCGTTGCGTCCGAGCCAGACGTGCACGGCATCCTCCTCCGACAGCACCCAGACGCCGTGGATGCGCAAGGCCGAGGTGCAGGTGAGCGCGCCGCCGTGCGCGGCTGCACTCAGCACCGCCGGAGGGGTCAGGGGGAGGGCGAACACCCCAGCCCGGACTCGAAAGATCGTGCCCGCACCCACGGCCCTCGAGAGCGCCTTCCGGGAGATGCCGAATGCGCCGAGGGCGCGTCCCCGGGCAAGGCCACCCATGCGGTGCAGAGTCGTCGTCGGATCCAGCATCAGTCGATTGTGGTCGCCCCGACCGATGCGTGACCGCGCGACGAGCATCCGGGAGACGAACGCTCGGAAACGGTGGTTCTGCAGGAGGAGTGGCGTGGCACAGATGCACGATCCTGGAACGCCCGCATGGCGTGTTCGCTCGGTTCTGCCGTGCACCCGTGCCCGGGTCGTGCATCCGGGCACCGCGGCGAGCAGGAGTGCGCGCCACAAGCCGCCCTTCTCCCAGAAGCTCTTCCAGGTGGTCGTCGTGCGCGAGTC